>JASBSZ010000003.1 GCA_030148665.1 Alphaproteobacteria bacterium
GGCCATGCGCAGCCGTGGCAAGCCCGGCAAGGTCATCGCGGTCGCCATCGCCCGGAAAATCCTGATCATCGCCAACGCCCTGCTGCGCGACCAGACCCCTTGGAAGGCACCAACCTGACAGGCCGAAAGAATACAGTTGCCTGGGGGGCGGGGGCGGGCGCGAACCGAACCGCAAGCGGTTCGGCAAGGATGCCTGGCTTTTCAATGACGGGGGAAATTTCGCCCTCTTGTTCCCAAAGGCGCCGCCTAGAGCGTTTCGAACAGGTGGGTGCCGAAACTTGCCAGCGTGGCAAACAGCACCAGCATGACCACCGCCAGCACGATATCCAGCAAGACCGGGATTTCCTCGGTCTCGCGATCTTCCTCGATCAGCCTGCGCAGCATGAGAAAGCGCACCCCGGCGCCCAGGATCATCAGCATGCCGAAGATCAGCAACAACGCGCTGGCAAGGCTGAGCGTGGTGGCACCGCTCGGCGCGCCCAGCTTGCCCAGAAGGATGCCGATGCCGACAATGGCGACTGCCGTGCGAACCCATGCCAGAAAGGTGCGCTCATTGGCGGCGTAGTCGTTGAAATTTCGGATCATTTGCGTTCTCCGTCTGTCAGGCTCAGAAAATCCGCAACGGCACTTGTAGTCAAGCGTTGACAGCAGGCGCCATCGACGCGACCAATTCCGCAATGGCCGCCTTGCATTCAGCTGACCAGAGGAGCCCGTTCTTGAAACTCTCGGATTTCACCAGATGGTCGAACCGCGCCACCGAATGGGGGCAGAAATATCTCGAAACCCTGCGCAGCCGCCCGGTGCGCGCCCAGGTCAGCCCCGGTGACGTGATCGCGCAGCTGCCCGAGCGCGCCCCCGAACAGCCCGAGCCGATGGAGCGCATCTTTGATGATTTCACGGCCATCGTCCCCGACGCCATGACCCATTGGCAGCATCCGCGATTCTTTGCCTATTTCCCGTCCAACGCGGCACCCGCCTCGATGGTGGCTGAACAGCTGGCCAATACCATTTCGGCCCAGTGCATGTTGTGGCAGACCTCGCCCGCCGCGACCGAGATCGAGACCCGGATGGTTGACTGGCTGCGCGACGCCCTCGGCCTGCCCGGCCATTTCAGCGGCGTGATCCAGGACAGCGCCACGTCAAGCACGCTGTCGGCCGTGCTGACCATGCGTGAACGCGCGCTCGGCTGGGAGGGGGTTACGCAGGGCCTTTCATCCGCGCCGCGCCTGCGGATCTATGCCTCGAGCCAGACCCATTCCTCGATCGACAAGGCGGTGCGGCTGGCCGGGATCGGGCAGGACAATCTGGTCAAGGTCGCCTGCGACGAAAACTACGCCATGCGCGCCGAGGCCCTGGCGCGCGCCATCGCCGACGACCGCGCGCAGGGCTATCTGCCGGCGGGCGTGGTGATCTGCGTCGGCGGCACCTCGATCGGGGCATGCGACGACGTGGCCGCCATTGTCGAGGTCGCCCGGTGCGAAAACCTCTATACCCATGTCGATGCCGCCTGGGCGGGCTCGGCCATGATCTGCCCCGAATTCCGCCCGCTCTGGGCCGGGGTCGAGGGGGCCGATTCGATCGTCTTCAACCCGCATAAATGGCTGGGGGCGCAGTTCGACTGTTCGGTGCAGTTTCTGGCCGAGCCGGCGGCGCAGATCCGCACGCTGGGGCTGCGTCCCGATTATCTGCAGACCCTCGGGCAGGACGAGATCACCAATTACAACGAATGGGTCATCCCGCTGGGCCGGCGTTTTCGGGCGCTGAAGCTGTGGTTCCTGATGCGGGCCTATGGGCTGCAGGGCCTGCGCGAACGCATCCGCAACCATGTCGCCTGGGTGGCCGAGCTTGAACGCGAAATCGCCGCCCTGCCCCATTTCCGTATCACCAGCGCGCGGCGTCTGGCGCTGTTCACATTTCAATACGCCCCGCCCGGACGCGATGCCAGCGCCGCGACCGAGGACTTGCTGAAACGCATCAATGATGACGGGCGCATCTATCTGACCCAGACCACCCATGAGGGGCAGTTCGTCATCCGCATGACCGCCGGGTCGTTCGAGACCACGCGCGAGGATGTGTTGAGCGTGCTGGACGTGCTGCGCGAGCTGACTGCAAAGTGACGGTGGCGGCCTGACCCGAGGGCCGGGGCGCCCCCCTCCCTCAACCCTCGTCACCCATGGGGTGCAGGATCTCGACCTCGCGCCCCTCGCGCAGTGCGGTATAGAAACAGGAACGCCGGTTCGTGTGGCAGGCGGGGCCGGTCTGTTCGACCAGCAGCAACAGGCAATCGCGGTCGCAATCGACCCGCATCTCGACAAGGCTTTGCGTATGCCCGCTGGTCAGGCCCTTTTCCCACAGCTCCTGGCGCGAGCGCGACCAGTAGGTCACATGCCCGGTTTCGAGCGTACGAACGATCGCGTCCCGGTTCATCCATGCCAGCATCAGGACCTCGCCGGTGGCGGCATCCTGGGCAATGGCCGGGATCAGGCCGCCGGCGTCGAATTTCAATGTTGCGGGGTCGAATTCCGGCTCCATCTTTTGCGGTCCTTTTCAATTCCGGGTATTTGTCCTATCTGTAAAGGCGGTGAGCGCAGGTTGAAAGGCCCAAGGCAGATGAGTGGTGAACAGGATCTGATCAAACTTTATTCCGGCCAAATTCTGGCGCTGGCGGCCAATATCCCCCACACCACCCGGCTGTCCGATCCCGACGCCAGCGTGCGCAAACGCTCGCCATTATGCGGCTCGACGGTTGCCGTCGATCTGTGCATCGAAAACGGGCGGATCAGCGATTTCGGGCAAGAGGTCAAGGCCTGCGCACTGGGTCAGGCGGCGGCATCGGTGGTCGGGGCCAATGCGGTGGGCTGCACCCGTGCCCAGATCGAGCGCGCCCGCGACCAGCTGCGCGCCATGCTGAAAGAGGGCGGCCCGGCGCCCGATGCCCCGTTTGACGAGCTGGGGGTGTTGATGCCCGCGCGCGACTACAAGAATCGCCACGCGTCGATCATGCTGGCGCTGGAGGCCACGGCCGAGGCCTTTGCCCAGGCCGAGGAAACCGCCTGCGCCTGAGAGCTGCCGCATGCACGACTCGGCCGCTGCAGGGATGCCTGGGGGGCGCCATGCGCAATTTGTGATCACGGCATGCCCGGCAGGCTGAGCCCGACCAGGATCAACGTGACAATCGCGGCCAGGCCGATTGCATCTTCCAGCAACTGGGCCCTGGGGGTGCGGTTCAGAATGGCGTGGATCTGGCGAAACATGGGAACCCCTCGATCAGCAACATGGTTGTTTCCCTTTTGTTCGCAAAAATTAACGAAATTGGCAAGAACTTTTTAAGAACTTACGATGAACACAAAGGCATCATGCCGACCTGTAAATCGGAACGGGCTGATCCTGCATGCACAATGCGCCTGTCAACCGACTGATAACAAACGAATACCCTGATCCTGCTCCATCAGCCACAGCAGAACACGTGCCGCCTGGCCACGCGCGCCTGACAGTTCTGCATCTGTTCGCAACAATATCCGCGCGTCATCCTGCGCCACCTTCATCAGATCAGCCTGCGTTTCCAGATCGGCGATTCGGAAGCGCGGCAGGCCGGATTGTGCCACGCCCAGCACGTCGCCCGCGCCGCGCAGACGCAAATCTTCCTCGGCCAGGACAAAGCCGTCATCGGTTTCGCGCATGACCTCCAGCCGGCGCCGCGCGGTTTCCGACAGCGGCGGGCGATAGATCAGCAGACACGACGATTGCGCCGCCCCCCGCCCCACACGCCCGCGCAGCTGGTGCAGCTGGGCAAGGCCGAAACGCTCGGCCTGTTCGATCACCATGATCGAGGCATCTGGAACATCGACCCCGACCTCGATTACCGTGGTTGCTACCAGAACGCGGGTTTGCCCGGCAACAAAGCGCGCCATCGCGGCATCCTTTTCGGCCAGAGGCATCTGCCCGTGAACCAGCCCCACCGCAGATTCGCCAAGGGCCGTGCGCAGGCTGCGGAACCGTTCCTCGGCGGCGGTCCATTCAACGGTTTCGCTTTCCTCGACCAGCGGGCAGACCCAATAGGCCTGTCGCCCCTCGTCAATGGCGCGTTTCAGGTGGTCGATCACCTCGCCAACGCGCGACTCGGGCAGCACCACCGTTTTCACGGGCTTGCGGCCGGGGGGCTTTTCGTCCAGCACCGACACATCCATGTCACCATATTGCGCCAGCGCCAGCGAGCGCGGGATCGGCGTTGCCGTCATCACCAGCATGTCGACCGCCCTGCCCTTGTCGCCCAGCTCCATACGCTGGCGCACGCCAAAGCGGTGCTGTTCGTCGATCACGGCAAGGCGCAGATCGGCAAATTTCACATCCTTCTGAAACACCGCATGCGTGCCCAGCAAAATGCCGATCTCGCCCGCTGCCAGCGCCGCCAGCTTGGCCGCGCGCCCCTCGCCCTTGTCGCGCCCGGTCAGGATTTCGGCGCGCACGCCCGCGGCCTGTAACAGCGGGCGGATGCTTTCCATATGCTGGCGCGCCAGAATTTCGGTCGGCGCCATCATCACCGCCTGCCCGCCGGATTCGACCGCAACCAGCATCGCCAGCAGCGCAACCACCGTCTTGCCGGCACCGACATCGCCCTGAAGAAGGCGGTTCATGCGCAGGGCCGAGGCCATGTCGGCCGCGATTTCCGCAACCGCGCGACGTTGTGCGCCGGTCAGATCATATGGCAGCGCCTTGCGCACAAGCGCCTGAAGCCGCCCGTCGCCCTTGCTGACCACCCCCTTCTTGCGCCTGATCCGCGCACGCGCCAGCGCCAGCGTCAGCTGATGGGCAAACAGCTCGTCATAGGCCAGACGTTCGCGCGCCGGGGCCTGCAGCGAAAGGTCCTGCGTCTTTTGCGGGTGATGGGCGGCCTCCAGCGCCGCGCGCCAACTGGGCCAGCCCCGTTTTTCCACAAGCGACGCGTCGATCCATTCGTCCAGATCCGGCGCGCGTGCCAGCGCCGATTGCGCTGCCCGCGCAATGGCGCGCTGGCCAAGGCCGGCGGTCAGGGGATAGACCGGCTCGAATGGCGGGATCTCGCCCGCCTGTTCGGGGGGCAAGATATGGTCGGGGTGGACGATCTGCGCAACCCCGTCGAACAGTTCCAGCTTGCCCGAAACCACGCGGCGCGCGCCCTCGGGCAGGGTGCGGCGCAGCCAGTCGCCGCGGGCGTGAAAGAACACCAGTTGAAACGCGGTTTGCGAATCGCGCACCTGTACCCGATACGGCCCGCCCCGCCGGGTGCTGGGCTGGTGGCGCAAAACCTCGACCTCGACGGTCACGGTGCAAGGCGGCGTGACCTGGTTGATCGAGGCGCGGATATTGCGGTCGATCACCCCGTGGGGCAGCGTGAACAGCAGGTCGCGCGGCCGCTTGACGCCCATCTGTTCCAGCAGACGCGCGGTTTTCGGGCCGACGCCCTCCAGCCCGGTGATCTCGCCGAACAGGGGAAACAGGATTTCGGGGCGCGTGCTCATGCCCGCATTGTCAGGGCTTTGCCCCGATCAGTTCAAGCCATTCCTGTTCGCCAATCACCTTCACCCCCAGTTCGGCCGCCTTTTTCGCCTTGGATCCAGCGCCGGGGCCCGCGACGACCAGATCGGTTTTCTTCGACACCGATCCCGACACCCTGGCCCCCATCGATTCGGCCCGCGCCTTGGCTTCGGCCCGTGTCATATGTTCCAGCGTGCCGGTGAACACGATGGTCTTGCCGGCAACGGGGCTGTCGCTGGCCGGCTGTTCGGCGGGGATGATTTCAAGATGCTGCACCAGCCGGTCGATCAACGCGCGCGAGGCCGGTTGGTGAAAGGCGGTCACCAGGGCGGCGGCCATGACCTCGCCCACGCCGTCGATCGACAGCAGCTCGTCCCATTCGGGGCCCTCGCCGAGCGTCGCGTTGGTCAGACAGCGTTCGAAGGCCTCCCATGTGCCGAAATGGCGCGCCAGAAGATTGGCCGAGGCCTCGCCCACATGGCGGATGCCAAGCGCATAAATCAGCCGGGCCAGCGGGATCTTTCGGCGCGCGCGGATGGCGGCAAACAGCTTGTCGGCCGAGGTCTCGCCCCAGCCCTCGCGGTTTTTCAGCTTGGCGATATTTTTGTGATCACGTTCTTCAAGGGTAAAGATATCGGCCGGCTCGCGGATGGGCAGAAGGTCGTCGTCAAAGAACATCTCGATCTGTTTTGCGCCCAGCCCCTCGATATCGAATGCATTGCGTGACACGAAATGTTTCAGCTTTTCAACGGCCTGCGCGGGGCAGCTGAGGCCACCCGTGCAGCGGCGCACGGAATCGCCCTCTTCCCGCACGGCCTCGGCCCCGCAGACCGGGCAGTGATCGGGAAAGTCATAGGGTTTGCTGTCGGCGGGGCGTTTGGACAGATCCACATCGCGGATCTTGGGGATGACATCGCCCGCGCGATAGACCTCGACCCAGTCACCCTTGCGGATGTCGCGCCCATTCCTGATGGGGTTGCCCTTTGAGTCGCGCCCCTTGATGTAGTCTTCGTTATGCAGCGTTGCGTTGCTGACGACCACGCCCCCCACCGTGACGGGCTGAAGGCGTGCAACCGGGCTCAGCGCGCCGGTGCGGCCCACCTGGATTTCGATATCCAGCAGGCGGGTATGGGCAATCTCGGCCGGGAATTTATGGGCAATCGCCCAACGCGGCGTGGTCGAGCGAAAGCCGAGGCGTTCCTGCAGCGCCAGATCGTTGACCTTGTAGACCACACCGTCGATGTCATAGCCCAGGGTTGCGCGGCGTTCCTCGATCTCGTTGTAATGGGCGAGCATTTCGTCAACCGAGCGGCACAGCTTCATCAGCGGGTTGACCGAAAAGCCCAGTTCGCCCAGCCGCGCGATGGCCTGCATCTGGGTTTTGCCCAGCGGCGCGGACAGCACGCCCCAGGCATAGGCAAAGAAATGCAGCGGGCGGCTGGCGGTCACCGCCGCATCCAGCTGGCGCAGCGAACCGGCGGCGGCATTGCGCGGGTTGGCAAAGGGCTTGTCCCCGCGGGCCTGCTGGCGTTCATTGAGGGCGGCAAAATCATTGTGGCGCATATAGACCTCGCCCCGCACCTCGAGGATTTCCGGCGCATTTTCCAGATATTCGGGGATGTCGCCAATGGTGCGGGCATTGGCGGTTACATCCTCGCCCACCTCGCCATCGCCCCGGGTCGCGGCCGTGACCAGCCGCCCCCCCTCATATCGCAGCGCGAGCGAGAGCCCGTCAATCTTGGGCTCGGCCGTGAAATCAAGCGGCGCGTCATCGGCCAGCCCCAGAAAGCGGCGGACGCCGTCAACAAAGTGACGGACATCTTCATCGTCAAACGCATTGCCCAGCGACATCATACGCTGTTCGTGCCGGACCTTGGCGAATCCCTCGCGCGGGCGGGCGCCGATCTGGTCGGATGGGCTGTCGGGGCGTTTGAGGTCGGGGAAACGCGCCTCGATCAGCGCGTTGCGACGGCGCAGCGCGTCATATTCGGCATCGGTCAGAAAGGGTGCGTCATCCTGATAATAGGCGCGATTGGCCCGGTTCAGGATTTCGGCAAGCCGCGCAAGCTCATCACGCGCCTGATCGCGGGTCAATGCCTCGACCGGAATTTCGCGCCCGGATTGCCGTTGCGCATCGCGCCGCTGCGTCATGCCCTGCCCCTTTGCCGTTCTGGACAAGAAATAGCCATGGCATGCGGGCGGGTCCAGCCCTATCGGGCAGCACATGGGCGAGCCAAGGCTGCACCGCCTTGCCCGATATGCGGCCCTCAGGCGCCGACGGCGATCCGGTTGTGGGCGGATGCTGGTTCGGGGTCACGCAGGACATAACCCCTGCCCCAGACGGTTTCGATGTAGTTTTCACCGTCAAGCGCCTGGGAAAGTTTCTTGCGCAACTTGCAGATGAACACATCTATGATCTTGAGCTCGGGCTCATCCATGCCGCCGTAGAGATGGTTAAGGAACATCTCCTTGGTCAGGGTGGTGCCCTTGCGCAGGCTCAGCAGTTCCAGCATCTGGTATTCCTTGCCGGTCAGATGAACTGGCAGGCCATCGACCTCGACCGTCTTGGTATCGAGATTGACGGCCAGGCGTCCGGTGCGGATGACGGATTCGGCATGCCCTTTCGAGCGACGGATGATCGCGTGAATGCGTGCGATCAGCTCGTCACGGTGAAAGGGCTTGGTCAGATAATCGTCGGCGCCAAAGCCGAAGCCCTTGATCTTGTTCTCATTGTCGTCGCTGCCAGACAGGATCAGGATTGGCGTTTCCACCCTTGAGCGGCGCAGCCTGCGCAGCACCTCGTGGCCGTTCACATCGGGCAGGTTGAGGTCCAGAAGGATCAGATCGTAATCATACAGCTTGGCCAGATCGATCCCCTCCTCGCCCAGATCGGTTGAATACACGTTCAGATTGGCATTCGAGAGCATCATTTCGATACTGCGCGCGGTGGTCGGGTCGTCTTCGACGAGCAGGATGCGCATGGCGTTTCTCCAATGGGTTTGGTCCGATTAAGGTTACCTTGGGACAGAATCGTTAACCACCGGTTACTCGTTCATGACTTGTCGCGAGACTCTACCTTTGGTTGTCTATACAACTGAAGATGCGTTGTCTGCAACCCCTTTGCGCCATGTTTGCGCGCGTGCCGGCGCCAGGAATCCAGCTCTTCCTTGCTGAGCGCCCAGATCTCGCAGGCCTCCTCGGCCGAGATCAGCCCCCCTTCGACGGCTTCGACCACCCGCAGCTTGCGCCGGGCGACCCAGCGCTTGGTATCGCGCGGCGGCAAATCGCCCCGGTCGAGGCGCCGCCCGTCGGGCAAGGTCACGAACAGGGGGCCCTTTCCCCGTTTGATATGCATCGCTCCACTCCTTTCGGGCGGCAAGCCTGCCTTGCGCAGATTAACAACCCCATAAGCCGCCCCTTGTGAGTTCGGCGAATTTTCCTATATTGCGAGCGAACTTTCCGAGGATCCCCGACATGCCGGCCCAAGCCGCCCCGATACCTCCCGTCAATTCGATGGGCTTTGCCAAGCCGCCCGCCCAGACGCGGGTGGTCGTAGCCATGTCGGGCGGCGTTGACAGCTCGGTCGTGGCGGCCGAACTGGCCAGCCAGGGCTATGATGTGGTCGGCGTCACGCTGCAGCTGTATGACCACGGCGCCGCGCTGGCGAAAAAGGGGGCCTGCTGCGCCGGGCGCGACATCCACGACGCCCGCCGCGTGGCCGAGCGCATGGGCTTTCCCCATTATGTGCTGGATTACGAAAACCGTTTCCGCGACAGCGTGATCGACGAATTTGCCGACAGCTATCTGGCTGGCGCAACCCCTGTCCCCTGCATCCGTTGCAATGAACGGGTCAAGTTCCGCGACCTGCTGGAAACCGCCCGCGATCTGGGGGCCGACTGCATGGCCACGGGGCACTACATCCAGCGTTTCCAAGGCCCCCACGGGGCCGAACTGCACCGCGCCGCCGACCCGGCCCGGGATCAGAGCTATTTCCTGTTCTCGACCACCCGCGAACAGCTTGAATATCTGCGCTTTCCGCTGGGGCACCTGAAATCCAAGGAAGAAACCCGCGAACTGGCGCGCAAGCACGGCCTGCCGGTTGCCGACAAGCCCGACAGCCAGGATATCTGTTTCGTGCCGCAGGGAAATTATGCCGCCGTGATCGAAAAACTGCGCCCCGGCGCGGCCGAGCCGGGCGACATCCGGCATATCGACGGGCGCGTCCTTGGCCAGCATCGCGGCGTGATCCACTATACCATCGGCCAGCGTCGCGGCCTGGGTATTGGCGGGGGCGATCCGCTATATGTGGTGCGGCTCGACCCCGACAGCCGCGAGGTCATCGTCGGCCCGCGCGCGGCCCTTGCCAAGACCATCATCCCCGTGCGCGAGGTCAACTGGCTGGGCGACCGCCCCTTCGACGAGGTTGCCGAACGTCAGGTCGAGGTGCGCGTGCGTTCGACCCGCCCGCCCAAACCGGCGCTGCTGCGTCCGCTGGGCAATGACCAGGCCGAGGTCGAGCTGCTGACCCCGGAAGAGGGCGTCGCCCCCGGCCAGGCCTGTGTGTTCTACGCGCCCGACAGCAGCCGCGTTCTGGGCGGCGGCTGGATCTGGCGGGGGTGAAGTTCATCAGTTTTCGCTGACGACCGCGCAGTCATTTGCGCCCGCCTTGGCCGCCTTTGCGGCGCAATCGGCAATGGCGGCCGCGCGGGCGTCCCCGATCGTCGCCGCCTTGACCGCCATGCCCCAGTTGCCCGAGGCAACCGAAACCGCAAAGGCCTTGTTCCTGCGGGCGCGGCGATACTTGCCCTTGAACACCTCGGTCGCCTTGGCGCTGAGGCTGAAGCTGCGCCCCGGCGCATAGCCCTTGGGCAGGAAATCGGCAATCACCACGCAGGGCTCGGACGTCTTGGCCCGCTTGCTGTCGCAACCCGCAATCGCGGCCCGCGCGGCGCTGTCCGGATCATGAAAGTTCACCGCCTGCATGGCCGATTTGCCCATCAACCCCTCGCTGGGCGAGATGGCTATGGCGGCGTAATAGCTCTGCACCTGCGGGGCCTTTTCCAGCGTCGCCCGCACCTGGGACGGGATCAGATCCGGGCGCAGAAAGCGGATGATGGTCGCGTTACGGCCCGTCTTGTACAGCTCGCGCGCAGCCGTGCGCGCATTGGGCAGCTGCTGGGCGGCCAGCTGCGCCGCCCCCAAGGTTGCCCCCAGGGCCAGTACGGCGCCGGCTATGGCCAGCCGCGCCATGTCATGCGGTTTCATTTCCGGTTTCCTCCTCGCTCTGTGCCGGGCGGCGTCATGATAGCGCGCCTCGGCCGCTTGGCCAGAGGAGAGGCGCACGGATCAGCCGAAAATGAACGGAATCTGATCGACCGTCAGATGGACGCCCTGCAGAAAGATGGTCTGAGTGAGCCCTCCGGCGTCGAGAAACTGCACATTCGTGCCCAACCCGTTCACGGACTCTCCGACGATCAGATCCGCCTTGCCCGCAACCCCGACCAGGCGGATCGTGTCCTCGGCCGCGTTGAAATCGGTAATGACGTCATCATCCGATGCGTTGGTGTCCGTTGTGCGGAAAAGAAACACGTCGCGCCCGGCCCCGCCGGTCAGGGTATCCCACCCCGCATTTCCGGCGATCACGTCATTGCCGCGCCCGCCATTCATCGCGTCATTGCCGACGCCACCGTCCATCGTGTCGCGCCCGGCGCCACCCCACATCTGGTCGCGCCCGTCATATCCCCACATCTTGTCGCGGCCCTTGCCATAGCCGCCCTTCATGACGTCATCACCCGCGCCGCCATACAGCCGGTCATTGCCGTATCCGCCATCCATGTGGTTTCCCGTCAGGCTGTTGCTGATCAGGCTATCGTTGCCGTCATCGCCAAACATCCTGTTGAAACCGAGGCCACCGACAAGGCGATCGTTTCCGCTGCCGCCGCGCAGCACGTCGTCGCCTCCGCCGCTCTTCAGCACGTCATTGCCGGTTCCCCCCCTGAGGATGTCATTGCCGTTGCCGCTCCTGAGCAGGTCGTCGCCGCTGCCCCCGACAAGGAAATTACCGCCACTGAGGCCGATCAATGTGTCGTTTCCCTTTTCCCCGAACAACCTGTTCCAGCCGGTACCACCCTTCAGGGTATCGGCGCCATCTCCGCCCATCAGCGTATCATTGCCGACGTCTCCCGATAGGGTGTCGTCGCCGCTGCCGCCATAAAGAAAATCGTTTCCCTGGCCTCCGGTGATGCTGTCATTCCCTGCGCCGCCATGGATCCGGTCGTTGCCACGCAAGCCGGATGCAATGTCATTGCCGTCTCCCAGATAGAACGTGTTGTCGTAATAATTTCCCGTGACCTTGTCGCCGAGGAGCGAGCCCGTAACATCGACGACAACCCCAAAGACGACTGTTCTGAACGTCACCGATGTCGAAGTGATCTGGCCCACCGTAGCCGAGGAACTCAGCAAGCTGACAGCCAGTCCGACACCTCCCAGATCGGCCGCGGTCATCATCGATGCGTTCAGCGAATCAAGGCCGCCCTTGGTACGGATGGTGTCCACGCCGGTAGAAAGAAAGAAAGAACTCGTCTGCATTGGGGGTGCCCTTCAGCAGATCATCGCCCGGGGTACCATAAAATACGCTCATTCGTCATCTCCCTGAACAATGTTTTCTTGGTTATCGTAAACCACGATCATGGATCGTATTTTGTGAATTTCAACCGTTTTGGCCCACCAGAGGGGGGCAACCACGCTGAATACGACGCGTGGCCATCGGCCGTTTCAACGGCGGCGTGCATCAATGGCCGGCATCCGTCCGGTAACGGCCAGCCCATCACCCCTGCGCCAGTGCCGCCTGTTCCTGTTGCTGGCGCCTGACCGCGGCGCGCTTGGTCAGCAGGGACGACGTCACCACCCCGACCGTCACGATTGCGATCATGATCGTTGACAGGGCGTTGACCTCGGGGTTCAGGCCCAGGCGCACCTGGCTGAAGATCTTCATCGGCAGCGTGGTTGCAGACGGCCCCGAGGCAAAGGACGCGATCACCAGATCATCGAGGCTGAGCGTGAACGACAGCAGCCAGCCCGAAATCACCGCAGGCGCAATGATCGGCAGCGTGACCGAGCGAAAGGCATCAAAGGGCGAACAGCCCAGATCCAGCGCCGCCTCTTCCAGCGCGCGGTCAAAGCTGACCAGACGCGAGCTGACCACGACCGAGACATAGCACATCGAAAAGGTGGTGTGGGCCAGCACGATCGTGAACACGCCGCGATCCAGCCCGATGGCGATGAACAGCAGCAACAGCGAAAGCCCCGTTATCACGTCCGGCACCACCAGCGGCGCATAGATCATGCCCGAAAACAGCGTCCGCCCCGGAAAACGCCCCGCGCGCACCAGAACCCAGGCCGCCATGGTGCCCAGAACCGTGGCGATGGTTGACGAGATCACCGCCACCTTCAGCGTGATCATCGCCGCATCCAGATAGGCCTCGTCCCGAAACAGCACCCCGTACCATTTGGTCGAAAACCCGGCCCAGACCGTCACCAGCTTGGACTCGTTGAACGAATAGAACACGAGAATGACGATCGGCAGATAGAGAAATGCAAACCCCAGCGTCAGAGAGGTCGCGTTGAACCATGAAAAGCGCCGGCTCATGCGTCCATCTCCTGCATTTTCTGCTGATGGCGCTGGAACAGGATGATCGGAATGATCAGGATCAGCAGCAACACGACCGCCACCGCGCTGGCCGTCGGCCAGTCACGGTTGGAAAAGAATTCGTCCCACAGCACCTTGCCGATCATCAGCGTGCGCGACCCCCCCAGGAGCGACGGGATCACGAACTCGCCCACCGCCGGAATGAAAACCAGAAAACAGCCGGCGATCACCCCCGGCCTCGACAGCGGCACCGTCACCAGCCAGAAGGCCTGCAGCCGCGAACACCCCAGATCCTCGGCCGCCTCCAGCAAATCGTGATCCAGCTTTTCCAGCGTGGCATAGATGGGCAACACCATGAAGGGCAGATAGGTGTAAACGATCCCGATATAGACGGCAAAAGGCGTGTTCAGCATCACCAGCGGCTCGTCGATGATGCCGGTCCACAGCAGCAGCTGGTTCAGATAGCCGTTCTGACCCAGGATCCCGATCCACGCATAGACACGGATCAGGAACGACGTCCAGAACGGCAGGATCACCAGCATCATCAGGGTGGGCCGCCACTCGGACGGGGCATTGGCCATCCCATAGGCGATCGGGTAGCCGACCATCAGCGTCAACACCGTTGACAGCGTCGCGATCTGGACACTCGACAGATAGGCCTTCCAGTACAGGTCGTCCTGGGTCAGCCAGACGTAGTTCTCGAAATCCAGTTTCGACAGGAAATCCATGAATCCCTGCCATCCGGCGGCCAGGTCGAATGTCGGCGTATAGGGCGGGATCGCCAGCGCCTGGTCGGAAAACGAAATCTTGAGCACGATTCCGAACGGCACCAGAAACAGCAGCAAGAGCCAGCCATAGGGCACCATGACCAGCAGCAGACGACGCGGGTTCATCGGCGCCCCCTCACGATGTCAGAACGATGCCGGCCGTTGCCGAGAACGACAGCCAGACCTCGTCCTCCCAGACAAAGGCCCGCCGGGCCAGGCGATTGCTGTTGGCAACCTGCGCCTTGAGGACCTGCCCCCCGGGCAGCGCGACATGATAGGTCGATATGTTGCCGAGATAGCCGATATCCAGCACCCTGCCGGCAATGGCGTTGGGGGCCTCGGGCGGGCGCTCGGACGAGATCGACAGCTTTTCCGGCCGGATCGCGAACCAGCAGGATGCCCCCTTTTCCAGCCCCGGCGGCGCCGTGGCCGCAATCGGCGCCATGCCCTCGGCCCAGTCGATACGACAGGTATCGCCGCTGCATTCGCGCACGACACCCTCGATCAGGTTCACATCACCGATGAAATCGGCCACATAGCGCGAATTCGGAAACTCGTATATTTCCTCGGGCGTGGCCACCTGCACCAGACGCCCGTGATCCATCACCGCAACCCGGCTGGCAACGGTCATCGCCTCTTCCTGGTCGTGGGTGACGATGACGAATGTGGTGCCCAGCTTTTCCTGAATGTCCATCAGCTCGAACTGGGTCTCCTCGCGCAGCTTCTTGTCGAGCGCGGCAAGCGGCTCGTCCAGCAGCAACAGTTTCGGCGCCTTGGCCAGCGCGCGCGCCAGCGCCACCCGCTGGCGTTGCCCGCCCGAGATCTGATGCGGCTTGCGGCTGGCGAACTTGCTCAGCTGCACCAGGGCCAGCATTTCATCGACCCTGCCGGCGATCTCCGATTTCGGCATGTCCGAACGTTTCAGGCCAAAGGCGATGTTGTCGGCCACGCTCAGATGCGGAAACAGCGCATAGGACTGGAACATCATGTTGACCGGGCGCCTGTTGGGCGGCACGCCGGCCAGATCAAGCCCGCCCAGCGTGATCCGCCCCTCGCTCGGGTCCTCGAACCCCGCCAGCATGCGCATGAGCGTGGTCTTGCCGCAGCCCGACGGCCCCAGCAGGGCAAAGAATTCGCGCTCGAATATATCAAGGGAAAGGTCGTCGATCGCGGTAAAGCCGCCAAACCGTTTGGTCACATGGTCAAACCGGATCAGGGGTTTCGCGGCCCCGTCCTCCCACGGCGCAAAGACATCTGTCGCGGCGGCTTGCGTGCTGTTCATCTTCCCCCCTTCGGCCGGTGCCGCGCCCCCATACGGGGGCGCGAAACCATCGCTTCTTCTTTGTGCAAATACGCATCTCCCCACATGCCGCGCATGTGGGGAACCAGGCATCAGTTACCGGTCTTGATCCGGGTCCACATGCGTGTGACCAGCTTCTGGATCCTGGGCGGATAAGGGGTGGTGATATACAGTTTTTTCACCGTTTCCGCGTCAGGATAGATTGCCGGATCGTCCAGAACCTCCTTGTCGATGTATTTCTGCGAGGCAAGGTTGCCGTTGGCGTAGAAAACATAGTTGGTCGCCGCCGCCGCGTTTTTTGCATCGAGCATGAAGTTGATGAACTTGTGCGCGGCATCCGGGTTGGGTGCATCCGCGGGGATTGCCATGTTGTCGAACCACAGCACGGCCCCTTCCTTGGGAATCGAGTATTCCACGCGCACACCATTGTCGGCCTCGGCGGCACGATCGCGCGCCATCAGAACGTCGCCCGACCAGCCGATCGCCACGCAGATCTCGCCATTGGCCAGCGCGTTGATGTATTCCGAGCTGTGGAACTTGCGCACATAGGGGCGCACCGCCTCTAGCACGGGCTGGGCCTTCTTGATGACTGCCGGATCCTTGCTGTCGGGATCCTCGCCGATATAGTTCAGCGCGGCCGGGATCACCTCGGCCGGGGCATCCAGGAAATGCACCCCGCATTTCTGCAGCTTCTTCATGTTCTCGGGATCGAACACCAGCGACCATGAATTGACCGGCGCATCGGGCCCGAGCACCTCTTTCACCTTGTCCACGTTATAGCCGATGCCGGTCGTGCCCCACATGTAGTTGACGGCATACTGGTTGCCCGGATCATAGCGCTCCAGCTGCCTGGCGATCTGCGGCCAGACATTCTTGAGGTTGGGCAGCTTGCTCTTGTCGAGCTTCATGAACACGCCCGCCTTGATCTGGCGTGCAAGAAAGGTGCCCGAGGGCACGACGACGTCATAGCCGGTCTGGCCCGCCAGCAGCTTGGTTTCCAGCACCTCGTTGCTGTCAAAGGTGTCATAGACCACCTTGATGCCGGTTTCCTTTTCGAATTTCTTCAGCAGGCTGGGCTCGATATAATCCGACCAGTTGTAGACATGCACCTCTTCGGCCAGCGCCGTCCCCGCCAGCATCACCGAGGCCGCCACCGCCCCGATCAGTCTTGCCGTCTTGCGTTTCATCGTCTTCCTCCCGAATAGTGGCCGCGTCTTTTGCCGCGTTTGAATATCACACCGTGGAATTTGATCAAAATCCGGCACGATTGCAAGCCCCATGTGAATTGTATAGGCTTGGCACCGGGCATCACGCGATCATCCCACGCCAGGTGCCCGCCAGGGCCGGCTGGCAGCGGACGGACAACAGGACAAGGCAAATTCTAAACATGCAGAGCGCCAATATCCAATGCTTTCCTCGCTGAACAACCCTCCCGCGCATGAAATCGTCTATCGCCAGATCCGCGACAAGATCCTGTTTGGCGATCTCACTCCGGGCCAGGCGGTGACCATCCAGGGGCTGGTGGCCGAATGCGGCGTGTCCATGACCCCGGTGCGCGAGGCAATCCGCCGCCTCACCGCCGAAGGCGCGCTTGAATTCCAGGGCAACCGCCGCGTCTGCGTGCCCCGCATGACCGAGGCCCGTTTTGCCGAACTGACCTTTGCCCGCGACATGATCGAACCGAAACTGGCCGAAATGGCCGCGCAAAGGGTCTCTGAGCAGGATATCGACGCGCTGCGTTCCATTGACGACGCGCTGAATGCCGCCATCGATCTGGGCGACATCAAGGGCTACATGCGCCAGAACCACCGCTTTCACTTTCATCTCTACGCGCGGGCCGAATCAAACATCCTGCTGCCGATCACCGAAACGCTGTGGCTGCGTTTCGGCCCGCTTTACCGGATCATTTCAGGCAAATACGGCACCGAGAGCCTGATCGACCGCCATAACGAGGCCATCCATTCCCTGCGGGCGGGCGACAGCGCCGGATGCGCGAGCGCCATCCGCGCCGACATCGCCCAGGGATTCGCCATCGTGCGCGAAAATTTCGGCTGGTCCTGACGCAACGCCGAAAGGGGCGCCGAACAGGCACCTGACAACGGGGGGCGAATTTGATCAAAATCATTCGTCACCAGTTGACGCCCCTCGATTTGATCATATTATGATCCCGCAGGCCACAACCGCAGCAAAGGCGGAAACGGCGCCCTGCCCACCCCGTCCAGCCTCGATGCAAAGGAATCCGACCATGACCCGTCTTTTCAACCACAAACCCACGGCGGAACTGCAGTCGCTGGACGCCGCGCATCACATGCACCCCTTTACCAATGGCGCGCAGCTGGCCGAAAAGGGCACGCGCGTCATCACCCGCGCGCAGGGCTGCACCCTGACCGATTCCGACGGGGCCGAGATCCTTGACGCCATGGCAGGGCTGTGGTGCGTCAATATCGGCTATGGCCGCGACGAGCTGGCCCGCGCCGCCTTTGAACAGATGCAGGAACTGCCCTATTACAACACCTTCTTCCAGACCTCGCACCCGCCGGTGATCGAGCTGGCCCAAAGGATCGCCGCTCTCACCCCCTTTGATCTGAACCATGTGTTCTTTGCCAATGGCGGATCAGACGCCAACGATACCAATATCCGCATGGTGCGCACCTATTGGGCGCTCAAGGGCAAGCCGAGCAAGAAAACCATCATCAGCCGCGTGAACGCCTATCATGGCTCGACCGTGGGGGCAGCCAGCCTGGGCGGCATGACGCCGATGCATGAACAGGGCGGCCTGCCGATCCCCGACATCACCCATATCAAGCAGCCCCACTGGTGGGCCGAGGGCGGCGAGATGAGCCCCGAGGAATTCGGCCTGCACGCCGCCCGCGCGCTGGAGCGCGAGATCGAGCGCCTGGGCCAGGACAACGTCGCCGCCTTTATCGCCGAGCCGGTGCAGGGCGCCGGCGCCGTGATCGTGCCGCCCGAAACCTATTGGCCCGAAATCCAGCGCATCTGCGACGAACACGAAATCCTGCTGATCGCCGACGAGGTGATCTGCGGTTTCGGCCGCACCGGCAACTGGTTCGGCAGCCAGACCTTCGGCATCCGCCCCGACATCATGACCATCGCCAAGGGCCTGTCCTCGGGCTATGCCCCCATCGGCGCCTCGGTCGTGTCCGACGAGGTTGCCGCCGTCATCGACAGCGCCGAGTTCAACCACGGCTACACCTATTCCGGCCATCCGGTCAGCTGCGCCGTGGCGCTGGAAAACCTGCGAATCCTCGACGAAGAAGGCATTGTCGAACGCGTCAAAACCGAAACCGCCCCTTACCTGCGTGAAAAATGGATGACATTCGCCGATCACCCGCTGGTGGGCGAGGTCCGTATTTCCGGCATGATGGCCGCCCTGCAACTGACCCCCGACAAGGCCAGCCGCGCCGCCTTTGCCGCCGCACCGGGCACCGTGGGCACGATCTGCCGCGATTTCTGCTTTGGCGCCAATCTGATCATGCGCCACGTCAAGGATTCCATGATCATCTCGCCCCCGCTTGTGATCACCAAATCGGAAATCGACGAGATGGCCGACCGTGCGCACAAGGCGCTGGACCTGACATATGATCGGCTGAAGGACGAGGGGCTGCTGGTCGCGGCCGGCTGATCCGATCAAAGGCCGCGATCACATGGACATCCTGACGATCAACGACCGCCCCGGTGAATATCCGCGCTCGTGGTATGCGGCAACCGCCACCCCCCTGCCCCCGTTTGCGCCGGCACAAGGCGAGATCAACTGCGACATCTGCATCATCGGCGGCGGCTATACCGGGCTGTCAGCCGCGCTGCATCTGGCACAGGCCGGCCATGACGTCGCCCTGGTCGAGGCCAACCGCCTGGGCAGTGGCGCATCAGGGCGCAATGGCGGACAGGTCGGCACAGGCCAGCGTCTCGACCAGGACGAGCTGGAAGAAATCGTCGGCAAGATACGCGCCCGCGCCCTGTGGGATCTGGCGCTGGAAGCGGTCGCGCTGGTCAAGGAACTGATCCGCAAGCACGATATCGACTGCGCCTGGCGCGACGGCATCATCCACGCCGACCACCGCGCGCGTTTCGTGGCCCACAGCCACGCCTATGCCGAGAAACTCAACAGCGACTACGGTTATGACCTGATCCGCCCGCTGGAGCGCGGCGAGATCCGCGAACTCGTAGGATCAAGCGGCTATCACGGCGGCACGCTGGACATGGGCAGCGGGCATCTGCACCCGCTGAACTATGCGCTGGGGCTGGCGCGCGCCGCACAGGCCGCCGGCGCGCGCCTGTTCGAGCAGACCCGCGCCCGCGATATCACCCCCGGCGCAAGGCCCTGTGTGACCACGGATGCCGCCACCATCCGCGCCGATCATGTGATCATTGCGGCCAATGGCTATCTGGGCAAGCTGTCGCCCCGGCTCGCGCGGCGCATCATGCCCATCAACAACTATATCGTCGCCACCGAACCGCTAAGCCAGGATTTCGCCCGCGCATTGATCCGCGACAACCACGCCGTGGCCGACAGCCGCTTTGTCATCAATTACTTCCGCCTGTCCGAAGATCGCCGCATGCTGTTCGGGGGCGGTGAAAGCTATGGCTACCGCTTTCCCCGCGACATCGCGGCCCTTGTGCGCAAGCCGATGTTGCAGGTCTATCCGCAGCTGGCCGACACGCGCATCGATTACGCCTGGGGCGGCACGCTGGGCATCACCATGAGCCGCCTGCCCCATTTCACCCGCATGCAGGGCAATATCCTGAGCGCGGGTGGCTTTTCCGGCCACGGGGTCGCCATGGCCACCCTTGCCGGCCGCCTGCTGGCCGAGGCCGTCCAGGGCCAGGCCGAGCGTTTCGACCTGATGGCCGCCCTGCCCACCCCACGCTTTCCCGGTGGCACGCTGCTGCGCTGGCCGCTGCTGGTGCTGGCAATGACATGGTTCAGCCTGCGCGACAGGCTGTAGGGCCGCCCTTCTTCTTTGTGAAAATACGCTCGGGGGTGCGGGGGCAGACAGCCCCCGCCGGTGCCAGCGGAAATCGCAAGGGCCTCCGGCGGGAGTACTTTTCCAAAGAAGAAACCTTGCCAGGCCTTCTCAGCCGGTCTTTTCGGCCTCGAGGATCGAGCAGTAATTCGCGACCCCCGAGCCACCCATGTTGAACATCATGGCCAGTTCCGCGCCGTCTTTCTGGATGCCGCCGGCCTCGCCCGTGACCTGGGCCGCGCATAGCGCGTGCATGGAAACGCCGGTCGCGCCCACCGGATGCCCCTTGGCCTTGAGGCCGCCAGACAGGTTTACCGGCAGTTTCCCGTCGGCATAAACCAGACCTTCGGCAATGGCGCGGGGCCCCTCGCCGCGGGGCACAAGGCCCATGGCCTCGTAGACCAGCAGCTCGGCGATGGTGAAACAGTCATGCACCTCGGCCAGGTCGATATCGTCCACGGTGACGCCAGCCTCTTCATAGGCGCGGGCAAAGGCCTCGGCCGGGCCCTCGAAGGCCAGGATATCGCGACGCGACATGGGCAGGTAATCATTCGCCTGCTGGCCGGCCCGGAATTTGACCGAGCGCGGGGCGTCACCAGCCATGTCCTCGGCCACCATGACCAGCGCGGCCGCGCCGTCCGAGATCAGCGAACAGTCGGTCAGGCGCAGAGGCGGGGCCACCAGCGGGTTCTTGTCGCTGACGGTGTTGCAGAAATCGAAACCCACATCCTTTTGCATCTGCGCCAGCGGGTTGTTGACCGCATTGGCGTGGTTCTTGGCGGCGATGCGGGCGAGTGTTTCGGACTGGTCGCCGTATTTCTGGAAATAGGCATCGGCAAAACGCGCGAATGTCTGGGGAAAGGAAACGCCGGCTTCCTCGGCCTGATAGGCGGCGGTCATCAATGCCTCGGTCACGCCCCTGGTGTCGAGCGCGGTCATCTTTTCGGCGCCGATCACCAGCACCACGCGCGCCTGGCCTGCCTGAATGGCGGTGCGCCCCGCATAGACCGCCGCCGAACCCGATGCGCAGGCGTTTTCCAGCCTTGTTGCCGGCTTGAAGCGCAACCCCTCGTCGAAATTCAGCACCAGCGACGAAGGGAAACCATCCTTGACCATGCCGCCGTTGAAATGGCCGACAAAGATCGCATCCACCTCGTCCGCGGAAATCCGCGCATGTTCCAGCGCCTCGGCAGCCGCGTCCTGAATCAGGTCTTCCAGGGTCTTGCCTTCAAGGCGGCCGAATTTGGTATGGCCCCAGCCGATGATGCGCGCATCCATGATCTGTACTCCTGTCGATGAAACTGGCGTGACATTAGTGCGTGACGCAGGCGCGTGCAATTGCAAGGGTGCGCCTTTCGCCGCAACGTTACCGGGCGCGCCTGCGGCGCATGCGTATTTGGGCAAAGAAGAAGCCCGGCCCCCGTGTTTCGAGACGCAGCGGCATGCGCGACAGTGCTTGAAATCGGCGGCGTCTGTGCCATTCTGCCTGACTGACAGAGTCGCCCCTGTGCAGGGGCCAAGCTGGGAGTCCCCTCATGCAATATCTGGCACCAACCAGCGAGGATGAAGTGGTTGCCGCCCTGGCGCAGGCCGACGGACGGGCCCGCATTCTGGCCGGCGGTACCGATCTGCTGGTGCAGATGAAGGCCGACATGATCGCACCCGATATATTGGTCGATATCAAGCGCATTCCCGAGTTGCGCGAAATCACGCGCGAAGGGGGCGGATGGCGCATCGGCGCAGCGGTGTCGGGTGCCGAATTCAACGAACGCGCCGATATCTGCGCTGACTGGCCGGGGCTGGCCGAGGCCTTCGATCTGATCGGCTCGACCCAGGTGCAGGGGCGCTGCACGCTGGCGGGCAATCTGTGCAACGCTTCGCCTGCCGCCGACAGCGTACCGGCGATGGTGGCGGCAGATGCGGTTGCGCGGATTGTCGGCCCCAGTGGCACACGCGACCTGCCGGTCGCCGAAATTCCCGTCGGGCCGGGCAGGACATCGCTTGCGGCAGGCGAATTCATCACCTCGATCTTTCTGCCGGCGCGTGCGCCGCGCTCGGCCGACGCCTATCTGCGTTTCATCCCGCGCACCGAGATGGATATCGCCGTGGCCTCGGCCGGGGTCAGCCTGACGCTGGACGATAACGGCAGCTGCGTGGCCGCCCGCGTGGCGCTGGGGGCGGTGGCGCCGACCGTGCTGCTGGTGGAGGAGGCCGCCGCGGCGCTGATCGGCACCAAACTGGAGGGCGCGGCGCTGGCCGCATTGGCACAAGCCTGCGAGAGCGCCGCCACCCCCATCGACGACAAGCGCGGCACGGTCGCGTTTCGCAAACAGGTGGTCGGGGTTCTGGCGCGGCGCGCTGTGAAAATCGCGCAAGACCGCGCATCGGGAAAAGGCGCAGGGGAAAGAGCATGAGCAAGATTCACGTCAAGACCCGTATCAATGGCGAAGCGGCCGAGTTCCTGTGCGAGCCCGACGAAACATTGCTTGAGGCGCTGCGCGACCGGCTGCACCTGACCGGCACCAAGGAGGGCTGTGGCTCGGGCGATTGCGGGGCCTGTTCGGTGACGGTGAACGGGCGGCTTGTGGCGTCCTGCCTGATGCTGGCGGCCGAGGCCGAAGGCGCCGAGATCGGCACCATCGAGGGGCTGGCAAAGGGTGCCGAGCTGGACGTGCTGCAGCGCAAGTTCGTCGAACATGCCGCCCTGCAATGCGGCATCTGCACGCCGGGTTTTCTGGTGGCATCAAAGGCGCTGCTGGAAAAGAACCCCGACCCGACCGAGGAAGAGGTCCGTTACTGGCTGGCGGGCAATCTGTGCCGCTGCACGGGCTATGACAAGATCATTCGCGCGGTGCTGGACGCCGCGGCGGAAATGCGAAGGGCGTGAACATGGCACTGGACGAATACGAAAAGCGTGATTTCCGGGTCGTCGGCAAGCGCATGCCGCGCCCCGACGCCATCGACAAGGTCACGGGCCGCGCGCTGTATGGCGCCGACATGCATGTGCCCGGCATGCTGGTGGGCAAGATCCTGCGCAGCCCGCATGCCCACGCCCGCATCAAGGCCATCGACACATCGGCCGCCGAGGCCCTGGAAGGGGTGCGCGCGGTGGTGACGGGGGCCGACTTCCCCGAGATCGCACCGGGCGAGGCCCGCAATGTGCGCGACAATGCCATGGCGCGCGACAAGGCGCTGTATGACGGGCACGCGGTGGCTGCCGTTGCCGCAACCAGCGCGGCCATTGCCCGCAAGGCGCTGAAACTGATCAGGGTGGAATATGAGATCCTGCCCCATGTGACCGAAATCAGTGACGCCATGAAACCCGACGCGCCGGTGGTGCAGGAGGGATTCGTTCAGGAAAACGTGCCCGAGGGGTTCAGCGACAACGTCATTTCCTATCACCAATATGGTCATGGCGACCTCGATGCCGGCTTTGCACAGGCCGACAAGGTGATCACCCGGCGCTTTCGCACCGCCGCCACCCATCAGGGCTATATCGAGCCCCACGCCGCGCTGGCATCCTTTGGCGCCGATGGCACGGCCGATCTGTGGGTCTGCACGCAGGGGCATTACTATGTGCGTCAGCTCTGCGCCGAGATCCTGCAGATGGATCAGGCCCAGCTGCGGGTGACGGCATCGGAAATCGGCGGCGGTTTCGGTGGCAAGACCACCTGTTTCATCGAACCGGTGGCGTTGATGCTGTCGAAAAAGGCCGGCGCGCCGGTCAAGCTGGTGATGACCCGGCAAGAGGTTTTCCGCGCCTCCGGCCCCACGGTTTCGTCGGAAATCGAGATGCGGATGGGGATGACCAAGGACGGCCGTATTACCGCCGCCGAGGCCGAGCTGCATTACCAGGGCGGCGCGTTCCCCAATATCACCGTTCAGTTCGGCGCAATGGCGGCATTTGCCTGTTATGACCTTCAGGCGGTGCAGACGCGGGGCTACAACGTGCTGACCAACCGCCCCAAACAGGCCGCCTATCGCGCGCCGGGTGCGCCGATGGCGATCTATGCGGTGGAATCCGTGGTTGACGAGCTGTGCCAGGAATTCGACCTCGACCCGCTGGAGGTGCGCCTGAAAAACGCCGCACGCAAGGGCACCAAGGCATCCTATGGCCCCACCTACCCCGATATCGGGCTGGTGGCCACGCTTGAGGCTGCACAGGCACACCCCCATTACAGCGCACCGCTGGGCCCCAACCAGGCGCGCGGCGTGGCCTGCGGGTTCTGGTTCAATTTCGGTGGCGACACGTCGGTTTCGTTGTCGGTGGATTTCGACGGATCCATCACCGTGACCGAGGGCAATCCCGATATCGGCGGCTCGCGCGTGTCCATCGCCATGATGGCCGCCGAAGAGCTGGGCGTGCCTTATGAAAGCGTGCGCGCGGTGGTGACCGATACCGCCTCGCTGGGTCATAACGAGGTGACGGACGGCTCGCGCGTGACATTTGCCGTGGGGCTGGCCACCATCAAGGCGGCGCGTGCCGCGAAACGCGAAATGTGCAGACGCGCCGCGAAAATATGGGGCATCGACGAGGATGCCGTTATCTGGGAAGACGGCTGCGCCAAGCCCGCCGGCCCCAATGCCGGCAAGTTCGAGCCGCTTTCGATCAAGGAAATCGCGGCGAAATCCTCGCGCACGGGGGGGCCGATTGCCGGCCATCACGAGGTCAATGCCGAAGGTGCGGGCGTCAGTTTCGGCGTACATATCGCCGATGTCGAGGTCGATCCCGAAACCGGGCATACAAGGGTCGTGCGCTATACGGTATTTCAGGACGCCGGCAAGGCGGTCCATCCCGATTATGTCGAGGGCCAGATGCAGGGCGGTGCCGCGCAGGGCATCGGCTGGGCGCTGAACGAGGAATATATCTATGACGAAAACGGGCGCCTTCTGAACCCCGGCTTCCTGGATTACCGCATCCCCGTCGCATCCGACCTGCCGCATATAGATGCGGTGATCCTTGAAATCCCCAACCCCGGCCACCCTTATGGCGTGCGCGGGGTCGGCGAAACCGGGATCGTGCCGCCGCTGGCGACGCTGTCGAACGCGGTGTCGCGCGCCATAGGGCGGCGCATGTACGAACTGCCCATGTCGCCGCCCAGGATCCTGAAGGCCATCAAGGGGGGCTGAGTTGGCAGCTGCCCCCGTCACACCCCCGCACAAGCCCCGCATCAAGGTGCGGCTCTGGGGGTCGCTGCGGGCGGCAACGGGCGGCAAGGAAGTGGTCGAGGTCGAGGCCGCCAATTTCAAGGATGTCATCGACGCGCTGGCGCGTGACTACCCTGCCCTGCGCCCGCAGATCGCGCGCGGCGTATCGCTGGCCATCGACGGGGTGATCTACAAGGAAAGCTGGTTCACCCCGATCAACCCCGACAACGAGGTCGTATTGATGCCGCTGATGGTGGGCGGCTGACAGCCGCGCGGCCATGATCCCTGACGATCCCTTGCGCCCCACGCCAGAGGGCCGGAGCGCATCACGCCCTCCGGCCCTCTGAGTGTTTCCGATACCCGAGCGGGCTACTGTGTCACGCTGGACAGCCCCTTGAGGATCGGGCAGTCGGGGCGGTGGTCGCCCTTGCAGGCCTCGATCAGCTCGCTCAGGGTTTCACGCATGGCCATCAGTTCCGTCAGCTTCTGGTCGATCTGCACCAGATGGTCCTCGGCCAGGCGCTTGACATCGGCACTTGCGCGGTTCTGGTCCTCGTACAGTTCCAGCAGCGTGCGACATTCCTCGATCGTGAAACCCAGCGAACGCGCGCGCGCCAGAAAGGTCAGCTTGTGGAGGTCGTTCTCGCGAAAGACCCGATAGCCGTTGGTGTCGCGCAGGGGCCGGATCAGACCGATATCCTCGTAGTAGCGGATGGTCTTGGCCGGCAACCCCGACAGGCGGGCAGCATCTCCGATGTTCATCACGCAACCTCCGCCTTGGGTTTGAACCGACGCAGTCTCAGCGCGTTGGACACGACAAAGACCGACGAGATCCCCATTGCGCCCGCCGCGATGGCGGGTGACAGCAGCAGCCCGAAGAAGGGATACAGCACACCGGCAGCGACCGGGATCAGGATCACGTTGTAGCCAAAGGCCCAGAACAGGTTCTGCTTGATGTTGCGCATCACCGAGCGCGACAGGTCAACCGCACGCGCCGCACCCGTCAGGTCGCCCGACATCAGCACGACATCGGCGCTTTCGATGGCCACATCGGTACCGGTGCCGATGGCGATACCGACATCGGCGGTCGCCAGCGCGGGTGCGTCGTTGATGCCGTCACCGACAAAGGCCAGCTTGCCGTACTGCTCGCGCAGGGCCTCCAGTTCGGCCACCTTGCCGTCGGGCAGGATTTCGGCGGCAACGTCGTCGATCCCCAGGCTACGGGCAACGGCCTCGGCCGTCTTGCGGTTGTCGCCGGTCAGCATGGCAACCTTCAGCCCCATTTCGTGGAAGGCCTTGATCGCCGCAGGGGTGGTTTCCTTGATCTTGTCGGAAACCGCCAGCACGGCGGCCAGCTGGCCGTCGATGGCGACAAAGAGCGGGGTCTTGCCCTCGGTCGCCAGCGCCTCGGCCTTGGCCTTGAGCGGGGTGATGTCGGCGCCGAGTTTCTCCATGTAGCGGTCGGCACCGGCGGCATAGACCTTGCCGTCAACCCTGGCGCTGACGCCAAAGCCGGGTTCGGCCCCGAATTCGACAACATCGGGCAGTTTCAGGCCCCTCTCGTTGGCGGCGGCGACGATGGCGCTGGCGATCGGGTGTTCCGAGTGGTTTTCCAGCGCCGCGATACCCGCCAGCACCTCGTCGGCGTCAAGTCCGCCGGTCACCTCGAAATCCGAAAGCTCGGGACGACCCTCGGTCAGGGTGCCGGTCTTGTCGAGCGCGATCACGCGCACATCCGAAAGCGTCTGCAATGCGTCGCCCTTGCGGAACAGAACCCCCATCTCGGCGCCGCGTCCGGTACCCACCATGATCGATGTCGGCGTGGCCAGGCCCATGGCGCAGGGGCAGGCGATGATCAGAACGGCGACACCGGCAACCAGCGCATAGGCAATGTTCGGACCGAAGATCAGCCAGACCGCGACCGTCAGCGCGGCAATGCCCAGCACGACCGGGACAAAGCGCAGGGTGATCTTGTCAACCATCGCCTGGATCGGCAGCTTGGCGCCCTGGGCCTCTTCGACCATGCGGATGATCTGGGCCAGGACGGTATCGGCACCAACCCGCGTGGCCCGGTATTTCAGCGCGCCAGTCTTGTTGATGGTCCCGCCGGTCACCTCGTCGCCGGGGCCCTTTTCGACGGGCATCGGCTCGCCTGTGATCATGGATTCGTCGATATACGAGGTCCCCTCGGCCACCTCGCCGTCAACGGCAACGCGCTCGCCGGGGCGCAGGTGGATCAGATCGCCCACGCGGATGTCGGACAGGTCCAGCTCCATGATCTGGCCGTTACGCTCGACACGGGCCGATTTCGGCCGCAGCCCCACGAGGTGGCGGATGGCCGCCCCGGTCTGGCCCTTGGCGCGGGCTTCCAGCCAGCGACCAAGCAGGATCAGGGTGACGATGGCGGCGGCGGCCTCGTAATAGACACCGCGCGAATCCTCGGGAATGAGCGAGGGCGCGAACAGCACCACGGTCGAGTATATCCAGGCCGCCGAGGTGCCCAGCGCCACCAGCGAGTTCATGTCGGGTTCACCCTGGAACAGCGCCGGGAAACCCTTTCTCAGAAAGATGCGGCCGGGCCATGCCATCACGATGGTGGTCAGCACGAACTGAATCGTCCAGGCCGTCCACAGGCCGATGCTGTTTTCGAGGAACTCCTTGAAACCGGGGACGAAATGCTCGCCCATCGCCAGCGTGATCACGGGGACCGAGATGATCGCGGCCCAGATGGTGCGCCGGCGCATGGTGACAATTTCATCGGCACGGCGTTCATCGCGCCGGGCGGCATCGTCGGACGACTTGATCGACGCCTCATAGCCCGCCTTGGCCACGACATCCAGCATCGCCTGCGGCGTGATCAACCCGCTGGCATAGACGACATGCGCCGTCTCGTTGGCCAGGTTGACGGTGGCCGAGATCACGCCGTCGGCCTGGGCCAGGGCGCGTTCGACCCGGCCCACGCACGAGGCGCAGGTCATGCCCTGGATGGTCAGCGTGACCTCCTCTTCGGCGGTTTCATAGCCGGCCTCCTTGATCGCCTCGGTGATCACGGCGGGCGTGGTGTCGTCGGTGAAATCGACATCCAGCGTTTCGGTCGCAAGGTTGACCGAGGCGTTCGTCACCCCGGGCACGGCCGAGACCGCCCTTTGCACCCGCCCCACGCATGAGGCGCATGTCATCCCCTCAACCCTGATGCGCGCATGCCTTGTTGCCGCATCCTGTGTCGTCTTGTCCAAAGCCATCGGATTCGTCCTGTATTCGTTGATATTGGGGCGGAGGTAGGGCTTCCCGGAGCTGGAAGGTCAAGAGACTGGAAGGTTTATTTTCCGATTTTTTCAAAGATTCCCGTGACGGGAATGGTAATCCGTTGTTTTTACCGGATTCTTTTTCGCAAGTTACTATTCACGCATTTTTTCCATCGCGGCGGTAACATTTCACTTGCAACGAATCGGCGGGCCTCGTATTCCTGACCGTGCGGTCGGCGAATGAACCGCCCCTCAGGAGACAGCACATGTATGCACAGATGGTGAAAACCGCGCGTGTCGGTGTGAAACCGCGCGACGAGATGACCGAACAGGAACGCGCCTTTCAGGATCGTGTGGACGCCAATGAAAAGATCGAGCCCAAGGACTGGATGCCCGACGACTATCGCCGCACATTGATCCGCCAGATCGGCCAGCACGCCCATTCCGAGGTTGTCGGCCAACTGCCCGAGGGCAACTGGATCACCCGCGCGCCCACGCTGGAACGCAAGGCGATCCTGCTGGCCAAGGTGCAGGACGAGGCGGGCCGCGGCCTTTACCTGTACAGCGCCGCTGAAACACTGGGCGTCAGCCGGGACGAGCTGATCGAGCTCTTGCATCAGGGCCGGATGAAATATTCGTCGATCTTCAACTACCCGACCCTGACCTGGGCCGATGTGGGGGCGATCGGCTGGCTGGTGGATGGCGCCGCGATCATGAATCAGGTGCATCTGCAACGCACGTCTTACGGCCCCTATGCCCGCGCCATGGTGCGCATCTGCAAGGAGGAAAGTTTCCACCAGCGTCAGGGCTATGACATCATGATGAAGATGGCCTTCGGCACTCCCGAACAAAAGGCCATGGCGCAGGATGCGCTCAACCGCTTCTGGTATCCGTCGCTGATGATGTTCGGCCCGCCCGATCAGGATTCGGTGCATACGGCGCAAAGCATGGCCTGGAAGATCAAGGTCGCCACCAATGACGAGCTGCGCCAGAAATTCGTCGATCAGACCGTGCCCCAGATCGAATATCTGGGCCTGACCTGCCCCGACCCCGATATCCGCCTGAACGAGGAAACCGGGCATTATGATTTCACCCCCCCGGACTGGAGCGAATTCTTTGCCGTGCTCAAGGGCAACGGCCCCTGCAACAAGGACCGTATGAAGGCCCGCATCACCGCCTGGGAAGATGGCGCCTGGGTGCGCGAGGGAATGCTGGCACACGCCCGCAAGAAAGCCGCCGCCACTGCCGCGGCCGAATAGAACGCAATCCGATGGAGCCCCACCCAACGGCAGGTTCGCGCCAGGCCCCGAGGGTGGGCGCCGCGAAAGCAGGCAAAAGGCCCGATCAGGATGCGACCTTGCATCCTGATGAAACGGCAAGGCAATTCGCGCCCGCCCTGGGGGGCGGGGCCGGGCGCGAACCGGACCGCAAGCGGCCCGGATGAATGAAAAGAGATTCAGCGCCGCAAAGCCCGGCTTCAGGCGGCCCATTGATGAGAAAGAGGAGAAACAGATGTCAAGCGAATGGCCCCTTTGGGAGGTTTTCATCCGCGGCCAGCACGGCCTGTCGCACCGTCATGTGGGCAGCCTGCACGCGCCTGACGCGGAATGCGCGCTGCGCAACGCCCGCGACGTCTATACACGGCGCAACGAGGGCGTCAGCATCTGGGTGGTCGAGGCCGCCCATATCACGGCGTCAAGCCCGTCCGACAAGGGCCCGCTGTTCGAGCCCTCGGAATCCAAGGTCTATCGCCACCCGTCATTCTATGACATCCCCGACGACGCGGGGGCCATGTGATGACAGGGAATGTGATGGCGGTCGAGTGCAACACCCTGTTCAATTGGCTGCTGCGGCTGGGCGACAACACGCTGGTGCTGTCGCATCGGGTCAGCCAGTGGTGCGGCCACGCGCCGGTGCTGGAAGAGGATATCGCGCTGGCCAACACCGCGCTTGACCTGATCGGACAGACGCAGATGTGGCTGAACCTCGCGGGCGAGGTCGAGGGCAAGGGCCGCGATGCCGACACGCTGGCCTATCTGCGCGACGCCTGGGATTTTCGCAACCTTCTGCTGGTCGAGCGCCCCAATGGCGATTTCGGCCATACCATGATGCGGCAATTCCTTTTCGACGCCTGGCAGAACGTGCTGCTGAACAGGCTGAAGGATTCCACCGACCCGCGCGTCGCCGACATCGCCGAAAAGGCCGCGAAAGAGGCAGCCTATCACCTGGAACGTTCGCGCGGCACGGTCATTGCCCTTGGCGACGGCACCGAGGAAAGCCATGCCCGCATGCAGGCGGCGCTGGATGCGTTGTGGGATTATGTGGGCGAGATGTTCCTCGACGATCAGGTTGACCGGGCGATTGCCGATGCCGGCGTCGGCCCCCTGCCCTCGAACTTGCGCGACGAATGGGATGGCATCGTGGGCGCAGCACTGAACGAGGCAACGCTGACACGCCCCGACAGCGATTTCGCCCAGACCGGCGGCAAGACCGGCCGTCATACCGAGGACCTGGGCTATATCCTGGCGGAAATGCAGTTCCTGCAGCGCGCCTATCCGGGGGCGACATGGTAAGCAACGCAGCCCCCTCACCCGCGCCGGCTGGCGAGGATCGGACGCGCGCCCTGCTGACGCCCGACCGTATCTGGCAGCTGCTCGATACCGTGCCCGACCCGGAAATTCCGGTGATCTCGCTGGTCGATCTGGGCATCATCCGCGCGGTTGACCTTGATGGCGACAAGGTGGTGGTCACCGTCACCCCCACCTATTCGGGCTGCCCCGCAACGCGTGTTATCAACGAGGACATCCTTGCCTGCCTGCACGCAAACGGCATCGAAAACGCCCGCGTCAACACCCGGCTTTCGCCTGCCTGGACAACCGACTGGATCAGCGAAAAGGGCCGCGCCGCGCTGCTGGAATATGGCATCGCGCCCCCCCAGCCCAAGGGCATCCCCGAGGCCTGCCCCCGCTGCGGCGGCCATTCGCTGGAGGTGGTCGCGCAATTCGGCTCGACCCCGTGCAAGGCGCTGTGGCGGTGCAATGACTGCCTTGAACCCTTTGACTATTTCAAATGTATCTGAGAGGTGCCCGATGGCCCGCTTCCATGACCTGACCGTCACCGATATCCAGCGCACGATCCGCGATGCGGTGGTGCTGACCCTGCAACCCACGCCCGAGGCCCGCGACAAGTTCGCCTTTACCCCCGGCCAGTATCTGACCTTCCGGCGCGATTTCGACGGCACCGAGCTGCGCCGCTGCTATTCGATCTGCACGAGCCCCTCTGAAGGCGTGCTGAAGGTCGGTATCAAGCGCGTCGATGGCGGCACCTTTTCGACCTGGGCCAATACCGAACTGAAGGTCGGCGACCGCCTGCAGGTGATGCCCCCCGAGGGGCGGTTCACCTTTACCCCCGCGCAAGAGGCCCGCAACAGCTATCTCGGCTTTGCCGGCGGCAGCGGCATCACCCCGGTGCTGTCGATCCTGAAAACGGTTCTGGAAGAGGAACCCGACAGCGATTTCACCCTGGTCTATGCCAACCGCGCGGTCAACACGATCATGTTCCGCGAGGAAATCGAGGACCTCAAGAACCGCTATCTGGGCCGCTTTACGGTGATCCATATTCTGGAAACCGATGCGCAGGAAATCGACCTGTTCACCGGCCGCGTCGATCAGGAAAAATGCGCGCTGCTGTTCAGGCACTGGATCGACATCAAGGCGATCGATACCGCATTCATCTGCGGCCCCGAGCCGATGATGGAGCAGATCAAGGCGGCGCTGCACGACCACGGCGTTGACGACAGCCGCATCAAGGTGGAACTGTTCCTCGGCAACCAGCCGGGGCGCGCCAAACAGCCGCCCAAACGCGCAAATGGCGTGGCCGCCGGCGCTGTGACCAAGGCCACCGTCACCATCGACGGCACCGCCCGCAGCTTCGAGATGCCGCGCGAGGGCCAAAGCCTGCTGCAGGCCGCCATCGAACATGATCTGGATGCGCCCTTTTCCTGCCAGGCCGGCGTCTGCGCCAGCTGCAAGGCGCGCGTGGTCGAGGGCGAGGTCGAGATGATCGCCAACCACGCGCTCGAGGATTACGAGGTCGAACAGGGCTATGTCTTGACCTGCCAATGCTACCCGGTATCAGATCGGGTGGTAGTGGATTACGACCAGTAGGAGCGCCCCATATGACACAGCGGCAGGCAGAGGATGAAACCCACCCCTCGTCTGCCGAGCTGTTCACCCGCGCGGTCGCCCTGCTGACCACGCAGGGCGATCTGAGGGTCTGGTCGGTCATCATCTCGATATTCGGCGATCTTGCACTGAACCGTGACGATGTGATCACCGGCGCGCTGCTGACCCGCCTGACCACGCTGATGGGCCTGAAACCCGAGGCCGTGCGCGTGGCCCTGTTTCGCCTGCGCAGGGATGGCTGGATCACCAGCCGCAAGAGCGGACGATCCAGCGCCTATCGGCTGACCGATATGGGGTTCGGGGAAACCCAGGCCGCCCGCGCGCGCATCTATGCGCCCTCGCTGCCCGAACCTGAAAGCTGGCAATTGCTGGTCTCGCGCCCGATGGTTCAGGCCGCCCGCGCACAGGATGAAAAAACGCTGCAGGAACAGGGTTTTCATGTTGTCGGCCCCGGCATCTATCTGGGGGCCAGCGATCTGCCCGCCGGTGACGATTTTCTGGCGATTGACGGTCAGATCACCCGCCTGCCCGACTGGCTGCGCGTATCGATGCCCCCCGAGGGGCTGGAACAGGGCTTTGCCGATCTGTGCGCAAGGCTGCGCGACCTGACCTCGCTGCTGGATGGCGCCCCCGCGGCGCTTGACGCGACCGAGCGTGCCACGCTGCGGGTGCTGATCGTCCACCACTGGCGCCGCCTGCTGCTGCGCCAGCCGGATCTGCCCGACCGGTTCTTTCCCGACGGCTGGCCCGGCGTGGCCTGCCGCGCCCGTGTGATGGGCCTGCTGGAGCAGCTGGATCGACCCTCGCTCGCCAGCCTTCAGGACAGCCCCGGATGAACACGGGGCGCAGGGCGTATTTTCACAAAGAAGAAGGGCCTGGTCGGCTCTGCACGCGGTCGGCATGCGTAATCCGCGCGCCGCGCAGGCAGCTGGGCGAGGGCTTGCGCCCCTTGAACCGCCGGGCGAGAGACAGCGGCCCGGCAGTGATGCGGAAATAGTCGTAATCGCGGGGGTGTTCGAAGGCGCAGAGATACTGGAAATGCACCCGGAAAAAGCGCCATTTCAGGCGTTGCCAGGTTTCGGGCGCCAATGTCTGGCTGAACGCGGCCGAGATTACCAGAGGCCAGCGCTGGCCGTCCGGGGGGGCGGCGCCACAGACGCTGACCGGATCGACAAGGGCAAAGGTGCAGCCGTCTCCGGGTGCGGTGACATCGACCCAGGTCAGCTCATCTGAAAGGGAAAGATCGTGCAGGTCGCGCCTCAGGCGGTGGGCCTCGGGCAGAAAGCTGACCATGGGCAGGACATGACCCAGGGTCAGCAGGCCGAGGCGCGGCCGGGTTGCGGGCAGGTCCTGGCGGCGCAGCAGGTCGGCCAGCACCGATACCCCGATATGGGCGCCCGAGGAATGACCCACCACGAGGACCTCGTCCACATCGCTTGCCATCGCTTCGCGCAGCCGGGTCACGAACTGTTCGATGCGCTGTTCCATCTCGGGCGGGTAGGCGCCGCGCAGGCGGGTGGTAAAGGCATAGTCATGCAGCAGGTAATAGGCAAACAGACGGTTGTCGATGCGCCGGAACATGACCATGACCGCGCCCAGCACCCCGGCCGCGACGAGCAGCGCCATCCAGGCAGGCAGGATCATCGACATTGCCCACCAGACCGCCCCGCCCAGCAACAGCGCGACCAGCAGCTGGCCTGCCAGCATGAACACGGGGTAGAGCGCGGCGATGATCGGGCCCTTGCGCATCCCGGCCAGCCGGCGCAGCGCCCCTGACGAGACATAGAGCCAGACCACCTGAACAAGCAGCAGGAATGTCCCGGGAATCGAGCGCTCCATCGATTCGCGCACGATGTCCGACCAGGCCAGAAATTCGAAATCGGTCTCGACCCCGGCGCCGTCGATGACGGCATCCACATGCCAAGCATAGTTCTGCCGCCCGCCCAATGCGCGCAGTTTCAGCTGATAACCGGATATTTCAGCCTGTCGCGTCCCCTCGCTGCGGTAGAGCTCGCGATAGCGCCGGGGCAACATCGGATCATAGCCGGGGATGTAGAACACCTGCCTGCGCCTGACATCGCCCTTTTCCGCGTCTTTTTCGCTTCTGGCCACCTGCCCGACCTCTGCCTGCCTGTTACCGGCAATCTAGCAGAAGCGCTCGGCCCCGATAAGGGCAGATTTATCCGACCCAGGGCAATCGCCTGAAACTCTCTTGTCGCGGTCAACGGCTGCAATGCCCCCCGATTGCCAACCGCCGGGGCGCTCGCGGCCCGGCATGCGCCCGCCCACCCCCTCGGCGGGCGCATGCGCGCCCACCCGGGCGGCCGCATGCCTCGTTTCCATCCAGATTCATCTCTTCAAGCGATTGCCGTGTTTATCCGACCTGGCTGAGTGCGGGAAAGGTTTCTAGCAGCCAGAAGGACAGGCGCGAAAATGCCCCCGTGGCCATCAGCACGCCAACAGCGACCAGAAGCAGGCCCATGGCCTTTTCGATCAGCCCCATATGGCGTTTGAGCCGGTTCATCAGCCCCATCGCGCGGTTGATGAACACCGCCGACAGGATGAACGGCACGCCCAGACCCAGGGCGTAGGCGGCCATGAGGACAGTGCCGCGCGCGATCGAGCCCTCTTGCGCGCTCATCGACAGGATGGCGCCCAGGATAGGGCCGATGCAGGGCGTCCAGCCAAAGGCAAAGGCCAGCCCCAGCACATAGGCCCCGATCGCCGACCCGCCCCTGTCGCCCGCGTCAAGGCGTGCCTCGCGCTGCAACAGGGGGATACGGAAAAGGCCCAGGAAATGCAGACCGAAGATGACGATTACCACACCGGCGATCTGGCCGAACAGCTGCTGGTTCTGCAAGAACATCCGCCCCAGCGCAGAGGCGGCCATGCCGAGAAACAGGAAAACGGTCGACAGCCCCAGCACGAACATCACCGCGGCCACGACCGCCGGGCGCCGCGCCCGCCGCGTGCCGGCAAGCTGGTTCATGGTGATACCGCCCATATAGGCCAGATAGGGCGGTATGATCGGCAACACGCAGGGCGAGACAAAGCTGAGAACGCCCGCCACCAGCGCGATCGCGATCGCTGGCAGAAGGCTGGCGTCAACAAGGTCAATTCCGAACATGTCGTTTCCTTGTGCGGCGTCCGCGCATGGTGCCGGGCAGGTTTCCGGGCATTTTTCCGGGCATGTTCGCAACCATTGCCCATGGCGGGCATTGTGCAATGCGTCACAATGACGTGGACATCGTCGGGCGACGGCGCTATCCGGTCTGCCATGGAATGGAACGCGGAACTGGATGCTACCGGGCTGTTATGCCCCCTACCGGTACTGAAGGCGCGCAAACGTCTGATGGCGCTGGCGCCGGGTCAGGTGTTGCGGGTGCTTGCCGACGATCCTGCCGCGGTGGTGGACATGCCGCATTTCTGCGCCGAACAGGGCCATGAGCTGGCCGATGCCATGACCGACCGCACGCCGCAGGTCTATTTCATCCGCCGGGGTGCGTGAAGGGGCCAGCCGCCCCGGTTTCAGCCCGTCCTGCACCCGTCATGGCCATAGGTGATCGGGGTGTCGCAGGCGTGGCAGGAACATTCAAGCTCGAGTGTCGAGTGCCGGATGTCAAAGCCCTGTTCCAGGCGCTTCTTGACCTGCTCCTTGACGGCATCGGCCCGCGCCCATGCGCCGGGTGCAATCACCAGATGGGCGTCAAGGGCCGTTTCGTGTTCGCCCATCATCCACAGATGGGCATGGTGAATGTCCTGCACGCCCTCGGTCGTCCGCACGCAGGCCAGCACCTCGTCCGGGTCGATACCCGGCGGGCTGCCCAGCATCAGGATGCGGATCACCGGGCCGATTTCGGCGAATGACTGCCACAGGATGTATCCCGCGATCAGCAGGGTGACAGCCGGGTCGATCAGGCGCCAGTCGAACAGGATGATCAGGGTGCCGGCAATGATCACCGCGACCGAGCCCAACGCGTCGGCGACATTGTGCAGAAAGGCCGCGCGGATATTCATGCTGTTTTTCGACATGGCATAGGTCAGCAGTGCGGTGGCAAGGTCGATCACCAGTGCGACCGCCGCGATGATGACCACCAGCCAGCCATCCACCCCCTCGGGCGAGATGAACCGCAACACCGCCTCATAGACCAGATAGAGGCCGATCACGATCAGCGTGACATAGTTGATCAGCGCGGCGACGATCTCGATGCGGCCATAACCGAAGGTCATGTCGGAATCCGCCGGCCGACGCGCAATCTTGCGCGCGCCAAAGGCGATGGCCAGCGCCACCGCGTCGGACAGGTTATGCAGCGCATCGGCGATCAATGCCAGCGAGCCGGCGAAAATGCCCCCGACGATCTGAACCACCGTCAGCGCCACATTGACGACGATGGCAAGGAAAACCCGCCGGTCCCCGGCGTCTGGCGATACATGATGGTGATGATTGTGGGCCATGGTGGCCTTTCCGCTGCTTGAATCCGACTCGCAGGCAACCTAATGTCTATAGCTGCTATAGCTTCAAGGGGAAAAACGCCCATGTATTCGATCGGCCAGCTGTCGCGCATGACGGGCGTCAAGGTGCCCACCATCCGCTATTACGAACAGATGGGCCTGCTGGACGAGCCGGGGCGCACGGCCGGCAACCAGCGGCGCTATGATTCGGCAGGCCGGGAAAGGCTGAGCTTCATCAAGCATGCGCGCGAACTGGGCCTGTCGATCGCCACCATCCGCGATCTGATCGCGCTGGCACGCGACGAATCGATGCCTTGCGCACAGGCACACGAGATCGCCGCGCGTCAGGCCGTGGAGATCCGCCAGAGGATCGCCCGCCTGCAAAAGCTGGAGGCCGAACTCACGCGGATCGGCAACAGCCACGATTCCGGCACCGTTGCCGATTGCCACGTCCTGGCAACGCTGGGCGACCATTCGATGTGCCTGAGCGATCACTGAAGCGCGGCATCCCGGCCTGACCCGGCAAAAGGGCAGAATATCCCGATGGATCAGCCCGCCGGATGTGCGAGGGAGCCGATCCGCAAACCGCAAACCGGTGGCTTGTGGTTTACAGGCCTGCGCCCTAGGCTGAAAGGCGTGGCGCGCCTTGCCCGGCCACGGATTCTCACCCAGTTTCAGGGATATATCAGACATGCCTCTTGACCAGGTCCTTTCCCGCATCGATGCCGATCTCGACCAGTCGCTCGAACGGCTCATGGCGCTGTTGCGCATTCCTTCCATCTCGACCGACCCGTCATATGCGCCGGATTGCATCCGCGCCGCCGACTGGCTGGTTGCGGAACTGGCCGATCTGGGATTCGATGCCGCACGGCGGGAAACCCCGGGTCATCCGATGGTCGTGGCCCATGGCGATGGGCCGGGACGGCATGTGCTGTTTTACGGCCATTACGACGTGCAGCCGGTCGATCCCCTGGATCTGTGGGACAACCCGCCTTTCGATCCGGTCATCGAGGACACCCCCCAGGGCCGGGTGATCCGCGCCCGTGGGGCCTCGGACGACAAGGGCCAGCTGATGACATTCGTCGAGGCCTGTCGCGCATGGAAGGCCGTGCATGGCAGCCTGCCCACGCGCCTGACCATCCTTTTCGAGGGCGAAGAAGAAAGCGGCTCGCCCTCGCTGGTGCCGTTCCTGCGCGAGAATGCCGATGAATTGCGGGCGGAACTGGCCCTGATCTGCGACACCGGCCTGTTCGAGGACCATATCCCCGCAATCGTCACCATGCTGCGCGGTCTGCTGGCCGAAGAGATCGTCATCACCGGCCTGGACCGCGACCTTCATTCGGGCATGTATGGCGGGCTGGCCCGCAACCCGCTGCATGTACTGGCCGACATCATCGCGTCGCTCCATGACGAAACCGGCCGCGTGACCCTGCCCGGCTTTTACGACGGGGTGCCGGAACTGCCCGACGAGATCCGCGCCCAGTGGCAGGGGCTGGGTTTCGACCACCGCAAGTTCCTGGGCGCCGTCGGCCTGGCTCAGCCCGCCGGCGAACAGGACCGCACCCCGCTGGAAATGATCTGGTCGCGCCCCACATGCGAGGTCAACGGCATCACCGGCGGCTATACGGGCGAGGGTTTCAAGACCGTTCTGCCATCGCGGGCCAGCGCCAAGATCAGCTTTCGCCTGGTCGGCACGCAGGACCCCGAGGCGATTCACAAGGCGCTGGTTGCCCATGTCGAATCGATGCTGCCGGCTGACTGCAAGGCCGAATTCCCCATGGGCCACGGGGCGCCTGCCAGCCAGATGCGCATTGACGATCCCGCCTTTGCCCAGGCGCGCGAGGCGCTGAGCCTCGAATGGGGGCGCCCGGCGGCCTATGTGGGCTGCGGCGGCTCGATTCCCATCGCAGGGCATTTCCGCGACGTTCTGGGGATGGAGTCCATGCTGATCGGCTTTGGCCGCGATGACGACCGCATCCATTCCCCGAACGAGAAATACGCGCTCGAGAGCTTTCACAAGGGCATCCGCAGCTGGGCGCGCATCCTGGCCAGGCTGAACACCGCGACAGGCGCCTAGAACATGTCGCTTTTGATCGGTCTCGACAAAGGCGCAACGCCAGGGCGTGCGGCCGCCCGGGTGGGCGCATATGCGCCCGCCTGTCTATTGAATCTGTGGCATGATGCTCCCGGCGACGAGCCCGAGCGCCCGCCCGGGGTTTTCACCCCGTCCCTTGGACTGGGCCGTCGCCGGTTGGTCTGACCAGCCTGAA
>JASBSZ010000005.1 GCA_030148665.1 Alphaproteobacteria bacterium
GGCCATGCGCAGCCGTGGCAAGCCCGGCAAGGTCATCGCGGTCGCCATCGCCCGGAAAATCCTGATCATCGCCAACGCCCTGCTGCGCGACCAGACCCCTTGGAAGGCACCAACCTGACAGGCCGAAAGAATACAGTTGCCGTGGGGCGGGGCGGGCGCTGCCCGGCGTTGCCGCCGGGCGCTCGGGCAAACAATGCTGCACGAAAATTCAAATCCTCGCCCGGGGCGCTTGCGGCCCGGGCTGCGCCTGCCTGCCCCCCGGCAGGCGCATACGCGCCCGCCCAGGCAGGCCCAGCCCTTTCGTGCTGTTCTCCACACCCCGCCGCTTGCCAACCCTTGCCCCCGCTGCTAGAAAATCCGGCATGAGAACGTCGATCTGCATTTGCGAGATTTGCATTACCTGCTGAAACTGTCAGCGGGCCGTTCTCTCTTGTGTTTTCAAACATGATCCAAGGTGATAGGCCCGCGACAGGCGGAATAACCCTGCGCGAGAAGGCCACATGCCCGATAACAAGCCCCCGACCAAGCCGGAAATCAGACTGTTCAACAGCATGACGCGAAAGAAGGAAATCTTTCGCCCGCTGGACCCCGACAATGTGCGCATCTATGTCTGCGGTCCCACGGTCTATGACCGCGCCCATATCGGCAATGCCCGCCCGGTGATCGTGTTCGACATGCTTTACCGCCTGCTGCGCCATGTCTATGGCGAGGATCACGTGACCTATGCGCGCAATTTCACCGATGTGGATGACAAGATCATCAAGCGCGCCGCCGAAACGGGGCGGCAGATCGACGAGATCACCGAGGAAACCATTGCCTGGTATCACGACGACATGGAAACCCTCGGCACCCTGCGCCCGGATGTCGAGCCCCGCGCAACCGCCCATATCGGCAACATGATCTCCATGATCGAGGAACTGATTTCGGGTGGGCACGCCTACGAGGCCGAGGGCCATGTGCTGTTCGCGGTAGATTCTTACGCCGCCTATGGCCGTCTGTCGGGCCGCTCGGTCAAGGACATGATCGCGGGCGCCCGCGTCGAGGTCGCCCCCTACAAGCGCAACCCGATGGATTTCGTGCTGTGGAAACCTTCGACACCCGATCAACCCGGTTGGGACAGCCCCTGGGGCCGCGGTCGCCCGGGTTGGCATATCGAATGCTCGGCCATGTCGTACGAGCTGTTCGGCCCGCGTTTCGACATCCACGGCGGGGGCGGCGATCTGAAATTCCCGCACCACGAAAACGAGATCGCCCAAAGCTGCTGCGCGCATCCCGGCGATGACGGCTGTTTCGCGCAGATCTGGATGCATAACGAGATGCTCCAGGTCGAGGGGCGCAAGATGTCGAAATCGCTGGGCAATTTCTTTTCCGTGCGCGAGTTGCTGGATCAGGGAATACCGGGCGAGGTGATCCGCCTTGTCTATCTTGGCACCCATTACCGCAAGCCGATGGACTGGACGGAAAGGAAGGCGGCCGAGGCCGAGGCGACCTTGCGCAAATGGTATGCGCTTGCCGCCCAGGCCAGGAGGCGCGGCGCGCCATATGTTGCGGTGGTCAGCGCGCTTGCCGACGACCTGAACACCCCCGGCGCCATTGCTGAATGTCACCAGCTGGCCCATGCCGGCGATGCCGCGACATTGCGCCATACGCTGCAATTCCTCGGCCTGATGGACGATGACCTGCCTCAATGGGCAGATGCCCCAAAGGTCGATCTTTCGCGTTATGCCGACATGCTGACACAGGCCCGCGCCAAGGCAATGGAAAGCAAGGATTTTTCGGCCGTTGACCGTCTCAAGGCCGCGCTGATCTCGGCCGGGGTCGAGGTGCGCATGGGCAAGGAGGGCGTCGATCTGGTGCCGGGCGCCGATTTCGACCCTGCGAAACTGGAGGGGCTGGAATGAGCGTGCCAACAACACAGGTCAGCGCCCGACCGAGGGGGGTGCGAAAGCACCCGCCTGGGGGGCGGGCGGGTGCTGACCGGGCCGCAAGCGCCCCAGTCGATGTGCATGAATTATCGAGAGTCCCCCAATGACCCGTGATCGCCTCTACATCTACGACACCACGCTGCGCGACGGCCAGCAGACCCAGGGCGTCGATTTCTCGGTCGAGGACAAGCGCCGCATCGCGCTGGCGCTGGATCAGCTGGGTATCGACCATATCGAAGGCGGCTGGCCCGGCGCCAACCCCACCGACAGCGATTTCTTTGCCTCTGCCCCGACGCTGAAACAGGCCACCTTTACCGCCTTTGGCATGACGAAACGCGCGGGCCGCTCGGCCGAAAATGATGACGTGCTGGCCGGCGTGCTGAACGCCGGCACCCCGGCCGTGTGCCTTGTCGGCAAGACCCATGATTTCCACGTCACCACGGCGCTGGGCATCACGCTGGACGAAAACGTCGAAAACATCCGCGCATCCATCGGCCATCTGGTGGCGCAGGGGCGCGAGGCGCTGTTTGACGCCGAACATTTCTTTGACGGCTACAAGGCCAACCCCGATTACGCGCTGGAATGTCTGCACGCCGCCCATGACGCCGGTGCGCGCTGGATCGTGCTGTGCGACACCAATGGCGGCACCATGCCCGAGGAAATCCACGACATCACCAGCGCGGTGATCGCCTCGGGCATCCCCGGCAACCATCTGGGCATCCACACCCATGACGACACCGGCCAGGCGGTTGCCGGCGCGCTGGCGGCGGTGCGGGCGGGCGCGCGCCAGATACAGGGCACGCTGAACGGGCTGGGCGAGCGCTGCGGCAACGCCAATCTCGTGACCCTGCTGCCGACGCTGCTGCTCAAACAGCCCTGGGCCGGCACGCTGGAAACCGGCGTCACCCTTGCGGGGCTGAAAACCCTGACCCGCCTCAGCCGGATGCTGGATGACATCCTCAACCGCGTGCCGCTGAAATCGCTGCCCTATGTGGGGGCCAGCGCATTCGCCCACAAGGCAGGGCTGCATGCCAGCGCCATCGTCAAGGACCCGTCCACCTATGAACATGTGGACCCGTCGCTTGTCGGCAACAGTCGCATCATCCCCATGTCGAACCAGGCCGGACAAAGCAATCTGCGCCGCCGCCTGGCCGAGGCGGGAATCGAGGTCGCCCGCGACGACCCCCGCCTTGCCGACATCCTGAACGACATCAAGGAACGCGAGGATCGCGGCTATGCCTATGACACCGCGCAGGCCAGTTTCGAGCTGCTGGCCCGGCGCCATCTGGGCCAGCTGCCCGAATTTTTCGAGGTCAAGCGCTATCGCGTCACCGTCGAGCGGCGCAAGAACAAGTATGACGACATGGTCACCCTGTCCGAGGCCGTCGTGGTGGTAAAGATCGCCGGCCGCAAGGTGCTGTCGGTCAGCGAAAGCCTGGACGAGCAGGGCCGCGACAACGGCCCCGTCAACGCACTGGCGCGTGCGCTGGCCAAGGATCTCGGCCCCTATCAGGCCTGCATCGACGACATGCGGCTGGTCGATTTCAAGGTGCGCATCACCGATGGCGGCACCGAGGCCGTGACCCGCGTCATCATCGACAGCGAGGACAGCGCCGGCGCGCGCTGGTCCACCGTGGGGGTTTCCGCAAATATCGTGGATGCCAGCTTTCAGGCGCTGCTTGACGCCATCATCTGGAAGCTGATCCGCGATCGTCAGCCGGTCGCGACATGACCATCGAGGCCTGCGCCGAGATCACCCGCAAGGGTGACCCGGATCGTTTCCTGTCGGCGATGACGGCGCGCTCTGCCCGGCGTGGGCCACTGTTCGTGCTGTATGCGTTCAACCTGGAACTGGCCCGCGCCCCCTGGGTTGCGCAGGAGCCCCTGGCGGCCGAGATGCGGTTGCAGTTCTGGGCCGGTCTGGTCGAGGATATCGGCAAGGGACGTCCTGTCCCCGGCCATGAGGTGGCAACGCCGCTGGCCGAGATCGTGCGTGCGCACAACCTGCCGCTGACGCCGCTGGCCGGCATGGTCGAGGCGCGCCGTTTCGATATATGGGGCGAACCCCATGCGGACGAGGCAGCCCTGCTGGCCTATGTCGATGCGACGGCCGGCAATCTGATGTGGCTGGCGGCCCGCGCCCTGGGGATGCCCGAGACGGGCGAGACGGTCATTCGAAATTTCGCGCTGGGCGCCGGTCTGGCGGCGCTGCTGAGGGCCCTGCCGGCGCTGGATGCCGCAGGGCGCAACCCGCTGCCGGTGCGCGACGAGGCCATGCTGCGTCGCCTGGCCCAAAGGGGGCTTGCCGGCATCCGGCATGCGCGCGCATGTCGAAGCCAGGTGCCGCAAGGGGTACGCCCGGCCCTGCTGGCGGGCTGGCAGGCGGACCATGTCCTGAAACGGGTGCTGCGCATGCCGGGCGCGGTGATGACGGACGGGCTTGCGCCGACGGAATTCGGGCGCAGGGCCACCTTGCTGCTGCGCGCCTTCAGCGGCAGGTGGTAGCGGCCCCGCCCAAAGGGATTGCGGGCGACGACAATCGGGCGGGGCGGATCATCTCATGCGGGACGGCGCGGGTCATGCTTGACCTCGGCGACCGATTTCAGCACGCCGTCGATGATGATATCCAGCTCGGGCTTGCGCAGCCGGGCCGGCAGGCGCATGTCGCAGGCCTTCATCAGCATGGCGCGGGTTTTCGGCAGGTCGGGAATGTTGCCGATGAACTGCCAGTTCCAGAAGGCGCGCGCATTGTCCTGATGCAGGCCGAAAACCGAAATCGGCGTGCCTTTGGCCGCGGATATGGCCATCAGGCGGCGCGCCTCGTCGGCCGTGAAATCGACAAGGTTGAATTGAATCGAATCCGGCGCGCGTTCCTCGCCCGGCAGGGGGGACGGCACCTCGATATGGGGCGAGGCGTTTAGCGCGGCGGCGACATGATCGTGATTGGCGCGCCCGTCGCGCACACGGCGGGGAATCTCGGCCAATTGCGGGCGGATGATCGCCGCCGAAAGGTTGTTCATGCGCATGTTGTAAAGGGGCAGCGCGTTCTGATACTTGGTAAAGGCGTTGCTGCCCAGACGGTGCTTGCGCCAGTTATGTTCATAGGCGCCCGACATGATGACTGCGCGCGCGATCACGTCTTCGTCGTCGGTGATCAGGATTCCACCTTCACCGCCATTGACGAGCTTGTAGGACTGGAAGGAAAAGCACCCCACCTTGCCGATGGTGCCGATGTTGCGCCCGTTCCAGGTTGTGCCCAGCGAATGCGCCGCGTCTTCGACGACCGGCACGCCGCGTGCCTCGCACAGCTCCATGATCGCATCCATGTCGGATGTGTGCCCCCGCATATGCGAGATCACAACCGCCGCCACATGATCGGTCAGCTTGGTGGCGAAATCACCCATGTCGATGCGGTAATTGTCGCTGACCTCGACAAGGATCGGCTGCGCACCGGCATGGACCACCGCCGAAGGGACGGCGGCAAAGGTAAAGGCAGGGATCAGAACCTTGTCGCCGGGCTTGATGCCCAGGGCACGCAGGGACAGGAAGATCGCGGATGAACATGAATTCAGCGCCAGCGCATATCGTGCGCCGATGAATTCGGCGAATTCCTCTTCCAGCCGCACGACCGGCGAGGGGGTATCTTCCGGCGCGGTGTATCGAAACAGATCGCCCGATGACAACAGGCGCTCGACCTCTTGCAGTGCCTGGGCGGGGATCGGCTCGGCATCATAGACCGAGGTGGACAGCTTGTTCATGTTCAGTAATTCCGAAGAGTGGTTTCGGATTTACTGTAAGGCGACCCTCGCCCGGAATCCAACTTTTTCCGTTCTCGAAGGGGCTCCGGCACTATTGTGTGACAAGAATCGCGCGGAAATCGTTCACATTTGTCAGGGTCGGGCCGGTGATCACCTGGTGATTCAGGCGAGCAAACAAACCGTGCCCGTCATGGCGTTCAAGGGCGCGCTCCAGCGGATAGCCTATCGCCTGTGCGCGCGCCATCGTGTCGGGGGTGATTATGGCCCCGGCCACCTCGGCCCCGCCGTCGATGCCGTCGGTGTCGCAGGCCAGGGCGCTGATGCCCGCCGCGCCATTCAACCCCTCGGCCAGCCCCATCAGGAATTCGACGTTGCGCCCGCCAACGCCGCGCGCCCCTTGTGGCAGCGTGACCGTGGTTTCCCCGCCCGACAGCAGAACGCAGGGTGCATCATCACGATGGGCCAGCGCGTCGCGGGCCATTTGCCGACCCAGCGCGCGGGCCTCGCCCTCAAGCGCGTCGCCAAGGATGATCGGGGTGATGCCGTGTGCGCGGGCGCGTTCGGCAGCGGCGTTCAGCGACATCATGGGGGCCGCGATCACGCGGTTTTCGACTGTCACAAGGCGCGGGTCATCGGGAAATGGGGTCTCGTTGGCGGGGTTGTTCAGCGCGCGGGAGACCGTCTCGGGCAGGGGGGCGGGCAGGGCGGCCAGAACGGCGCGGGCCTGCGCTAGCGTGGTTTCGTCGCCAACCGTGGGGCCCGATGCAATGGTGCCCGGATCGTCCCCCGGAACATCGGAAATCATCAGCGCCAGCACGCGCGCGGGCCAGGCGGCGGCCGCCAGACGCCCGCCCTTGATGGCCGACAGATGCTTGCGCAGCAGGTTCATGCGCTTGATCGGCAGTCCCGAGGCCAGCAGCGCCGCATTCACCGCCTGCTTGTCGGCAAGGCTGATCCCCGGCGCCGGCAGGGTCAACAGCGACGAGCCCCCGCCCGAAATCAGCGCGACAAGCAGGTCATCGGGGCCAAGGCTGCGCGCCATTTCATGGATGCGCCCGGCGGCGGCGACACCGGCGGCATCCGGCACCGGGTGGGCGGACTCGACGATCTCGATATTGTCGCAGGGCACGGCGTGGCCGTATCGGGTGACGACCAGCCCCGTGCATCTGCCGGGGTAATGTTCCTCGAAAGCGCGCGCCATCGCGGCCGAGGCCTTGCCCGCCCCCACGACCACGCAGCGCCCGGCGGGAGGTTCGGGGATGTGCTGCGGGATCATGCGCGCTGGCATGGCGGCGGCAACCGCAGCGTCAAACAGTTCGCGCAGGATCATACGCTCGCGGTCGAATCCCTCAGACATTGACCAACAGGTGCTCGCGTTCCCACGGGCTGATGACATGAAAGAACTCGTCCTGCTCGGCCCATTTCACAGCGGCATAGACGGTGCAGAATTCGGGGCTGAGAACCTCGGCCAGCGCCTGTGAGTCCTCGAATGCCAGCAGGGCCTCGCGCAGGTTGCGGGGCAGCTCGTCCTCGGTGGTATAGGCATTGCCGGTCATCTGCGCGCGCGGTTCGACACCCTCGTTCAGGCCCAGAAATCCACAGGCGAGACTGGCCGCGATACCCAGATAGGGGTTGCAGTCCATGCCCGCGAGGCGGTTTTCGATTCGCGTGGCCTCGGGCGGGGCGATGGGCACGCGCAGCCCCGTCGTGCGGTTGTCGCGCCCCCATTCAAGGTTAACAGGTGCGGAATAATCGGGAACATAACGACGGTAGGAATTCACATAAGGCGCGATGATCGCAATGGCCGAGGGCAGGTGCTTTTGCAGCCCGGCGATGAAATGCCGGAAGGCCGAGGATTCGCGCCCCTTGTCGTCGGTGAATATGTTGTCGCCCGTTTCGGTGTCGATGATCGAATGGTGGATATGCATGGCCGAGCCGGGCTGATCCTGCATCGGCTTGGCCATGAAGGTGGCATAGCATTTATGGCGCAGCGCCGCCTCGCGGATCAGGCGCTTGAAATAGAAGACCTGGTCGGCCAGGCGCACCGGGTCGCCATGGGGCAGGTTGATCTCGATCTGCCCGGCGCCGCCCTCGTGGATGATGGTGTCGATCTCGAATCCCATCGCCTCGGCGAAATCATAGATGTCGTCGATGATCGGGCCATATTCATCGACCGCACTCATCGAATAGCCCTGGCTGGCAGCCACCCGCCGGCCCGAACGGCCAAAGGGCGGCTCGATCGGGCGCGAGGGGTCGGTATTGGGGGCAACGAGGTAGAATTCCAGCTCCGGCGCAACGACCGGCTGCCAGCCCTTTTCGGCATATAGCGAGACCACCCGTTTCAGCACGTTGCGCGGGGCAAACGGCACGGGGTTTCCCTTTTGATCGTCGATATTGTGGATGATCTGGATGGTCGGGTCCGGCGCCCAGGGGGCGGCAACGGCGGTGTCGAAATCGGGCGTCAGCACCATGTCGGGGTCGGTATAGCGGTTTTCGCCCCCGAAATCGGCCCAGCCGCCGGTGATCGTCTGGTAAAAGATCGAATCCGGCAGATACATCTGTTTCGAGCGCGCGAATTTCGCCGCCGGCATGGCCTTGCCGCGCGAAATGCCGGGGATGTCGGCAATGATGCATTCGACCTCTTCCACGCGGCGGCCGTCGATATAGGCGCGCGCCGGGGCGGGGAGCCTGTCTGTCCAGCTGTCGGGCCGGCTAGCCGTGTTGTTCCTGTCGGGCGTGTTCATGTTTCGCTTTCCCGCCCTTGCGGGCTGTCTTGAAGAATGTCGCGATCTGCTCGGCAACCCGGCCCGCCTGCACGGGCTGATCCGTGCGGGCCAGCGCCTGTTGCAGCAGGTCGTCGGGCACCACCCCCTTGCCGCGGGTGCGGATGAGGCCGGCCACGAAATCGGGGCTGAATTCGGGATGCGGCTGATAGCTGAGCGCCGCGGGCTGTTCCTTGTCGCCATAGGCCAGCGCGGCGATGGCGCAATGCGGGCTGGAGCCGATCACATGGGCATCCGGCGGCAGTTTGCTCACCTGATCCTGATGCCAGGCGTTCAGCACCAGATGGCCGATCTCGCCGTCATATTCGGTGGCCCCGACAGACCAGCCGCCGGGGAATTTCTCGACCTTGCCGCCCAGTGCCTGGGCAAGGATCTGGTGGCCGAAACATATGCCCACGATGGGAACGCCGGCGCCATACGCCTTGCGCAGGAATTCCTCGAGCGGGGGGATCCAGGGCAGATCCTCATAGGCGCCGTGGCGCGAGCCGGTTATCAGCCAGCCATCCGCATCATGCACGCTGTCGGGAAAGACGCCATCAACCACCGGCCAGGTCTGAAATTCAAAACCATGGCCGGCCAGAAGGCGTGCAAACATGTCGGGGTAGTCCCCGAAATCGGCCCGCAGATCGTCAGGCGCGTGGCCGGTTTGCAGTATTCCGATTTTCATCGATCACCTGTTCGTGGATTTGATCAAATTGCTAGCAGACTGTCAGGCGCAGGTCCAGAGCGGGCGTTACAATGCGCGCATCAGCGTCGAAAACTCCAGCGCCTCGTCGGCATCTTTCAGGCGGGCCATTTCCTGACGCTTGCACAACACCATGTTGCGGATCAGCTCCTGCGGGAAAAGGCGGGCAATCAGCGGGTCGGTTTCAAAACGCGCGATGGCCCCTTGCCAGCTGTCGGGCAGCTGCGGGGCCTTTGCCTGATAGGCGTTGCCGGTGATCGGCGGTGGTGGGGTCATGCGGTCCTCGATCCCGGTCAGGGCGGCGCCCAGGATGGCGGCCAGCATCAGATAGGGGTTGGCGTCGCCCCCGGCCACGCGGTGTTCGATGCGGCGTGCAACCGGGCTGCCACCGGGGATGCGGATGGCGGCCGTGCGGTTCTCGTGGCCCCAGGCGGCGGCGGTGGGGGCGTGGCTGTCTGGCGTCAGGCGGCGATAGCTGTTGCCGTGGGGCGCAAAGATCAGCGCACAGGCGGGCATGGCCGCCAGCAGCCCCGCAACCGCATGGCGCAGCGCATCCGAACCCCGTTCGGTGCCATCGTCAAAGATGTTCTCCCACGCTTCGTCCAGCACCGAAAAATGCACATGCATCCCGTTGCCCGGCTGATCGACATAGGGTTTTGCCATGAAGCTGGCCTGCATTCCGTGCCTGCGGGCAATTCCCTTGACCGCCATGCGGAACAGGATCGCGTCATCCGCCGCCTTGAGCGCGTCATCCACATGCAGCAGGTTGATTTCGAACTGCCCCGGCCCGGCCTCGGAAATGGCGGCGTCGGCGGGAATGTCCATCTCGGCGCAGGCGGCGTAAAGATCGGTGAAAAAGGCATCGAATTCGTCGATCCCCGCCAGCGACAGCACATCAAGCGCCGCAAGCGGCTGGCCGGTTGCCGGCGAGCGCGGCGGCGCGGGAAGGGGCGCGCTGCCGTCAAGCAGGTAGAACTCCATCTCGGTGGCAACAACCGGGGTCAGCCCACGCGCGCGATAGCGATCCAGCACCGCCTTGAGCGCCTGGCGCGCATCACCCTGAAACGGCGTGCCGTCATCGTTGAACATCCACAGCGGCAGCAGGGCCGAGGGCGTGTCGAACCAGCCGAGCGGCACGAAACCGCGCTCGGTCGGCCGCAAGGCACCGTCGGCGTCGCCCGAGTCAAACACCAGCGGGCTGTCATGGATGTCGGCGCCCCAGATATCGACATTCAGCGCCGAAAGCGGCATGCGCAGGCTGCCGGAAAAGGCCTTGGGCGCGTGGGACGCGGGGATCCGCTTGCCGCGTGCAATGCCGTTCAGGTCAAAGGCTGCAAGGCGCAGTGCGGCTATGTCGGGCCGGCCCTCCAGCCATTGCAGATCATGTGCCCCCATGTGATACCTCGCCGCCTGCCCATGCCGTTGCGCGTGCCTTTCCGCGGGCATCTTTTCCGCCCGGCGTGCCAAAGGTCAATCGTGAAAGGGGCTTACCCGCCCGATTTTTCGCCCATGCCGTCGGCCTGAGCCTGGCTGTCCGCGGATGGGGCAAACCATTTCGCGCTGAGTGTGGCAAGCGTGCCGTCGCGTTTCATCTGGCTCAGCGTGGCGTTGATGACACCCTGCAGCCCGCTGGCGTTGCCTGCCAGCGCCACCGCAAGCGGACCCTCGGCATCCAGCCCGCGCGCCGCGATCGCCACAGTATCGGGCCTTTGGGCGGCAATGCGTTGCAGATAGGCCTGATCGGCGACGAATCCCGCCACCTCGCCCAGCTTGACATCCTCGATCGCCTGAGCCGGATCGTCATATACGACCGCCGACCATCCCTTTTCGGCCACCCATCGCGCCGCCCTGGACCACGAAAGCACCGCGACGCTGGCCCCGCGCGCGGGCATCTGGCTGTCGGCCGAAACCAGCATCGCCGCCGGCATCGCAGGCAGGTAGGGGCGCGAATAGGCAATTGCCCCACCGTCGCCGTTGTCCTGTTTCTCGGGCAGTTCCATCGCCGACAGGATGGCATCATATTCGCCGTCTGCAAGGCCCGCGATCAGATCGTCCCCCGGAACGGGCTGGAAATCACAGGACAGGCCGGCGCGTTTGCACATCTCGTGCATGAGGTCGGCCTCGAAGCCCTGGACCTCGCCATCGGTGTTCAGGAAGTTGTAGGGCGGAAAGTCGGCAACGGTGGCAAAGACGATCGTCTCGCCCGCATTTGCCGTAGGCGCCCCAAGCGCAAGGAGCATCGTGATCAGGGGGATGGCGAGTTTCTTCATGATCGTGCAATCTCATTTTCTGACAAGATGCCCCGACGATCTGCCCGGCCGGGCCCGTATCGGGGACCGGCATGATGACCGCGACATGAACCATGACGCGCCCGACTCGCCGGGGAGGCGTTCTGCGTTGCCTCATCCCTGACAGACAATGATGGCCTTTTCTTGGCAGAACCGGGCAGAAATCGGGAATTCGGCAAACGGTTTCGCGTGCCTCGCCTGTGGGGATGGCCGATAGCCGTATCGAAAGGGCGCAGCGGCATCATTGAAATTTGCGCTTTCCTGGGTTACGGACGGGGACGGGAGAAAATAAGTAGAGGAATACCGAAATGACGATGCCGCCGCCGCTCAAGCCCAAGGATGCGCCAGATCTGTCCTCGTTCAACTGGGAAGATCCCTTCCTTCTGGAAACCCAGCTCGAGGAAGACGAGCGCATGATCAGGGACTCCGCGCGCAGCTTTGCGCAGGAAAAACTGCAGCCGCGCATCATCGAGGCCTATCGCGAGGAAAAGGCCGATCCCGGCATCTTTCGCGAGATGGGTGAAATGGGCCTGCTGGGCACCACCATCCCCGAGGAATATGGCGGCCTTGGCGCGGGCTATGTGTCCTACGGTCTGGTTGCGCGCGAGATCGAGCGCGTCGACAGCGGCTATCGCTCGATGATGAGCGTGCAGTCCTCGCTGGTCATGTATCCGATCTATGCCTATGGCAGCGAGGAACAGCGCCGCAAATACCTGCCGAAACTGGCCAGCGGCGAATGGATCGGCTGTTTCGGCCTGACCGAACCCGACGCCGGATCGGACCCCGGCAGCATGCAGACCCGCGCCGAAAAGGTTGACGGTGGCTATGTGCTGCGCGGCAACAAGATGTGGATATCCAACAGCCCCATTGCAGACGTGTTCGTCGTCTGGGCGAAATCCGAATCGCACGGCGGCAAGATCCGCGGATTCATTCTGGAAAAGGGCATGAAAGGGCTGTCCACACCCAAGATCAAGGGCAAGCTGTCGCTGCGCGCGTCGATTACCGGCGAGATCGTGATGGATGGCGTCGAGGTTGGCGAAGACGCGCTGCTGCCCAATGTCGAGGGGCTCAAGGGGCCGTTCGGCTGCCTCAACCGGGCGCGCTATGGCATTGCCTGGGGCGTGATGGGCGCGGCCGAGTTCTGCTGGCACGCGGCACGGCAATACGGGCTGGACCGCAAGCAGTTCGGCAAGCCGCTGGCCGGCATGCAGCTGTATCAGAAGAAGCTGGCCGACATGCAGACCGAAATCGCCCTTGGCCTGCAGGCGGCATTGCGGGTGGGCCGGCTGATGGATTCGGCCAGCGCTGCCCCGCAGATGGTCTCGCTCATCAAGCGCAACAATGTGGGCAAGGCGCTGGATATCGCGCGCATGAGCCGCGACATGCATGGCGGCAACGGCATTTCCGAGGAATTCCAGGTCATGCGCCACATGTGCAACCTGGAAACCGTAAACACCTATGAGGGCGCCCATGACGTGCACGCCCTGATCCTGGGGCGTGCGCAGACGGGCATTCAGGCGTTTTTCTGAGGCGGCTTCTTCTTTGAAGAAATACGCTCGGGGGTGCGGGGGCAGACAGCCCCCGCCGGCGCCACCTGATGATGCAGGAGCCTCCGGCGGGCGTATTTGGGCAAAGAAGAAACCCCGCGCTCAGCGCGGCAGGCGTGCCTCTACCCGCTGGCGGGCAAGGGCGCTGTCGCGGTCGTTCACGCCCAGCAGGCTGACGACCAGGCGCATCAGCCCGTTTTCCTGTGCATCGCGCCGGCCATCGGCCAGCGCCACCTGCCACAACGCCTCGACGACATCGGCGCGGTGTTCATAGGGTACCGAATCCTTGATCGCGCGGGTAAATCGCACCGTGTCGGGGGCCTGCGATTCGACCTCTTCGGCCTGTGCGCGCAGCTCTTCGGCCGCGTCGTGATCCAGCCCGTAGCGTTCCATCAGGATGCGGGTGATCTCGGCGGCCTCGGACAGGTCATACTGGTTGTCGGCCCGCGCCAGCCGCACCATCAGCGCGCTGAGCGCGAGGCGCGCGTCGATCGCGTTCAGTGGCTGCGGAACAGGTGCCATGATGCGTTTGAGCAGGTCAAGCATGTCAGCCGTCCCATCCCTCGACAATGGCCAGATTGGCCTGCGAACAATGCTCGCGCAGCTTCATCGCCTCCTGGTATTCGGGGGAATGGTAGCAGGCCAGTGCGGTTTCATAATCCTTGAATTCCAGCACCACGACGCGGGAGCGCATTTCGCCCTCGACCACGGTCGATCTGCCCCCGCGCACCAGAAAGCGGGCGCCGTATTTTTCAAAGGCGACCGCATTGGCGGCGACATATTTCGCGTATTCTTCCGCGTCGTCCACATCGACATTGGCAACCCAGTATCCCTTGGGCATGTCGGCCTCCTGCATCGGTCATGTCGCGAATCGTTCTATGCCCCGTAAAGGGGGAATTCAAACGAAACAATCGTGATCGGGTCAGGCTCAGACCAGGCGTGACTGTTCCACGGCCGCGCGGATGAAATCGGCGAACAGCGGATGTGGCGCGAAGGGCTTGGATTTCAGCTCGGGGTGGAACTGCACGCCGATATACCAGGGATGATCGGTCAGCTCGACAATTTCGGGCAGCTTGCCGTCAGGCGACATGCCGGAAAAGATCAGGCCCTGCTTTTCCAGCGGTTCGCGATAGCCGAGATCCACCTCGTAACGGTGACGGTGGCGTTCGGAAATCTGCGTGGTGCCATAGATGCCGGCGACCTTGCTGCCCTCTTTCAGGATGGCGTCATAGGCGCCCAGGCGCATGGTGCCGCCCTTGTCGTCGTCGGCCTCGCGCTGGATGGTGCGGTTGCCTTCGACCCATTCCTTGAGGTGATAGACCACGGGGGTAAAGCGTTTCTTGCCGGCCTCGTGGTCGAATTCCTCGCTGCCCGCATCTGCCACCTTGGCCAGGTTGCGCGCGGCCTCGATCACCGCCATCTGCATGCCCAGGCAGATGCCGAAATAGGGCACGCGATGTTCGCGGGCAAACTGGGCCGCGCGGATCTTGCCCTCGGTGCCGCGCTCGCCAAAGCCGCCGGGCACGAGGATTGCATCGAATTTTTCCAGATGCGGGGCGGGATCTTCGCGCTCGAAGATTTCGCTGTCGATCCATTCGGCCTTGACGCGTACGCGGTTGTGCATGCCGCCATGGGTCAGGGCCTCGGCGATGGATTTGTAGGCGTCCTCGAGCTGGGTGTATTTGCCGACGATGGCCACGCGGACCTCGCCCTCGGGGTTGTAGACACGGTCGGCCACGTCCTCCCATTTTTCCAGCTTGGGCTGCGGGGCGGGGGTGATGCCAAAGGCGTCGAGCACGGCCCGGTCAAGCCCCACCTGATGATAGACCAGCGGCGCCTCGTAGATCGATCTCAGATCCAGCGCCGGGATCACCGCCTCGGGGCGCACATTGCAGAAAAGGGCCAGCTTGGCGCGTTCCTTTTCGGGGATCGGGCGTTCGGATCGGCACAGCAGGATATCAGGCGCCAGCCCGATCGAGCGCAGTTCCTTGACCGAATGCTGGGTCGGTTTGGTTTTCAGCTCGCCCGAGGCCTTGAGATAGGGCAGCAGGGTCAGGTGCATGAAAATGCACTGGCCGCGCGGCTTTTCCTGGGCGAACTGGCGGATGGCCTCGAAAAAGGGCAGGCCCTCGATGTCGCCCACGGTGCCGCCGATTTCGCACAGCATGAAATCGGCCTCGTCCTCGCCAATCCTGATCCAGTCCTTGATCTCGTTGGTGACGTGGGGAATGACCTGGATCGTCTTGCCCAGATAGTCGCCGCGGCGTTCCTTTTCCAGCACGTTGGAATAGATGCGGCCCGAGCTGACGCTGTCGGTCCGGCGGGCGGCAACGCCGGTAAAGCGCTCGTAATGGCCGAGGTCGAGATCGGTTTCCGCGCCATCGTCGGTGACAAAGACCTCGCCATGTTCGAACGGGCTCATCGTGCCGGGATCGACGTTCAGATAGGGGTCGAGCTTGCGCAGCCTGACCGAGAAACCGCGTGCCTGCAGCAGCGCGCCCAGCGCGGCCGATGCAAGCCCCTTGCCGAGCGATGATACAACACCGCCCGTGATGAAGATGAAACGCGCCATTGGTCGCGGAAACCCCCGTGAAATCAATCGTTTATGGGATAAATCCCGTGTGATTTACCCATTCATCACGGGATTAAAGATATACCGGATTCGCCCCGTCTTGGCAAGCCACGCCCCGCAACATCCTGTGGGAAACCCGGATGTTTCCCGCAAGGGTTTGTGTTGATTGGGTTATTGCTTGGGCTTGGGCGGCGTTGCCGGCGCGTCGCTGGCCGCAGGCGGCAGGAGGTTCCCTCCGGCGGGGGCCGGTGCGGGGGCTTGCGCGGGCGCCGGTGTCGGCACGGCCGGCGGCGTCGGGGTGTCCGGCGTTCCGGTCGAGGCGGGGCTTGCCGGTGCGGGCGCGCTGGCCGCCGGGGCGTCGGTTCCAAGGCGCTCGATCACCGAGTTGCCTGCCGCGTTCCTGGCCGCAAGGATGGTCAGGGCGATCGAGGTGACGATGAATCCGATGGCCAGCACCCAGGTGATCTTGACCAGCGCATTGGCAGCCGAACGTCCGGTCACCACACCGCCGCCGCCGCCGATGCCCAGACCGCCCCCTTCCGAGCGCTGCAACAGAACGACACCGATCAGGCAGACTGCCAGAATCAGGTGAATGACCAGAATGATGTTTGCCATGTACTTGCGTCCCCGGCGACCGGATTTCGATGTGCTGGCGCTGTCTAATTCATGTCACGCGCGTTGTCGATGGTCTATTTATGCCGGCCGCCGCAGTGGCGCAAGGGGGCGGGTCGGGCGCTGCCCGGCCTATCGGCCGGGCGTAAAGGGTGGAAAACGGCAGGGCATGGCTGAAATGCGATTGCCCTGGGGTGGCAGATTGCGCCGTCGGGCGTGGAACATGCCGGCCGTCTCGTCAGTCGTCGCCGTCATCGACGTCGAACTGGCCGGCAAGAAAGCGGCGCACATGGCTCCAGGACAGGCCGATGCCCAGGACAAAGGACAGGCCCAGCAGCGATATCCATATCTTCACGTCGGGGCTGTCCAGGGTCATGAAGCCCTGGTCGATCAGCACCCAGACCGCGGCCGCCACGATGGCCGAGACCAGCCCCATTCCGAACAGCCCGATCGAGCGCAGCGTCGCCCGCAGATAGATGATATAGCCGGTCAGCAGCAGCAGCCCCAGCAACACGGCCACTGCGGTGTCGATCATGTAGTTCTGCCCCGCCCAGGTGACATAGTTCCATTGGGTGGGGTTGTAGGTGGCGGTCAGCAGCGCGAATGCCAGAAGCCAGCGGATCAGGAAACCGTTCATCGTTGAAAACCCGTCAAGCAGGAATGTTTGGGCGCGTATTGACCTCCGTTTACTGTCAGAACCTTCCCGCCCTGTCCAGACCCGCGGCGTTTTTGGTGTTTCGCCACGGCCCGTGCGGGGCTATAGGGGGGCGGTAATTCGTGCGACTGACAGGAAGGATTGACCGGACATGGCCAATGTTGTGGTTGTCGGTGCCCAGTGGGGTGACGAGGGAAAAGGCAAGATCGTCGACTGGCTCAGCCAGCGCGCCGATGTGATCGTGCGCTTTCAGGGCGGGCACAATGCCGGCCATACGCTGGTGATCGACGGCGAGGTTTACAAGCTGAGCATCCTGCCCTCGGGCATCGTGCGCGGCGGCAAGCTGAGCGTGATCGGCAATGGCGTGGTGCTGGATCCCTGGCATCTGGTGGACGAGATCGCCAAGCTGGAATCGCAAGGTGTCGCGATTTCGCCCGACAACCTGATGATCGCCGAAAACGCCCCCCTGATCCTGCCCCTGCATGGCGAGCTGGACCGCGCCCGCGAGGCCCAGAACACCACCGCGCGCATCGGCACCACCGGCCGCGGCATCGGCCCGGCCTATGAAGACAAGGTCGGCCGTCGCGCCATACGGGTGGCCGATCTGGCCGATGCGGCGACGCTGGAAACGCGGGTTGCGCGGCTGCTCGTGCATCACGATGCGCTGCGCCGTGGCCTGGGGCTGCCCGCGATCGACCGCGACGCCCTGCTGGCCCGGCTGAACGAGATTGCGCCGAAGATCCTGCCCTATGCTGCCCCTGTGTGGAAAGTGCTGAACGAAAAGCGGAAATCCGGCCGTCGCATCCTGTTCGAGGGGGCTCAGGGGGCATTGCTGGACATCGATTTCGGCACCTATCCCTTTGTCACCTCGTCCAACGTGATTGCCGGGCAGGCAGCCACGGGCAGCGGCATCGGCCCCGGTTCCATCGATTTCGTGCTGGGGATCGTCAAGGCCTATACCACCCGCGTCGGCGAAGGCCCGTTCCCGGCCGAGCTGCATGACGAGAACGGCCAGCGCCTGGGCGAGCGGGGCCATGAATTCGGCACCGTGACCGGACGGCAGCGCCGCTGTGGCTGGTTCGATGCGGTTCTGGTGCGCCAGACCTGCGCCACCAGCGGCGTCAACGGCATTGCCCTGACCAAGCTGGATGTGCTGGACGGGTTTGACGAACTCAGGATCTGCGTCGGCTATGATCTCGACGGCGAACGCCTTGACCACCTTCCCACCGCGGCCGATCAGCAGGCCCGTTGCACGCCGATCTGGGAAACCATGCCGGGATGGAGCGAATCCACCGAGGGCGCGCGCTCCTGGGCCGATCTGCCGGCCGAGGCGATCAAGTATGTGCGCCGCATCGAAGAGCTGATCGACTGCCCGGTGGCCCTGCTTTCCACCAGCCCGGAGCGGGAGGACACAATCCTTGTGACCGACCCGTTTGCCGACTGATGGCGCTGTCGTACAAGGCCCGCAGGCGCTGGTCGCTGGTGATCCTGCTGATCGGGCTGCCCGCCTATGTGGTGGCGGCCGTGACCGTCGTCGACTGGTTCGACCGCCCGCCCTTTCTGGTCGAGCTGAGCGTCTATGTGGTGCTGGGCATCGTCTGGGCCCTGCCGTTCAGATTCGTGTTTCGCGGCGTCGGCCAGCCCGACCCGGATGCCGCGCCCGAAGATGGTGCAGAACGACCGGCGGCGAAAGAACCATCCGACAGGGAATGATCCTTTCGCCGCGCCCCTGGAGGGGGGGTCGTCAGTCGTTGTAGCGCGATGTGATCGAGAATCGCGATGCCTGCGAGATGCCGAACTGGCCATCCTGCACACGCAGGATCTTGCCCTCGCGCAGGAGCTTGCCAAAGGCCCTGAGCCCGGCCTCCTTGGAATATGAACCGCCGTGGTTCAGCCGCGCGACCTTGGCCATGACCTGGGCGCGCGAAAAGCGGCTCTTGCCCTCGACGATGGCGACATAGGCGGCGGCGGCCTCCAGCAGGTCGGTCAGCTCGAACGCACCGATGCGTTCGGCGAAATCGGCAAAGCTGGTCGCATCCGAAAAGGCGTCGGCGGGAATGCCCTGGATTTCGCCCTCGTCATCGGCGGCCTCGCTGCCCGGCGCGGGCTTGAGCGCCAGATTGCCGTCGGTTTCGGCCATTTCGGGGCTGGCCGCAGGAATTCCGGTTTCGTCGCCGGCGTCGGATGCGGTATCGACGCGCTGCTCGGAAACCAGGATCAGCGGCGGCTGGGTCGTCTGGGACGATGCGGCGGCACCGGCGGCCTGAGGCGCGGTCTGAGCCCGGCGCAGATCCTCGCGATACGAGGCCAGGTCGGTGGCCCGGTCCTGTTCGTCGTCCCGCCCTTCGGGGGCGGCGTTTTCCTGCCGGGCGCGACGCTCGGCCTCGGTCGCGGCGACGGCGGCCTTGAGCTGGTCAAGCGCGTTCAGCCGACGTTTCTGTTCCGGCTGATCCATGATCGACTGGGTGGTTTCCAGCAGCCGGTCGAGCGCCTCGTCCTGGGTTGCGGGGCTGGATTTCAGCAAGGCGGCCGCGCGGGCACGCCGCTGGGCAGCGCTGTTTTCGTCCTCTTGGGTATCCGCCTGAATGTCCGGTTCGGAAACGGGTTCGGCGGGCATGTCGGCCACCGCGTCGGTCGGGGTCGGCGCGGCATCCGCCGGTGAGCCGGTTTCGGATTCGCGTTCAGATTCGGTTTCCGGCTGGCCGTCCACATCTTGCGGTGCAGGGGCCTCGTCCGTCGTGGCGTCGTCGGTTGCGGTGCTTTCGGTCGGAAAATCTCCGTTGAGAAACTGTTGCAGCGCCTCGTCCTGTTCGGGGGCAAGTGTCTCGTCCTGCGGCGCGTCGGTTTCGGCGGCCGGCTGTTCGTCGGCCGGGGTGATGGCCTGGTCCGTCGGGGGCTGCCCGGTGTCGCGCGCGCCTTCGACAAAGATGTTTTCGTCGCCCTCCTCGGCCGAGGGTTCGGGCGAGGCGGGGGGCGCGGCCATTGCGTCGGGTGTCAGCACCAGCGGGCTGTCGTCGGTCTGGGCCGGCGCGGCGCCTGCGGGTGTTTCATCGGCGGTTTCGACCGCCGTTTCCGCGGACGTTTCGACAGCTTCCTCAGCTTCCTCGACCTCGGGCACGGTTTCCGGGCCGGTCGTTGATTCGGCCTCGGCCGTGGTGGGCTCGCCGGCGGGCGCATGGTCGGCCAGCGTGTCGGACCGGGCGGGTTCGTCCCCCTCGGTTTCGACCTCGGCGGCGTTGTCCTCGGCGGCCTCGTCGCGGGCGATGCTGCTTTCGGCGCGGCGGATGTTGCGGCGGATCGCGGCCAGGGCCTCGGATACCGATTTCTGGGTCGCGGTCATGTGGCGCGCGCTGGCCGAGGCAGCGGCGGCAGCGGCGTCGGCCGCGGCGCGGGGGTCGTCCAGGTGGTCGTCCAGGGGCTCCTGCGAGGCGTCGTCCAGAGCGTCGTCGCCGGTGGTCGCGTCGGTTTCGGCGGTTTCCTCGGCCGTTGCGGCTTCTTCGCCCGTGGCTTCTTCGTCCGTGGCGGCATCCTCGGCAGGGCGGACCGTCTGTTCGGTAACCTCTTCCTGTGCGACCTCGTCGTGGGTGACGGTGGCCTCCTCGGTGTCGGCCTCGGCCTCGGTGTCGTCTGCTGTCGCCTGGGCCGGTTCGGCCGTATCGGTCTCGGCCTGCGCGGCGCGGCGGGTGTGGAAAACGGCCACCTCCGGTGCGGCGATGGCGTCATCGGTTGCCTTGTCGGTCGTCTCGTCCGGGGTCGGGCTGGCGTCATCGCTCCCGTCGGTCTCGGCCTTGTCCGATACCTCTGCGGTCACCTCGTCCTGCGGTTGCTCGCCGGTCGTGGTGGAATCGGCAGATGGGGATTCGGGTTGGTCCCCGGTTTCGGCCGCATCGGCGGGTGTTTCGTCATCGCCAGGGGCGTCTGCTGTCGCATCGGGCTGGACAGGAGGGGCCATTTCGGCAACAGGTTCCTCAGCCTCAGCCTCAGCCTCAGCCTCAGCCTCAGCCTCAGCCTCAGCCGGAGTCTCGCTGCCCTCGGGGGCTGGCGCGTTGTCGGCAGCGTCGGCCTCGGCCGGGCGCAGGGTCACGCCGTTTTCGTCGATCTTGGCCTCGACACCGCCAGGGGCGTTGCGCAAGGCGATGCTTTTCAGCACTTCGGTATCGGGGGTCTGCGGCACGGCGCCGAAATAGCGGTCCTCGGCGGCCAGCTTGCGGAAATATTCCGCGACCATCTGAAGCGTGGTAAAGGGGTCGTCAAACCCTTCGAGGGTGCAGGAAAACGTGCCGTAGGTAACGGTCAGGATTTTGTTCGAGATCACCATAAATCACCAACTTTCTCCCCCGACCTTGGAAGGTAAATTACCACGGGTTTGCGTCGTCAACCAAACGAAATCGCCCTTTTTATCGCCGTTTGGGCAGTAAAAAATTGATCTTTGTTCACGGATTCAGCATCAATCGCGGATGATGAAAAAGATTGTTGATGCAGGCGGCGGGGCAACGATTCTCGGCGCGGGGGCGCTCGGGCCCGGCCAGCTGGCGCTTGCGCTGGCGCGCGCGCCCTTTCTGGTGGCCGCCGATGGCGGGGCCGATCATGCGCTGGCCCTGGGGCACAGGCCGCGCGCGGTGATCGGCGACATGGATTCCATCGACGCGACCACGCGCGCAGGCGGCGGGGCGATTCCAGCCGACAGGATATATCGCGTTTGCGAACAGGACAGCACCGATTTCGAGAAATGCCTCTATTCGGTATCCGCGTCGTTCTTTCTGGCCCTGGGGGTGGCCGGCGGGCGGATGGATCACGGCCTTGCGGCGCTGAACGCGCTGGTGCGCTACCGGCAGGAAAGGGTGCTGGTGCTTTCGGGCGAGGACGTCATCTTTCACGCCCCGCGCGAATTGCGCCTGCACCTGCCGGTGGGCAGCCGACTGTCGCTGTTCCCGCTGGCCCGCCTCGAGGGCAGCTCGCGGGGGCTGGTTTGGCCGATCGACGGCATCGTCATGGCGCCGGGCGGGCGCATCGGCACCTCGAACCGGGTCAGCGCGCCCGAGGTGAGGTTGCGGTTTTCCGGCGACGGGATGCTGGTCATCCTGCCACAGGCAGGGCTGGACGCGGCGCTGGCGGCGCTGGGCGTGGCCGCAGGCGTCTGAGTCTGGCAGGGCGCGCTCAGCAGTTGGGCACGTTGACCGCCAGCCCGCCAAGCGCGGTTTCCTTGTAACGTTCCGACATGTCCAGCCCGGTCTGGCGCATGGTTTCGACGCAGGCATCGAGCGGCACCAGATGGCTGCCGTCGCCGCGCAGCGCCAGCGAGGCCGCCGACACCGCCTTGATGGCGCCAAGGGCGTTGCGCTCGATACAGGGGGCCTGAACCAGCCCGCGGATGGGATCGCAGGTCATTCCCAGATGGTGTTCCAGCGCGATTTCGGCGGCGTTCTCGATCTGGGCCGGGCTGCCGCCCAGCACCTGGCACAACCCGGCGGCGGCCATTGCCGAGGCCGATCCGACCTCGCCCTGGCAGCCGACCTCGGCCCCCGAGATCGAGGCGTTCTGCTTGATCAGCCCGCCCACGGCCGAGGCGACCAGCAGGAAATCGGCAACCCCCGACGGACGCGCCCCCGGCACATGATCCAGCCAGTAGCGGATCACCGCCGGCACCACCCCGGCCGCGCCATTGGTGGGGGCGGTGACGACCTGTCCTCCGGCGGCGTTTTCCTCGTTCACGGCGATGGCATAGACCGATATCCAGTCGTTGACGACATGGGGCGCGGTCATGTTCTGGCCGCGCTCGGCCAGCAGCGCCTGATGCAGGCCGTGCGCCCGGCGGCGCAGGCCCAGCCCGCCCGGCAACACCCCGTCGGTGGCAAGGCCGCGTTCGATGCAGGCATTCATCACCTCCCAGACGCGCCGGATGCCGCGTTCGAGGGCAGGGTGCGACCGGGCCGAGACCTCGTTTTCCCATTTCATGCGGGCGATCGACTTGCCGCTGGCGGTGGCCATGGCGACCATCTCGGCCGCGGTGCGAAAGGGGTAGGGCACGTCGCGGGGCAGCTCGGGGCCGTGGTCGCGGGCAAGCTCGGCCTCGGTCAGGACAAAGCCGCCGCCCACCGAATAATAGGTTTCCTGTGCGATCACGTCGCCGGCCGAATCCAGCGCGTTCAGCACCATGGCGTTGGCATGGCCGGGCAGGGGGGTGTCATGGTCGAATATCAGGTCGCGCGCAGGACGAAAGCGCATCTCGTTCAGCCCCGGCGGGTGGATCCTGCCCGTTTCCCCGATCCGCGCGATGGCCTGTTCGGCGGCGGTGGCGTCGAAATCGTCCGGGCGAAAGCCGGCCAGCCCCAGGATCACCGCCCGGTCGGTGGCGTGCCCCTTGCCGGTATGGGCCAGCGAGCCATGCAGGCGGCAGCGCAGCCCGTGGGCGGTGAATGCGCTGTTGCGCAGCAGGTCGAGAAACCGCCCGGCCGCCAGCATCGGCCCCATGGTGTGCGAGCTCGACGGCCCCACGCCGATCTTGAAGATGTCGAAAATGCTCAGGAACATGTGCCGTGCCTTCCCGTTGTGCCTGTCCTTGCCGCGCGCATGCCCGGCCCGCTCGGGCCCGCTCGGGGCGCAAGGATTGCCTAGCCCAATCGCAACGGCCCGGATAGCCCGAATGCGACCTGCCGCGCGCCGCCCCTGCCATTGCGGCGATGACAGGTGGCCGCGCGGCGTCGGATTCGGCTGGCGATCCCTTGCGCGCGGTGGCGCGGCAGGGCAATCGCATTTCAGCCATGTCCCGCAGTTTTCCACCCTTTACGCCCGGCCGACAGGCCGGGCAGCGCCCGACCCGCCCCTCTGGGCGGGCGCTTCGGCGCCCACCCCGGGCCGGGCGCTGCCCTCAACGCCGGAAGGCGGCCGGTAAAAGGCGACATGGGCCGAAACAAAGATCCAGATGCGATTGCCCTGGGTGGCGCGGGGCCCCGGTTGTCACCGCCGCCGGGGGGCGCGCATTTCTTCCGGCGCATTTCTTCCTCGCAGGCGGACGCGGTTGGCCTTATAACATGGAGCAAACCGGAACTGGGGGGAATCGCCTGATGGTTTCTGATCTGTCGCCGATAGACACGGCAAAATTCGTTTCGGCCAAGCGTGCGCTCGACTTTGTCGAATCCGGCATGCGGCTGGGGCTGGGGACGGGCTCGACCGCGGCCTGGATGGTGCGCATCCTGGGCGAGATGGTGCGCGAGGACGGGCTCAGGGTGGTCGGGGTGCCGACATCCGACCGCACGGCACAGCTGGCGCGCGAGGTGGGGATCCCGATCTCGACCCTGGACGAGGTCAAATGGCTGGACCTGACCATCGACGGCGCCGACGAGTTCGACCACAACCTGAACCTGATCAAGGGCGGCGGCGGTGCGCTGTTGCAGGAAAAGATCGTCGCCACCGCGTCCGACCGGATGGTGGTGATCACCGACACCTCGAAGGAGGTCGAGTTTCTGGGCGCCTTCCCCTTGCCGGTCGAGGTGGTGTGCTTTGGCTGGGAAACCACCAAGGCCCTGATCGAAGAGGCGTTGATGAATGTCGATGTGATGGGTCGGTCGGGCACGCTGAGGATGAACGGCGAGCGCCCCTTTGTCACCGACGAGGGACATTACATCCTGGATTTCCACCTGCACCGCATCGCGCGGCCACGCAAATTGTCGCTGATCCTGAACCAGATTCCCGGTGTGGTGGAAAACGGGCTGTTCCTGGATGTCTGTGACACGGTCGTGATCGGTCACGGGGATGGCCATGTCGAAGTGCGCGATATAAACAGCGGTACGATCGAACATGAACAGATCGACGTGATCGAGCGCGACAACCTGTTTGTCGACATTTCGGACGGATAGAGAATGGATTTCGATTTCGACCTTTTTGTCATCGGCGGTGGCTCCGGCGGTGTCAGGGCAGCGCGTCTGGCGGCCTCGGACGGCTTTCGCGTGGGCCTGGCCGAGGAATACCGCATGGGCGGTACCTGCGTGATTCGCGGCTGCGTGCCGAAAAAGCTGATGGTCTATGCCGCCGGCTTTGCCTCGGATTTCGAGGATGCGGCGGGATTCGGCTGGAGCGTGGGCGAGACGCGCTTTGACTGGAGCCGCCTGATGACGGCAATCCATGACGAGGTGACGCGCCTCGAAGGCATATACCGGCGCAACCTGGCAGCTGCCGGGGTGCGGATATACGACATGCGCGCAACGCTCGAGGATCCGCATCGCGTGCGCCTCGACGACGGCACGGTCGTTTCGGCCAAGCATATCCTGGTTGCCGTGGGCGGGCGGCCCTTCATCCCCGAATTCCCCGGCGCCGAGCTGGTGATCACCTCGAACGAGCTGTTCCTGCTGGAACAGCAGCCACGCCGGGTGCTGATCGTTGGCGGGGGATATATCGCCTGCGAATTCGCCGGCATCCTGCACGGGCTGGGCAGCGAGGTGACCCAGTTCTACCGCGGCGCCCAGATCCTGCGCGGTTTCGACGACGAGGTCCGCGGCCATGTCGCCGACGAGATGATCGCCCGGGGCATCAACCTGCATGTGGGTACCCATGTGGGGGCGATCGAAAAGACGGAATCGGCCCTGCGGGTGACATGCTCGAACGGGTCGGTCAACGAATTCGACGCGGTGCTGTTCGCTACCGGACGTGTCCCCAACACCCAGGGGCTGGGGCTGGAAGAGGCCGGCGTCAGGCTGGGCCGCAAGGGCGAGGTGGTGGTTGACGAATATTCCCAGACCAACCTGCCCTCGGTCTATGCGGTGGGCGATGTGACCGACCGCGTGGCGCTGACCCCGGTCGCCATCCGCGAGGGTGCGGCCTTTGTCGAAACCGTGTTTCGTGGTAAACCGACCAGGGTGGATCATCTCAACATACCGACCGCGGTTTTCACCCGCCCCGAAATCGGCACGGTGGGCCTGTCGGAAGAGGATGCGCGCGAACAGGAGCCGATCGAGGTCTATTTTTCCGCATTCCGCCCGATGAAGCATATCCTTGCCCAGAGGCCGGAACGCATGATGATGAAGATGATCGTCAGCCGCGAGACCCGCCGGGTGCTGGGCGTGCATATCGTGGGCGAGGCGGCGGCCGAGATGATCCAGATGGTGGGTATCGCCATGAAGATGGGCGCGACCAAGGAGGACTTTGATCGTACCATGGCGCTGCATCCATCTGCGGCCGAGGAACTGGTTACCATGAAAGAACCGGTGCGCACGGCTTGAATTATCTGCGTTCGCCCCCAATTGGCGGGGGAACGCTTGAAGATCGGACAAGGAAGGACGAACAGTCATATGACCGGCAACAACAGTGGGGGACCCTGGGGCGGCGGCAATCGCGGCGGTGGAAACCGGGGTGGCGGCGACGACCAGGGCGGCGGCAATCGCGGCGGCGGGCAGGGGCCTCAGATTCCCGAAATCGACGAGATCGTGCGCAAGGGCCAGGAACAGCTGCGCGTGCTGATGGGCGGCAAGGGCGGAGGCCCGGGCTTTCCCGGCGGCAAGGGTGGCGGCCAGGGCCCCAGGATGACCCGCGGCGTCATCGGCCTGGGGGTGCTGGGGCTGATCGCCCTGTGGCTGTTTGCCTCGCTCTACACGGTCAAGCCCGAGGAACAGTCCGTCGAACTGCTGTTCGGCAAGTATTACCGCACCGGCGGGCCGGGGCTGAACTTTGCCCCCTGGCCGGTGGTCACCAAGGACATCATCGCCGTGACCCGCGAACGGACCGAGGATATCGGAGCCGGCACCGGCGTATCGCGTGCGACCCAGGGGCTGATGCTGACCGGCGACGAGAATATCGTCGATATCGATTTCCAGGTGGTGTGGACCATCTCGAACGCCAAGGATTTCCTGTTCAACCTGGCCGATCCGGTCGAGACCATCAACGCGGTCGCGGAATCGGCCATGCGCGAGATCATCGCGCGTTCCGAACTGGCGCCGATCCTCAACCGCGACCGCGGCATCATCACGGCCGAATTGCAGAGAATGGTTCAGCAGACGCTCGACAGCTACAAGTCGGGGATCAACGTCGTGCGGATCAACTTTGAAAAGGCCGATCCCCCCAAGGATGTGATCGACGCCTTCCGCGAGGTGCGGGCCGCCGAGCAGACCCGTGACACGCTGCAAAAGCAGGCCGATGCCTATGCCAACAAGGTGGTGGCCGGTGCGCGCGGTCAGGCAGCGCAGATCATCCAGCAGGCCGAAGGTTATCGCGCCCAGGTCATCAACCAGGCCGAGGGCGAGGCCAGCCGCTTCAGCGCGGTCTACGGGGAATATGCCAAGGCGCCCGAGGTCACGCGCAAGCGGCTGTATCTGGAAACCATGGAAAACGTTCTGGGCAAGGTGGACAAGGTGATCATTGACGAAAAGATCGGTGCCAATGGTGTCGTTCCCTACCTGCCGCTGAAACAGCTTGGCGCAACCGGAAAAGGAGCGAACTGATGAAACGCTCGACAATTCTTCTGGCGATCCTGGCGGTTGCGCTTTTTGCGCTGTCAAAATCCTTCTACATCGTGGACGCCCGGCAAAAGGCGCTGGTGCTGCAGTTCGGCGAGGTCAAGGCGGTCAAGCTGGAGCCGGGGCTGGCCTTCAAGATACCCTTTATCCAGAACGTCGTGAAATATGACGGGCGTATCCTGTCGCTGGATACGCAGTCGCTCGAGGTAACGCCTCTGGACGATCGTCGCCTGGTGGTCGATGCCTTTGCCCGCTGGCGGATCAAGGATCTGGTCCGCTTCCGGCAGGCGGTGGGCGTGGGCGGCACGCGACTGGCCGAAAGCCGGCTGGAACGCATCCTGACGGCGGCCACGCGCGAGGTGCTGGGTTCGGTCAATTCGGGCGACATCCTGTCGGCCGACCGGGTCGAGCTGATGAACCGCATCCGCGATACCGCCCGCAAGGAGGCCGAGGCGCTGGGGGTCAAGGTGATCGATGTGCGTCTCAAGCGTACCGACCTGCCGTCGCAGAACCTGGACGCCACATTTGCCCGCATGCGCGCCGAGCGCGAGCGCGAGGCCGCTGACGAGATCGCCCGCGGCAAGGAAGCCGCGCAAAAGGTGCGCGCCGAGGCCGACCGGACCGTGGTCGAGCTGACCTCGGAGGCCCAGAAACAGGCCGACATCATCCGGGGCGAGGCCGACGCGAAACGTAACGCGATCTTTGCCAAGGCCTATGGGCAGGACAAGGAGTTCTTTGCCTTCTACCGCTCGCTACAGGCCTATGAAAAGGCGTTCCAGGAGGGCAATACCTCGATCGTGGTCAATCCTTCCAGCGAGTTCTTTACCTATCTGAACTCGGACGGCGGCAAGGGATCGCTTGCCGTGCCGGTGGGCGGGGCATCCAATGGGGCATCCCCGGTCGTGCCGCCAGCCGCTGACGCAGGCACCGGCAAACCGGCGACGGCGGGGGCCTCGCAGTGATCGGATATCTGCTGACGGGGCTGGGCCTTGTGGCAGTCATCGAGGGGCTGGTGCTTGCACTGGCCCCTGCAAAACTGGAACAGGCGCTGGAACTGTTCCGGCGCCTGGACATCGAGACCCGCCGCCATCTGGGCCTGGTTGCGGTGGGCATCGGGGTGGCGCTGATCTGGCTGGCGCGGCTGACCGCAGGCTGATTTCCGCCGGTTTGGCGCGCTGTTTCGCGCCGCCGCACCGCAATGTGATCACAGCGTGCGTGGCGCGACCTTCCAGTCACGGGCTGTTTCACGCTCATTTGACGCCAAAGCGATTGCAGGGCTGTTGCAAAGCACCGGCGAAACGCCGATTTTGCCGGTGACGGCAGGGCGCGCACTACCGGCCGGATTTACGCATAACCAGAGGAGACTACCATGTATAATCGAGCCTTGGCTCTCACGCCGAAGGATGACCGCACGGATGCGCGTGGCCTGCAGGGGCTGCTGGCCCTTCTGGTCGCGGCCGCGCTTATCCTGGCCCAGACCGTGGCGGCACATGCCCGCTCGGCGCCCGAGAGCTTTGCCAATCTTGTTGAAAAGGTCAGCCCGGCGGTGGTGGACATCACGACCACCACCACTGTCACTACCAGCGCCAATCCCCTGCCGGTGATCCCCAAGGGTTCGCCGTTCGAGGATTTCTTCAAGGATTTCCTCGATCGCCAAAGGGGCGGCAAGGTTCCGCGCCGCGCAACCGCGCTGGGCTCGGGCTTTGTCATTTCGGAGGACGGCTATATCGTGACCAACAACCATGTCATCGCCGAGGCCGACACGATCCAGATCGAATTCAAGAACGGTGACGTGATGAAGGCCAAGGTCGTGGGTACCGACCCGAAAACCGATATCGCGCTGCTCAAGGTCGATGCCAAGAAACCGCTGCCCTTTGTCTCGTTCGGCGACAGCGATACCGCGCGCGTGGGCGACTGGGTGCTGGCGGTCGGCAACCCGCTGGGGCAGGGATTTTCGGTGACGGCCGGCATCATTTCGGCCCGCAACCGCGAACTGCGCGGCACCTATGACGATTTCATCCAGACCGACGCCGCCATCAACCGGGGCAACTCGGGCGGGCCGCTGTTCAACATGGACGGACAGGTGATCGGTGTGAATACCGCGATCCTCAGCCCCAATGGCGGCTCGATCGGGATCGGTTTCTCGATGTCGTCCAATGTCGTGTCCAAGGTGGTCGAGCAGCTCAAGAAATACGGCGAGACGCGCCGCGGCTGGCTGGGCGTCCATATCCAGGACGTGACCAAGGACATGGCCGACGCGCTGGGTCTTGACGATGCGGCCGGCGCGCTGGTGACCGATGTTCCCGACGGCCCGGCGAAAAAGGCCGGCATGAAGCAGGGCGATGTCATCATCACCTTTGACGGCAAGCATGTCGCCGACACGCGCGAACTGGTGCGCATGGTGGCCGATGCCGAAGTGGGCAAGACGGTGCGGGTCGTGGTTTTCCGCGATGGCAAGACGGTGACCCTCAAGGTCGTTCTGGGTCGGCGCGAAGCGGCCGAGAAGAAACTTGAAAAGGCCAGCGCAAACAACCCCGCCACGCCGGAAAAACCCGTCGAGAAAACCGTCCTCGGGCTGACCGTGCAGGGCATGAATGCCGAACTGCGCAGCCAGCTGGGCCTGCCGGACGACGCACAGGGCGTGGTGGTGATGAATGTCGATGAAACCAGCCAGGCCTATGAAAAGGGTCTGCGCGCGGGCGACATCATCGTCGAGGCCGGCCAGCAAAAGGTGCTGAGCGCCGCCGATCTGGCCAAACGGGTCGAGGATGCGCGCGCCGCCGGCCGCAAGTCGATCCTGCTGCTGGTGCGCCGCAACGGCCAGCCCCGTTTCGTCGCGCTCGAAATCAAGGGCTGAGCGCGGTTTCGTCCGAACGCCGCGAAAAGGCGACAGAACATCGGGGGCGCCCTTGCGGGGGCGCCCCCTTTCATGTCCGCGCCAATCCCGGCGGGCGGGGTGTCGAGGCTCAGTTCCCCTCTGATTGCGCTGTCAGCGTGGCCCGGTCATAGGCCACCAGCCCCAGCTTGCGCGCCGCGTCCAGCGACAGGATCGTGCTGTCCAGCCCCAGCGCCTTTTGCTGGAAACGCCTGACGGCGCGCTGGGTGCGCGTGTCATAGGCGCCATTGATCGGCCCGCGATACAGGCCCCGCACCCTGAGCGCGCGTTGCAGCGACGCGGTGAAATCCTCGACCATGTCCTTGCGGCAGGGAATCCTGATCCAGCCGCTCTGGCGTTCGCGCAGGATCGTCTGGCTGGTTTCGGTGCGCCAGGCGGCGGGCTGTTTCAGGGTGCCGTCGCGATCATAGCGCGGCGGGCGTACCAGGATGTTGCGGGTGATGGTCTCGATCAGGGCCGGTGCGGTGATGCGGTTGTAACATTCCCCCGGCCTGGCCCAGGGGGGGGCCACGACGACCTCGGTGCCGGGACCGGTGGCCGACATGTCGGTGATGCCCGTGAATTGCAGCCCCGAGCAGCCCGCAAGAACGGTCATGCCGAACAGGGCAAGGCGGTTTTTCGGGAAATTCATTCTGCTCGTCCCCTTTTGGGCCAGATTATCCCGAAAATCGCCAGCCTCAAAGAGAAATGCGCGGGCCTGGTCACCCGAATTCGAAGTTCGTTACATTGGTTTTCCATCCCCCGGATTGCCAGCAACCCGGCTCAAACCCGACCCCGCCCCCTGGCCGGGGCGCAGCAATTCGTCCAGCATGTGAGAGATGTCCTCGATCCTGCGGGCGATCACATGCACGACCGCGCCCTCGCGCTGCAACGTGCCGGTGACCCGCAGCAGGCGCCCGGCGATCACCGCGCGGCGATGGCGTTCATAGACCTTCTGCCAGACCACGACATTGGCGATGCCGGTTTCGTCCTCGAGCGTCAGAAAGATCACCCCCCTGGCGGTGCCCGGCCGCTGGCGTACCAGAACCAGCCCGGCAACCGTGACCAGCGCGCCCGCAGGCGGTTCATCCAGACGGGCGTGTGGCAGCGCGGCGGGTGGTCGTGGCCAGGGGGGGTCGGGGGGTAGCAGCATGAGAACGAAGATAGAACAAAATGCGCGAATGACAAGAGTTTTACAGTCGGTTTACCTGCGCGGCGAAAAAGCGTCTGGTCACGGCAGGGTGGCTGTAATAAATCAGCGACGAACGGAGCGGGGCAATTCCCGGTCGGACAAAGAGGACCAAAATGGCAAAGATCACCTATGTCGAGCATGACGGGACCGAACATGTCGTCGAAGTGGCGAACGGTCTGACCGTCATGGAAGGTGCGCGCGACAACAACATTCCGGGCATAGATGCCGATTGTGGCGGGGCTTGCGCCTGTTCGACCTGCCATGTCTATGTCGACGAGGCATGGGTGGCCAGACTGCCGCCCAAGGACGCGATGGAAGAGGACATGCTCGATTTCGCGTGGGAGCCCGACCCCGTGCGTTCGCGTCTGACCTGTCAGGTCAAGGTGACGGACGAGCTGGACGGCCTGATCGTGCATCTGCCGGAAAAACAGATATGATCCTGCGCGCGGTTCTGGCCCTGCTGGCGGCGGTGATGGTCACGCCGGCCAGCGCCGGGATACGGGCCGCGCGCTATGACGCCCCGACGGCACGATATGACCATGCCGTTCTGGGCGATGCGCTGGAATGGGGCATGTTGCGCATGACGCGCGATGACGGTCGCCAGATCACCATCACCCTGCCCGAGAGCCGGGTATTCGAGGATCTCGCCCCCCGCCTTGCCGATGTCGATGGCGACGGGGAAAACGAGGTCGTGGTGGTCGAGACCTCGTTGAAACTGGGCGCGCAGCTGGCGATCTATGACGAAACGGGCAAGATCGCCGCGACCCCCTTTCTGGGGCGTCCCTATCGCTGGCTTGCCCCGGTGGGGGTGGCCGATCTCGACGGCGACGGCTATCCCGAGATTGCCTATGTCGAAAAGCCCCATCTGCGCAAGATCCTGAGGGTCTGGCGCTATCGCGACGGCAGGCTGGTCGAACTGGCCGCGCTGGCCGGGCTTTCCAATCACCAGATCGGGTGGGACCATATCCCGGGCGGGATCCGCGATTGCGGCGACGGGGCCGAGATCGTCACCGCCGACGGCGACTGGCGCCAGGTAATGGCCACCCGTCTGCGCGACGGCCGGCTGGTTGCCCGCCCGATCGCGCCCTATGCCGGGCCGCGCAGCATCAGGTCGGCACTGGCCTGCCGGAACTAGGGCCTGTTGACGATCACCAGATCGCACCGGCGCTGGGGAAAATTGCTTCCAGCGTGATGAATTTGACTGCAGCGATCGTCTGATCGGAAGGGAAAATTCGCGCGTTGGGGGCAATTTTCGCCGCGTCCCTTCGGGATTTCGCCCAAATCCACCATTGCGACGCAAATCTTGCTTGAAAGGGGGCCACCCTGTCTGCGCAAAATTGGCTGGCACTGGTGGATTTGGGCTGAAACCGGTGCGATCTGGTGATCGTCAACAGGCCCTAGTCACCCGGAATCGAAGTCCGCTACATTGGTTTTCCATCCCCCGGACCGCTTGCGGTCCGGTTCGCGCCCGGCCCCGCCCCCCAGGCGGGCGCGAAATGATGTTGTCGTTTCAACAGGTTGCAACGTTCTACTCGCGAAAACCACTGCGCAGATCTCAGCGCGCCCCCCCTCGGGGCCGGGCGCGAACCTCGCCTTTTCGCGAAGCGCTCAATGATATGGATTACGATTCCATCACACTGGCAACCCCGGTGTTCAGCCGCCCGTGTGGCTCATGTGGCGGGTCATCTGGCCTGAAACCGACTGGCGTGAATAGTCGAAATCATGGCCCCGGGGTTTCAGCGTGATCGCGTGGTGCAGCGCCGCGATCACGGCCGCGTCGTCGTCGGGGTTGTCCCGCAGCACCTTGCGCAGGTCGAACATGCCCTCCTGGCCCAGGCACTGATACAGCTGCCCGGTGCAGGTCAGCCGCACGCGGTTGCAGGATTCGCAGAAATTGTGTGACAGCGGCGTGATGAAGCCCAGCTTCTGGCCGGTTTCCTCGACCCGGCGGTAACGTGCCGGCCCGCCGGTCGTCTCGGCCAGATCGGTCAGGCGATAGCGTGTCCGCAACCTTTCCATCACGTCATCCAGCGACCAGTACTGGCCCAGGCGTTCCTCGCCGGCGATGTCCTCGCCCATCGGCATGACCTCGATGAATGTCAGGTCCATGCCGCGATCGGCGCACCATTCGACCATGTCGAACAGTTCGTCATCATTGAAGCCCTTGAGCGCCACCATGTTGATCTTGATGCGCAGCCCCGCCCTTTGCGCGGCGTCGATGCCGTCCATGACCTGCGGCAGACGCCCCCAGCGGGTAATGCGGCGGAATTTCTCCTGATCCAGCGTGTCCAGCGACAGGTTCACCCGCCTGACCCCGCTGGACGCCAGATCGGCTGCAAATCTGGCCAGCTGCGAACCGTTGGTTGTCAGGGTCAGTTCGTCCAGAGCGCCGCTTTCGAGGTGGCGCGACATGGCCTGAAAGAAATTCATGATGCCGCGGCGCACCAGGGGCTCGCCCCCGGTGACGCGCAGCTTGCGCACGCCCTGCGAGATGAAGGTCGAACACAGGCGGTCCAGTTCCTCCAGCGTCAGCAGGTCGCGCTTGGGCAGAAAGGTCATGTGTTCCGACATGCAGTAGACACAGCGGAAATCGCATCGGTCGGTGACAGAGACGCGCAGATAGGTGATCGCGCGATGAAACGGGTCTATGAGCTTTGGTGCGTTCGACATGGAGGGCAGGCTAGCCGCGCGCACATCCCTTGGCAAGACGTTGAAGAGCGCGGCCAAGCCTTCTACACTGGCATCATGACGCAGTTTTCCCTTTTTCCGGCCCGGCCGATGCGTGCGCCCGCTGCGCGCGCATGGGCATGGGCGCGGGCCGTGGCCGGCGCAGGGGCCAGATCCGTGCCGGGCGGGCTCTTGCGCCTGGGGGCGCTTGCCGGGGCGGGTGTGCTGGCGGGATGCGTGCTGACCCTGCCGCGCCTGCCGGGCAGCCGGCCGGTGCAGCAGGCAACATGCGTGGGCAATGCCTGCCCGACGGCCATGGTTGCGGGCAAGGACACCCCCCATCCCAAGGCCCGGCCGGCCATAGGTGGCGCGGCCGCTGGCGCGGCGGATGCCGGCCGACAGGCGCCGGCCGTTGCGACGGTGCCGGATACCTCGGCGGGGCTGGCGGGGCCGACGGGGCCGGCGGCCGAGATCACCCTGGGCCGGACGATTGCCTCGCTCGGCGATGTGACGCAGCCGGGTTTCTGGCTCAGGACCCCGCTGGTCGAGCGCAGGCGCGCCGGGCGCGTGGTCTGGGCACAGGGGGGCAACAGCGTTGCCGTCACCCTGATTCCCATCCCCGGCGACAAGGGGGCGGGCAGCCGCATTTCCCTGGCCGCGATGAAGGCGATGGAGATACCCCTGACGGCCCTGCCCGAGCTGATCGTTCACGCACGCGCCGCGCCGTGAGACTGATCGGGCAAACCGATCCGCGGCCGTCTGTCGTTCATCCATCGGATCGCAGCGCCACATATGCAAGAGGGAGCACAGCCATGCCACAGCGCAAGATATTCACCGCCGAACGGGTCTGGGAGGGGCTCAGACGCGATTTCCGCTGGGACGTGCCCGTGCATTTCAACATGGGGGTGGCCTGCTGCGACGACTGGGCGCGGGCCGAGCCCGGTAGGGTGGCGGTGATTCATGTCGGCGCTGACGGAAGGGTCGAGGAACTTACCTTTGAACGCCTGCGCCGGGCCTCGAACGCGCTGGCCAACGCGTTTGTCGCCCGCGGGCTGCAACGCGGCGACCGGGTGGCGGTGCTGCTGGCGCAGTCGCCCGAGGTGCTGATCACCCATTTCGCCGCCCACAAGGCGGGCATGGTGACGATTCCGCTGTTCACCCTGTTCGGCGAAGAGGCGCTGGAATACCGGCTGCGCGATTCCGGGGCCCGCGCGGTGGTGACCGATCGCGAAAACCTGCCCAAGGTCGAGGCCCTGCGCGACCGGCTGCCCGACCTGCGGGTGATCCATGTGGTCGAGGGCGCGCAGCAGGGCGCCTTCGGTCTGTGGGAGGACATCCAGGCAGCATCGGACGAATTCACCCCCGTGCCCACGCTGGCCGAGGATCCCGCCGTCATCATCTATACATCGGGCACCACCGGCGCCCCCAAGGGTGCGCTGCATGCGCATCGCTTTCTGCTGGGCCATGTCCCGGCGATCGAGCTGCAGCACGATTTCCTGCCCCGCCCCGGAGACCTCGGCTGGACACCGGCCGACTGGGCCTGGGTCGGAGGGCTGATGAATATCGCCATGGGCTGCCTCTATCACGGGGTGCCGGTGGTGTCGCACCGCTTTGGCCGCTTTGATGCCGAGGCGGCCTATGGGCTGATCGCGCGGCTGAACATCCGCAACCTGTTCCTGCCGCCCACGGCGCTGAAACTGATGCGCCAGGTGGCGCCGCCCGCGGGGCTGAACATTCGCACCGTCATGTCGGGGGGCGAATCGCTGGGCGCCGACATGCTGGAATGGGGGCGCAGCGCGTTGGGGGTGACGATCAACGAAACCTACGGCCAGACCGAATGCAACCTGTGCCTGACCTCAAGCGCCAGCATCGGCGTGCAGAAACCGGGCGCCATCGGCAAGCCGGTGCCGGGGTTCGATGTCGCCATCATCGACAGCGAGGGCCATGAGATGCCGCGTGGCGAGCTGGGTGAAATCGCCGTGCGTCGCGGCACGCCGGTGATGTTTCTGGAATACTGGAAACAGCCGGAAAAGACGGCCGAGAAATTCGTCGGCGACTGGATGCGCACGGGTGATCTGGGGGTGATGGACGAGCAGGACTACGTCACCTTCCGGTCGCGCGACGACGATGTGATCACGTCATCGGGCTATCGCATCGGCCCGACCGAGATCGAAAACTGCCTGACCGGCCACCCGGATGTGGCCATGGCCGCCGTTGTCGGCATCCCCGACCCGGTGCGTACCGAGATCGTCAAGGCATTTGTGGTGCTGCGCCCGGGGGCTGTGCGCGCGGGTCTGGAAGAGGCGTTGATCCGGCGCGTCCGCGAACGTCTGTCGCCGCATCTGGCCCCCCGCGTGGTCGAGGTGATCGACGCCATGCCGATGACTGCCACCGGCAAGATCATGCGCCGCGAATTGCGCGCCCGCGGCTGAGGGGGCGGGCGCTCGGGCTCGTCGCCGGGAGCATCATGCCACAGATTCAATAGACAGGCGGGCGCATGCCTCACGCCCACCCGGGCGGCCGCATGCCTCGTTTCCATCCAGATTCATCTCTTCAAGCGATTGCCGTGGTCGGCGCGATCATCCCCTTGCCGAGGGGGGCGTGGCATTGCTATGGTGGCCCGCGATCCCATGCCATTGCGAATGGAAGGCAGCAACAGAATGAAATGCGTTTTCGTCCAGATCCGGTGCACGCCCGGCAAGACCTATCAGGTTGCCGACGAGATCTATAACCGCGAAATCGCGTCCGAACTGTACTCGACCAGCGGCGAATACGATCTGCTGGCCAAGCTCTATATCCCCGAGGGCGAGGATATCGGGAAATTCATCAATGACCGGATCCTCGACATCCCCGGAATCAGCCGCTCGCTGACGACGATGACCTTTCAGGCATTCTGAAGGTGCGCGGATCAGCGCCCCCGTTTCGCATCTGGCCGGGTCACGAGATCCGCAGCAGGCGGAACACGGTCGAGGCCAGCCAGCCCGCAAAGATCGCGATGGCCAGCGAAAGCAGGCCATAGATCAGCGGCCGCTCATGGGCGAGGTTGTAGATCCAGCGCTCCATCCCGACCTTGCGAACGGCGATCGTCCGGGTATAGGCGTCCAGCACCTTGCCCTCGCGCAGCAGGAATATCCGTGCCTTGTAATCCCCCTCGACCAGGGCGGCGGGCAGGGCGATCTGGGTATCGAACAGGGTTTCGTCTGACAGTTTCACGGCCTTGTCGCGCTGGACATACAGGCCGTTATCCTTGCGGATGCGGATGACGGCAGTTGCGAATTCGTCCAGATTCGACAGCCCGTCGGCCGCTGCGGCCTCTTCCACCATGCGGGGGATGGTGATCTTGTAGCGCATGTCCTCGGATTTGCTCAGGATCCGGCTCAGCGGGCCGGTCGAGGCGATGGCATAGAATGTCGGCGCCGACGATACCTTGCGTGAATCGCGGTTCACCCAGATGCCGGCGATGCGCTCTTTCTTGCGCACGGTCACGGCACGTTCGGGGCCGGAAACGGCGATGATCACGTCCAGCGGTCCGGTCGGGGGCGGCGATGTGCGCTTGACCGCGCCAAAGATCAGGATGCCGGTGCCGTCGAAATTCGCGGTGATCGAGATGCGGTTCTGGCTGAGGCCGGCAACCACGGTTTCGCGCGCGGGCGTGTGATCCGTTCCGGCGCCTGCACCGGCCTTGCCTGCCGCGGGCGCTGTTGTTGGGGCGGTCGCGGGGCCGGTCGCGGGGCTGGTGATCGGGCCGGCGGTCGGGCCCTGCGGCTGGGCAGTCTGGGCCAGCGCGGGGCTGGCCAGCAGAAATATCGCAACGAGGATACGCAGCATCATTCGCCTCCGGCGCCAAGAGTGTAGAGTTCGGCAGGCTCGAACAACAGGTCGCCCGCCAGCTTGCCACAGACCCCCAGAACCATCACGGCCAGCAGGATTCGCAGCGATTCCGCCTTCATCTTCAGCCCGATGCGTGTGCCGATCTGGGCACCCACGACGCCGCCCAGCAGCAACAGCACCGCAAGCGCCATGTCAACCGTATAGTTGGTCGTGGCGTGCATCAAGGTGGTAAAGGCGGTGACAAAGATGATCTGGAACAGCGAGGTGCCGATCACCACCTTGGTCGGCATGCCCAGCAGATAGATCATCGCGGGAACCATGATGAACCCGCCTCCGACCCCCATGATGGCGGCCAGGATCCCGACCAGAGCCCCCACCAGCAGCGGCGGGATCACGCTGATATACAGGTTCGAGGTGCGGAATTTCATCTTGAAGGGCAGGCCGTGAATCCAGGTATGGCCCTTGCGCCGCGCCGGTCCGCCGCCGCGTTTGCGTGCGTGGCGCAGCGCGTTCAGCCCCTCGACGAACATCAGGCTGCCGATGATGCCCAGAAAGATCACATAGGTCAGCTTGACCAGCAGATCGACCTGGCCGATCTCGCGCAGTTCGCGGAATATCTGGATCCCGGCCGCAGCGCCGACGAGGCCGCCGGTGAGCAGCACCAGCCCCATCTTGAGGTCAACCGTCTGACGCCTCAGATGTGCCAGAACCCCCGAAAAGGACGAGGCCACGATCTGGTTGGCTTCGGTTGCGACCGCAACCGCCGGCGGAATGCCGATGAAGAAAAGCAGCGGCGTCATGAGGAACCCTCCGCCCACGCCGAACATGCCCGACAGGATGCCTACAAGTCCTCCGAGACCGAGCAGCAGGAACGCATCGACCGAGATTTCCGCGATGGGAAGATAAATCTGCATGGCATCACCCGTTCATTCTGGTCCGTTTGCATTACAAGTTCTGCATATATTGAATCAAAGGCAGAACGTGCGACAAATCGGAGCGAACCCCCTCTTTTGCTGTCTGGTGTGACCGTTTGAACGGATTTCGGGGTCGATTTCCCTCAGAAGGCGATCGAGAACAGCTCGGACGGCATCAGAACCAGCCCGAAGGCCAGCTTGATCGCAATGCCCAGAACCATTGCGGCCAGCAGGATTCTCAGCGTGTCGGCCTTGATCTTTTCGCCGATACGGGTGCCGATCTGGGCACCGATCACGCCCCCGATCAGCAGGATGAAGGCCAGAACCAGATCGACGGTCTGGTTCTCGACGGCCTGCAGAACGGTGGTGAAGGCCGACATGAAGGTGATCTGGAACAGCGACGTTCCCACAACCACCTTGGTCGGCATGCCCAGGATATAGATCATTGCCGGCAGCATCAGAAAGCCGCCGCCGACCCCCATGATCGCCGACAGGATGCCCACCATGATGCCGATGCCAAAGGGCGGGATTGCGCTGATATACAGTTTCGAGGTGCGGAACCGCATCTTGATCGGCCAGCCATGCACCCATGAGTGATGCTTGCGTTTGGCGGGCTTGTAGTTCTTGTCCTTGCGCCGCTTCAGGGCCACGAGCGCCTCGACCAGCATCAGGGCGCCGATGATGCCCAGCAGCAGCACATAGGCCAGCTTGATGACCAGATCGACCTGCCCCAGGGCCGTCAGCAGGTGAAACAGCCGCACGCCCACGGCCGAACCCACCAGACCGCCGGCCAGCAGCACCAGACCCATGCGGAAATCGACCGTCTTGCGCCGCAGATGGGCCAGCATGCCCGAAAAGGACGACGCCACGATCAGGTTGCCCTGCGTGCCCACCGCCACCCCCGGCGGAATGCCGATCATGAACAGCAGCGGTGTCAGGATGAAACCGCCGCCGACGCCGAACATGCCGGAAAGGATGCCGACGGTGGTGCCGAGACCGAGTAACAGAAAGATGCTGACCGAAACTTCGGCAATGGGCAGATAGCTTTGCATGGGGCTGATCCTTGAAGGAGGCCGTTGGGAATGGGTTTCGACGACAGTCCCGCGCATGGTCAGCCGTCACTGGCACCCCTGGCGGGAATATACCCGGCAGCAGGGGCGTCTCGGGCCCGGAAATGCGATCGTCACCGATGAGGGGTGGCTGACCATGCGAGGCAATGTCGCGTGATGCTATATTATATTCGAATGTATTTGTAAAAGGGGCGTTTCATGCGACATATGGTGGCCGGGCGCGGCCGATGCGCCCGCCCGTGCCCGTATCGTGTTTCCACCGGGCAGGCCCCCCGGCGGGCCTCATCTTTCCTTTACATAGGGCTCGCCACCCGCCTTGGGCGGGACCGCCTTGCCGACGAAACCCGCAAGGATCACCACCGTCAGGATATAGGGCAGGGCCTGGGTGAACTGCACCGGAATGTCGATGATGCCGAACACGTTGATGTTGGGGTAAAGGTTGCTGATCGCTTCGAGCAGGCCGAAAAGCAGCGTCGCCCCCAGGGCATAGAAGGGGCGCCATTTGGCAAAGATCAGCGCCGCCAGCGCGATATATCCCCGCCCTGCGGTCATTTCGCGGCCGAACCCGGCGGCCTGCGATGTGGCCAGATAGGCCCCCGCGACCCCGCACAGCACACCGGCGATCATCACCGCGCCATAGCGCATGCGGGTGACCGAGACGCCCGCGGTATCGACCGCGGCCGGGTTTTCCCCGACCGCCCGCAGGCGCAGGCCGAAACGGGTGCGGTACAGGATCCACCAGGTCAGCGGCACCACCGCAAAGGCGATATAGACGATCGGCTTGTGCCCCGAGACGACCTGGGCATAGAACTGTCCGATCACCGGGACATTCTGCACCGCGTCGGCAAAGGGCAGGGTGATTTCGTGAAAACGGGCATTGCCCGAAAGGGTGGGCGTGCGACCGCCCTGCTTGAACCAGGCATTGCCGACCACCACCGTCAGGCCCGAGGCAAGGAAATTCAGCGCCACCCCCGAGATCAGCTGATTGCCCCGAAACGTGATCGAGGTCAGCCCGTGGATGACCGACAGCGCCATCGAGCCCCCGATTCCCGCCAGCACGCCCCACCAGGCATTGCCGGTCTGATAGGCCACGACCGCCGAAAGGAAGGCCGCGATCAGCATCTTGCCCTCGAGCCCGATGTCAAAGATGCCCGCGCGTTCCGAAAACAGCCCCGCCAGACAGGCCAGGATCAGGGTTACCGACAGGCGGACGGTCATGTCCATCGTCAGAAGCAGCTGCATGAAGGTGTTGGCGAAATCCATCAGCTTTTCCCCTTGCGCAGTTTCAGGAACAGTCGTTCGACCGGGTCGCGCACCATGTTGTCGAGCGCGCCGGTGAACAGGATGATCAGGGCCTGGATGACCAGCACCATTTCACGGCTGACCGTGGGCATGTCCCACATCAGCTCGAATCCGCCCTGGGTCAGCATCCCGAACAGGAGCGAGGCCAGCACGATGCCGAACGGGTGCGAACGCCCCATCAGCGCAACCGCGATGCCGACGAATCCGGCGCCCTCGACGAATTCCTTGATCAGACGACCCTGTTCCCCCATCACCACGTTGATGGCCAGCAGCCCGGCCAGCGCGCCGGAAATCACCATCGCGATGATGGTGATGCGCACCGCGTCGATACCGGCATAGCGGGCGGCGGTTTCGCTGTGGCCAAAGGCGCGGATCTGGTATCCCAGGCGCGTGCGCCACAGCACGAACCACACCAGCCAGGCCGCCCCCAGCGCCAGAAAGAAGCTGACATTGACCGGCGCCGACCTGGAAAAGGAAATGCCCAGCGGGGCCAGCATCTCGTGCATCGTGGGCAGGTGGGTGCCGGCGGGGAATGCCACGGTTTCGGCATTCTGGGTATCGGGGTTCTTCATGATCCCGTTCAGCAGATAGCCCATCAGCGCGGCGCCGATGAAATTGAACATGATCGTGGTAATCACCACATGGCTGCCGCGCTTGGCCTGCAGATAGGCCGGGATAAAGGCCCAGGCCCCGCCAAAGGCAGCGGCGCCGATGATCGCGAAAGGCAGCGCCAGCCACCAGTACGGCCAGTCGAACGCCAGCAGCACCAGCGCCGCGCCGACACCGGCAATCGTTGCCTGCCCCTCGCCGCCGATATTGAACAGGCGGGCATGAAAGGCAAAGGCCACCGCCAGCCCCGTGAACATGTAGTTGGTTGCGTAATACAGCGTATAGCCGATCCCCGAGGTCGAACCCAGCGCGCCCGAGATCATGATCCAGATCGCGCGGAAGGGGTTTTCCCCGATCGCCAGAACCACCAGTCCCGAGGCGACAAAGGCCAGAATCAGATTGATGAAGGGCACGAGGAATACATCGGCCCAGCGTGGCATCTTGTCCATCAGGCGGCCTCTCCGCTGACTCCGGCCATCAACAGGCCCAGTTCCCTTTCGTCGGTCTCGGCGGTGATCCGTTCGCCCATGATGCGCCCGTCGAACATCACGACGACACGGTCGGAAAGCGAAAGGATTTCCTCGAGTTCCACGCTGACCAGCAGGATCGCCTTGCCCGAATCGCGCAGTTCCACGATGCGCTGGTGGATGAATTCGATCGCCCCGATATCGACGCCACGGGTCGGCTGGCCGACCAGCAGGACCTCGGGGTTGCGCTCGATCTCGCGGGCCAGCACGATCTTTTGCTGGTTGCCGCCGGAAAAGTTCTGCGCGGGCAGGCGCGGGTTGGGCGGGCGGATATCGAAACGCTCCATCTTGCCGGCACAGTCGCGCAGGATGGCGCCGTTATCCATCATCAGCGCGCCGCGGTTGTAGCGGGGGTCGTCGTGATAGCCGAAACAGGTGTTTTCCCATGCCATGAAATCCATGATCAGGCCCAGACGCTGGCGATCCTCGGGAACATGGGCGATGCCCTGCTTGCGCCGCGCCAGGCCGTTTGCGCGGCGGCCGGACAGGGGAATGTCCCGGCCTTTCAGGCGAATTCGGCCCTGTGCGGGGGAAATGCCGCCCAGCACGTCCAGCAATTCCGACTGGCCGTTGCCGGCAACCCCGGCCACGCCCAGGATCTCGCCCGCGCGCAGGCTGAACGATATCCCCTTGATGCGTTCGACGCCGTTTTCATCACGCAGGCGCAGATCCTCGACCTCGAGCACGGTTTCGCCGGGACGCGCCGGCTTCTTGTCCACTCGCAGCAACACCTTGCGCCCGACCATCAGCTCGGCCAGATGGGTGGGGCTGGTGTCGCTTGTGGCGATGGTTGCGGTCATCTCGCCCTTGCGCATGACGCTGACCGTATCGGTCACGTCCATGATCTCGCGCAGCTTGTGGGTGATCAGGATGATCGTCTTGCCCTGGTTGCGCAGGTTGCGCAGGATGCGGAACAGGTGGTCGGCCTCGCTGGGGGTCAGCACGCCGGTGGGCTCGTCCAGGATCAGGATGTCGGCCGAACGATAGAGCGCCTTGAGGATCTCGACCCGTTGCTGGTGGCCGACCGACAGATCCTCGATCACCGCGTCTGGATCGACCTCGAGCTCGTATTCGCGGGCCAGTTCGACCAGGGTTTCGCGCGCCCGCGCCAGCGACGGGCGCAGCAGCCCGCCCCCTTCGGCGCCCAGGATGATGTTTTCCAGCACGGTGAAATTTTCGACCAGCTTGAAATGCTGGAACACCATGCCGATGCCCGCCGCGATGGCCGCCTGGCTGTCGGGGATCGGGGTCGGCTGGCCGTCGATCAGGATTTCCCCCGCATCGGCCTTGTAGAACCCGAACAGGATCGACATCAGGGTCGATTTCCCCGCCCCGTTCTCGCCGACGATCCCGTGGATCGTGCCGCGCGCCACCCTGAGCGAAATGTTCCTGTTTGCCTGAACCGGGCCAAATGCCTTGGAGATTCCCCTCAGCTCAATGGCCGGGGCGGCAGTTTCCTGCCGCCCCTGTTGCTTGTCCCCTGTCACGGTCGTCGTCCTTATTCGACCGGGCAGGAATTGTCGGACATATAGTCATGCACCTTGATCTTGCCGGCGATGATATCGGCCTTGGCGGCGTCCACCGCGGCCTTGATTTCGGGGGTAAAGATCTTGGCGTTGTTTTCGTCCAGCGCATAGTCGATGCCACCATTGGCAAGGCCCAGCACCTAGATGCCCGGCTTGACGTCGGCGCCGGCCTTGAACGCGTTGTAGACGGCGACGTCAACGCGCTTCATCATCGAGGTCAGGACCGAGCCGGGATGCAGATAGTTCTGGTTGCTGTCCACGCCGATCGAATAGATGCCCGCATCGGCCGCGGCCTGCAGCACACCCACGCCGGTACCGCCCGCGGCGGCATAGATCACGTCAGCGCCCTGCGAGATCTGGGCCTTGGCCAGCTCGGCGCCCTTGACCGGGTCGTTCCATGCGGCCGGGGTGGTGCCGGTCATGTTCTGGATGACCTTGTCCTTGGGATTGGTCGCCTTGACGCCCTGGACGTAACCACAGGCGAACTTGCGGATCAGCGGAATGTCCATGCCGCCGATAAAGCCGACGGTGCCGGTTTTCGACGCCTTGGCAGCCGCCACACCGACCAGGTACGAACCCTCATGTTCCTTGAACACGACGGACGAGACATTGGGCTGGTTCACCACCATGTCGATGATGACGAATTTCGTTTTCGGATAGTCGGGCGCGACCTTGTCCAGCGCCGAGGCAAAGGCAAAGCCCGTCATCACCACCGGATTGTTGCCATTCTCGGCCAGACGGCGCAGGGCCTGTTCGCGCTGGGCCTCGCTGGTCAGCTCGATCTCGCGGAACTTGCCGCCGGTCTCCTTGGCCCATTTCGCAGCACCGTTCGAGGCCGCCTCGTTGAAGGATTTGTCGAACTTGCCGCCGAGGTCATAGATGATGGCAGGGTTGGCCAGGGCCGCCGCAGCCGTCATGGCAAGAATTCCCGCAGTGCCGAGAATCGTTCTGGTGAATGACATTCTTTCTCTCCCGTTGTTTTTCATTGCCGCAAGCCGTCGCCGGAAAGCGTTCTTTCCCGCGCGGATTTCGTGATCAGCAGATGACCATGGGCAATTAAGACCGAAGGGCAGAAAGCGGGTCAACAGCTTTTTTACCAATTATTCCACTATCTCTGCCCGGGCTGGCGATTGTGTGCCTGCGACGGGGGTTCGGGATGATGGAATTTCCTGAACATCACCAGTGCCGAAACTTTCTTTCCGTCCGGGTGCCGGTAATAGTCGCGTCTGAAACCCGCCTGCGCGTATCCTGCCTTGCGATAGAGCGCGATCGCCGGGTGATTCTGTTCGGCGACCTCCAGAAAGACCGTGCGCGCGCCCCGGCGGCGGGCGGCGGACTCGAATTCGGCCAGCAGTCTGCGCCCCAGACCGCGTCGGCGGCAAGCGGGCAGAACGGCAAGGGTCATCACCTCGGCCTCGCCCGCGATCTCGCGCCCCACAAGGAACCCGTCCCCGGTCGCGACCAGGATGGTTTCCGGCCGCGCCACCAGATCGGCAAATTCCCTCTCGTCCCACGGGCGCGGGGTGGAAAAGCATTGCCGGTGGATTTCGGCCATGCGCGCGGGCGTCATGGCGGGGTCGGTCATGGCAGGATCACCGGCGGCGCAATGCGCGAGGGCGCGGCATCGGCCGCCCTCAGATAGAGCGGCGTCGGTCGCCCCCGGGGCAGGTGGCGCCGCGCAATGGCGATACGGGCGATGGCCTCGGCAATGGGGTGGTGCGGCTCTGCGTGCCTTGCGCCCAGGGCATCGGCCACGGCGGCGGCGTCATGGCCCACGCACAGATCGACACGCCCCGCATGCTGCGCAATCAGCGCCTCGCGCGACATCGGCGCAGATGGAAGATCGCTCCCCGTCAGCCAGGCGTGGAACTGGCCGCGCCGCCCATCCGCCAGCACCAGAACCCGCCCCTCCAGCCCCAGGGCGAGCGCGTCGAATCGCGTGACCCCGATCGCCGGCACCTCCAGCGACAGTGCCAGCCCCCGCGCCGCGGCGACCGCCAGACGGATGCCGGTAAAGTTGCCCGGCCCCGTGCCGACCCCGATCAGCGCGATGTCCTGCCAGCCATGGCCGGTTTCGGCCAGCAATTCGTCGATCATGGGAAACAGGCGCTCGGCCTGTCCGCGGGTCATGTCCTCGTGGCGCTGCGCGATCACCCGGTCGGCGCGAATCAAGACGGCCGCGCAGTGCGCGGCCGATGTGTCAAACCCCAGCGTCAGCATGTCAGGCGGCAACCGGGCGCACCTCGACAACCTCGGGGATGTAATGGCGCAGCAGGTTCTCGATACCCATCTTCAGCGTCATCGTGGACGAGGGACAGCCCGCACAGGCGCCCTTCATGTGCAGATAGACGATGCCCTTGTCGAATCCGTAAAAGGTAATGTCGCCCCCGTCCTGAGCAACAGCCGGACGCACCCTTGTGTCGAGCAATTCCTTGATCTGGCGGACGATTTCCGCATCGGGGCCGTCCTGGTCGCTATGGGCGGCCTGCTCGCCACCGGCAATCAGCGCAGGTTCGCCCGACTGGAAATGCTCCATGATCGCGCCCAGGATCGCGGGCTTCAGATGATTCCAGTCGGCCTGATCGGTCTTGGTCACGGTGACGAAATCGCCGCCCAGAAAGACCGCGGTGACCCCCTCGACCGCAAAGATACGGCTGGCGAGCGGCGATTTGTCGGCCTCTGCCGCGGCGGTAAAGTCGGCGGCACCGCTGTCAAGAACCGTCTGGCCGGGCAGGAATTTCAGCGTGGCCGGATTCGGTGTCGATTCTGTCTGGATGAACATTGCATATCCTTTCGTTCACTTCCAAGGATATGTCGTTCCCAAGGAAAATTGTCAAGTTCCCTGGAATGATTCCAGATTGCAGGCGCCCCCGAAAGGACGGCCCGGCCTCATGCAACCGAGAACAGCGCCTGTTTGCTCATCGCGCCGGGTACGATGGTGATGGGGATCGGCATGGTCCCCGAATGGCGCAGGAAATAGGTCACCAACGGGCCGGGGCCGTCCTTTCCGGTGCCGGCACCCAGAACCAGAACGCCGATGTCCGGGTTGTCCTGGATGAAATCCACGATTTCCGATTCGGGCTTGCCCTCGCGGATCTCGAGCTCGGGCGTGATGCCCTCTTCCTCCTGCATCAGCTTGGAGAATATCTTGAAATGTTCCTCGATGCGTTCACGCGCCTCTTCGCGCATGATGTTGGCAACACCGATCCAGTGGTTGAACTCCTCAGGGGGGATCACCGCCAGGATGACCACGCCTCCGCCGGTATGCGCCGCGCGCATTGCGGCGAAACGCATTGCGTTCAGACATTCGGTCGTATTGTCCAGAATGACCAGAAACTTGCGCATGTTGTCCCCCGGAAGGCCCTGTTGTCGGATCACGGGATCATCGCCCAAAGCACGCGCCGACGCAAGCCAAGCCTGCGGTGGTGCGACATGAATGCCCCATCACCGCCCGATGTCGCTGCCCGTGGAATGGGCCCAGTCCCAGTACAACTCGCGCGCAAGCCGGGTCACGGGGCCGATCTGGTAATGCACATCGTCAAACTGCGTGACCGGGGTTACCTTGGACATGTTGCCGGAAAGGAAAATCTCGTCGGCCTTGCGGAAATCGTCGAATGTCAGCACGGTTTCGTGCACGACCTTGCCCGCCGCGCGCAGCAGCCTGATATGGCGCGCCCGCGTGATGCCCGCCAGAAAGGTGCCATTGGCGACAGGGGTGAAAACCTCGCCGTCACGCACCATGAACACGTTGGCCGAGGCCGTCTCTGCCACATTGCCCAGCGCATCGGCCACCAGCGCATTGCCAAACCCCTTGTCACGGGCCTCGCGCAGCATGCGGGCATTGTTGGGATACAGACAACCCGCCTTGGCATTGACCACCGCATCCGACAGGACCGGGCGGTGATAGCGGGTCGTTGTCAGCGTGGTCGCGGCCTCGGGCGCGGCCATGGGGTATTCTTCCAGCGTCACGCAGAAACCGGTGCTGTCCTCAAGCGGCACGATGCCGGCCAGACCGCTGTCGATTCCCCAATACATGGGCCGGATATAGACGGCGGCGTCGGGGGCAAACATCTCCAGCCCCTCGCGCACGATCTCGACGATCTCGTCGGCCTCGTGGGTGGGGGTGAGCCCCAGCGCGCGGGCCGAGCGGTTGACCCGCTCCATATGGGCCAGCAGATCGGGTGCCACGCCCTCGAATCGGCGCGCGCCGTCAAACACGGTCGAGCCCAGCCACGCCCCATGATCGGCCGAGCGCATCACCGGCACATTGCCCCGATGCCAGCTGCCTTCGAACCAGGTGCAGATATTTTCGCTGATCGCCATGATGCCGCTCCCTTGCCATTTCCGGCGGCATCTAATCACCGCCCGCCAACAAGGTCCAGAGGGGATGGGCGCCGCCGCGCCAATCACCCGACGTCGCTTCTTCTTTGCCCAAATACTCCGGGGGAGTCGCGCAGCGACGGGGGCAGCGCCCCCGCTATACCTGCCGCGAGCGCACCATGCCGATGATGTCGAAGGTGCGTTCCAGTATCGGGTTGGCAATCGCCGCCGCCCGGTCGGCGCCATCGCCAAGGATGCGGTCGATCTCGGCCACATCCGCCATCAGCCGGTTCATCTCCTCGTTGATGGGGGAAAGAACCGACACCGCCAGATCGGCAAGTTTCGGCTTGAACTGCCCGAACTGGGCGCCGGCGAACTCGGCAATCACGTCATCGGGCGTCCGCCCCGACAGCCCGGCATAGATATTCACCAGATTGCGCGCCTCGGGCCGGCCTTCGAGGCCGTCGAGCGAGTCGGGCAGGGGTTCCGGGTCGGTCTTGGCCTTGCGGATCTTTTTCGCGATCGTGTCGGCATCATCGGTCAGGTTGATGCGGCTCATCTCCGAGGGGTCGGATTTCGACATCTTCTTGGTGCCGTCGCGCAGGCTCATCACGCGGGTTGCCGCGCCTTCGATCACGGGTTCGGTGATCGGGAACCAGTCCACCTTGTAGTCGTGGTTGAATTTTTCGGCGATGTCGCGGGTCAGCTCCAGATGCTGTTTCTGGTCCTCGCCCACCGGCACATGGGTTGCGTGATAGACCAGGATGTCGGCGGCCATCAGGTTGGGATAGGCAAACAGGCCGACACTGGCGGCCTCGCGGTTCTTGCCGGCCTTGTCCTTGAACTGGGTCATCCGGTTCAGCCAGCCCATGCGGGCGACGCAGTTGAACACCCAGCCCAGCTCGGCATGGGCCGAAACCTGGCTCTGGTTGAACAGGATCGACTTCTTCGGGTCCAGCCCCGAGGCGATGAACCCCGCCGCCAGTTCGCGCGTGGCGTGGCGCAGGGCGTCGGGGTCTTGCCAGACGGTGATTGCGTGCAGATCGACCATGCAATAGATGGTTTCGATGCCCGATTCCTGCATCTCGACAAAGCGCCTGATGGCGCCGAGATAGTTCCCCAGCGTCAGATGGCCGCTGGGCTGGATGCCGGAAAAGACCCGCGGTGTGTGGACCACCGCGTTCGTCTGGTCGGTCATGATCGTCTCCTGTCTGGACTTGTTGGCTGGGCTGCCTTATCGCTTGCAGCCCAATGCCCGTCAACCCGGTGACCATCAGGACGGAACCAAGCGATGTATCACGACAATCTGAACGCCCCGCCCGTAAATCCGTTGCCGCCAGCGGTGGTGGTGGTGACGCTGGCCCTGGCCGCGCCCGAGCTGATCCTGCAGGCGGCCGACAGGGGGTTCCTCGGGGGGCCGGCCGGGATCGGCTGGCGGGTGGATGCGATCACCAGCTATGGTTTTTTCGATGCGATATTCGACTGGATGCTGCAGACCGGGCAGTTCCCGGCCGAGCATCTGCTGCGTTTCGTATCCTACGCATTCGTGCATGGCGGGCTGGGCCATGCCGCCTTTGCCATCGTGCTGACACTGGCGATCGGCAAGATGGTGGCCGAGGCCTTTTCCCAGATCGCTTTCCTGACGATCTTTTTCGCCAGCACCATTGTCGGGGCACTGGCCTATGGGGTGTTCCTGCACAGCAATCAGCCGCTGATCGGGGCCTATCCGCCGGCCTACGGTCTGATCGGGGGGATGAGCTATATCCTGTGGGTCAGGGCGCGTATCGAGGGAACCAGCCAGTGGCGGGCCTTTTCGCTGATCGCCTTTCTGCTGGGGATTCAGGTTTTCTTTGGTCTGGTGTTCGGGGGCGGCAATGAATGGGTGGCCGACCTGGCCGGATTCGCAACCGGATTCGCGTTATCGATCTTTCTGGCGCCCGGTGGGGCGGGGCGGTTGATGGAGGCGTTGGAGCGCGTGCGCAGGCGTTAGACGGCCAAGGGGGGCGCTGCCCCCGTCGCTGCGCGACTCCCCCGGCGTATTTGGGCAAAGAAGAAGCTATGTGCGCCTGAATGCGCGGCGCAGCTGTTTGCGGTCGATGGCACCGGTTGCCAGTGCGGCGGCGGCGTAGATCGCGATGCCGCCGCCCACCAGCAGGGCCAGCGCGCCATAGCGCAGGCCAGCCTCGGCCAGCCAGGGCGCCAGCCAGCGCGCCATCAGCCACAGAGCGGCCCCCATGATGGCCGAGGCCAGCAGGATGCGGGGCAGCGCGCGTTTCAGGCGGCTGTCGATGCGCGCGGCGTCGCCCATCTGGCGCGAGCCGCGCCACAGCAGCAGCACCATCGCCCAGCCCGCAAGCGTGGTGCCGATGGCGGATGCGAGAAAGCCGACGACCCCCATCAGGCCGATGGCCAGCGCCGCGTTCACGATCATTGCCACCACCGCATAGCGGAACGGGCTGCGTGTGTCCTCGCGGGCGAAATACAGCGGTTGCAGCACCTTTTGCAGCACGAATGACGGCAGGCCCAGCCCGTATATGGCCAGCGCGCTGGCGGTCATGGTGGCATCGTGGGCGTCAAAGGCCCCGCGCATGAACAGCACCGAAACCAGGGGCGCCGGGATCACCACCAGCGCGACCGCTGCCGGCAGGGTCAGGGCCAGCGAAAACTCGGCCGCGCGGTTGACGGCATCGCGCCCGCCCGCGTCGTCGCCTGCGCGCAGCTTGCGGGAAAGGTCGGGCAGCAGCACCACACCGATGGCGATGCCCACCACCCCCAGCGGCAGCTGGTACAGCCGGTCGGCATAGTTCAGCCAGGCAATGGCGCCGTCGAAAAAGCTGGCGACCTGGCGGCCGACTAGCAGGTTGATCTGGACGACGCCCCCTGCAAGGGCGGCAGGCGCAGCGATGATCGCGAGGCGTTTCAGCTCGGGCGTCAGGCGCGGGCGGCGCGGGCGCAGGTGCAGCCCCTCGCGCGCCGCCGCCCACCACACCAGGGCCAGCTGCGCGATGCCGGCAAGCGGCACGGTCCAGACCAGCGTCGTGCCGATATCCCGGCCGAGCATTGCCGCCAGCGCCATGCCCGCGATGAACAGCACGTTCAGCAGAACCGGCGCCGCCGCCGCGACCCAGAACCGGCCCATGGCGTTCAGCGCGCCGGAAATCAGCGCCGCCAGCGAGATGAACAGGATATAGGGAAAAGCGATGCGCCCGAAATGCACCGCCAGGTCGAAACGGTTGTCCCGGGTGAAGCCGCTGGCCATGGCCAGCACCAGCCAGGGCATGAACAGCTGCGCAAGCAGGGTCAGCGCCAGCAGGATCGTCGTCAGCCCCGACAGCGCGTCGCGGGCGAATTCGCCGGCGTCCTCGCCTGCCTCGAGCTTTTTGGAAAACATCGGCACGAAGGCCATGTTGAAGGCGCCTTCGGCAAAGAAGCGGCGGAACATGTTGGGCAGGCTAAAGGCGATCAGAAAGGCCTCGGCCACGGGGCCTGCGCCCAGAAAGGCGGCGATCATGATGTCGCGGGCAAAACCCATGATGCGGCTGAGCAATGTCCAGCCGCCGACCGTGAAGAACCCCGAGATCAGGCGGATGGGGCGGCTCATGGGGCCATGGCCCCTTTGGCCCCGCGCTCGATGGCCTCGATCAGGCGCCGTTTCAGGGTGTCGCGCTTGTGTTTCGAATGCAGTTTCAGGCCGAACATGTCTTTCACATAGAACACGTCCACCGCCTGCACGCCATAGGTCGCGATAACGGCGCTGGCGATATAGATGTTGTTGGCGCTGATGGTGCGCGTCAGGTCGTACAGCAGGCCGGGGCGGTCGCGGGTATCGACCTCGATGATGGTGTAGATGTCCGAGCCTTCATTGTCGAAGGTGATCTCGGTGGGTACGATGAAATCGCGCTCGCGCTTGCGGATGCGGTCGCGGTCCTTCAGGGCGTCGCGGGCCACGACCTCGCCCCTGAGCGCCTTGGCGACCATGTTTTCCAGCCGCTTGATGCGCGATTTCTCGTAGGCCTGTCCGCGCCCGTCCTGCAGCCAGAACACGGCGGTCGCGAAACCGTCGGACGAGGTATAGGTCTTGGCATCGACCACATTGGCCCCGACCAGCGCCAGCGCGCCGGCGAGGCGGGAAAATATGCCGGGGTGGTCTTCCAGCGCGAAACAGGCGCGGGTGGCGTCGCGGGTGCTGTCCTGCTTGAAGTCCGACAGGATCTCGCCCGGCTTCAGGCGGTCCAGAAGGTGGGCAAAGATGACCTGTGTTTCGGTGTCCAGACCCTGCCAGAACGGGTCGTAATGGCGTTCCAGCTCCCGCAGCACCTTTTCGGGCGGCCAGTCCTTCATCGCCGCGCAGAAGGCATTGCGTGCATCATCGATGCGCCGCGCGCGGGTGGTGAAATCGTCGATCCCGCTGGTCAGCGCCTCGCGGGTAGAGTGGTAGAGGTCGCGCAGCAGCTGGGCCTTCCAGTTGTTCCACACGCCGGGGCCGACGCCGCGGATGTCGCAGACCGTCAGCACCAGCAGCAGTTTCAGCCGCGTGCGGCTTTGCACCAGACGGGCGAAATCGCGCACCGTGCGCGGATCCGACAGGTCGCGCTTTTGCGCCACGTCCGACATCAGCAGATGGTGGCGCACCAGCCAGACCACGGTTTCCGTTTCGGCGGCATCCAGCCCCAGCCGCGGGCACAGCTGCGCGGCGATCTCGGCCCCCTTGACCGAGTGGTCCTCTTTCCGGCCCTTGGCGATGTCGTGCAGCAGCAGCGCGGCATAGAGGACGCGCCGGTTGATTCCCTCTTTCAGGATGCCCGAGGCCACCGGGTGATCCCCGACCAGTTCGCCGTCCTCGATACGGGCAAGGATGGCGATGCACTGGATGGTGTGTTCGTCCACCGTGTACTGGTGATACATGTTGAACTGCATCATGGCGACGATGGGCTGGAAATCGGGGATGAAGGCGCCCAGCACGCCCAGCTCGTTCATCCGGCGCAGGCCGCGTTCGGGGTTGCCGTAATCCAGCAGGATCGACAGGAAGATGCGGTTGGCCTCGGGATTGGCGCGCAGATCGTCGTCGATCAGGTGCAGATTGGCGGCGACCAGGCGCATGACGTCGGGGTGCAGCAGGTAGTGCGTGCGCAGGCCCTCCTGAAAGACGCGCAGCATGTTCACCGGATCGGAGAGGAACTTTTCCTCGTCCGCGATGGTCAGGCGACCCTGTTCCAGCCTGTAGCCCGAGGCCAGGCGCGTCGTCAGGCGGTGGCGTGCCCGCGACAGACGTTCGCCCATGCCTGGGTGGCGCTTGACATGGCGGGCCTCGAGCGCGGTCAGAAAGATGCGGGTCAGCTCGCCCACGCGGGTGGCGTGGCGGAAATAGTCCTGCATGAAATGTTCCACCGCGCGGCGGCCGTCGCGGTCGCGATAGCCCAGGATTTCGGCGATCTCGACCTCGGCGTCGAACGTCATCTGTTCGGTTGCCCGCCCCGAGATCAGGTGCAGGTGGCAGCGTACCGTCCACAGGAATTCCTCGGCGCGGCGAAAGATCTCGTATTCGGCGGGAGTGAACATGCCGAGGCTGACCAGCTCGCGCGGGTCGCCGGCGCGGTGCAGGTACTTGGCGATCCAGAACAGCGATTGCAGGTCGCGCAGGCCGCCCTTGCCCTCCTTGACGTTGGGTTCGACCATGTAGCGCTGGCCGCCCTGCTGTTTGTGACGCTTGGCACGTTCTTCCAGCTTGGCCTCGATGAATTCGGGGCCGGTATCCTTGAACAGACGGCTCCAGAGCTTTTCTTCCAGCTCGTCTGCCAGGGCCCGATCGCCACCGAGAAAACGCGATTCCAGCAGCGCCGTGCGGATGGTGTAATCCTCGCGTCCCAGGCGGATGCAGTCGCCGGGGCTGCGGGTTGCGTGCCCGATCTTGAGGCGCAGGTCCCACAGGATGTAAAGCATGGTTTCGGCCACGCTTTCGGCCCAGGGCGAACGCTTGTGCGGCACCAGGAAAAGCAGGTCCACATCGGAATAGGGGGCCATTTCGGCGCGTCCGTAGCCGCCGACGGCCAGCACCGCCAGACGCTCGGCCTGGGTCGGGTTGGCCAGGGGGTGGATATGGGTCGTGGTGGCGCGCAGGACCTCGTTCACGACGCCGTCGGTCAGGAACGTGTATGACCGCAGCACCCGGCGGCTGTCGCGCGGCCGGGCGCGGTAGCTGTCCGAGACGGCGTCAAAACCCTCGCGCCAGGCCGTCTTGAGCACCCGCACGATTGCCGCCCGCATGTCCTGGGCGCTGTCGGCTGCCTCGATTTCGGCATCGACCTTGCGTCTGATCGCACCGGCATCGAATATCCGGTCGGGCGGCAGGATCAGCCCTTCCTCCCCGTCAGGGGATGCCCCTTGGGGTGCTGTGGCTGGCTTGCCTGCAGAGGCGGGCGTTGCGGCGTCGGGCTTCACGGACTCAGAAGCCGGTCGTGTCAAAGCCGGTCGGTGCGGGATCAATGACCTGGACCTTCCTGTTGCGGATCTCGACCACGGCAAGCGCGCGCTCGTTGGTGCCGTCCGGCAACAGGCGGAAGACCCCGCCCACCCCGGCAAAGCCCGAGCTCTGGGTCAGGTTTCGCCGCGACAGGGCGTCGGCTCGTCCGGTGGCGATCAGGGCGCCGACCGCGGCCACTGCGTCATAGGCCAGGCTCGCCAGCGGGTGCGGCGGCTTGCCATAGGCCTGGGCGTAGCGCTGGCGGAAGGCGGCGTCGAGCGCCGGGTCGGGCAGGGTGAACCAGCCCCCCTGAAGCCCGCGCAACGAAAGGGTCTGGGTCGGGATGTCCCAGCGGGTCAGGCCCATGAACTTGACCTTTCGCGGATCGACCCCGTTTTCCGGCAGCAGCTGGGCCAGGATCGGCAGCGCGCCGGCGGTGTCGGCGGCAAAGATGATGGCGTTGGTGTCGGTATCCTTGACCTGGGTGGCGATTTCCTTGACCGCGTCGATCATGCCCTGCTGGGTGAACTTGTAGGCCGCCGCGCCGGTGAAGGTGGCGCCGGCGGCATTGACCGCGCCCTCGACCGCGGCGCGCCCGACCTGGCCGGTCAGGTTGTCGGCATGGACCACCATGATCCGGTCATAGCCCTGGGACATGGCATAACGCACCAGGCGGTTGGCGTTGTTGCGAAAGGTGTTGCCCAGGATAAAGACATTGCCACCGGCGATCTGGGGGTTGTTGGAAAAGGACAGCACCGTCAGGCCGCGCGCCCCCACCGCACGCCCGGCGGCATTGGCGGCATCGGCATAGACCGGGCCCAGGATGATCCGCGCCCCCTCGTTGGCGGCCTTGCTGGCGGCGTTTGCCGCGCCCTGTGCCGTTCCTTCGGTCGGATAGACGCGCAGGTCGATCCTGACCCCGCTCAGATCGTCCACGGCCATGCGCGCCGCGTTGGTCAGGCTGGTGGCGAGGATCTCGTTGTTGGGATCCTGCGAACCCTGCGGGACCAGCAGCGCCACCGGCACGCTGGCGCGGGTGTTGATCAGCGGGCCGCCCCCGCCGACATCCTGACAGCCGGCCAGTGCCAGCGCGGCCAGGCCGATGACAAGCAGCCGAATGGGCCGCAGGGCAGGCGGGAGGGTAAATGACATCGTGAAAACGCTCCTATTTCGCTGGCCAGCCGAGTCCTGATTGTGCCAAAACCTAAAGAAAGCCGCGAGGCAAGTAAACGACCAGAAACGCCACGGGTGAAATCTTGGGCAAATCGCAGACATCGAATCGGGGCGGGGCCAGCACAGGGGCCAGTAGCGGGGCCAGTACGTGGGGCAATAGCGGGGCCGGCTCGCAAGCGGGATCGCCCGAGGCCGGGCGGGCGGCGGAAGGATCGCTTGCCCCGGGGCTCTATTTCGTTGCAACGCCGATCGGGGCGGCGCGCGACATCACGTTGCGCGCCCTCGATATCCTGCGCGCGGCCGATGTGCTGGCGGCCGAGGATACGCGAAACACCCGCCATCTGCTGGACATTCACGGTATCCCCCTGCGCGGGCGCCCGCTGATCGCCTATCACGATCACAACGGGCCGGCCCGTCGGCCCCAGCTGATCCGCATGATCCGCGAGGGGCGCGCCGTTGCCTATGTTTCGGATGCCGGTACGCCCCTGCTGGCCGATCCCGGATATGCGCTGGGGCGCGCCGCCATCGACGAGGGGCTGCCGGTGGTGGCCGCCCCGGGGCCATCGGCCCTGCTGGCGGCGCTGACGGTGGCGGGCCTGCCCACCGACCAGTTCTTTTTTGCAGGTTTTCCCCCCGCGCGCGAGGGGGCGCGGCGCAAGATGCTGCAGCCGCTCGCCTCCGTGCCGGGGACGCTGGTCTTTTATGAAAGCCCAAGACGGGTCGGCCGGACACTGAGCGACCTGGCCGAGATCCTGGGCGGCGCGCGCGAGGCGGTGCTGTGCCGCGAACTGACCAAGAAATTCGAGGAAACCCGGCGCGGAACCCTGGCCGGCCTGGCACGGTCCTGCGCGCAGGATCCCCCGCGGGGCGAGATCGTTCTGCTGGTTGCCCCTGCGCGCGCGGTTGCGTTTGACGATGAAACGGTCGATGCCCGCCTGCGCGCAGCGCTGGACGAGGGCATGTCGCTGCGCGATGCGGTGGACATGGTTGCGGCGGAATCGGGGCGCGCAAGGCGCGATGTCTATGGCAGGGCCCTGAGCCTGAAACGGGGTTCATGAAAAATTAGATGATTCGGCCCAATATCGAACGACATTCGAACGGAGGACGATCATGGGCGGATCCCTTGCCTATCACAGCGGGTTGGCGGCCGAGGAAAGCGTCGCCAGCCACTATGTTGCCGCCGGCCACGACATCGCCGCGCGCCGCTGGCGCAGCAAGGCGGGCGAAATCGACCTGATCGCCCGCAAGGACGGAAACGTGATCTTTGTCGAAGTCAAGAAAAGCCGCGATTTCGACAGTGCCGCGCGCATGCTGCGCGCGCGCCAGATCGCGCGTATCTATGCCTCGGCCGAGGCCTTTCTTGCTGGCGAACCAAAAGGTCTGGACAGCCCCGCGCGGTTTGATGTCGCGCTTGTGAACGGGCGCGGCGAAATCAGCATCATCGAAAACGCGATTTGCGCCTGATCGCCGTTGCAACCGGCGCCGGATTGCCCCAGATATGACGGGAAACAACAATCCGGGGGCCGGGCCATGGGGCTGAAAGTCGCGATCCAGATGGATCCGATCGAGCGGATCGACATTGATGCAGACAGCACCTTTCGCATCGCGGAAGAGGCGCAGGAACGTGGGCATGAGCTGTTCTATTTCACGCCCGACAGGCTGGCCTATCAGCAGGGCAGGGTCACCGCCAGGGGCTGGCCGCTGAGGGTGCGTCGTGAAAAGGGAAACCATTTTTCCCTGGGGGAAGAACAGGAAATCGATCTGGGCGCCTGGGACGTGGTGTGGCTGCGTCAGGATCCGCCGTTCGACATGGCCTATATCACCACCACCCATCTGCTGGACATGATCCATCCGCAGACCCTCGTCGTCAACGACCCGACATGGGTGCGCAACTACCCGGAAAAGCTGCTGGTGCTGCAGTTTCCCGATCTGACGCCGCCGACCGCAATCGCCCGCGACATCGAAACCCTCAGGGCCTTTCGCGCGCGCCACGGCGACATCATCCTGAAACCGTTATACGGCAATGGCGGCGCCGGCGTTTTCCGTCTGGATCCCAATGACGGCAATTTCAACGCCCTGCACGAGCTTTTCACCGGCATGAGCCGCGAGCCGCTGATCGCCCAGAAATTCCTGCGCGATGTCGAGCAGGGCGACAAGCGGATCATCCTTGTCGACGGCGTTCCGGTGGGTGGCATCAACCGGGTGCCGGCGCAAGGCGAGACGCGTTCCAACATGCATGTGGGCGGACGGGCCGAGAAAACCGACCTGACCGCGCGCGAGCGCGAGATCTGTGCGCGCATCGGGCCGCTGCTGCGCGAAAAGGGGCTGATATTCGTGGGCATCGACGTGATCGGCGGCATGCTGACCGAGATCAACGTGACCTCGCCCACGGGCATTCAGGAGCTTGAGCGTTTCGATGGCGTCAATGTCGCCGCCATGATCTGGGAGGCGATCGAGCAGAGGCGCAAGGCCTGATGGGCTGGCGTCTGACAGCCCTCAATCTGGGGCTGCGGATGGTTGCCAGGACCTATCTCGAACATGTGCGCGATCCCGGGCGGCTGCGCCGCAGCTTCGTGCGCAGCACGCGGGCCAACCCGGTCGCCCCCTTTTCGTGGTTTCTGGATGATCGGCTGGGGGCTGGCGGGCAGGTAGTTCCGGCGTTGTGGGCGATCAACCGGGCGGCGCGGGGGCGCGGCGTGATCCTGTATTTCCACGGCGGAGGCTATATCTCGGGCAGCCCGGCGACCCATGCCGCGCTGGGGGCCAGGCTCAGCGCCCTTTCGGGCATGCGCATGTGCCTGCCCGACTATCGGCTGGCGCCCGAACATCCCTTTCCCGCCGCGCCGATTGATGCGCTGGTGGCCTATCGGGCGTTGCTTGCCCGCGGCTATCCGCCCCGGCAGATCGTTCTGGGCGGCGACAGTGCCGGTGGCGGGTTGATGTTTGCCCTGCTGCACATGATCGCACAGGCGCGCCTGCCGATGCCGGGGCGTGTCTTTGCCCTGTCGCCCTGGACCGATCTCACGCTCGATCAGGGGCCGCGGCTGGATGATGCGCTGAACGATCCGTTGTTGCCTTTTGACCGGGTGCGCGAACTGCGCGACCTCTACATGGCCGGGGCCGATCCCCATGATCCGCGCGCAACCCCGTTGCTGGGCGATTTTCATGGCGGGCCGCCGACGATGATTCAGGTTGGCAGCGCCGAGATGCTGCTGGACGACAGCCGGCGCATGGCCGCACATCTGCGTGCGCAGGGCGTCGAGGTGCGGCTGGATGTCTGGCCGCAGGCGCCCCATGTGTGGCAGAATTTCCAGGGACGTCTGCCCGAGGCCGACCGGGCGCTGGCCCAGTTGGCGGCCTTTGTCTCGGGGCGGCGCTGAGTCAGCCGCGCAGGCTCAGCCGGAACGAGATCGCCTCGGCCAGATGGGGCGGCTGGAGGTCGCGCGCGCCGTCCAGATCGGCGATGGTGCGCGCAACCCGCAGGATCCGGTGATAGCCGCGCGCCGAGAGCCCGAATTTCCGCGCCGCGCGCATCAAGAGGGCGCGCCCCTCGGTATCGGGCCGGGCGATATCCTCCAGCACCTGCCCCTGGGCGTCGGCATTGACACTGCAGCCCGGCACGTCGGCAAAGCGCGCGGCCTGCACGGCGCGCGCACGGGCCACGCGGGCCGCAACCGCGGCGGAACCCTCGCCCGCGGCGGGAAGGGACAGCTCGTCCAGCGTGACCGGCGGCACCTCGATGCGCAGATCGAAACGATCCATCAGCGGCCCGGAAATGCGGCCCAGATAATCGCGCCCGCATGATGGTGCCTGATTGCAGGCCCGGGCCGGGTCGAACAGCTGTCCGCACCGACACGGGTTGGCCGCCGCGATCAGGAGAAAGCGGCACGGATAGCGGATATGGGCATTGGCGCGCGCGATGGTGACCTCGCCGGTCTCGACGGGCTGGCGCAGGGTTTCGAGCACCGCGCGGGGGAATTCGGGAAACTCGTCCATGAACAGCACGCCGTTATGGGCCAGAGAAACCTCGCCCGGTCGCGCGCCGCGCCCGCCGCCAACGATCGCCGCCATGCTGGAGGTGTGGTGTGGCGCGCGAAAGGGGCGCATGCGCGTAATTCCGCCTTCGCTCAGCAGGCCGGCAAGCGAATGGATCATCGAGGTTTCCAGCGCCTCGGCCGCGTCGAGTGGGGGCAGCAGCGACGGTATGCGCGCGGCCAGCATGGATTTGCCCGATCCGGGCGGGCCGACCATCAGCAGGTGATGACGCCCCGCCGCGGCGATTTCGAGGGCGCGCCTGGCCCGGTCCTGCCCCTTGACGTCGGACAGGTCGGCACAATGTGCTGCGGGGCCGATTTCACCGGCCTCGGCCGGGGCGAGTACGGTGCGGCCGGTGAAATGGTTGATGCAGTCCAGCAATCCGACGGGCGCGATGACCTCGGCCGCGTCCACCCAGGCGGCCTCGGCCCAGCAGGCGGCCGGGCAGATCAGGCGACAGCTGTTTTCGGCCGCGGTCAGCGCCGCGGGAAGGGCGCCGACCACGGGCACAAGCGTGCCGTCCAGGGACAGCTCGCCCAGGGCAACCGATCGCGCCGTTTCATCGCCGGGCAATGCGCCGATCGCCGCCAGAAGGGCCAGCGCGATCGGCAGGTCGAAATGCGATCCCTCCTTGGGCAGGTCGGCGGGCGACAGGTTGATCGTGATCTTGCGGGCCGGCAGGGCAACGGACAGCGCGTTCAGCGCCGCGCGCACCCTTTCGCGGGCCTCGGAAACGGCCTTGTCCGGGAGGCCGACGATCGAAAATGTCGGCAGGCCGGCGGTGATGGCGCACTGCACCTCGACAAGGCGGGCCTCGATTCCGCGAAAAGCAACGGTCTGGGTCGTTGCGACCATCGGTGTCCTTTCTGGCGGGGTATTGCAAGGCTAGGGTGAACGTGGTTGATTTTTGGTTAATGCCCGGGCAGCCGGAGGATGCCCCGATATGGGCCGCGACGACAGAGGCTGCGGAAGCAGCCGACGGCACCGGGTTCGTGGTCGTGTCAAGGCGGTGACGCCAGGGGCTGTCCGACCCGGTTGACAGGTCTGGGCGTATCACTTAATGAAAATGCAAATCACTCGCAACAAGCGAAACAGACCGTACAAACCCCCCGGGGAGAAGAAACCGATGCAGCAGTCCAAGGGCTGGCGACAGGCGAGAAGCACCCCGAGCCTGCCCGAATCGCATGGCTCGATTCCCGTCAGCGGGCGTTTTCTGCGCCGGTTTGCGGCCTTTTTCGGCCCCGGCTATATCGTCGCGGTGGGGTATATGGACCCCGGCAACTGGGCGACCTCGATCGCCGGCGGATCGGCCTTTGGCTACAGCCTGCTGTTTGTCGCGCTCTTGTCGAACTTCATGGCCATCCTGCTGCAGGCGCTTGCCCTGCGTCTGGGCATTGCCAGCGGGCGCGATCTGGCGCAGGCCTGCCACGATGCCTGGCCGCGCTGGGTCAGCAACATCCTGTGGGTGCTGGCCGAGGCGGCAATCATTGCCACCGATCTGGCCGAGGTGATCGGCACCGCGATCGCGCTGAACCTGTTGTTCGGGATTCCGCTGACCCTGGGCGTCGTGCTGACGGCGCTGGATGTCTTTCTGATCCTGTGGCTGCAGAACCGGGGTTTCCGTTACCTCGAGGCGGTGGTGATCGCGCTGACGCTGGTGATCGCAGCCAGTTTCGTCATCCAGATGAGCTATGCCGATCCGGTGATCGGCGATGTTCTGGCCGGGTTCATTCCGCGCAGCGATCTGCTGACCAACCCGGATATGCTGTATCTGTCGCTGGGGATCATCGGCGCGACCGTGATGCCGCATAACCTGTATCTGCATTCCTCGATCATCCAGACGCGGGATTTCGGGGATTCCATTGCGGCAAAACGGCAGGCGATCTGGATGGGGACGCTGGATTCGACCATCGCCCTGATGTTTGCGCTGTTCATCAATGCCTCGATCCTGATCCTGTCGGCGGCGGCCTTCTATTCCACCGGCCGTTTCGAGGTGGCCGAGATCCAGGATGCGCACCGGCTGATCGCGCCGGTGCTGGGCGCACCGCTGGCGGCCACGCTGTTCGGAGTCGCGCTGCTGGCCTCGGGGTTGAATTCGACGGTCACGGCGACGTTGTCGGGGCAGATCGTGATGGAGGGCTTTATCCGGCTGCGCATCTCGCCCGTGCTGCGCCGTCTGATCACCCGGGGGATTGCCATCCTGCCAACGGTTGCCGTCACGATGATCTTTGGCGAAAGCGGCACGGCGCGTCTGCTGATCCTGTCCCAGGTGGTTCTCAGCCTGCAACTGCCCTTTGCCATAGTCCCGCTGGTGCTGTTCACGGCCAATCGGGAAAAGATGGGGGGATTGCAGGCGCCGCTCTGGCTGACGCTGTTGTGCGGGCTGATCGCGGTGGTTCTGGTGGCGCTGAATCTCAAGCTGATCTTCGATGTGTCGATGGGTGCGGTGGCGTTGTGATCGTTGGGGGCGCTGCCCCCGTCGCTGGCGCGACTCCCCCGGCGTATTTGGGCAAAGAAGAAGCTCAGGGGCGGTGGTTCACGCCCTTGATGCGCCAGCCGGGGTTGAGGAATTCGAGACGGGTGACCGACAGGTTGTCGATGGTAAAGCCGAGCGCCGAGGCAGGCGCCATGCCGGCGGCGCGCTGGAGCTGGGTCAGGATCACGCCGAAATGGGCGACCGCGACGATATGGGCGCCCGGGTGGCCCTTGTTCATGTCGTCAACCAAGCGGCTGACGCGCTGCGCGGCCTGATTCCAGCTTTCGCCTTCGGGTGGGGCGGTATCGCCGGGGTTGCTCCAGTAGGCGCGGGCAAGTTCGGGGTGAGTTTGCGAGATTTCGGCATGGGTCTTGCCCTCCCAGGCGCCGAAATGGATCTCGCGCAAGCGTGGGCTGTCGGGCAGGCGTTGGCGGTTGTGCTGGATGGCGTCGGCGGTGGCGCTGGCGCGGGCAAGGTCGCTGGAGATGACAAGAGCGTCGTCGGGAAGGTGGTTGGCCAGCCGGTCGAGCGCGGCGTGGTCCGACAGGTCGGCGGGCAGGTCTGTCCAGCCGATCAGGCCGTCGGCATGGGTCGGGCCGTGGCGGATCCACCACCAGCAGGTCATCTTGCGGCCCGTGGGGTGCGGCCAGGGGGGAGGCTGGGGATCTGCCCCTTGAGGGCCAGCGGCAGCCCCGCCATCACTGCCACCACAAGGTCGGCACGCGCGGCAATCTGCTGGTTCAGCGCCCCCTGGGCATTGGCAAAGCGGCGGGCCGTCGGGTCGGGGTTGATGCCGCCAAGCCCGACCTCGTTGGTGACCATGACCACCGGCGCGCGCCGGGCAGAGAGTGCCTCGATCAGGGGCGGGGCAAGCGCCGAGGTGTCGTGACCGGCCATCAGGTGGTTGCTCAGCCACATGGTCAGGCAATCGACAAGGGCGATTTCCCCGGGACGGATGCGGGCGAGGGCCGGAGCAAGGTCAAGCGGGGCCTCGATCAGGCGCCACTGGCCGGTGCGGCGGGCCTTGTGCCGGGCGATTTTTGTGTGCATTTCGTCATCCAGCGCCTGGGCGGTGGCGATATAGACGGGTGACAACCCGCTGGACAGCACCAGCCCCTCGGCCCAGGCCGATTTGCCCGAGGCAACGCCGCCGGTGACAAGGGTGATGTGGGGAAAATCCGTCATGCGCACCTGTTATCAGCAGGGCGCGCGCGGCAAAAGCCCCGTATGGCGGCGAATTTGGGGATTTCAGGCAGGCGATCTCGCGCTACAAGGGGGCATGTTTCGTCTGTTCCTGTTTCTTGTGATCCTTGTCCCTGCTGCGGTGCGCGCAGGCCAGATCACGCCCGCCATGCTGGACCGTCTGCCGCCTGCCGATATCGTGGTGCTGGGCGAGGTGCATGACAACCCGGCGCAGCATCGCAACCAGGCCCGTGCCGTGCGCGCCCTTCAGCCGCGTGCGCTGGTGTTCGAGATGCTGGTGCCCGCACAGCTGTCGGCCATAACCCCCGACAGGCGGCATGACCGGCAGGCGCTGGCACGGGCGCTGAACTGGAAGAAATCGGGCTGGCCGGATTTCGCGATGTATTTCCCCATTTTTCAGGCGGCGCCCAGGGCGCGCATCTATGCCGGTAACCTGCCACGCAAGCAGATCCGCAAGGCGATTTTCGACGGGGCCGCGGGGGTGTTCGGCGCGGGTGCCGCGCGTTTCGGGCTGGATCGACCCTTGCCCCAACCACAGAATGACCGGCGCATACAGGGCCAGCGCGAGGCCCATTGCAACGCCCTGCCCGAGGACATGCTGGGCGGCATGGTCGAGGCCCAGCGCCTGCGCGACGCCAGCATTGCGCGGGCCGCGATCCGTGCCTTTCGCGAAACAGGCGGCCCGGTAGTGGTGATCACCGGCAATGGTCACGCAAGGCGCGACTGGGGCGTGCCGGCGATGATCGCACAGGCGGCACCCGCGCTGAAGGTGCTGAGCATCGGCCAGCTTGAACAGGCCCCTGACGGCCCTCCGCCCTATGATTTGTGGCTGCTGACCGCGCCGACGCAGCGCGACGACCCTTGCGAGGTGTTTCGCAGGAAAAGGCAGTAGCCGCCGCGGGATGGACATGAACGCGCCGCCCGCCTAGACATGGGGCGTCGGAGTGGCATGAAGGGGATGAGATGCTTGCAGGTAAGCGGATCACGCTGATCATCGGCGGCGGCATTGCGGCCTTTCGCGCGTTGGAATTGATCCGGCGCTTGCGCGAGCGCGGCGCGGATGTGATCCCGGTGCTGACGGCGGGGGGCGCGCAGTTTGTCACGCCGCTGTCGGTTTCGGCGCTTGCCGCAAGCAAGGTGTATCAGGATCTGTTCGACCTGACCGACGAGGCCGAGATGGGCCATATCGAGCTGTCGCGCGCTGCCGATCTGGTGGTGGTGGCCCCGGCCACGGCCGATCTGCTGGCCAAGATGGCCCACGGGCTGGCCGGAGATCTGGCCTCGACCCTGCTGCTGGCGACCGACAAGCGGGTGCTGGTTGCGCCCTCGATGAATGTGCGCATGTGGGAGCATCCGGCAACCCGGCGCAATGTCGAAACCCTGCGCGGCGACGGCATCCTGTTTGTCGGCCCCAACGAGGGCGCGATGGCCTGTGGCGAATACGGCCCCGGCAGGATGAGCGAGCCGCACGAGATCATCGACGCCATTGCCGCAGCACTGGGCGACGGGCCGCTTGCCGGGCGCCGGGTGCTGGTGACATCCGGCCCGACCCATGAACCCATCGACCCGGTGCGCTATATCGCCAACCGCTCGTCCGGTGCGCAGGGCAGCGCGATTGCCACGGCCCTTGCGCGTCTGGGGGCCGAGGTGGTCTTTGTCACCGGCCCGGCCAGCGTGGCGCCGCCTGCGGGCGTGCAGGTGGTCGGCGTTGAAACCGCCGCGCAGATGCATGACGCGGTGCAGGCGGCGCTGCCGGTTGACGCGGCGATCTTTGCCGCCGCCGTGGCCGATTGGCGGGTGCGCGCGCCCTCTGGCAGCAAGATCAAGAAAGACGGCAAGGGCGGGCTGCCCAGGCTGGAATTCGACGAAAACCCCGACATTCTGGCCTCGGTCGCGCAGATGGAAAAGGGCCGTCCGTCACTCGTGATCGGCTTTGCCGCCGAAACCGATGACGTGATTGCCAACGCCACGGCAAAACGTGCGCGCAAGGGCTGTGACTGGATCGTCGCCAATGACGTGCGCCCGGAAACCGGCATCATGGGGGGGGCGGAGAACGCCGTGACCCTGATCACCGGCGCGGGCGCCGAAAGCTGGCCGCGCATGACCAAGGACGAGGTTGCCGCGCGGCTCGCACACCGGATTGCCGAAGTCCTCGACCGCGTTGAGGCAGGGGAAAAATGACCGTTACCATACAGATCAGCCGCCTGGACGGGTTCGACCCCGACATTGCCCTGCCGTCTTATGAAACCGCAGGCGCGGCGGGGGCCGATATTCGTGCCAATCTGCGCTTGGAAGATCGCAAAGATGGCCTGACATTGTTGCCCGGAGCGCGCCTGCTGGTGCCGACCGGGTTCAGCATGGCCATTCCGCCGGGATACGAGGCGCAGATCCGCCCGCGATCCGGGCTGGCGCTGAAACATGGGATCACCCTGCTCAACAGCCCCGGCACCATCGACAGCGATTATCGCGGCCCTGTCGGGATCATTCTCGCCAATCTGGGCACGCGCCCCTTTGTCGTCGCCCATGGCGAGCGGATCGCGCAGATGGTCGTGGCGCCGGTGGTCCGGGCCGGGTTTCACCCCGTGCGGATACTCGATGAAACCACCCGTGGCGCCGGTGGTTTCGGCTCGACCGGGAGGGCATGATGGTAATGGTGCTTGTCCTTGTTGCCGCCGTGGCTCTGCTCGGCTGGTACATGGGGGTATCGCGGGCGCTGATCGTCGGCGTTTGCGTGGTTCTGCTGCTGTTGCCCGTGGGGTTTCATGCGTTTCTTCCGGCCAGCAACGTGCTGCGCCTGATGGTCGGCGGCTCGTTGCTGGGCTGGAGCTGGCTGCTTGGCGTGGCGCTGGTCGTGCTGGCCTATGCGATGGGGCTGCGCTGGCTGAAATCCCGCGCCCCCGAGGCCCCGACTGCCGCCCTGACAACGGCCGCAACCGCCGACAACCCGCCCCAAAGCGGGCCCTTTTCCGAGGCGGAACTCGAACGCTACGCCCGCCACATCATCCTGCGCGAAATCGGCGGCCCCGGTCAGATGAAGCTCAGGCAATCGCGGGTGCTGGTCGTGGGCGCCGGGGGGCTGGGTTCTCCCGCGCTGATGTATCTGGCGGCGGCCGGGGTGGGCCATATCGGCATCATCGACGATGACCGGGTCAGCCTGTCGAACCTGCAACGCCAGATCCTGCACGCCACGGACCGCATCGACATGCCCAAGGTGGAAAGCGCCCGCCAGGCGCTGGCGGCAATCAACCCCCATGTCGAGGTCATTCCCTTCGACCGGCGCCTGAGCCCCGACAATGCCCCGGAGGTGCTGAAGGGCTTTGATCTGGTGCTGGACGGTTCCGACAATTTCACGACCCGCTACCTGGTCAACGAACTATGCACGCGCCACGGCGTACCCCTGATCGCCGCTGCAATCAGCCAGTGGGAAGGCCAGATCAGCCTTTACGATCCCGCAAACGGCACACCCTGCTATGCCTGCATCTTCCCTCGCGCACCGGCCGAGGGCCTGGCGCCGACCTGCGCCGAGGCTGGCGTCATTGGTGCGCTGCCCGGTGTCGTCGGCGCCATGATGGCGGTCGAGGCGATCAAGCACATCACCGGCGCGGGCCAGACCCTGAGGGGCGAAATGCTGATCTATGACGCGCTCTATGGCGAAAGCCGCAAGATGAAACTGGCGCGGCGTGACGACTGTCCGGTATGCGCGTCGCCACGCTCGGGGCATGACGAACCTGCTTCCCGAGCTTCTTCTTTGTGAAAATACGCCGGGGGAGTCGCGCTCGCGCGACGGGGGCAGCGCCCCCCGCGCCCGTATCATCACCCCGTATCATCGCCGCCCTTCAGCCCTGTTCATCGCGATTGCGGCGCCGATAGGCGATCACCTCGTCGATCACGAAATCACGAAAGGCCTCGACCCGCTTGGAATGACGCAATTCCCCGGGATAGGCCAGATATACAGGCACTTCACCGCTTTCCTCCTCGGGCAACACGTTGACAAGCTGGGGAAAATCCTCGGTCAGGTAATCGGGCAGAACACCGATTCCCAGCCCCTGGATCACCCCCTGCAGGATGCCGAAATAATTGTTCACCGTCAGATGTGACGACACGTCGGTTGAAAACAGGCGCTGTATCAGCGACGCGCTGGCGGCAACCTGCGGGGCGCGCGAGCTCTGACAGATCAGACGGTGGTCGTGCAACTCGGCCAGGCTTTGCGGCGTGCCATGCTTGTCCAGGTATTCGGGCGCCGCGTACAGCTTGATCCGCACGCCCAGCAGGCGGCGGCGAATCAGGTCGGCCTGGCTGGGCTCCTTCATGCGGATGGCGATGTCGGCCTCGCGCATGGGCAGGTCGAGAACGCGCTCTTCCAGCATGAGATCGATCTTGAGGTCGGGGTATTTCTCGTACAGCTTGGCCAGTCGCGGAGCCAGCCACAGCGTGCCGAACCCGATCGTCGTGGTGACGCGCAACTCGCCGAATACCTCGTCCTCGCTGTCGCGGATGCGGGCCTCGGCGGCCTCCAGCCGCTTGGCCATGGCGCGGGTTGCGTCAAACAGCAATTCACCCTGTTCGGTCAGGATCAGTCCGCGCGCATGGCGGTGAAAGAGGGTCGTGTTCAGGCTTTCCTCAAGCGCCCTGATCTGGCGGCTGACGGCAGATTGCGACAGGTGCAGCTTGTCTCCGGCATGGGTCAGGCTGCCGGCATCCGCGACCGCGTGGAATATCCGCAACTTGTCCCAATCCATTGCCGTCCCTGCCTTTTTGTTGTCATTTCGGTTGCGCGCGTCACAATAGCGGGGCAAGCGGCGAAAAGGCAAACAAAAGAAAAACGAAAAATTGACTTGGTAGGTCAGTAATAATGACCTATCATGCGCTCAACCAACCGCACGCAGGGAGAGTCGGCATGGGCATTCATGACATATCACTCGAAGACCGTTTCGACCTTGAAAAGGATCGCGTTCTGCTGAACGGCATCCAGGCGCTGGTCAGGCTGACATTGATGCAGGCCGCGCGCGACCGGGCGGCCGGGCTGAACACGGCGGGTTACGTGACCGGCTATCGCGGCTCGCCGCTGGGCGGGGTCGATCTGCAGATGATGCGGGCGAAAAAGCATCTCGAGGCCGCAAACGTGCTGTTCGAGCCGGGCCTGAACGAGGATCTCGCCGCCACCGCCATGTGGGGCACCCAGCAGGCCGAGCTGCGCGGCGAGGGCAAATATGATGGCGTCTTCGGCCTGTGGTACGGCAAGGGGCCGGGGGTCGATCGCTCGGGCGACGTGATGCGCCACGCCAACATGGCGGGCACCAGCAAGCATGGCGGCGTGCTCATGGCCATGGGCGACGACCACACCGGCGAAAGCTCGACCACCTTGCACCAGTCGGACTGGGCGATGGTCGATGCCTACATGCCGGTCGTCAGCCCCGCCGGGGTGCAGGAAATCCTCGACCTGGGCATCTATGGCTGGGCGCTCAGCCGTTTTGCGGGTGTCTGGGTGGGTCTCAAGACCATGAAGGACACGGTCGAGGCCACCGCTGTCGTCGATGGCCGGCCCGACCGGATGTCGTTTGTCACCCCCGAATTCGAAATGCCGCCGGGCGGGCTGAACATCCGCATCATGGACCTGCCGGTCGAGCAGGAAAAGCGGATGATCGACTACAAGCGTTTCGCTGCCGAGGCATTCGCCCGCGCCAACCGCATCGACCGCCGCGTCTGGGGCAAGCCGGGTGCCAGGATCGGTCTGGTTGCCGCCGGCAAGAACTGGCTGGACCTGATGCATGCGCTCAGCCTGCTGGGCATCGACGAAACCCGGGCCGAACGTCTGGGCATCACCACCTACAAGGTGGCCCAGACCTTTCCGCTGGACATGACCGGCTTTCACGAATGGGCCGAGGGGCTGGACCTGATCGTCATCGTCGAGGAAAAGCGCAAGCTGATCGAGGTCCAGGCCAAGGAGGCGATTTTCGAAGACCGCCGCGGCCGCCGCATCTATGGCTGGCACAAGGGCGATACCTGGGAAAACGGCCGCCGGGTGGAGCTGTTCCCCACGCGCTATGCGCTGGATCCGATCCTGATTGCCGAAAAGCTGGGCGAAATCTTTGTCGAAGAGGGCCGCAACGCCGACTACATCACCGCCGGCCTCGACAAGCTGCGCGAGGCGCGCAAGGCCGACAACGCGCCCGAAATCGCCCGCCGTCTGGCCTATTACTGCTCGGGCTGTCCGCACAACACCTCGACCAAGGTGCCCGAGGGCAGCCGCGCCTATGCCGGGATCGGCTGCCACTACATGGTGCAGTGGATGGATCGCAATACGCTGGGCTTTACCCAGATGGGCGGCGAGGGGGCCAACTGGATCGGGGAATCGCATTTCTCGACGCGCGATCACGTGTTCCAGAACATGGGCGATGGCACCTACAACCATTCAGGCGTGCAGGCCATCCGCGCGGCCCTGGCCAGCGGCACCAACATCACCTTCAAGATCCTGTTCAACGATGCGGTTGCCATGACCGGCGGCCAGCATAACGAGGGCGACCTGAACCCCTATCGCATCGCCGACGAAATCAGGGCCATGGGGGTGCAGCATATCGCCGTGGTCTATGACCCGAAGGAAGATCTGGATCTTTCGAAATTCCCGCGCGAGGTCGAGAAATTCCCGCGCGAGGAAATGATGCAGGTGCAGCGCAGGTATCGCCAGCACAAGGGTGTTTCGGCAATCATCTATGTCCAGACCTGCGCCGCCGAAAAACGCCGCCGGCGCAAGCGCGGCCTGTTTCCCGACCCAGACCGTCGCGTGGTCATCAACGCCGACATCTGCGAGGGCTGCGGCGATTGCGGGGTACAGTCGAACTGCGTGTCGATCGTGCCTCGGGAAACCGAATTCGGGCGCAAGCGGGCCATCGACCAGTCCAGCTGCAACAAGGATTACACCTGTCTGGAAGGGTTCTGCCCGGCATTCGTGACGGTTTCGGGCGGCAAGCTGCGCAAGGCGGCCACAGAAAAGCTGGACCTGCCGCATCTGCCCGAACCCGAACTGCCCGCGATCGACGGCACATACAATTTCGTGATCACGGGTGTTGGCGGCACCGGCGTCGTCACCATCGGTGCCATCATGGCGCAGGCCGCCCATATCGACGGCAAGGGCGCGGGCATGATGGAAATGGCCGGGCTCGCCCAAAAGGGCGGGGCGGTCAACATCCACCTGCGCATCGCCAATCGGCCCGACGACATCACCGCCGTGCGCGTTGCCATCGGCGAGGCCGACACCATCATCGGCGGCGATCTGGTGGTTTCGGCGGGCTCGGCGACGCTGGGGCTGATGAAGACGGGTCGCACCCGCGCGGTGGTCAATGATCACGAGATCATCACCGGCGAATTCACCCGCAATCCGAAATTCGCCATTCCCAACGACCGGCTGCGTCTGGCCTTGCAGGCCCGCCTTGGCGAGGATGGCGTGCGCTTTCTCGACGTGACCGTGCTTGCGCGCAAGCTGCTGGGCGATTCGATCTATTCCAACATGATGATCCTTGGCGCTGCGTGGCAGCAGGGCCTTGTGCCGCTGACGCGCGAGGCCATCCTGCGCGCGATCGAGCTGAACGGCGCCGGCGTCGAGGGCAACAAGCAGGCCTTTGATATCGGCCGCTGGGCCATGCTGCACCCGGACAAGGCCGCCGAGATCGCAGGCGACAGGCAGGCCGACCAGCCGAAAACCCTGGACGAACGCATCGATCTGCGTGTCAGACATCTGCGCGCCTATCAGGGCAGGCTGCTTGCGCGCAAATATCTGGCCCTTGTCAACCGCGCCGGCGATCTGCGAGAAGAGGTCGCGCTCGGCTATCACAAGCTGCTGACCTACAAGGATGAATACGAGGTCGCCCGACTGCATCTGGAAACCACCCGCAAGTTTGTCGATGACGAATTCGAGGGCGATGTCCGCCTCGGCTTTCACATGGCGCCACCGCTGCTGTCGCGACCCGGTCCCGAGGGGCGGCCAAGGAAACGCGAATTCGGCCCCTGGATGTTGTCGGCCATGCGTGTCCTGGCCCGTCTCAGGGCGCTGCGCGGCACACCGCTGGATCCCTTTGGCCGTACCGCCGAGCGGCGCAAGGAACGCCAGTTGATCCGGCAATACGAGCGGGACATCGAGGAAATCCTTGCCGGTCTGACGCCGGACAATCTGAAGACCGCGCGCGAACTGGCCGCCCTGCCGCTGGAAATCAAGGGGTTCGGCCCGGTCAAGATGGACGCAATCGCCGCCTTCGAGAAAAAGCGCGACCGTCTGCTGAAGAAATTCAGGGCCGGTGGCGCCCCGCAAAAGGCGGCGGCCGAATAGGCCCTGGGGCGTAGCCCTATGGTCTACGCCCTACCGCCGCCTGCGCCTGCCGCCCGAGGGGGCGCGGGCGGGCCTTGTGTCGGGCCCTGGCCTGTCTCGCGGCGCGGTCACGTCGATACCCAGCTGGTCGCGCAGCACCTTAGGGCGCAACTCGGCCACTTCGCCCGGCTGCAATTCACCCAGCTGGAACGGGCCGTAGGAAATGCGGATCAGGCGGTTGACCTGCAACCCCACCGCCCCCAGCGCACGGCGGATCTCGCGGTTCCTGCCTTCGCGCAGGGCAATGGTCAGCCAGGCATTGGCACCCTGCTGCCGATCCAGGCTGATCTGCATGGGGCGGAATCTCTCGCCCTCGACGGTGATGCCCTTGCGCAGGGGGTCGAGCATCTCGTCGGTCGGTGCGCCCTTGACGCGCACCCGATACTTGCGCACCCAGCCGGTCGAGGGCAGCTCCAGCCGACGTTTCAGCGCCCCGTCATTGGTCAGCAGCAGCAGGCCCTCGGAATTGATGTCGAGGCGCCCGATGCTCATGACCCGGGGCATGTCGTCGGGCAGGTTGTCGAAAACCGTGTCGCGCCCCTTTTCGTCGCGCGCGCTGGTGACCAGGCCGATGGGCTTGTAATAGCGCCACAGACGCGTTCGTTCGGGCCCTTTCACGGGCTTGCCGTCCAGCAGGATGGTCTCGTCGCCGGTGACCAGGAAGGCGGGCGTGTCCAGGCGGCGGCCGTCAACGGTGATGCGGCCCGCTTCGATCATGCGTTCGGCCTCGCGGCGCGAGGCAATGCCTGCGCGCGACAGGAACCTGGCGATACGTTCGCCCTTCGGGGTGTCATTTTCCATGACCCCGCCCTAACATCCGCGCCGCCCGCGGGAAAGCCCCTTGCGCAGGCACCCCGCCAAGGCCATCAAGGAAATCATGAGTCCCTTTCGCAGTCACATGGCCATTGCCCTCGAACAGGCCCGCCTTGCCGCCGGCCGGGGCGAGGTGCCCGTCGGCGCCGTCATCCTGTCGCCCGAGGGCAGGGTCGTCGCCCGCGCCGGCAATCGTACCCGCGAACTGGGCGATCCGTCCGCCCATGCCGAGATGCTGGCCATCCGCGCCGCCTGTGCCTCAACGGGGCTTGCGCGCCTGGTCGATCACGATCTCTATGTCACGCTCGAACCCTGCGCGATGTGCGCCGGAGCGATCGCCCATGCCCGTATCCGGCGGCTCTATTACGGCGCACCCGATCCAAAGGGCGGCGGAGTCGAACACGGCGCGCGCGTGTTCGAACACCCGCAATCCCTGCACCGCCCCGAGGTCTATGGTGGGATCGCCGAGACCGAAGCCGCCAACCTGTTGAAAACATTCTTTTCCCAAAGACGCTGACAAGGCCGCCAATACCAGGCAGATCACGGAATCGCGACTTTCTTCTTTGTCCAAATACTCCGGGGGTGCGGGGGCTGGCCCCCGCATGGAATCCCGGCGAAACGCCAATCCCGGGCGTCGCCCCGAAAGGCGGGCGAGCCCCGGCAATCCCCTGACCAATCCCCTGACGCACAAGCCGGCCCAAAAAAAAGGCCGAGACAAGCTCGGCCTTAAGTCCAACAGGGAGGTGAAGGAAGCAGGAGCGTCGCTCGACCACCGCCTTCGAGAAATGAAATAGGGATGGGGGGGTGACTTATCAAGACCAAAAAACGTCGCACACCTGCATATCGGCTATCGAATTATTGCATGGCTGACAGGCGCGCGTGAATTATGCGCGGAAAAACAACAGGATAACCCGTTCCTGGCACGTCCTGTTACCGATGTTGCCCCTTGCAGCGCCCGCGATGGCCGCCCTCTGTCGGGGGTCATTGATCCAGGAAACTCCTCAGTTTCCGCGAGCGGCTGGGGTGTTTCAGCTTGCGCAGCGCCTTGGCCTCGATCTGGCGGATGCGTTCGCGGGTGACGCTGAACTGCTGGCCGACCTCTTCCAGCGTGTGGTCGGTGTTCATGCCGATGCCGAAACGCATGCGCAGCACCCGTTCCTCGCGCGGGGTGAGGCTGGCCAGAACCCTGGTCGTCGTGTCCTTGAGGTTCGACTGAATCGCGCTTTCCAGCGGCAGGACGGTATTCTTGTCCTCGATGAAATCGCCCAGCTGCGAATCCTCTTCGTCGCCGATCGGCGTTTCCAGGCTGATCGGTTCCTTGGCGATCTTCATCACCTTGCGCACCTTTTCCAGCGGCATCTGCAGCTTTTCGGCCAGCTCCTCGGGCGTGGGCTCGCGGCCGATCTCGTGCAGCATCTGCCGGCCGGTGCGCACCAGCTTGTTGATGGTCTCGATCATGTGGACCGGAATGCGGATGGTGCGGGCCTGGTCGGCGATACTGCGCGTGATCGCCTGGCGGATCCACCAGGTGGCGTAGGTCGAGAACTTGTACCCGCGGCGGTATTCGAACTTGTCTACTGCCTTCATCAGGCCGATATTGCCTTCCTGGATCAGGTCGAGGAACTGCAGCCCGCGGTTGGTGTATTTCTTGGCGATCGAGATCACCAGGCGCAGATTGGCCTCGACCATTTCCTTTTTCGCCTGACGGGCCTCTTTTTCGCCCTTCTGGACCTGGTTGACGATGCGGCGGAATTCCGAGATGTCCACGCCCACATATTGCCCGACCTGGGCCATTTCCGCGCGCAGCTCTTCGGCCTTGCCGCGGAAACGTTCGTTGAAGGTATTCCAGCCGCGTCCCGATTTTTCGGCCATGCGGTCCAGCCATGTCGGGTCGAGTTCATAGCCGCGATAGGCCTCGATGAATTCCCGCCGGTTGATGCGGCTCTGGTCGGCCAGTTTCACCATGGCGCTGTCGATGGACATGATCTTGCGGTTGATGCCGTAAAGCTGGTCGATCAGCGCCTCGATGCGGTTGTTGTGCAGGTGCAGCGAATTGACCAGCTCGACGATTTCCGAGCGCAGCTTCTGATAGGTGGCCTCGTCGGCTTTCGAGAATGTCGTGTCCTCGTTCAGGGTTGCCGACATGCGGCTGTCCTGCATTTCGGACAGTTTTTCGTAATCAGCCGCGATACGGTCGAGCGTGTCCAGCACCTTGGGCTTGAGCGCGGCTTCCATCGCGGCGAGCGACAGGTTGGCCTGATCGTCATCGTCGTCGTCATCGTCGTCCGAGGCAATCGGGTTTCCGTCGGCGTCGGTCTCGGGCTCTTTCCTGGCAGCCTTGGCGGAGCCGCCCGACGGCTGGGCCGGGCTGGTATCGGGGGTGACTTCTTCCTCTTCGTCGTCGTCCATCGCGCCGGAAAAGGTGGTTTCCAGGTCGATCACGTCGCGCAGCAGGATCGCCTCGTCCAGCAGTTCGTCACGCCAGATGGTGATGGCCTGAAAGGTCAGCGGGCTTTCGCACAGGCCTGCGATCATGGTGTTGCGCCCGGCCTCGATGCGCTTGGCGATGGCGATCTCGCCCTCGCGAGACAACAGTTCGACGCTGCCCATCTCGCGCAGATACATGCGCACGGGGTCGTCGGTGCGGTCCAGCTTTTCGGTTTCGGTCTTGGCGACGGCGATTTCCTTGGAGGTCGACGCTTCCACCAGATCGGTCGATTTCTGTTCTTCTTCCTCGGCCTCGTCGTCCTCGATGATGTTGATGCCCATTTCGCTGAGCATCGACATCACGTCCTCGATCTGTTCGCTGGAAACCTGCTCGGGCGGAAGCACCTTGTTCAGCTCGTCATAGGTGACATAGCCGCGCTCGCGCGCCTGGGCTATCATCTTCTTGACGGCGGCCTGGCTGAGATCGCCCAGTGCTGCCGCGTCATTGTTGTCTTCGGGTTTCGTCACATCCGTGTCCTTGGCGGCCATTGGTCACTCCGTCGTCAGAAGGGCGAAATCACCGAAAAGGTGAGTCGCGCGAATCATTTGTGCGAATCAACACTGCGAATCACTGATTCGCAATGTGTTTCAATGTTTTTTCTTTACCCAGACCTGGCTGTCGATCAGGTTTTGCAGGTATCTGGACAGGTTTTCCCGATCTTCGGCCTCGGTTCCGCCCTCGGGCAGGGATGAACGGCTGGCGCGGTCGCGGGCCTCGGCTGCCTGTCCCAGGCGCCAGGTCAGACCCTCGTCCACCAGGCCGGCAATATCCTGCATGGCGTCCGAGACCTCCTGCGCGCTGCCGCGATTTGCCTCCAGCTTGGCCAGTTCCTCGGCCAGCGCCATGCGTGCCGTTTCGATATCCACCCGTTTGCGGATCGCGGGGTTGATACGCACATGGCGCAGGGACAGCAGTTTTTCAAGCGTTTGCGCCCCCAGTTCGGCGGAAATCTTTTTCTGCAACATCTGCGGATCATCCCTGTGTTCAGGGGCATGATCCAGCAGGAGGTCGCGTATCCGATCATGTTCCTGGGCCGCAAAATGCAGTTTTTCCAGCGCCGTATCGAAATCGGCAACGATTGCGGGATATTCAAGGCAGAGCGACAGGATGACAGATTCGCGCAGGCGCTCTTCGGTTTGCGGCAGGCTGGCCCCGCGTGCCAGTAACGAGGCGCGGGTACTGTCGGCCGGCTGCCGGGGGGGGGAAGCCTTGCTCCGGCGACCTCCGGCAGGCCGCCTGTCCGGCGGGCGTCGGTCGCGGGCCGGGGCAAACAGCGCGTGGCGTTTCTCGCGCAGCGCTGCGGCATAGTGGTTGCGCACGATCGGGTCACTGATGCGGCCCAGCGCCGATTTCAGGCTGGCGTCAAGCGCGGCACACCGTTCGGGGCTGTCGAACACCCTGCCCGTGGTTTCGCGCTGCCATAGCAGGTCAACCAGCGGGCGGGCTGTATCCAGCAGCTTTTGCATGGCGCCGGGGCCCTGCGCGCGCAGCAGGTCGTCGGGGTCCAGCCCCTCGGGCAGCAGGCAGAAACGCAATGTCTGGTTGGGCGCCAGCAGCGGCAGCGCCACGTCGATCAGACGCATGGCGGCGTTCAGCCCGGCCTTGTCGCCGTCCAGCGCGATGATCGGCTCGGGCGCGATGCGCCACATCAGGCGCAGCTGATCGGCGGTGATGGCCGTGCCAAGGGGGGCCACCACATCGCGGAAACCGGCCTGTGACAGCGCGATCACATCCATATAGCCCTCGGCCACGATCAGGCGGCCCGTCTTGCCGGCGGCCTCGCGCGCGGGGACGAAATTGAACAGGCTGCGGCCCTTGTCGAAGAGCGGCGTTTCGGGCGAGTTCAGATATTTCGCCCGCGCATTCGGATCCAGCGCGCGGCCGCCAAAGGCGATGCAGCGGCCGCGTGAATCGCGGATCGGAAACATGATGCGGCCGCGAAAACGGTCATAGGGGTGGCCGCCATCGTCGGGCTTGATGGCCAGCCCCGCCTGCACCACCAGATCGGGCGCGACCCCCTTGCCGGTGAGATGCTGGAACAGCGCCGTGCGGCTGTCGGGGGCAAAACCGATCTCGAAGCGCGTGATCATTTCGTCCGACAGCGCCCGGTCTTGCAGATATGCGCGCGCGCGCGCGCCCTCGGCCATGTTCAGATGCAGGCGATAGAATTGCGCCGCCTGTTCCATCACCTCGACCAGCTGGCTGCGCAGATCGGCTTTTTCCTGCGCCTTGGGGTCGCGCGCGGGCATGGTCATGCCGGCCTCGCGGGCGAGGATCTCGACCGCCTCCATGAAGCCGACATTTTCGGTCTCGCGCACGAATGTCAGCGCGTCGCCCTTGGCGTGGCAGCCAAAGCAGTAATAGAACCCCTTGCGGTCATCGAGGTGAAAGGACGGGGTCTTTTCCTGATGAAAGGGGCAGGGTGCCCAGTAATCGCCCTTGGCGGGGTTCGACTTGCGCGCATCCCACACCAGCTTGCGCCCGGCAACAGCCGCCAGCGACACGCGCGAACGCAGTTCGTCAAGGAATCCGGGTGGCAGGCTCATGGCGTGGAATATCGGGCAGGCGGGGTTGCGATGCAAGGGCGTTGGCTGGCGGGTGCGGCCGCCCCGTGGCATGAAGCCGAGGGAAGCGCCTGCCCCGAGGTGGGTGCGTAGGCGCCTGCCTGTGGGGCGGGCAAACATGCCTTAGCCACCCGAATCTGAAGCTCACTACACTGGTTTTCTATTCCCCGGATTGCCTGCAATCCGGTTCGCGCCCGGCCCCGCCCCCCAGGGCGGGCGCGAATTGGTGGCGTTGTTTCAACAGGTTGCAGCGTTTCACTCGTGAAGGTCGGCGCGCGGGTCTCGGCGCGCCCCCCCTCGGGACCGGGCGCGAACCTTGCCTTCTTTCTGCCGATTGAATGAAACGTATGTTGTTTCCGATGTGCCCGGCTTGCCTTTCATGCCACCATCACCAGCATCAATATGCTGCCCACCACCAGCGCCATGCCCGCAAGCTCGCGCCCGCTGTGGCGTTCGTGAAAGAACAGGGTCGAGGCGGCAAAGGTGAACAGCAGTTCGATCTGCCCCAGCGCCTTGACATAGGCCGCGTGTTGCAGGGTGAAGGCCATGAACCAGCCATATGATCCCAGAACCCCGGTCAGCCCCACCAGCGCCGTCACGCGCCAGCTGCGCGCTACAGCCGAGATTTGCCCACGCTCGCGCCAGGCCAGCCAGGCGCCCATGACAAGGCTTTGGAAAACCGTGACAAAGGCCAGCGTCACGGCGGCCCGGATCACGAAATCGCCCCCCTCCAGCGCCAGCGACGCCCCGCGATAGCCGGTTGCCGACACCCCGAACAGCGCCCCCGATGCCAGCCCCAGCACCGAGGCCCGGTTGATCAGCCGCCTGTGCCAGGGCAGCGGCGCGGCCGGGCGCGGCGGGTCGGCCAGCAGGATGACGCCGATCAGACCGATCACGATGGCACTCATGCCCGCGGCCGAGATCCTTTCGCCCAGCAGGATCAGCGCGATCAGCGCGGTCTGCACGGTTTCCGTCTTTTTCAGCGTGATGCCCACGGTGAAATTGCGGCTGGCAAACAGCGCCACCACGCACAGCGTGGCGAGGATCTGCGAAAGCCCGCCGATCGCGGCAAATGCCACGAAACGCCCGGTCGGCGAGGGCATCTCGCGCAGCCCCGTTGCCGTCAGCACCAGCACCAGCACAACCGCCAGCGGCGCGGCAAAGACAAAGCGCGAAAAGGTGGCCCCGCCGGTGGAAAGGCGGGTGTCCTTCAGATGTTTCTGCAGCATGAAGCGCAGGTTTTGCGCAAAGGCGGCAAAGATGGTGATCGGGATCCACAACGGCATGGTCCCTGTCTGCCACGCGGAAAGGGGCGCGTCGAGGGGGCGTGTACGAAACGCGCCACCGGCGGGGCGAGCAGCCCGATACGGGCGCTGCCTCAGTGGGCTGGCGTGTCCATCGGATCGACCAGCGTGCGACCCCCGTCAACGGTCAGGATCTGGCCGGTGACGAATGAGGAACTCTCGGACGCCAGATATTGCACCGCCTCGGCCACCTCGTCGGCCTCGCCGATACGGCCCAGCGGGGTGGTGTCGATCAGCCGGCTGCGCAGATCGGCGCTGGTTTTCAGGGTGTTGCGCAGGCTTGCGCTCATCACGCTGCCGATGGCCACGGCGTTGACCCTGATCCGGTGACGGGCAAGAGCCACCGCCATCGAACGGGTCAGCTGGTCCAGCGCGGCCGAGGCGACCGAATAGGACATCAGCTCGGGATGGGTGCGCCGCGCCGCGATCGAGCTGAGATTGACGATCGAGCCGATCGTGTCGCCGTTGCCGACGGTCTCGCCCTCGGCGCCGCTGGCCTGGTGGATCATGCGTCTGGCGACGATCTGGCTGAGGCGCAGCGTGGTGGTGACGTTCTGCTCCAGCATGGTTGCGAAGGCATCGTCATCGGGGTTCAGCGGATCCGAACGCAGCACCTGGCGCGCGGCGTTGACCAGAATGTCCACGCGGTCGAATTCGTCTATGGTGGCCGACAGAAGGTTGGCCAGCGTCAGGCGTTCGCGCAGGTCGCCGGCGAAAAATCTTGCGTCGCCCTTGTCGCCGCTGATGGCCTGGACCTCGGCCTCCAGCTTGTCCTCGTCCATATCGGTGAACATGACCCGCGCGCCCTGGCTGACGAAATGGCGCGCGATGGCCAGGCCGACACCATTGGCGGCGCCGGTGACGATGACTGACTTTCCAGAGATGGAAAAGGACATGGTTTTCCCCCGTTCGTCGGCGCCTCAGCGGGCGCGCAGGATCCTGCGGTGGCCGCGCCCTTGTTTTCCGGCGATCGGCCTGGTGGCCAGGATCGCCTTGAAGGCGCTGTTTTCCTCGAGAGGCGTGACCTCGCCGAAACTTTCCCGCAGGATCGATTCATAGGGCATCTGGCGATTCGCGACCAGCCACAGCGCGCCGTCTGTTGCCAGCAGAGCGTGTGCCCGGCGGATGAATTCCAGCCCCAGCGCCGGAGTCGCCGCGCGCCCCTGGTGAAAGGGGGGGTTGCAGATCACCGCGTCATAGGTGGCAAGCGGGGTGTCCGCGGGCCGGTTTGCATCATTGCCCTGTTCCTGTTGCGGCCCGACGGCTGTTGCGGTCGCGGCGGTGACGTCGGCCCAGAAGAAACGCGCCCTGGGGTCGTCGATATTGGCGCGCGCCGCGGCAAGGGCGGCATCCTCGGCCTCGAACAGCTCGATGCGTTCGATTCGGCCTGCCTTCAGCGCCTGGATTGCCAGCCAGCCCCAGCCCGCGCCCAGATCGGCGACGTTTCCGCGCAGGCGCGCATCGAAATGGCGCGCCAGCAGGGCCGAGCCCGCGTCGATGTGGTCGGGCGAGAACATTCCCGGCGCGGTCAGAAAGCCATCCCTGTTGGGGCGCAGTGCCAGCGCGTCGGCCCAGGCGCGGACCTCGGCGGGCAATTCGGCCGGGCGGGTCATTCGGAAAAGGCGGCCGTGATGCTTGATCAGCACATCGTCGATGGGCAGGACCGCGCGACAATGCCTGAGCACGGAATCGATGCCGTCGGTGCGCGCGCCATCGACCAGCACCATCCCGCCGGGGCCGACCATTTCCAGCGCCTGCGCGATCAGGCCCTTTGTTTCGTCCTTGGAACGGGTGATCTCGACCAGAACGGCCGCGAATTCCTGCCCCTCGGGGGGGCGGGCCGCAACCGCATGGCCGGCCGCGGCAAGGCGATCATGGTCGGGGCGAAAACCGTTGAACAGTTGCAGCCGCTCGCCGGGCAGAACGGAATGGTCGGTGTCGGGGCGGGCGCGCAAGACGGCAATCCGGCCCTGCGCAGGCAGGGACAGGCCGGATCGGCCAAGGGCGATTTCGAGGCGGGAATGGGGCATGGGGGGCAGGCCGGCGGCCTATTCCTTTTCCAACGTGCATTGCAGCGGGTGCTGGTTGCGTCGTGCCAGTTCCATGACCTGCGCAACCTTTGTTTCGGCGACCTCGAAGGAATAGACCCCGACCACCGCGACCCCCTTGTTGTGAACGGTCAGCATGATGTCCACGGCCTGGGCGTGCGAGATGCCGAAAAAGCGTTCCAGCACATAGACGACGAATTCCATCGGCGTGTAGTCGTCGTTCAGCAGCAGCACCTTGTACATTGGCGGGCGCTGGGTTTTCGTGCGCGTCTTGGTGACGACGGCGGTATCCCCGTCATCATCCTTCTTGCTTGCGCATCCTGGCACCCGGTGATCCAAGTGATCCCTCCGTCAGAGTCGTGTGTTGTGGCTTTCAAATATACGCTACGGCAGATGGAAAGTGAATTGCACATTTTCAAGATCGGCCGGCTCACGCCGATTGTGACCGCCGGGCAGGAGTGGCGACTATCCGTGGCCGGCGCGCGCCTGTTCACCGCCTGGCGGCCAGGTTGCGGGGGCGGGGTGATCGGCCCGCGCGGCCTGGTCCGAAAATAGTGGTAGCGAACGGTGAAAAAACAGTTTTTCGCGCTGTCAATCCCATGCTAGGGTGGGCGGCAGAATGGCAGACCGCGACAACGCGGCGACCGAGGCAGCAATAACATCGGAGCAACCGATGCCAAGGCAGGTATTGAGCGGGTTTTTCCTGGCGATCGCACTCGCATGGGCGGGCGCACCGGCGACGGCCGCGAAATATGCGGCCATCGTCATGGATATGCGCAATGGCCAGGTCCTGTATTCCAAGAACGCGGACGAGCGGCTGTATCCTGCCTCGCTGACCAAGATGATGACGCTGTATATTGCCTTCGAGGCAATCAAGAATGGCGAAATCACCCTGGACACGAAGGTGTCGATATCGCGCAATGCCGCCAGCGAGCCCCCTTCGCGGCTGGGTCTGCACGCGGGGCAGAAGGTGGCCCTGCGTCAGCTGATCCGCGCCGCGGCGATCAAGTCGGCCAATGACGCGGCCACGGCAATCGGCGAGGCGATTGCCGGATCCGAACAGGCCTTTGCCCGGCGCATGAACAAGACCGCGCGCGCCCTGGGCATGACGCGCACCACCTTTCGCAATGCCAACGGTCTGACCCTTGCGGGGCACCTCTCGACAGCCCGCGACATGGCGATCCTGGGGCGCGCGCTGTATTTCCACTATCGACAGTATTACGGGCTGTTTTCACGCCGCAGCGTGGTCGCCGCGGGCAAGACCATTCGCAACACCAACCGCAAGTTCCTGGCGGCCTATCGTGGCGCCGACGGGATCAAGACGGGTTATACCCAGGCGGCGGGCTTCAACCTGGTGGCCTCGGCGCGGCGGGGCAGCAAGCGTATCATCGCGGCCGAGTTCGGTGGCCGCTCGGTCAGCCAGCGCAACAGCAAGATGGCGCGCCTGCTGGACCTCGGGTTTCGGCGGGCGGCACCCAGGGTGCGCGTGGTTCCGCCGCCCCTGCCGGTCTATGGGCCGCGCAAGCCGGTGCTGGTGGCCTCGGCCGTGTCCAGCAGCCCGCGGCCGATGGCCCGGCCGCGCGTGTCCCCGGTTGAAACGGCGGGCATGAAACTGGCCATCAACAAGGCGGTGTCGCGGGTCGCCGGCGCCCCGGCGCCGACGGCAGGGCCTGTTGCCGGACAGCCCGCCGCAGCGGTCGGGCAGCCGGCCCCGGTCGCCGTTCGTCGCGTTGCCAGGGCCGTGGCGCCGACACTGCGCCCCGTGCCGCGCGAACAGTTGCAGGAGGCGCAGGAACAGATGCCGGGCGATGACGGCCAGAGGGTGGTCATGCGCATGTCCACCTCGGGCGGTCGCGGCTGGGGCATCCGCATCGGCGCCTATCCCACGCGAATGGATGCCGAAAAGGTGCTGTTGCGCACCGCGCTTGAGGATCTCAGCTCGCTCGACGGGGCGCTGCGCAAGGTGGTGCTGCGCAAGGGGCGCTATCAGGCGCAGTTCGTCGGCCTGACCGAGGGCCGGGCCAAGCGGGCCTGTTCGCGCCTGCGGGTATGGCGTCAGAACTGCGAGATCCTGGGGCCGACCGGCTGATCCGTCCCGGCCGACCATCGCCAGGGCAGCAAGCAGCCCGGTCCGCCCCAAACGATCCGCCAAGCGATCCGCCACCGGGCCCGGTCGTGCCTATTCCTTGGGGTGGTCGTCGTAATCGGTGCGCAAGATGCGGTTGGCGTCCCCGTCAGGGTCGTCGAACTGACCCGAGCGCAGCATCCAGAAAAAGGCCGCGAGACCGGCGCCCCCCATGAAGAGGGATGCGGGTATCAGATAGACCAGCATGTCCATGATTCAGCGCAGCCTCCACGAATTCAGGGTGACGGTGATCGACGACGCCGACATGGCCAGCGCCGCCAGCAGCGGGGTCGCGTGGCCCAGCACGGCCAGGGGAATGGCTACCGCGTTGTAGGCGGCGGCCAGGGCGAAATTCTCCTTTATCCGGCGCCGGGTGGCGCGCGCCGTGCGCAGGGCCTCGGCCACGGGCGACAGGTCGTGCCCGGTCACCACGATATCCGAGGCCACGCGTGCAATGTCGAGCGCCGAGGCCGGCGAGACCGACACATGGGCCCTGGCCAGCGCAGCGGTATCGTTCAGACCGTCGCCCACCATCAGCACCTTGCGGCCGCGTTCCGACAGATTGTCGAGCAGCGCGACCTTGTCCTCGGGCAGGGCGCCGGCCGTCACCTTGTCGATGCCCAGCGCGTCCGCGACCCGTCTTGCCGCCGCCGGGGTGTCGCCGGTGATCATGTGGATGTCTAGCCCCAGGCCCCTGAGCGCGTCGATCAGTTCGCGCGCGCCCGGACGCAGCGCGTCGTCAAAGGTGAAAACCACCTTGCGCCCGTCACCACGGTCCAGGCAGGTGGCGGTGGTCTCGGTCGGGGGCAGGCCCAGCCATGCGGCCCGGCCAAGGCGGATCTCGCGCCCCTCCAGCCATGCGCTGATGCCGTGGCCCGGATGTTCGCTGGCGTTTTCCACCGCCGGCAGGTCGTTTGCGATGCCGCGTGCCTCGGCCGCCTGCACAAGCGCCTGTGCCAGGGGATGGGTGCTGTGCGCGGCCAGCGCCGCGGCAAGGCGCAGATCGTCGTCGCTGAAACCCCCACCTTCGCGCAGCCGGGGTTGGCCCAGGGTCAGCGTGCCGGTCTTGTCGAAAACGGCCGTGTCGGCCTCGGCCAGACGTTCGAGCGCGGTGCCGCTCTTGAGCAGGACGCCGTGGCGGTACAGGCGCCCGCTGGCGGCAGTCGTGGCGGCGGGCACCGCAAGGCCCAGCGCGCAGGGGCAGGTGATGATCAGAACGGAAATGGCAATGTTGATCGACAGGCGCAGATCGCCGGAAATCGCGAACCAGGCGACAAAGGCGACCAGCGCCAGCAGATGCACCCCCGGTGCATAGATGGCCGCGGCCCGGTCGGCCAGCGAGGTATAGCGGTTGCGCGCGCTTTCGGCCAGCGCCACCAGATTGGCAACCTTTTGCAGGGTCGATTCCTGCGCGCGCGCCGTCACCCGCATGGTCAGGGGGCCGGTGAGGTTGATCTCGCCTGCACGCAGTTCGGCATCGGGGCCGACATAGGCGGGCAGGCTTTCGCCGGTCAGGAATGCACGGTCGATCTCGCTTTCGCCGGTCAGCACGCGGCCGTCCACGGGGACGCGACTGCCCGGCCGGACGACGACGATATCGCCGACCTGCAGATCCGCCACCGGGGTGATGACCTCGTTTCCATCTATCAGCCTGGGTGCGCGGTTGACCTCGAGCGCGGCCAGCTCCTGGGCGGCCGAGCGCGCGCTGGCACGGGTGCGATAGTCCAGGTAACGCCCCGCAAGCAGAAAGAAGGTCAGCGAAAGGGCCGCATCGAAATAGGCGTTCTCGCCGCTCTGGGTGGTTTCGTACAGCGACATGCCCGCAGCCAGCAGGATCGCCAGGGAAATGGGCACATCCATGTTCAGGCGGCGCGCCCTGAGGGCCGACCAGGCATTGGCGAAAAAGGGCTGGGCGGCAAAGGCGATTGCCGGCAGTGCGATCAGGGCCGAAAACCAGTGCATCAGGTCGCGCGTGCTGCCCTCGGCGCCGGCCCAGACCGCCACCGAAAACAGCATGACATTCATCACCGCAAATCCCGCAACCGCCAGCCGCATCAACAGGTTGCGGCCGATCCTGTCGCCCCTGGATTCGCTCAGCAGTGCGGCATCCAGCTCGTGCGCCTCGTATCCCAGGCCCTCGACCACCTTGACCAGCTGCTGGGCGGTAATGTCGGGCGCGGCCTCGATGGCGACGCGTTTCAGAGACAGGTTCACCCGGGCCGAGCGCACGCCCTCGACCGCGTTCAGCCCGCGTTCCACCGTCGAGATGCATCCGGCGCAGTGAATGGTCGGCAGGGACAGGACGATATTGCCCGGCGCAACCGCCTCGGCAGGCCGGATTTCAGGGGCCGGGATCGTGCAGGCGGGGCAGACCGCCGGCCGGGGTAGGGCCCGGGGTGACATTTCAGGGTTTCACGATCACATGCTTGCGTTGCTGAAAGGCGGTTCCGTCGGCGGCCCGGGCGACGAAGCGGACCTCCCATTTTCCGGGTTTCAGGGCGATCGGTTCGATGAACCGCCCGTCCTTGAGTACCAGCGACAGCTTGCGGTCAAAGCGGTCGGTCGTGGCCCGCCCGATGGTCGCGTCGATTTCCGCCACCTTTGCGGGCCGGCCGTCGCGGTCGCGGATGTCGAGGCTGAGCGTCTTGCCGTCATAGCCCAGCTCGACCCTCCAGCCCAGGCGCATCTGCTGGGCGAGCTTGCCGTTGAATTCCTGGCTGGCAACATACGAGTTCTCGACCTCGAGCCCGGGAAAGGTGCCCAGCGCGAAATAGCTCATGGCCATGTTGACGCCGATGATGACGACGAAAAAACCGGTAAAGGTCAGAAACGCCATGCGGCCGGTGAATTCCTTAATCATGTCAATTTCCTCTCTTCTTGCCGGTAAACACGGTTTCCGCGTGGGCCTGCTTGCCGGTGGCCAGATCCTTGACCCAGATGTGGATCTCGGTCAACTCGGCATTGGCCGGCGCGGAATCGGGCGGCGCGATCACGAACAGCTTGTGGGTGCCGGTGGCATCGGCGGCAACCGTGATCGTCGTCGTCTTGCTGCCCTGAACGGCCAGCCTGAACACGTCTTTCGGAATGACCGAGATCCGGAACTGGTGGGCCTCGGGATTCATGTTGCGGATCCGCACCTTGTAGGTATTGCGGATCGAGCCGTCCGACAGGGTCACATATAGCGGGTTGCGCAGGGGCGAGACGTCGATGTCGATATCCGAGCGCAGGAAGAGGGCCGCGATCAGCGCCGCGCCGATGCCCGCCCACAGCACGGTATATACGATGGTGCGCACCCGGAATATGTGCTTCCAGATCGGGATCGGGGGCTCGCCCTTTTTCTCGTGCTCCTCGTCGGTCAGCGCCATGTAGTCGATCAGGCCGCGCGGCTTGCCGATCTTGGCCATCATGGCGTCACAGGCATCGATGCACAATGCACAGGTGATGCACTCCATCTGCTGGCCGTCGCGGATGTCGATGCCCATCGGGCAGACATTGACGCAGGCCATGCAGTCGATGCAATCGCCCAGCTTGTCGGCATCCGCCGACTTGCGGTGCTTGCCGCGGGGCTCGCCCCGCCATGAACGATAGGCAACGGTCAGCGTGTCTTCGTCCATCATGGCCGCCTGGATGCGCGGCCAGGGGCACATGTACATGCAGACCTGTTCGCGCATGAATCCGCCGAACAGGAATGTGGTAAAGGTCAGCCCGCCGATGAACCCGTAGGCCACCATCGGGGCCTGGCCGGTCACGAGTTCCTTCAGCAGCGTCGGCGCGTCGGCGAAATAGAAAACCCAGGCCCCGCCGGTTGCCACCGCGATCAGCAGCCAGATCGTCCATTTGGTCAGCCGCAGCCGGGTCTTGCGCAGATCCCACCTGGCGCGTTGCAGGCGGATGCGGGCATTGCGATCGCCCTCGATCCAGCGTTCGACGGTAATGAACAGGTCGGTCCACACGGTCTGGGGGCAGGCATAGCCGCACCACACGCGCCCCAGCGCCGAGGTGAACAGGAACAGCCCCAGCCCGGCCATGACCAGCAGGCCCGCCACCAGGTAGAATTGCTGTGGCCAGATCTCGATCCAGAAAAAGAAGAAACGCCGGTGGGCCAGATCGACCAGAACCGCCTGGTCGGGCAGGCTGGGGCTGCGTTCCCAGCGGATCCAGGGCAGAAGGTAATAGATGCCCAGGGTGACGGCCATTATTCCCCATTTGAGGTTCCGGTAGAAACCGGACACGCGGCGCGGGAAAATCGGTTCACGCGCCGCATAAAGGGCGGGGGCTTCCTTTTCGGTGGGACTCATGACGCGGGTCTTTCCTTGTCCTGCTCGGGGACGTTACTGCTGATGCGGGCCTGCCTGGCCCTGTCTTGCTGATCCGTATCCCCCGTATATGGTGGGGAAAACGGAAAAAAGCACCGGCCCCCTGTGAGTGTGAACAGGACTGGGAGGCCGGTGCCCGTTCCCCGGGCACAAGAGGGAGCGCCCGGAGACGTCGCTTGGTCTACTCGCCGCCGCCTTGCTGGTGGACCCAGACGGCGACCTCGCGAATCTGCGCTTCCGACAGGCGACCGGCCCAGGCGGGCATCACCCCCTTGCGACCGTGGGTGACGGTCTGGGTGAGGGTTTCGACATCGCCGCCATACAGCCAGATGCGGTCGGTCAGGTTGGGCGCCCCGACATCGCGGTTGCCCTTGCCGTCGTCGCCATGGCAGGCCGCGCAGTTGTCGCCAAAGACGGTAGCGCCCGCCTTGGCCATGGCCGCGTCGGCCTTTTGCCCCGAGATCTTGCGGACATATTGCACGACATCGGCGATTTCCTGCTCGGTCAGCTGGTCAGCCCAGGCGGGCATTTCGGAATCGCGCGTGTCCTCGTCCGAGGCATAGCGGATCCCGTGGCTGATCGTCGTGTAGATATCGTCGATCGTGCCCCCCCACAGCCAGTCGTCGTCGATCAGGCTGGGGAAACCCTTGTTGCCGTTGGCGCCCGAGCCGTGGCACTGGGCACAGAAGGTGCGGAACACCGAGGCGCCGCCGTTCAGCGCATAGCTGACGAGATCGGGATCCTTTTCGATCTGGTCCAGCGGAACCGTGGTCAGCTTCTTGTTGATGGCGGCGTTGGCCTGCTTGTAGCGCTCGATATCGGCCGCAACCGAGGCGCGCGAGCTGTAGCCCAGCAGGCCGGGCGTCGCGCCCTTGGTCGAGATGGGCCAGGCCGGGTAGAGGATTGTCCAGACGATCGCGAACGCGATCGTGGCATAGAAGGTCCACAACCACCAGCGGGGCAGGGGGTTGTCGAATTCCTCGATGCCGTCCCAGACATGCCCTGTCGTGTTGGGGTCGGTGTTGCTTGTGTCTTTCTTGCTCATTTTCCGGCCTCCTTGTGCGGCAGGCTTTGCTTGGCCTTTTCGATGGCCGCAAGGTCGTCTTGCAGGTTGTCGCCGTCGCGCAGCGGGATATTTGCGGTTGCCTCATGCACCGGCTTGCTACCGGGCCTGAAGGCAAAGATCACCACGGCGACAAAGACCGCGAACATCCACAACAGCCCCCAGCTGCGGGCGACGTGTTCGAGAAAGGTAAAGATGTCCATGTTCCCCTCCCTCTAGCGACTTGCGTCTGGAATGAAGGTCGAGAAATCGACCATCGTGCCCAGAACCTGCAGATAGGCGATCAGCGCGTCCATTTCGGTCAGCTGTGGCTGGCCGTCGAAATTGGCCACCTTGGCGCCCGGGTAACGCTTGACCAGCCCTTCGGTATCGGCGTCGGGGTTGGCCTGTGCCTCGAAGTCCTCGCGCGCCTTGGCGATGTCCTCGTCCGTATAGGGGACGCCCACGGTGCGGTTGGTCTTCATCAGATCGGCGATGTATTTGCCGTCGATCTCGTTCTTCAGCAGATAGGCATAGGTCGGCATGATCGATTCAGGCACCACCGAACGCGGGTCGCTCAGGTGGTGGACATGCCATTCGTTGGAATAGCGCCCCCCCACCCGGGCAAGGTCGGGCCCGGTACGTTCCGATCCCCACTGGAAGGGGTGATCATACATCGACTCGGCTGCCAGCGAGTAGGGGCCATAGCGTTCGACCTCGTCGCGCAGCGGACGGATCATCTGGCTGTGACAGACATAGCAGCCCTCGCGGATGTAGATGTTGCGCCCCGCCAGCTCGAGCGGCGTGTAGGGGCGCACCCCCTTCACCTTTTCGATGGTGTTCTGGATGAAGAACAGGGGCACGATCTCGACCAGGCCGCCAATCGTCACCACGAGAAAGCTGAGGATCAGCAGAAGCGTGGCGTTGGTTTCGATGACCTTGTGTTTGGAAAGTATCGACATGTTTCCTGTTCCTCTCATTCTGCCGGAACTGCTACCGCGGCATCGGGGGTCGTCTTGTCCTCGACGCTGGTCACGGTCTTGCGCAGGTTGTAGGCCATGAGCACCGCACCGGTCAGGTAGAATACGCCACCGATTGCGCGGGCGACATACATCGGATGCAGTGCCGCGACGGTGTCGGCAAACGAGTTGACCAGGAAGCCCTGGGCATCAACCTCGCGCCACATCAGGCCCTGCATGATGCCGCCGACCCACATCGACGAGGCATAGAGAACGATCCCGATGGTGGCCAGCCAGAAATGCCAGGACACCATGCGGATGCTGTACAGCTCTTTCTTGTTCCACAGGCGGGGAACCAGGAAGTACAGCGCACCAAAGATGATCATGCCGTTCCAGCCCAGCGTGCCGGAATGAACGTGACCGATCGTCCAGTTGGTATAGTGGCTCAGCGAGTTGACGGCACGGATCGACATGACCGGCCCCTCGAAGGTGGACATGCCGTAGAAGGCGACCGAAATCACCAGCATGCGCAGCACCGGGTCGGTGCGCAGCTTGTCCCAGGCGCCGGACAACGTCATCAGGCCGTTGATCATGCCGCCCCACGAGGGCATCCACAGCATGACCGAGAACACCATGCCCAGCGTCTGTGCCCAGTCGGGCAGGGCGGTATAGTGCAGGTGGTGCGGACCGGCCCAGATATACAGGAAGATCAGCGCCCAGAAGTGGATGATCGACAGCTTGTACGAGTAAACCGGGCGTCCGGCCTGCTTGGGCACGAAATAGTACATCATGCCGAGGAAACCGGCCGTCAGGAAAAAGCCCACCGCGTTGTGACCGTACCACCATTGGGTCAGCGCATCCTGCACCCCGGCCAGCACGATCACCGATTTCGACCCGAAGATCGACACCGGAACGGCCAGGTTGTTGATCACGTGCAGCATGGCGATGGTGACGATGAAGCTCAGGAAGAACCAGTTGGCCACATAGATGTGGGGCTCTTTCCGCTTGACGATGGTGCCGAAGAAGACCGCCAGATAGGCGACCCAGACGATCGTCAGCCAGATGTCCACATACCATTCGGGTTCGGCATATTCCTTGGACTGGGTGACGCCCAGCAGATAGCCGGTTGCGGCCAGAACGATGAACAGCTGATAGCCCCAGAACACGAACCACGCCAGGCCGCCCCCCCAGAGGCGGGTCGCGCCGGTGCGCTGTACCACATAGAACGACGATGCGATCAGCGCGTTGCCGCCAAAGGCAAAGATCGCCGCCGAGGTGTGCAGCGGGCGCAGACGGCCAAAGTTGAAATATCCGCCCCCCAGCGAAAGGTTGAGGTGCGGGTAGGCCAGCTGGAATGCGATCAGCACCCCGGCTGCCAGCGCCGCCACACCCCAGAAGGCGGTCGCGATCACGCCCGCACGGATGACGGCGTCGTTATAGCCCGAGGGTTCGGGCCTTGGTGGATCATTGGTGTGACGCAGCACATAGATGAATGTCGCCGCGCCCGCGATTGCAAAGATGATCATGTGGATGGCATATGGCAGATCGCGGGCGAAATTCGCCACGATTGCCGCCAGCAGCGTGAGCACCGCAAGCACGATCAGTTTGATATAGTTCAGCATCGAGTGTCCCTTCTTTTCTTCCGCGCGCACAGATTCGGCACGGTTCGGTCCTGTCCCGTATTTTCCACCTGCCCCCAGTCAGCGATGGATTCCTTGATCCATGTCAAATTTGCTCCATCTTCAACTGTGCAATATTGTCCCGCACAGCACATTGACGCATATCAAGTGAGTGTCCATTTGCCGCAGGTTGGCCGCCTTTAAGCGTTGACCTGCATCAAGGTCAACGCGAAAGGCCGCGAAAGGCCACGCAAATCCGCGCATGCCGAAGGCGGCTTGACCGTGATCAACCGCAACGGGGCGGTCGCGGGTGCCATCGCCGGGGGGGCCAGGGCCGGCCCGACAGGGATGGCGGCGATTGATCAGCGTCATGGAACCGGCGCCCGGATCAGGGTATCACAAAAAGGGGTCGCAGGTGAAACGGCCTCGGGCAGGAAGGAAAACGAGATGATGGAATACAAATCGCTGATGACGGTCTGGGACGGGCGCGATACCAGCCGGCCGGCCCTTGCGCTGGCCATGCGCATGGCCGGCCTTTCGGGCGGGCACCTGAACGTGCTGTGCCTGGGGATCGATCGCATCCAGCCGGGGCTCTATTACGCCGGGGCGACCCCGGCGATGCTGAGCGATGGAATCGAATCGGCGCGAGGCGAGGCAAAGGCCGCCGAGGAAAGCGCGCGTCGGATTCTGGAAGGCGCCGATTTCAACTGGTCCTGCCAGGCCGTGGTCGCCCAGATCAGCGGCATCGGTTACGCGGTCGGCTCGATCGCGCGCTACAACGACCTCGTGATCCTGCCGCGCCCGTACGGGACGGATGCCGGCGAAGAGGCCGGTTTCATCGTCGAAGCGGCCATGTTCGACGGGCACGCGCCGGTGCTGATCGCCCCCCCGGAATACGAGGTCACACCCGAAGTGGTGCCCGGACGGCGAATCGTCATCGCCTGGAACCGCAGCGCCGAGGCGCTGGCCGCGATTCGCGCAGCGATGCCGATGATCGCCGCCTCGGAAGCGGTGGATATCGCCATCATCGACCCGCCCGAGCATGACGAGATGGAATCCGACCCGGGCGTCGAACTGTCGAGGATGCTGGCCCGCCACGGTGCCAATGTCACGGTCAGCCTGCTGCCCCGCACATTGCCGCGCACGGCCGAACAGATTCAGCGCCACGCCGCCGATTTTGCCGCCGACATGATCGTGATGGGGGCCTATGGACATTCCCGGTTTCGCGAATCCATTCTGGGCGGTGCCACGCGCGACATGCTGACGGATGTCGCGATCCCGGTGCTGATGGCCCACTGCCGCTGATGGGCCGGTATGCGCGAGGGGGGCGGCGGGGGGCGGCCAGGGGGCGGCTGCCCCCTCTTGCCTGCGGCAATTCACCCCCGCGCGTATTTGGGCAAAGAAGAAGCGGTGGTCGGCGGTGGGGCACCGGGTGACGACCGGGATGATGGAGAGCGACCGGGATGCGTCTGCCGGTCGGGTTCAGCTCAGCATGCCGCCGTCGGTGTCGTCTCCGGTTTCGTTCATCAGCATGGCGAAATCGGGAATCGTGATCTGACGCTTGCCATGCAATTCGATCAGGCCCTCGCGTTTCAGCGCGGACATCTGGCGGCTGACGGTTTCCAGCGTCAGACCCAGATAGTCGGCCATCGCGTCGCGTGACAGCGGAAGGATGAATTCCATCCGCCCGGCGGCGGGTTTCCTTTGCAGCACGGCGTTGCGCCTGGCGATGATGGCCAGAAAGCTGGCGATCTTTTCGCGCGCCGTCTTGCGCCCCAGCAGCAGCATCCATTCGCGCGCGGCGTCGAGCTCGTCCAGCGTCATTTCGAGCAGGCGCGAAGCGATTGTCGGGGTCGAGTTGATCAGCTCTTCAAAAGGGGTCTTGTGGAACAGGCACAGCGTGACATCCGTTGCCGCGATCACGTCGAAAGGGGCGGTTTCGCGCCCGGGGCGACCGACGAAGTCGCTGGGCAGCAGCAGACCCACCATCTGACGCCGCCCGTCCTCCATGGTCTGCGATAACGCGGCGACGCCTTCGACCACCGAGCCGACATATTGCAGGTGGTCCCCGGCCCAGCAGATTGTCTGCCCGGCCTCATAGGTCTTGTAGGATTTCATGGAGTCGAGTATGTCCAACTCGTCGGGTTCGCAGCGGGAACACACCGCCCGGTAGCGGATCGGGCAATCGCCGCAATCCGTATTTGCAAGGGTTCTGGGGGCAGTGTTCATTAATCTTCCCGTTTTTGATCTTGATCAAAGCACTCGGCCTTGCATTCTCAATAAGTAAGCGAATGACCCGGAATACGCAACTCGCCAAGCTTGGTTTGTTCGACGCCAAAGTGCCGCGCTATACCAGCTATCCGACCGCTCCGCATTTCAGCACGAGCGTCCAGGCAGCCCAGTTCGCAAGCTGGCTTGCGGCCGTCCCCGAGGGGGGCGAGGTGTCGCTGTACATTCATATTCCCTTTTGTCGCCGGCTTTGCTGGTTCTGCGCCTTCCGCACCCAGGGGGTACGCAACGACGACCCGGTACGTTCATATCTGGGGACCCTCGAACAGGAAGTGCGGCTGATGGCCGATGCCCTGCCGGGGGGCGTCCGATTGTCGCGCCTGCACTGGGGCGGGGGCACGCCGACCCTGCTGCAGCCGGACATGATCGAATCGCTCGCCCGAACGATCACCTCGCGCCTGCCCTTTGCCGAGGGGGCCGAGTTTTCGGTCGAGGTCGATCCCAACGAGGTGGACGACGCCCGCCTCGACGCGCTGGCGGCGGCCGGAATGAACCGCGCCAGCATCGGAATCCAGGATTTCGATCCCAGGATTCAGGAAACCATCGGCCGCGAGCAGAGTTTCGAGCTGACCCGCGACATTGCCGGCAAGCTGCGCGCGCGCGGGATTCACAGCCTGAATGCCGACATCCTGTACGGGCTGCCCCACCAGGACAAGGACAGCATTGCCGACACGACTGCGAAACTCCTGAGTCTGGGGCCGGACCGGGTCGCGCTGTACGGCTATGCGCATGTGCCGTGGATGGCCAAGCGGCAGACCATGATCCCCGAGGAACACCTGCCCGATGCGACCCGTCGGCTGGGCCTGTTCGACAAGGCACGCGATCTGTTCCTCGAGGCCGGCTACCGGGCCATCGGCATCGACCATTTCGCGCGTCCCGGCGACGGGCTGGACGTTGCCCTGAACGAGGGGCGTCTGAGGCGCAATTTCCAGGGCTATACCGATGATCCCGCCGATACGCTGATCGGGCTGGGGGCTTCGGCGATTTCGCGTTTCCCGCAGGGATATGTCCAGAACATCAGCGCGACCGCCAGCTATCTGGCGCAGGTGCGCGATGGCAAGTTTGCCTCGGCGCGCGGGCACGCATTTGTCGGCGATGACCTGTTGCGGGCGCGGGTGATCGAAGAGCTGATGTGTACCTTCCGTGTCGATCTGGATGCGGTCGAGGCCGAATTCGCCTCGGCCCCCGTTGATCTGCGGCTGGAGCTGGCGCGCGTACACCAGAAATTCGCACCCTTTACCCGGCACGAGGGCGCGGTGCTGGAGATCCTGCCCGAGGGGCAGTCCCTGACCCGGATGATCGCGCGCGAATTCGATGCCTACAGCATGAACGAGAACAGCCACAGCCTGGCGATCTGAGCCCGCGCCGCCCTGCGATGGCGACCCGTTGCGCGGGGTCAAACAGGTTCTACAGGGGGCGGATCCGCAGGCGGGTGATCCTGTTGTCGCGCCGCTCGACCACCTCGAAGCGGAAACCGTGAAAGCTGAACACCTGCCCCACGGTCGGGATCGACTGGCTTTCGTGGATGACAAGGCCGGCGATGGTGTTGGCGTTGTCGTCGGGCAGGTTCCAGCCGGTTTCGCGATTCAGGTCGCGAATGGTCATGGCCCCGTCCACCAGGAAATTGCCGGCTGCGTCGCGCGAAATCGGGGTTTCGGCGTCGGTGTCGTGTTCGTCGGTGATCTCGCCGACGATTTCTTCCAGGATGTCCTCGAGCGTTATCAGCCCCTGCAACGCGCCGTATTCATCGACCACCAGGGCGAAATGGACGTGCCGACGCAGGAATTCGCGCATCTGGTCGTCGAGCGTGGTCGTCTCGGGTACGAAATAGGGTTTCATCGCGACGTCGAGTACCTGAAACGATTTCAGGTCGCGCGGGTCGTCGAGATTGTGGATCGCGCGCAGCAGGTCCTTGGCGTGCAGCACGCCCACGATGTTTTCATGCTCGCCACGGAATACCGGCAGGCGCGTGTGGTTCGAGCGCAGGCATTGTTCGACGATCCGATCCGGCGGATCATCGGCATCGACCATCTCGATCTTTGATCGGTGGAGCATGATTTCCTCGACCGTGCGGTCGCGCAGGTCCAGCGCGCCCAGCAGGCGGTCGCGCTCGGCCTTGGGCATGGCGCCTTCCGAGTGGCTCAGCTCGATCGTGCCCATGATTTCCTCCTGTACCGCCAGGATCGACCGGTCGGGATCGGTTCTCAGGCCAAAGAGGCGCAGGATCAGGCGCACGAACCAGCGAATGGCCGAAACAACCGGGGCAAAGGCGACCACGACCAGCGACAGGACCGGCGCCACCCTCTGGGCCGCGCTTTCGGGGTTGGTGATGGCGTATGTCTTGGGCATCACCTCGGCGAATACCAGAACGAGCAGGGTCATCACCAGCGTCGCCAGCGCCACCCCGCCCGAGCCGAACAGCCGGGTGAACAGGCTGGTCGCCAGCGCCGCCGCCATGATGTTGACCAGGTTGTTGCCCAGCAGGACCGCTCCGATCAGGCGCTCGTTGTCGCGGGTGATCCGCAGCGCCAGTGCCGCCCCGCGCGAGCCCTTGTCGGCCAGCGCCCGCAGCTTGCCTCGGCTGGCGGCGGTCAGGGCGGTTTCCGAGCCCGAAAAGAAGGCCGACAGAATCAAAAGTGCCACAATCGCGGAAATACTGATCCAGAAGGCGGTGTCGAGCGGCGCAAAATCCGTTATCGGCCTTTCCATGGTGCTGTTTTTCCTTAAACTGTCGCCGGGGTGATCCTGTGGTGATCCCGTTATGAGGGCAAAGCCCCCTTGCTGCAAGACGGGGAAGGAGATGCGCGTTCGCGATCTCGGAGAGCTGGAGGGCCGGATCCTCCTCTTTGGAGGGGCATATTCGAACTTTCACGCATTGTCGGCCCTGATGGAATGGGCCGGGCAGGCCGGCATTCCGCCCGAGCGCCGTGTCTGTACGGGCGATGTGGTCGCCTATGGCGCCGATCCCGTCGCCTGTGTCAGGCTGATGCGGCGCAGCCGGTGCCCCACGATTGCGGGAAACTGCGAAAGGGCGCTTGCCGCCGAAAGCGATGATTGCGGCTGCGGCTTTTCCCCCGATAGCGTCTGTGCGACCCTGGCCAGGGACTGGTACGCCTATGCCCGCAACAGGATCGGCCGGGCCGAGCGCGACTGGATGGCCGATCTGCCCGATCGCGTGATCTTTCGCCATGCGGGGCGGCGCTGCGTCGTCATCCATGGCGGGGCCGGCGACATCAGCCGGTTCCTGTGGCCGATCAGCCCCGAGGACGAATTCTGGGACGAGATCGCCCTGCTGCAAGAGCAGGTCGGCGCGCTGGATACGGTCATCGCCGGCCATTGCGGCGTTCCGTTCGAGCGCAACATCGACGGAATCCGCTGGATCAACCCCGGTGCGATCGGCATGCCGCCCCATGACGGGCTGCCCGAAACCTGTTTTGCCGTGCTCGACGACGACGGCGTTCGGATGGAGCGTCTCGAATACGACGTCAAGGGCGCCGTTGCCGCCATGCACGCCGCCGGCCTGACCCAGGGCTATGATCGTGCACTCAGGACGGGCTACTGGCCCAGCGAGGACATCCTGCCCAGGGCAATGCGGCGCAAGCGGGGCTGAGGCGGAAAGGGGCGGTCCGGGAGACGGGCTCAGGCCAGCGGATGGCGTTTCAGCACCAGCTCCCTGAGGCGTTCGTCCAGGACATGGGTATAGATTTCGGTCGTCGCAATGTCGGCATGTCCCAGCAATGTCTGGATCACCCTCAGATCCGCGCCATGGGCCAGCATGTGGGTGGCAAAGGCATGCCGCAGGCTGTGGGGCGAAATGTCGTCGGCGCCGAGCTCGGCTGCGCGCGCGACCTTCTTGACAAGGGCGTGAAACCATACCCTCGTGAGGTGGCCCTGCCTGCCGTGGCCCGGAAACAGAAAGGCCGAGGGCCGCGCGCCGCGACGGGTGCGCGCCGCCTCGATATCGTCGCGCAGCTTCAGCCAGCGTTTCAGCGCCCGCCGCGCGGGGGGCGAAAGCGGTACCATGCGTTCCTTGCCGCCATTGCCCCGTACCAGCAGCATCCGCGGGTTGCCCCGCGCCGCCGCGACCGGCAGCGAGACCAGCTCGCTCACCCGCATGCCGGTGGCATAGAGCAGCTCGAACAGGCAGGCATTGCGGGCCTGTTCGGCGCGGTCGCGCCCGAAACTGCGCGCCGTTTTCAGCAATCTTTCGACATCGGCCTCGGAAAGGTTGGCAGGCAGTCTGCGGGCACGCCGCGGGCCGTGGATCATCGCCGCCGGGTTGTCGTCGCGCCATCCCTCATCCAGGGCGAAACGGTAGAACTGGCGTACCGCCGACAACCTGCGGGCGCGCGTGGCCTGGGCCATCCCGGCCTCTTGCAGGGATATCAGGTAGTTTTCGATGTCCTCGCGCCCTGCCTCGTGCCAGTCCAGCCCGTGGCCCCTCAGCCAGGCGCCGAAATCGGCCAGGTCGCGCCCATAGGCCAGCACGGTGTTGTCGGCCGCGCCCAGCTCGGCGCGGGCCGCTTCCAGGAAGCGTTCGACAAGGCCGGTCATGTTTGCCGTGTTGTCCAAGACCGTCACCTCGCCTGTTCCCGGGGCTGCAACAGCATCAGTTGCAGCGCGACCTGCCGTGCCTCGACCTCCAGTCCGACCACGCGGAACGTGCGCAGCGCGGCGGTAATGTCGCCGGGGTCGGCCCTGCTCTTGCCCTGAAGGCGCAGCATTGCGCGCAGCACGGCCTCGCCCAGCCTGCCCTGCGCCAGAAGGTCTGCCAGGGGTCCCGGCGGCGAGGACGGCAGATTGCGGTCGAAGGCGGCCTTGATGGCCTCGCCCAGGGTGTCGGGGGGGGTGATCCCGTTCAACCGCCCCAGCGCGATGCCACACAGAAAGGCCTCGCGCGGGTCATGTGGCGCATGCGCGCGGGCGATGCGTTCGAAATCATGCGAAAGCAGGCCCAGGCGAAAGACGATCTCGGCCGCCTCGCCATGCAGCGGGCGGCCCAGCAGGCGATCGGCGTAATAGCGGGCAAAGGGCTCTTCCAGCCCGGCCGCGCGCATCTGTTTCCATGCCCTGGGCAGGGTTTCGGCAATGGCGCTGTCGTTGCCTGACAGCAGGGCGACATCAAAGGCCTGAACCGTGCGCACCCTTTCCCAGACACCGCCCGAGGCAGGTGGCTTGCCCTCGTTGTACAGCCCGATCAGCTGATTCGGGGAAATGGCGCGGGTGCGTACCAGACGTTCGGCCGCCTTGATGCGCGCGCGCCAGCCGGCATTGGGTGACAGGTCCACCTGCTCGAATGCCAGCGGCAAAGTGCCTGCCGGGCGGGGCTGGGCAAGGGCCTCGCGCATGGTAAAGACCAGCGGTGTCATGCGCTCGGGCGGCGGCAGGTCGGGCGCGCCGTCATACAGCTCGGGGTCGAGGAAACGCGCCAGCAGCTCGGTCTGCTGCTTGTCGAGAAAACCCAGCGCCTGCCCGGTTGACAATGTCAGCGTGGCCGCGTTCCAGTCGCCTTCGCGCGCCAGGCAGAAGATGCGGGCCTGCAATGTCGGGGCAAAGCCGGGCGTGGTGCGCATGGCCGCGCAGGCGTGATCGACATGCCCTGTCAGCAGGCTGACGTCGAACCAGCGTCTGAACAGGGCCACGTCATCAGGTCCTGCGCGTTCGAGCAACGCCTGCGCCTGGTCGAGCGCGCCCAGTTCGAGCAGCTTGTCGATACGCGCCAGCAACAGGGTTTCGCCATGGCCGCTGTCATCGCCACGCGGGGCGTCCACCTCGGCCAGAAGGATGCGGTACAACAGCGCCAGAACCTCGGGCAGGGCATCGGGCCGCTGGCGGGTGATCAGGCCGGCCAGGGTGGCAACGTCGGAATCGCCCCAGAAATCGCGCGGCAGGCCGGTGACCGAGACCGGCAGCAACCCGACCGAATCCTTGCGGATGGGCCTGAGCGGGCTGACCGAGATCCGGTCGGGGATCAGCGGTTCCGTCGGCGTGATGTCAGAGGCGGGCGGTGTGGCGGTCTCGGGGGGCGCGGCGGTGGTGTCGGATGGCACGGCCGTGGTATCTGCCGGCGCAGCCCCGCGGCGCGCAGCCGTATCGGGAAGGGCGGGCACGCCGCCCGGCGGGGTTTGCGGAACGCCGTCTGATGCGGTGCCCCGGTTCAGTCCCTGGTTCTGGCCCCCGTTCTGGCCCCGGTTCTGGCCCTGAGGCAGCTTTTTCGGGACCAGGGGCTTTTTCTCGCGCACCGATTTCGACAGCCAGTCGATGGCCGAAAGCGGGCGTTCCTGTGCCGGCGTCGCGCCGGGCGACAGCGTGGTCAGCGCCAGCGCAAGGGCCAGCAGGCAAGCGGCATGACCACGCCCGCCGGCGCGCCCGAATACATACCCTGTGGCCCGCCATGCGGAAAACGCAGGCCCGTCCGTTTCCCTTTGGGGTATCGCCCTACTGGACATCGATCGTGACCGGCAGGGTCTGATCGGCCCGGGGGGGCGCAAAATCCCCGATCAGCGCATAGACGGCCACCGCCGCCACCGCCAGCAGTGCCAGCACCGCAACCCATTTCAGCAGCCATCTGATCAGCCATTTCATACTCTGTCGGTCTCCTGCGCCCTGCCTGTCGGAATTTGCCATTCCTTGCGCCAGTATATATTGCTTTGCAACGGATTTCACGTCAAAGAGGCGCGAGTTGGACCGGATCGGGGATTGATCGGCAGGATGTCGCGCTGGAAGCTGAAGGCAACGGTTGTGATGGTCGGCATGATGGGCGCCGGCAAGACCGCCGTGGGCGGCGCGCTGGCACGCATGCTGAACGTGCCCTTTGTCGATTCCGACCGCCAGATCGAAGAGGCGGCCAACATGTCGATCGCCGAGATATTCGCCCGCGACGGCGAGGCGTTCTTTCGCGACCGGGAAAGCCGGGTTCTCGCGCGTCTGCTGGACGGGCCTCCCTGTATCCTGTCGGCCGGCGGCGGGGCCTTTCTGGAGGAACGAAACCGCCGCATGATCGCCGAACGCGGGCTGGCCGTCTGGCTGCGGGCCGATGCCGATCTGCTGTGGTCGCGGGTCAGCCACAAGGACACGCGCCCCCTGCTGCGGGTGGAAAATCCCCGCGAACGTCTGGTTGCGCTGCTGCAGGCGCGCGAGCCTGCCTATGCGCAGGCTGGCCTTGTCGTCGACTCGCTGCCCGACATCTCGGTGCAGGAAATGGCCGAACGCGTGCGCGCGGCGCTGCTGGCCCATCCCTCGGGCATTCTGGAAAAGGTGGACAGATGACGAACAGGCATTCGGTGGTTGATGTCGGCCTTGGCGCGCGGGCCTACGAGATCCGTATCGGGGCGGGCCTGCTGGAGCGCGCGGGCGACGAGATCGCGCCGTTGCTGGATCGGCCCCGCCTTGCCATCGTGACCGACGAAAACGTTGCGCGCCTGCATCTGCCGGCGCTGGAAACGGCGCTTGATCGGGCGGGAATCGAACATGTCTGTCTTGTCCTGCCCGCGGGCGAGGGCACCAAGAGCTGGGAATCCCTCAGGCAGGTGGTCGAATGGATGCTGGCCCGCAAGGTCGAGCGCGACGACATGATCCTTGCCTTTGGCGGGGGGGTGATCGGCGATCTGGCCGGCTTTGCCGCCGCCGTCCTGCGCCGCGGCGTGCGCTTTGTCCAGATGCCCACGACGCTGCTGGCGCAGGTGGACAGCTCGGTCGGGGGCAAGACGGGGATCAATTCGCCGCATGGCAAGAATCTGGTCGGCGCCTTCAACCAGCCCGCGCTGGTGCTGGCCGATATTGCGGTGCTGGCGACGCTGGAGGCGCGCGATTTTCTGGCCGGCTATGGCGAGGTCGTCAAATACGGCCTGCTGGGTGACGAGGATTTCTTTGTCTGGCTCGAGGGCAACGGGCCGGCGCTGGCCGCCGGTGACATGGCGCTGCGGGCCGAAATGGTCCGCCGCTCATGCGAGATGAAGGCCGGTATCGTTGCCCGGGACGAGCTGGAACATGGCGAGCGCGCGCTTCTGAACCTGGGCCACACCTTTGGTCACGCGCTCGAGGCGGCCACCGGCTATGGCGCACGCCTGCTGCATGGCGAGGGTGTGGCCATAGGCATGGCGCTGGCGCTCGATCTGTCGGCGCGTCTCGGGCTGTGTGCCCAGGAATGCCCCGGCAGGTTGCGGGCGCATCTGGTGGCCATGGGAATGAAGGCCACGCTTGGCGACATCCCTGGCGAGCTGCCCGATGCGGACGGGCTGATCGAGCTGATGGCCCAGGACAAGAAGGTGCAGCAGGGCAGGCCGCGCTTTGTCCTGCTTCGGGCCATCGGCGAGGCCTTTGTCACCGACGATGTTCCGCCCGAAGCCGTACGGACATTGCTGGCCGAATCCCTGGCCGCGCGTTGAATGCGCATCCCCGTCGGGCGCGACGCGCGGGATGGGCGAATCGGCCCTTGATTCCGCCTCTTGATTCTCGGACGACGATCGCCTAACTGCAGGGCCGAGGGGCTGGCGCGGGCGAACGCCTCGCCAACCCGGTCAGGTCCGGAAGGAAGCAGCCGTAACGAGTTCCGTTCGGGTCGTTGTCCAGCCTCTCACCCCGATTTCCCCCATGCCAGCTGGGCCGCGGTTTCCACCGCCCCCGGACGCACCCTGCGCAACATTGCCAGCGCCGCGTCGGGCGGCTGGCCGCGTTCGACCATCAGGCGCAGGGCGACCATGCCGGAACGGCCCTTGCCGCCCATGCAGTGCAGCAGCACGGCACCGTTGCCATCAAGGATTTCGTGCAGCCGCGCCGACAGCTCGGCCCAGGGCGTGTCAGACAGCGCGTCGGGCGGCGGGGCGTTGAAATCGGCAATGGGGAAATGGGCGTGTTCGATCCCCATCGACGCCAGGTCGGCCGCCAGATCATCCATGCCGAAACGGGCCATCTCGGCCGTCGTGGTCATGGAAACGACGATATCCGCCCCCCAGCGGGCAATGGTTGCGAGGTCGGCCATCGGAGCCCCGTCGCGTCCCGGCAGGGGGCTGATACCCAGCTGCCCGCGACCGTGGATGTCTATTTGCGCGATTTGAAATGTCATGCCTGCCGTTCCGTCAGGTTTGTAAATGAACGCTGTGGTGCACGGGGTTCTGTCGATGTCCTTATACACCGGTGCCGGGCAATTATGCACCAGGGGGAATCGTGTTCGGGGTTTCTTTGCGGCAGCGCCCGCCCGCCCCGCCCCCCAGGCGGGCGCTCTGGCGCCCCCCTCGGGTCGGGCGCTGCCCTCAAATCGCGATGGAACCCGTCAGGAAAGCGAATGGAAATGGCCCGGCGCAAACCGGCTCAAAGGTGAACCCGCAGCGGGCTTGCAGTATGACGGATTTCATGCCCACCCCGCCTTGCTTGGGACTCGCCTTTCGCGGCGCGTGCCGCTAGTATGGTAGAGACAAGATGCGCTTCATTCAATTCGCCGCAAAAATGGCAGGTTCGCGCCCGACCCCGAGGGGGGCGCACTGAAGTCAGCCCGCTGATTTGCGCGAGTATGAACGCTGCAATATGTTGAAACCGTACCACCAATTCGCGCCCGCCTGGGGGCGGGGTCGGGCGCGAACCGGATTGCAGGCAATCCGGGGGGTAGAAAACCGATGTAGCGAACTTCGATTCCGGGTGACCAGGAATGGGTGGCAGGAAAACGAACCGGGGTCAAATGAGCGACGCAGCCTCAGATCAGCGAAACTATCAGGTTCTGGCGCTGAAATACCGCCCGCAGACCTTTGCCGACCTGATCGGTCAGGATGCCATGGTGCGCACCCTGAAAAATGCCTTTCAGGCCGACCGAATCGCGCATGCCTTCATCATGACCGGGGTGCGCGGCGTGGGCAAGACGACCACCGCGCGCATCATCGCCAAGGGGCTGAACTGTGTCGGCCCCGACGGCCAGGGCGGCCCCACCGTCGAGCCCTGCGGCGAATGTGAGCCCTGCCGCGCCATTGCCGAGGGGCGCCATGTGGACGTGATGGAGATGGACGCCGCCAGCCGCACGGGCGTCGGCGACATCCGCGAGATCATCGACAGCGTGCATTACCGGGCCGCCAGCGCGCGCTACAAGATCTATATCATCGACGAGGTTCACATGCTGTCCACCAGCGCCTTCAACGCGCTGCTCAAGACGCTGGAAGAACCGCCCGAACATGTGAAATTCATCTTTGCCACCACCGAAATCCGCAAGGTGCCGGTGACGGTTCTCAGCCGCTGCCAGCGTTTCGACCTGCGCCGGATCGAGCCCGAGGTGATGATCGCCCATCTGCGCGGCATCGCCGAATGCGAAGGCGCGCAGATCAGCGACGATGCGCTTGCCCTGATCACGCGCGCCGCCGAGGGCTCGGTCCGCGATGCGCTGTCGCTGATGGATCAGGCGATCGCCCATGGCGCCGGCGAGACCTCGGCCGAACAGGTGCGCGCCATGCTGGGGCTGGCCGACCGTGGCCGCGTGCTGGATCTGTTCGAACTGATCATGCGCGGTGACGCGGCGGGCGCCTTGCAGGAGCTTTCCGGTCAGTATGCCGATGGTGCCGACCCGATGGCGGTGCTGCGCGATCTGGCCGAGGTGACGCACTGGACCTCGGTCATCAAGATCACCCCCGAGGCCGCCCAGGACCCCACCGTCAGCCCCGACGAACGTGCCCGCGGCCGTGATCTGGCCGAACGCCTGCCCATGCGGGCGCTGACGCGGATGTGGCAGATGCTGCTGAAGGCGCTGGAAGAGGTGGCGCACGCCCCCAACGCCATGATGGCGGCGGAAATGGCGATCATCCGGCTGACCCATGTCGCCGACCTGCCCAGCCCCGAGGAACTGGTGCGCAAGCTGCACAACACCCCGCCCGCCGGGCCGGGCGGCGGCGGTGGCGCGGTTTCTGGCGGCACGGGCGGAGTGACGGCGCGCGCGCAGATGGCCGCCGCCGCGCAATCTGGCCCGCAACCCACCCCGCAATCGGGCGGGGTTTCGGCCGTGGCCGGCGGGGGCACGACCGCCGCGGCACCTGCGTCCGAGGCGGCGCTTGCCCGCTTTCCCACCTTTGATTCGGTTGTCGAACTGATCCGCGCCAATCGCGACATGCAGCTGCTGGTCGAGGTCGAGGATACGCTGAAACTGGCCCGATACATGCCGGGGCGGATCGAATTCGAGATGACCGAAAAGACCCCGCGCGATCTGGCGGCGCGGCTGTCGTCGCGGCTTCAATCCTGGACCGGCCTGCGCTGGGGCGTGTCGGTCGTGTCCGAAGGCGGCGGCCCCACCATCCGTGAATTGCGCGAGGCCGCGCGCAACGACCTGCATGCCCAGGCGATGGCCCATCCTATGGTGCAGGAGGTGCTGAAACATTTTCCGGGGGCTGAAATCCTGGCCGTGAAACCCGATATGCAGGACGAGGCTGACAATGTGGTTCCGCTTGACATCGACGCGGCGGGCGATGATTGGGACCCGTTCGAAGGCGACTGAAACACCGATCCAGTGAGGAGCATCACATGCTGAAAGGTTTGGGTGGGCTTGGCGACATGGCCAAGCTGATGAAACAGGCCCAGGAAATGCAGGGCAAGATGGCCGAGATTCAGGAAAATCTTGCCAATATCAACGTGGTCGGCCAGTCGGGCGCCGGCATGGTGGTGGCAACCGCCAACGCCAAGGGCGAACTCAAGGCGCTGGAAATCGACCCCTCGCTGCTTACCCCCGACGACAAGGAGGCGCTCGAGGATCTGATCGTCGCCGCCATTCGCGATGCCCAGGTCAAGGCGCAGGAAACCCATCAGGCGGAGATGGCCAGGCTGACCGAGGGGCTGAACCTGCCGCCGGGCATGAAGCTGCCTTTCTGAGGCCGCAGGGGATGGCGCCATGACCGGCCCTGACAGCGAAATCGAACAGCTGATCGCACTGATGGCGCGTCTGCCGGGACTGGGGCCGCGCTCGGCCCGGCGCGCGGTGCTGTACATGATCCGCAAGCGCGCGCTGCTCCTGGGACCGCTGGCCGATGCCATGCGGCAGGTGGCCGACACGGCGCGCGAATGTGTGAGTTGCGGCAATATCTCGACGCATGAGGTCTGCGCCATCTGCAGCGCCGATCAGCGCGCCAACGGCCAGCTTTGCGTGGTCGAGGATGTCGCCGATCTGTGGGCGATGGAACGCTCGGGCGTATTCAAGGGGCGCTATCATGTGCTGGGGGGCGTGCTTTCGGCGCTCGACAATATCGGCCCGGACGAGCTGCGCCTGCCGCTGCTGCGCCAGCGCATCGCGGATGAGGGGATCACCGAGGTCATTCTGGCCCTGAACGCCACCGTCGATGGCCAGACAACGGCGCATTACATCGCCGACATGCTGCACGGCCAGGGCGTGGCCGTGACCTCGCTGGCCCAGGGCGTGCCCATCGGGGGCGAGCTGGATTATCTTGACGACGGCACCATTTCCGCCGCACTGCGGGCGCGCAAGGAACTGTAGCCCCCTGCCGCGACGGCCCGGCGCTCCCTTTCAGCCGTGCTCCGAGGTGCAGCCGTTGCACCAGACGCAGCTGCAATCGACATGGGTGCATGCGCGATCGGCCAGCATCCGCCGGTAGATCAGGCGCGCAAATGGCAGGATCAGACGCTTGCCGATGGTCGGGCCATAGGCGCGGCGCAACAGTTTTCCCGCATCGCCCCGGGCAAGCTGGCCAAGCGCGAGGTTGACGCCCAGCTCTCCGCTCAGCCCATAGATCAGACGGTTGGAAATGCCCGCCTTCAGATAATGCCCGATCTCGCGGCGCCACATCTTGCGGTAATCCTGTCCGTCGATGATGCTTCGGGCGGCCAGCACACCCGAGCGGATCGCATGGCGGATGCCAAACCCCGCCAACGCGTCCTGAAAGCCGGCATGTTCCCCTACGACGGGGCGTCCGCCCTGTTGGGCGCTATGGGGCAGGCGTATGTTTCCATAGCCGCCAAAGCTGCGCGCATTGCGCATTTCCAGGCCTGCATGGCGGCGAAAGAATGCAATGGTTTCATCGACATGCCGTGCCTGGTTGCGAAAGTCCCTGAACATGCAGCTGGCCACCGTGCCACGCCCACCGGCGACCAGCAGATAGGAATATCCCCCCGGCGCCAGGCGGCGACCCAGCGCCAGCCAGGCCCCGTCGGGCATGTCGGTCTCGAACAGCTTGCCCACGGCGATGACCGTGGCCTGTCTTGGCCCCGTGGCCAGGATGCCCGGCCCGTCGAGATGGCGCACATGATCGTTGAAGGTGACGACAGCGCCGGCCGCGCGGGCCTGTGCCAGCAATGCCCGGTCGAGCGAGCCTTGGTCGCTGCCCCGGCGCAGCATGTAGAACAGGGGTCGTGTGCCGCGTACCGGGTGTTGACGTGCGCGGGTGTCGAATACCATGCCGCGGGTCACGGGATGGTATTCGAAATCGGTCTCCAGGCCGGCCTCGCGCATCTCGTCCAGCACGTCGATATCGTGCGACCAGTTCTCGAGCCCCTGGAAATCGTCGTGGAATCGTCTGCCGACATCGCTGCGCCTTTCGCGCACCCATACCTTGCGCCCGGCGCGCGCCAGAACGATGGCGCTGGCCAGCCCGGCCGGCCCCGCCCCGACGATGGTGATTTCCTGCCGTTCCGTCATCCCCGGATTCCGCATCTGCCGTCACTGCCTGTCTACATCCGTCCCGCGTCGGGCGCATCTCGTTTTTTCGTGTGGTCATGGTCGTGCGCGCCGGGTGGAGCAGCGTCCGGGCAGAGGGCGGCCGGATCACGGTGAAAGTGATCTGCCGAACGCCTTGAAACACCGGGGGGTGGTCTTACCTCTCGAGGGCCGGGGTCGTTCATCCGTCGTTCATCGCAAGGAGAGCACCATGTCAGCCAGAAAGGCAAAGACCGAGACGAATGTCCTGGTCCTGCAGGGGGGTGGTGCGCTGGGGGCCTATCAGGGCGGAGCGTTCGAGGCGCTCGAGGCCGGGAACCACCCCGTCGACTGGGTCGCGGGGATCTCGATCGGGGCGATAAACGCTGCCCTGATCGCCGGCAATCCGCCCGAGCTGCGGGTCGAGCGACTGCGCACCTTCTGGGACATGGTGTCGTCGGCAACCGCGGCCATTTCCCTTCCCGCAGGCCTGCCGTGGCGCGGTGCCTTCAACGATTTCAGCGCCGGTCTGGCCGTGCTGCAGGGGGTGCCGGGGTTTTTCAGGCCGCGCATTCCCCCGGCGACGCTGCGCCTGCCGGGCATGCCGGGGGCCGACAGTTTCTATGACACGAAACCCCTGCATGACACGCTTTTGCGGCTGGTGGATTTCGACTATCTGAATGCGGGGCATGTGCGTTACAGCACCGGCGCCGTGAATGTCGAGACCGGCAACATGACCTGGTTCGACAGCCGCCAGCACACGATCACGCCGGCCCATGTGATGGCCAGCGGCGCCTTGCCGCCCGGCTTTCCTGCGGTCGAGATCGACGGCCAGTTCTACTGGGACGGCGGGCTGGTTTCCAACACGCCGCTGCAATTCGTCCTCGACCAGCATACCGACGACGATCTGTGCATCTTTCAGGTCGATCTGTTCAGCGCCCGCGGCCCGCGGCCGAAATCGGTCTGGCAGATCGAATCACGCGTCAAGGATATCCGGTTCTCCAGCCGCACGCGGTTCAACACCGACATGCTGTGCGGCACCCATCTGACCCGCAGTGCCGGCAAACGCCTGTATGACAAGCTGCCGCCCGAGCTGCGCGACGACCCCGACGCGCTGGCGCTGTTGCACAGGCCCTGCGACCCCGACATCACGATCGCGCATCTGATCTATCGGCAGCGCGGCTTTGAAAGCCAGTCCAAGGATTACGAATTCTCGCGCGTATCGGTCCGCGACCACTGGCTTGCGGGTATCGAGGACGTGGAAACCACGCTGACCCATCCCGCCTGGCATGCGCGCCATGACGATCCGTCGCGCGTGCGCATCTTTGATCTGACGAAAGAGCGGGCCGAGCAGCGCGCCGCACGCGAGGCCGCGACATGAACCCAGGGGGCGGCTGATGCCGCGCCGGTCGATATCGAACGGAAATGAAACGACGAAAGGACAGGCCATGAACCTGAACGGAAAGATCTGCATCATCACCGGCGCCGCACGCGGCATCGGGGCGGCGATCGCCAGACGCTATGTGCAGTCGGGCGCCCGGGTGGCGATTGCCGACCTCAACCTCGAGGCTGCGGAAAGGACCGCCGCCGAGCTGACGGAAATGGGGCCGGGCGAGGCCATCGGCATCGAAATGAACGTGACCAGCGAAGAGGCCGTCAATGCCGGCGTGCAGGCGGTCGTCGATCGCTGGGGGGGCGTTGACGTGCTGGTGTCGAATGCCGGCATCCAGATCGTGCATGAGCTCGAGAATTTTCCCTTTGCCGAATGGAAGAAACTGCTGTCGATCCACCTCGACGGCGCGTTCCTGACATCAAAGGCCTGCCTGCCGCACATGTGCAGGGCCGGGTCGGGTGCGATCATCTTCATGGGTTCGGTGCATTCGAAAGAGGCCTCGCCCCTGAAATCGGCCTATGTGACCGCCAAGCACGGGCTGCTGGGTCTGGCCCGCGTGATCGCCAAGGAGGGCGCGGCCCACGGGGTGCGCGCCAACGTGATCTGCCCCGGTTTCGTGAAAACGCCGCTGGTGGAAAAGCAGATTCCCGAACAGGCGGCCGAACTGGGCATTTCCGAGCAGGAGGTGATCAACAACATCATGCTGGGCGGCACCGTCGATCACCAGTTCACCACCGTCGAGGACGTGGCCGAAATCGCCCATGTCTTTGCCGCGTTCCCGACCAATGCGCTGACCGGGCAGTCGCTGGTCGTCAGCCATGGCTGGTTCATGGAGTAACGACAAACGGCCGCCCGCGGGGAGGACGGCGCGGCCTCGCAAGAGGAGTACGACAATGTTCATTCCCGCTGACAGGGCAACACGGATCGGCATGGTCCGCATCGCCTTTGGCATCATCTGGGCGATAGACGCCCAGTTCAAGTGGCGCCCCTCGTTCATCGACGGGCTGGCGAGCTATCTTTCCGGCGCCATGGAGGGCCAGCCGCATCTGGTGCAGGACTGGATCCATTTCTGGGTGGATGTGGTCAACGTCAACCCGACGGCATTTGCCTATTTCGTGGCCACGGCCGAGGCGGCGCTGGCGCTGGCGCTGATCCTGGGGCTGTTTTCCAACCTTGCCTATCTGGGCGGCACCATCCTTGCCTTTGTGATCTGGTCAACGGCCGAAGGCTTTGGCGGGCCCTATGTGGCCGGCTCTACCGATATCGGCGCGGCGATCATCTATGTGTTCGTGTTCGCGTTGCTGTACCTGACGCAGGCGGGCCGGTATCTCGGGCTGGACAGGTGGCTGGGCGGCCTGCTGGGGCGCTGGGCGTTCCTGGCATCCGGCCCGGTCGAAACCGAGGGCGACCGGCACGCCCGCAAGGCGTCCGTCACGGCAGCCCCGGCGCAGCGTGGCAGCCGTCGCGAACAGATGGGCTGATCCGAACCTCCCACAGGTCGCGCCGCGTTCCGCCCCCGTCGCTCGGGGGCGGGGCGTTGAATACGGGTCCGCTCAGGGGCGAAAGGTGATCGTCAGCAGGAAACGGAAACGCCGGCCGGGCAGGTTGGCCGGTGCGCGTGGCAGCGGGGCGGCATCACGCACCGCGCTGAGTGCCGCCCGATCGAGCGCGGCCACCCCCGACCCACCGACAATGGCCAGTTGCCTCAGCTCTCCCTTGCGCGTGACCACAAGGCTGACACGCACGCTGCCGCCCTGGCCGGCCATCCGGGCGCCGGGCGGGTAGCGTTTGAAGCGCGCGATGCGGGCTCGGATGCTGGCGCCCCATGATTGCAGCACTGCGCGCCGCTGCCCCGCATTCAGGCTGGGGCGGTCCAGGCTGCCCCGGCTGCCGGCCGTCGCTGCCTTGCCGCCGCCGCGTGCGATGCGGGCGGTCTGCGCGGCCCTGGCCGGGCGCGCCTGTTTCCCCGGCTGCTGTCCGGCCTCTTGCCGGTTGGGGCGTATCGTTGCCGCCCTGCCGTCGGCTGCGGGCTCGGCCAGCCTGCGCGGGGCGGGCGGCGGTGGCGGTGCCGGCGTCGTGACCAGCGCGGGCGCGGCGGCGGGCAGGGCGGGCAGTTGGGGGCGCACGGGCTGCGGGATATGCGGCGTCGTCCTGTCCCGGCTGGCGGTCGGGGTAACAGCGGCAGAAGGCTGGGCGGGCAGGGGCGGCGGCACGGGCGCGGGTGCGGCCCCGGTCACGGCGGGCCGAGGCGCGCGCTCCCATGCCCGCACCATTTCGGCGAGCGCCCCGCTGGCGGCCCGGACGGTCACCATCGATTCACCCTGATTCCCCTTGCCGCCCTCGGCCCCTGCTCCGGCAGGCAACAGGACACGCGCCAGCGCCACGTGAATGCCCAGCGCCAGCAGAATCAGGACCAGCCCGCGCAGCATGGAATTTATCGGCTGGGGCAGATGCAGGGTCATTTCCTGGCCAGAATCAGGTTGATGCGTTCGATGCCGCCCGCGCGCAGACGCGACAGGATCTGCACCAGGCGGCGTGCAGGCAGCCGTGCATCGGCATAGAGGCGCAACGCGCGGCCGTCATTGCCGATTTCGGCGATTGCCGCCTTCAGCGCGGCCTGGCCCCTCTGCCCGTCAAAGGCCATCTCGCCCCCGGCCCCCAGATGGAAGGCCGGGTCGGTCGGGTCGGCCGGTGTCGTGTCCTGCGTCGTTTCGGGCAGTTTCTGATCGAATGGCATCCGTGCGGTGATCCGCGCCGTCATCAGGAAAAAGATCAGCAGCAGAAACACGACATTGATCATCGGAACGATGTTGCTGTCGCTGCGCCGACGGGGCGGGTTCGAGAAATCCATGGCTCACTCCACCAGCGCCAGATCGCTGAAACCCGCATCGCGCAACATCGTGATCACATCCATCAGGCGTTGCACGTCAACCCCCTCGTCCGGGCGCAGAACGACGGTTTCGCGGCCATTGCCGGTCAGCTTGCGCAACCTGGCGACCAGCGCCGGGGCGGAAACCGGGATCCCGTTCAGACGCAGCCCAGCGGGCGCGACCCCGACCAGCCGTGGCACATCGCCCGTGGCCGCACCTCCGGCCCCGGCGGCAATCGGCTGGCTGGGGTTGATGCCGAAACGCGCGGCCAGCATGAAGAACACCAGCAGCAGGAACACCACGTCGATCATTGCCGTAAGTCCGGGTTTTCGCGCCCTGCGCGGCTGGTGGAGGTTCAGCATTGTTCCGCCCCCGGTGGTGCCCCGGTTTCTGCCCCGGTTTCTGTCCTGTGGTCCGCCTGCTGTTGCCCGTCGCGTTTCGTCCCATCGTTCCCGTCGTTCCGGGGCGGGTTCAGCAGGATGCGGGTTGCCAGGTCTTCCATGTCGCGGGCGAGATCGTCGCGCAGGCTTTCGAACCAGCTGAGCGCCATCGAGGCGGGGATCGCGACCGCCATGCCCGCGGCGGTGGTCAGCAGCGCCTCCCAGATGCCGCCGGCCAGTTGCGCCGGGTCTACCTGGCTGCCCGAATTCTGCAGCGTCTGAAAGGCCGTGATCATGCCCAGCACGGTACCAAGCAGGCCCAGAAGCGGAGCGATCGTCGCGATCAGCTCGAGGATTCGCAGCCCCGATGTCGCCTCGGCCAGCAGGTTCCGGGCCACCCGGGTGACATCTTCCCGCCGCTCGTCGGGGCTGAAACGGGTGGTGCGGGCCGCCTGCATTGCCGCCAGTGCCAGGCGGGCCAGCGGGCTGCGCCTGCCGGCCAGCATGGCCTGCGCCGCGTCAGGGCGGTTCTGTTGCCACAGAGCCGTTGCCCTCAGGGCCGTGCCGCGCCGCCATGCCCCCCAGCGCAGCAACTGCCACAGCTTGCCCAGGATCAGTGCCAGCGTCAGCACCGAGAGGAGAGCGATCGCCCACATCGCCGGGCCGCCCTTGATCAGGAACTCGGCGACCCCCTGCCAGGGGGCGGGGATTGCTTGCGTCAGGTTCATCCGGGTCTCCTTTCCTGGCTGTCGTTGCGCGCCCGCGGCCGGCGGGCATGATCTGCCAGCCAGCGTTTCACGCCGCGCCTGACTGCCGCAAGGGTCGCGGCGCCGGCGGCCTCGCCGATCGCGGTATGCAGGCCGGCAAAGGCGGTATTGCCCGGCTCGGCGGCGACCGCGATGCAGTCGGTGCCCGTGCCGCTGGCGGTGCCGGTGGGCAGGTCGAGCCCGGATTCGAGAACCGCAACCGTGCGTGCCTCGGCAACGATCGACAGGCATTCCAGCAGCGCGCCGTCGCTCAGGGGGTGATCGACCAGCAATGCGACGTTGATCGTGCCCCAGCTGCCGGCAGCGTCCGCGCCGGGGCGATGGCGCGCGCCCACGCGCTCGGCATTCGACAGGCCGACGGTTGCGATGCAATGCGCCGTCACGTCGCCGGCTGTGGCGCTGGCACGCTCGAAGGCATCCAGCCTGCGCGCGGTCAGCAGGCAGGGCGCGCCCGCGTACCCAGCCGTGGCAAGCTCGCCTTCCAGCCATGCTCTCACATCGCGCTCGACCGGCAGGTCGGCATCATCGACCTTTCGCCACAGGATATGGCGGCTGTCGCAGTAGCCGGGGCGGTTCAACGCCCAGCTCAGCACCCGGCGGCTGCGCTCCATGTCGCAGATCAGCCAGGGGGGGCTGAGGCGGGCGCGCAGCATCACAGGACCTCCAGCGGCTGGAACAGGGGGCCGTTGTCGCCGATCTCGAAATGGGCGCGGATACCGAAGGCGGTGGCAAGGATCCCGGCGTCGAACACCGTCTCGGGGCGGCCGTCGGCGATCAGACGCCCCTTGTGCAGTACCAGCACGCGCGAGCAATAGCGCGCCGCCAGCCCCAGATCGTGGAGCGCGCACAGAACCGTGCGCCCCTTGCCGGCAAACTCGCGAAACAGCGACATGGTGGTCATCTGCTGGGCCGGGTCGAGCCCGGCGATGGGCTCGTCGGCAAGCAGGAGCGGGGTATCCTGGGCCAGGGCGCGGGCAATCAGCACCCGCGCCTGCTCGCCCCCCGACAGGCGGGTTGCGGTGCGTTCCTCGAACCCGTTCAGGCCCATGGCGGCAATCGCGGCGTCGATGGCGGCGGCGTCGCTTGCCGAGGCGCGCCGCCCGTGCGGGATGCGCCCCAGCGCCACCAGTTCGCGCACCGAAACGGGCCAGGCAACCTCGCGCGTCTGGGGCAGCCAGGCAACCTTGCGGGCGCGCGCCGCGGGCGGCAGGGCGGCAATGCTGCTGGAGCCGCGGCTCGGTGCCAGCAGGCCGAGGGATGCGCGCATGAGCGTGGTCTTGCCGGCGCCGTTGGCCCCGACGAGGCCGACGCATTCGCCCGCCCCCAGCGCAAAGGACACCCCCTCCAGCGCCACGCGCGCGCGCCGTATCACCGTCAGATCGCTGACCTGCAACAGGGTCACGGCGCCTCCTTTCCGGTCTTGTAGATCAGGTGCAGAAAGAACGGCGCGCCGACGATCGCAGTCAGCACCCCCAGTTTCAGATCCCTCTCGGGGGCAATCAGGCGCACGGCAATGTCGGCGGCAAGGATCACCGCCGCCCCCCCCAGCGCCGAGGCCGGCAGCAGGGCCGATGGCCGGGCGCCGACCAGCGGGCGCAGCAGATGCGGCACGACCAGGCCGACAAAGCCGATCACGCCGGCAACCGCCGTCGCCGCGCCGACGACCGCCGCCACGCCCGCCACCATGACAAGGCGCAGGCGCGGCAGGCGGATGCCCAGCGACTGGGCCGCGTCCTCGCCCAGCGTCAGCGCATCCAGCCCGCGACCCAGGCTGAACAGCGCCGCCCCTCCCGCCAGCATCAGCGGCAGCGCCAGCCACACATCGCGCATCGAGCGGTCGGCCAGCGAGCCCAGCATCCAGAACACGATCTCGCTGGCCGCGAACGGGTTGGGCGAGAGGTTCAGCACCAGCGCCGTCAGCGCCGTTGCCAGCGCGCTGACGGCGATGCCGGCAAGGATGAGCGCCAGCGTTCCCCCGCGCGGCCCTGACAGCAACAGCAGCAGCAGAACGGCCAGCACCGCGCCCGCGAGCGCGGCCAGCGGCAGGGCAAGGGCAAGCGTGGCGGCCAGACCGCTCTGAATCGCCAGCACGGCACCCAGCGCGGACGAGGCCGACACCCCGATCAGCCCCGGCTCGGCCAGGGGGTTGCGCAGATAGCCCTGAAGGGCGGCCCCGGAAAGGCCGAGCCCCGCCCCCACCATCACGCCCAGCAGCGCCCGCGGCAGGCGGATTTCGCGCATCACCAGCACCGTCGCCCCGCCCTTGCCGTCGATCAGGGCGCGCAGGCTCTCGGTGACGCCGATATCGGCCGGCCCGGTCAGCAGCGACGCCGCAAACAGCAGCGCAACCAGCAGCGTCAGCAGCGTGAACAGGCGCCACCTCATGGTTTCTCCCCCGTGACGGCGCGGCGCACGCGCGCAAGCCCCCTGATCGCGCGCAGCACATGGGGCGTGCCGCACACCCAGTCGGCATCGGCGATGGTGTCGCTGCGCCCGCCTTTCCGCCAGCGCCCGAGCGCCGGGTGATCGAGGATCGCCTCGGCACGCGAGGCGCCGGGGTAGCGTGTGCCGGTGATGACAAGGCGCGGGCGCGCCATCACCAGAACCTCGAGCGGCAGGTTTCCGCCCCCCGAAAACCCCAGATCGGCGGCGATATTGTCGAGCGCGGCGGCCGTCAGGATCTGCCCGGCCAGCGTCTTGTCACCCAGCGTATAGCCATTGGCGAAATAGAGCGCCGCGCGCGGCCGCTGCCGGGCGGCGACGCGCAGCGCCTGCAGGCGGCGGCTGAAATCCTCGGCCAGCGCGCGCGCCTGTTTCTCGCGCCCCAGCACCGTACCCATTTTCAGGATGCGCGCGCGAATGTCGGCCAGCGAATAGGCGGGGCGGAAGCGCACCACCCGAATGCCCAACCGCCCGAGCATCGAGACGGTCGCCTGCGTGGTATAGCTGCCGGCCAGCACCAGATCGGGGCGCATGAGGAATATCTCTTCGGCACCGCCTTGGTTCGGGCGAAAGCCGCGGGCGCGATCCACCATCGCCGAGACGCGCGGATCGACCGCCAGTCGTGATACCGAAATCAGCTGTCCGGGACGCGCCAGCATCATTGCCAGCTGGTCGGTGCACAGGTTGATCGAAACCACCCGCGCCGGCGGCGGGGCAACTGCCGGCGACCGGCCCGCCCCCGCCGCGGGTGCCGCGCCGAGCAGCGCGACACCGAGCGCCAGAACGGCGCTAGAAATTTCTGCGCAAGCCGACATGAATGGCCCTGTCCGAGGTTCCGTAGTAGCGCACGGTTTCGTACTGGGCATTGAACAGGTTGTCGATGCGCAGGTAAAGCTGCGTCTGTTCCCCCATGTCGTAGCCAAGGCTGGCGTTGGCCACGGCATAGTCGGGCATGGATGCCCCGCCATCGACGCGCCCTGCAACGAATTGCCAGTCGAGGGTTCCCTTCAGCCGCGCGCTCAGCATTGCGGCCAGCGAAACCGTCAGATCATGCCTCGGTACCCGCGACAGCTGGGCCCCGCTGGCGTCGCGACCGTCGGTATAGGTATAGTTTGCCGAAAGGTTCACCCGCTTGCCCAGGGGGGCCGAGAATGTCATCTCGATGCCCTGCCGGCGCGATGTTCCCGGAACCTGCGCATAGCCTGCGGGCCAGCTGTACTGGATCAGATCGGTGACGTTCAGCACAAAGGCGGTTGCCGAGATGCGCATGTCTCCGGCCAGCCGTCTTTCGATGCCCAGCTCCAGGCCGCGGCTCTGCTCGGGCTTGAGGGCGGGGTTGCCGCCAAAGGGGCCGAACAGCTCGTTGAATGAAGGTGCGCGAAATCCGGTATAGGCGGCCGCGCGCAGCACCGTCGCGCCGTCGGGGCGCCAGGCAACCGTCAGGCGTCCGGTCGGGAAATCGCCGAAACTGGAATGGCGGTCCATGCGCAATGCGGTGCTGATGTCCAGCCGGTCGCTGGGTGCGCTCAGCCATTGCAGATAGGCCCCGCCGATCGAGGTATTGCCGGCGGTCGGGCCGAATCCGGTGTCGGAATAGTAGTATTCGCGCGTGTAATCCGCACCGAAAACCAGCGTCGAGAACTGCGAAAGCTCGACAATTCCCTTGTAGGACGCAGCCTTGCGCATGCCCTGATAACGCCAGTCATAGGGAACCGAGGCGCTGGACGTGCCGGTGTAATGGCGTTTGATGCGATAGCTGGTCAGGTTGAAGCTGCTGTCCAGCCCCGCGCTGCGCAGACGGGCCGTGGCGCGCAGACCGGTCGTCTGGCGGGTGACGAAATCGTCGGGCGTGCCGTCGCCATAGGGAATGGCACCACCCACGAAATCATCGAATGCGGTGCGCCCGCTGGTGGCGAACCCGCTCAGACCCAGGGTCAGGCGGTCGCTCAGGAACAGCTGGCCCGAAAAATCGATCGCCGTCTGCTGATGCCCGTCGGGCTCGGTATTGCCGTTGTTGGCGTCGGCGGCTGAAAACCCGTCGGTCGTGATGCGCGAAATGCCCAGCGAGACGGCATAGCGATCGTTCCGGCGCGAGATGCGATAGCCTGCGCGGGCGGTGTTGTAGCTGCCATATTCCAGCGTCGCCGACTGGCGCGTGCCACCCTTGTCCGCGCGGCGGGTGGTGATGTTGATGACCCCCCCCACGGCCTGGCCGCCATAGAGCGCCGATTGCGAACCCTTGAGTATCTCGATCCGCGCGATGTCGGCGGTGGTGAGCCCTCCGAAATCATAGGCGACCTGGGTCCCCGAGGGATCGGTCACGTCGATCCCGTCGATATAGACCTTGACGTAGTTCTGATTGGCCCCGCGAACACTGATCCCCGACTTGGTGCCGATGGGACCGTTGGAATTCACGCTGATGCCGGGCAGACGATTCAGGAAATCGCCGACCAGTATGTCGCCGGCCTTGCGCAGTTCGGTGCCCGAGACGACGATGACGCTGGTGCCGGTGCGATCCAGCGCGGTATCGGCCAGGTTGGCGCTGACCGTGATATTGCCCAGGTCGAGCGCCTGCTGCGCGCCGGCCGCAAGGGGAGCCATGGCCAGAGCCACGGCCATGATGCCGGTCAGGTGGTCGCGTTTGTACATGTGTCTTTTTCCTTCCAGGTCGGGCATTTCTGCCCGTGAACGATCAATCTGTCCTTGGAAGGGAAACCCCTTCCGCAGACGGCGAGTGATGTCACCTCTGCGGAAGAACCGCATCCGACGCGCACCCCGCGCGCGGAAAGGGTGAGCACTCCGGCAGGTCTCCTGGCTCGCGGGTCGAAGCGGCGTTTCACCTTCCCGGCCCAAAGGCCAGTGGCAATTCGAAACGCCGCTCTCCGCCTACAGTTGCGGGGGCAGCTGCGGAATGGGCCGATATGGGCCGTCACCGCATTCCCTTTTCATCCGTCACGCGACGGAACCGAAGCATCTCCGCGTTTAACCCGGCCCCGGACAAAGTCAAGCCCCGCCCGGCCAATCGCCCCGGCACATGGCCGCAGGGCGCGAAAAGGTTTGACAAAACGCCCCGGCCGGAGAATCGTTTTCCAGCATGGCGCCGCCGCATCGGGGCGCCGGACAACGACAGGGCAAGGGGTGCGCATGAAGGTCGGCAACAGACATTACCGCTCGATCTGGTTCGACGAGGCTGCGCGGCGCGTGCGCGTCATCGACCAGCGCTGGCTGCCCCATGAATTTCGCGTCGTCGATCTGCGCAACCGCGACGATTTCGTCACCGCCATAGCCGAAATGTGGGTGCGCGGCGCGCCGCTGATCGGGGCGACCGCGGCTTATGCCGTGGCGGTGCAGATGCTGCTCGACCCGTCGGATCTGTCGCTCGAGGAAAGCTGGGAAATCCTGCTCCAGACGCGCCCCACGGCGATCAACCTGCGCTGGGCGCTGGACGACATGCGCAGCCACCTGGCGCCACTGCCACCCGATGACCGTCCCGCGGCCGCCTTTCGCCGCGCGGCGGAAATCTGTGACGCGGATGTGGAAACCAACCGCCTGATCGGCACCCACGGGCTGCGCCTCATCCGCGATGTCGCGGCGCGCAAGAAACCCGGCGAGCCCGTCAATATCCTGACCCATTGCAATGCCGGCTGGCTGGCGACCGTCGATTGGGGTACGGCGACCTCGCCCATCTATCAGGCCGCCGCGGCGGGCATCGACATCCATGTCTGGGTGGATGAAACCCGCCCGCGCAATCAGGGCGCGCATCTGACCGCGTGGGAGATGAACAGCGCCGGCATCCCGCACAGCCTGGTCGTCGATAATGCCGGCGGCCATCTGATGCAGCACGGGCTGGTCGATCTGGTCATCGTGGGCAGCGACCGGACCACGGCCGATGGCGATGTGTGCAACAAGATCGGCACCTACCTGAAAGCTCTGGCGGCCCGGGACAATGGCGTTCCGTTCTACGTGGGCTTGCCCAGCCCAACGATCGACTGGACGATTGGGGACGGCCTCAAGGGCATTCCCATCGAAGAGCGCGACCCCGAGGAAGTGACCCGCGTGTTCGGAGTCAACGCATCGGGCGACTGGGATTCGGTCCGGATCACTCCCGAGGGGGTACGTGCGCGTAACTTCGCTTTCGACGTCACCCCGGCGCGCTTCGTGACCGGCCTGATCACCGAGCGCGGCATCTGCAAAGCCAGCGAAGCCGGTTTGCTCGGACTGTTTCCCGAGCGCGCAGCCGCGTGACAGTGATTGGTCCCGGGGCGTGAAGCCGGCGCGGTGAATGATTCGGCCGCAGCGCGTGAGCGCCTGATTCGGGCAGCCCATGGCCTGAACGCCAGCGGCATCAATACCGGCACCTCCGGCAACCTCAGCGTTCGTATCGGCGAGTCCATGTCTGTCACGCCTTCAGGACATTCCTGCGCGGCCATTGACGTGCGGGACCTGGTGACGGTCACCCTGGCCGGCGAGTGGGCCGCCGGACAGCGCCCCTCCAGCGAGTGGCGGATTCACCGGGACATCTACCGCGAATTTCCGGAAGCCCGCGCCATCGTCCATGCCCACCCGGCTCACTGTGTTGCCCTGGCCGGTCACCGGCAGGGCATTCCCGCATTCCACTACACGGTGGCGCTGGCCGGCGGCGCCGACATCCGCTGCGCGGAGTATGCGACGTTCGGAACGCAGGCGCTGTCGGACAACGTGCTTCATGCTCTTCAGGGGCGGAGGGCTTGCCTGATGGCCAATCATGGTCTGGTTTGCTACGAGGAAAGTCCGGAACGCGCGCTGGCTTTGGCGATCGAAGTCGAGCACCTGGCGCAGGCTTATTGCCAGGCGTTGGCGCTCGGTGACCCCGTGCTGCTCG
>JASBSZ010000015.1 GCA_030148665.1 Alphaproteobacteria bacterium
ACATGATCGAACGCGCGTTTTGCGCCCTCAAAGACTACCGGCGTATCGCAACCCGATACGACAAACTACTCAGAAACTTCCTCGCAGCGATCGAAATCGCAGCTATTATTTTGTGGTGGACCTGATTGAGTCTCGACCCTATGGGCTGGGTGTGCTGGTCACCGGCCGGCCAGATCCCTTCCCGTGGTGGGTGACGGCGGTTGCCGGTATCGCCACCGCCCTTGCAGTTTCGATCGCCTCGGGCCTGGCGGGCCGCCGGGCAGCCGCCATCACCTGGGATGAACTGGCGCGCGAAGAATGGAAAACCTGTCTGGCATTCGGCTATTGGGTCGCTGTCTGGCTGTATCCGCTGTTCGCGATACTGATGGCGTTTTCGAGGGTCGATCATGTTCAGGCCTTTGCCGCCATGGGCACGCTGACGGCGGCTTCGCCATTTCTGTTGTTCCTGTTCAAATGGCTGCGGGGGCGGTTCTGATGGGGGGGCAGGCGGCCGGCCTGGCCAACAGGCTGCGCGAATTGCGCGCCCGTCACGGCCTGACCCAGGCGCAGCTGGCCGAACGGGTCGGGGTATCGCGCAAGACCATCAACACCATCGAAAACAGGGTTTTTGTCCCCTCGACCCTGCTTGCGCTGAAGCTCGCGCGCGCGCTGGACGTTTCGGTGCATGACATTTTCGCGCTTGAAGAAGACGGCTGAAGGCGTAGGCTGCGCGCTGCAAAATAAAGGAGCAGCCATGAATTTCGACGACGTGATCGACCGCCGCGGCACCCATAACGCCAAATGGGACATGATGGAGAAAATCTATGGCGTGTCGCCCGATGACGGCATTTCCATGTGGGTCGCCGACATGGATTTCCGCGCGCCCGATTGCGTCAACGATACGCTGCACAGGCTGCCCGACCATGGCGTGCATGGCTATTTCGGCGACGACAGCGATTATCGCGCGGCAATCTGCTGGTGGATGGAAAACCGCCATGGCTGGAAGGTGGACGAGCGCGCGATCTTTACCACCCACGGGTTGGTCAATGGCACGGCGCTGTGCGTGCAGACCTGGACGCAGCCGGGCGACGCGGTGGTGCTGTTCACGCCCGTCTATCATGCCTTTAGCCGCGTGATTCGCGCCGCTGGGCGCGAAGTGCGCGAATGCCCGCTGGCGCTGCGTGACGGGCGCTACGAGATGGATCTTGAAGATGCCGCCCGCCGGCTGAGCGGCAATGAAAAGATGGTCATCCTGTGTTCGCCCCACAATCCGGGCGGGCGCGTCTGGTCGCGGGACGAGTTGCGCGCGCTGGCCGATTTCTGTGTCGAGCATGACCTGCTGCTGGTCAGCGATGAAATTCACCACGATCTTGTCTTTCCCGGCCACAGGCATACGGTCATGGCCAATGCCGCGCCCGAAATTGCCGACCGTCTGGTGATGATGACCGCACCCTCCAAGACCTTCAACATCGCGGGCGCACATTGCGGCAATGTCATCATCCATGATGAAAGGTTGCGCGCCGAATTTGGCGCGACGATGGCCGGGCTGGGGCTGTCGCCCAACTCTTTCGGCCTGTTCATGACCACGGCCGCCTATTCGCCCGAGGGGGCTGAATGGCTGACGGGGCTGCTGGAATATCTTGACGGCAACAGGCGCCTTTTCGACGAGGGCGTGAATGCCATTCCGGGGCTGTGCTCGATGGAGCTGGAGTCCACCTATCTGGCCTGGGTCGATTTTTCCGGCACCGGCATGGAGATGGCCGAGGTCGTCGCCCGCGTGCAGAAAACCGCCCGAATCGCCGCAAATCTGGGCGAGACCTTTGGCACGGGGGGCGAGACCTTCCTGCGCTTCAACCTGGGCACCCAGCACGCGCGGGTGAATGAGGCGGTTTCGCGCCTGCAAGAGGCGTTTTCCGATCTGCAGTAGACGGCAGATCGGGCTGCAGGACGTCACCGGCGGGCGCGAGATTCGCCGATTGCACGGAACACGGTCCCCGATCTATAGATGACCCCATGACGAAGCCCCTTCAGGGGCCGGAAAGGTGCGCCGTGGCAGGCCCGACCCAAACAGGGGGGAATGCGCGGCATCGTCGGTGGCCATGTCCCTTCATGCGCCCTGGCATAAAAGGCAATGCGCCGGGGCTGCCCCGGCCCAACCGCGGGGGAATGACATGGCGGAGACCCATGAAAAGATCGGTGTGATGATTTGCGGCCATGGCTCGCGCAGCCAGGCGGCGGTGGATGAATTCAAGGTGCTGGCCGAAAAGCTGCCGGCGCTGCTGCCGCCCGAATGGCCGGTCGAATATGGCTATCTGGAATTTGCCAACCCCGTGATCCGGGTCGGGCTGGACAAGCTGCGCGCGGCCGGCTGCACGCGCATCATCGCCGTGCCGGGGATGCTGTTTGCCGCCATGCACACCAAGAACGACATTCCGACCGTGCTGAAAACCTATGGCGCCGAGCATGGAATCAAGGTGACCTATGGGCGCGAGCTGGGGCTTGATGCCCGCATGGTCAGCGCCGCCGGCGCCAGGGTGCGCGAGGCGGTCGAGCGCGCCAATGCCACGCTTGGCGAAATGCCGCTGCACGAAACCGCTCTGGTGGTGATCGGGCGCGGGGCCTCGGACCCGGACGCCAATTCGAATGTCTCGAAACTTGCGCGCCTGTTGTGGGAGGGGATGGGTTTCGGCTGGTGCGAGGTCGGCTATTCGGGGGTGACCTTCCCGCTGGTCGAACCCTGTCTCGAACATGTCAGCCGGCTGGGCTACAAGCGCGTGATCGTGTTTCCCTATTTCCTTTTCACCGGCATCCTGATCGACCGGATCTACGGCTATACCGACCGCGTGGCCGTGGCGCATCCCGACATCCAGTTCGTCAAGGCGCCCTATCTGAACGACCACCCGGATGTGCTGGCCACATTCGCCGAACGCGTGCGCGAACAGCTGGGCGAGACCCCGCCGCCCACATGCGGGCTGTGCAAGTATCGCACGCAGGTTCTGGGGTTTGAGGCCGAGGTCGGTGCCGTGCAGGAAAGCCATCACCACCATGTCGAGGGGCAGGGCGCCAGCGCGCCCGGATCCAACGTGGCAGATTGCGATTTGTGCGATGATTTCTGCACCGGCGAGTGCCGGCTTGAGAGGGCCGATCACCACCATCATCACGACCATGCCCATGACCACGATCACGGGCATCACCACCCCGAATATCCCCATGCGGCGCATCCCCTTGGGCCCGAAAGCGCGCGCAGCCGGCGGTGAGATGCGTATTTGTGCAAAGAAGAAGGCCTGTCATGCGCCCTTATGAAAAAGACCCGGCGGCGATCTATGCGCGAAGCTTTGCCACCGTGCGGCGCGAGGCAAGGCTGGAACGGTTCGGCCCAGGCATGGCGGCGCTGGCGACCCGGCTGATCCATGCCTGTGGCATGATCGAGATTGCCGACCGGCTTGCCATCTCACGGCGCGCCTTTGATGTGGGGCGTGCGGCCTTGCTGGCGGGGGCGCCGGTGTTGTGCGACTGCGAAATGGTGGCCGCCGGCGTGATCCGCCGCGCCCTGCCAGCGGGCAATGATGTCGTGGTGACGCTGAATGACGCGCGCGTGCCGACGCTTGCGGCCAAGATCGGCAATACCCGCTCGGCCGCGGCGGTCGAGCTGTGGCGCGACCGGCTGGATGGTGCGGTGGTGGCGATCGGCAACGCACCCACGGCGCTGTTTCATCTGCTGGAGCTGATCGACGCGGGTGCGCCGCGCCCGGCTGTGATACTGGGTTTTCCGGTGGGCTTTGTCGGCGCCGCCGAAAGCAAGGCCGAGCTGGCGGCCAATCCGCGCGGCTGCGAATTCGTGGCGCTGCGCGGGCGGCGCGGGGGCTCGGCCCTGGCGGCGGCAGCGGTAAATGCGCTGGCGGCGGGCCTGCCGGGCGAGGATCTGGAGGATGAAAAATGAAACCCTGGTTGCATATCGTCGGCATCGGCGAAGACGGCATGGACGGGCTGACACCGGCCACCCGAGCGGTGGTCGAGGCGGCCGAGATCATCATCGGCGGCGACCGCCACCACAGGCTGTCGGACAAGGTGACGGCAAAACGCCTGTCATGGCCCTCGCCCTTTGACGACCTGATCGAGCAGCTGCAACAGTTTCGCGGCAAGCGGGTGGTGGTTCTGGCGACGGGGGATCCGCTGTGGTATTCGGTGGGCGCGCGCATCGGGCGACGGATCGATCCGGCCGAGATCACCTATCACCCGCAGGTCGGTGCGTTTCAGCTGGCGGCAGCGCGCATGGGCTGGTCGATGGCCGATCTGGAGACGCTGACGGTGCATGGCCGCCCGGTCGAGCAGATGATCGCCTTTATCCAGCCGGACCAGCGGTTGTTGATTCTGACGACGGGCGCCGAAACCCCCGCCCAGATCGCCCGTTTTCTGACCGAGCGCGGTTTCGGCAAAAGCCGGATGACGGTATTTGCCAATATGGGCGGCGCTGACGAAAAGCGCTTTGACGGGGTTGCCGAAAGCTGGAGCCACGTCGTGCCCGATTTCAACACGCTGGCAGTCGAATGTGTGGCCTCGGGCAATGCCGCGCTCATGCCGCGCGTGCCGGGGCTGGCGGATGATCTGTTTCAGCATGACGGCACCATGACCAAGCAAGAGGTGCGCGCCGTGACGCTGGCGAAACTGATGCCCATGCGCGGGGCGCTGTTGTGGGATGTGGGCACCGGCTGTGGCTCGGTCGCGGTCGAGTGGATGCGCGCCGCACGCTATGCCCACGCCATCGGGATCGAGCCGCGCGCCGACCGCCGGGTGATGGCCGCGGAAAACGCGCGCGCGCTGGGCGTGCCGCGTCTGGAGATCGTGGCCGGCGAGGCCCCGGCGGCGCTGGACGGGCTGGCCGCGCCCGATGCCATATTCATCGGCGGCGGGCTGTCGCGCGAGGTGTTCGAGGCCTGCTGGCAGGCGCTGCGCCCGCTGGGCCGGCTGGTCGCCAATGCGGTGACGCTGGAAAGCGAAACCCTGCTGGCCGAACTGCACCGCGAACATGGCGGGCAGCTGTGCCGTTTGCAGGTGCAGCGGGCCGAGGAATTCGGCGGCCATCTGGGCTGGAAACCCATGCGCAACGTCACCCAGTGGAGCCTGGTCAAGCGATGAGCGGCACCCTTTACGGTGTCGGGCTGGGGCCGGGCGACCCCGGTCTGATCACGCTCAAGGCCGCGCGCCTGATCGGCGGTGCCGCCGTGATCGCCTATCCCGCGCTTGAGGATGGCGACAGCCTGGCGCGCGCGATTGCCGCCGATCTGATCTCCGATGGCGTGCGCGAAATTGCGCTGCACATCCCCTTTGTCGTCGATCGCGAGCCGGCACAGGTTGCCTATGACCGGGGGGCCGATGAGATTGCTGCTGCCCTGCAGATGGGCGACGATGTCGTCATGCTGTGCGAGGGCGACCCGCTGTTTTACGGCTCTTTCATGTATGTTCACGCCCGCCTGTCGGGGCGGTTCGACGTGCAGGTGGTGCCGGGTGTGACCTCGGTCACGGCCTGTGCCGCGCTGGCCGGCTTGCCGCTGGCCGCGCGCAACGAGGTGCTGACGGTGCTGCCGGGCACCTTGCCCGATGATGCGCTGCGCAGCCGGCTGGAGGCGGCGCAGTCAGCGGCGATCATGAAGGTCGGGCGGCATCTGGGCCGTATCAAGGCCGTGATCGAGGCGCTGGGTCTGATGGAGCGCGCCGTCTATGTCGAACGCGCGAGCCTGCCCAACCAGCGGGTCATGCCGCTGGGCGAGGCTACGGACGCGCCGTATTTTTCAATGATCCTGCTGACAAGGGGGAATGACCCGTGGCTGTGAAACCGGTTGTCATCTGTCTTTCCCGCGCGGGCGAACCTGTCGCCCGGCGTATTGCGGGCACGCTGGGCGCAGCTCTGCATGGGCGCAAGGGGCGAGTCGGGCAGGCGGATGCGTTTTTCCCCGATGCGCTGGATCATGTGCGCGATCTGTTTCTGGCGGGCACCCCCGTTATCGGGGTTTGTGCGGCCGGAATACTGGTGCGCGCGATCGGGGCGCATCTGGCCGACAAGCGGGCCGAGCCGCCGGTGATCGCGGTGCCCGATGATGGCAGCACGGTCATTCCGCTGGTGGGCGGGCATCACGGGGCGAACCGTCTGGCGCGCCGGATCGCCGAGATCCTGTCGGCAGGGGCCGCCGTGACCACCGCCGGCGATGTGGCGCTGGGCGTCGCGCTGGATGAACCCCCCGCGGGCTGGCATCTGGCGAACCCGGAAAATGCCAAGGCGGCGATGATGGCGTTGTTGCAGGGCGGTGGCGCGCGGATCACCGGCGAGGCGGCGGCTGAGGCCCGATGGCTGGCCGACCTGCCCAGCGGCGATCCCGGCGGCGGTGAGGTCGAGATCATCTGCACCGCCGCGCCGGTTGCTTCGCCCGGGCCTTTGATGCTGGTTTATCACCCGCAGATATTTGCCCTTGGGGTCGGCTGCGCCCGCAACTGCCCGGCTGACGAGCTTGCCCGCCTGGTGCGGGATGTGCTGGCCGAGGCCGATGTGGCGGTCGGGGCGCTGGCGGCGGTCGGCACGCTGGATCTCAAGGCCGACGAAGGGGCGGTGCTGGATCTGGCGGGCGCGCTGGGCCTGCCGCTCAGCCTGTTCAATGCGGCGCAGCTTGAGGCACAGGCCGGGCGGCTGGCGAGCCCGTCGGATGTGGTCTTTGCCGAGGTCGGCTGTCACGGCGTGGCCGAGGGCGCGGCGCTGGCGCTGGCGGGCAAGGGGGGCGCGTTGGCCGTGACCAAGCGCAAAAGCGCAAATGCAACCTGCGCGCTGGCCCGTGCCGTGGCGCCGATCACCGAGCTGCGCGGGCGCGCGCGGGGGCGGCTGGCCATTGTCGGCATCGGCCCCGGACAGGCCGCCTGGCGCACGCCCGAGGCCAGCCGCCTGATTGCCGAGGCGGACGAGCTGGTCGGCTATGGGCTGTATCTCGATCTGCTGGGGCCGCTGGCAGCGGGCAAGGCGCGGCGCGATTTTCCGCTGGGCGGGGAAGAGGATCGCTGTCGCTACGCGCTTGAGGCCGCGGGCGAGGGGCGTAATGTGGCGCTGATCTGTTCGGGTGACGCCGGGATCTATGCCATGGGCGCGCTGGTTTACGAGTTGCTCGACCGGGGCGCGGGGCTGTCGGATGCGGCGCGCCGGGTCGAGGTGATCTCGGCCCCCGGCATTTCGGCGCTGCAGGCGGCGGCCGCGCGGGCCGGTGCGCCGCTGGGCCATGATTTCTGTGCAATCTCGCTGTCGGATCTGCTGACCCCGCGCAAAGATATCCTGCGCCGTATCAAGGCGGCGGCCGAGGGGGATTTCGTGATCGCCTTTTATAACCCCGTCTCGCGCACGCGGCGCGATCTGCTGGCGCTGGCGCGCGATATCCTGTTGCAGCACCGCCCGGAGGGCACGCCCGTGATGCTGGCCACCAATCTGGGGCGCGCGGGCGAGGCGCTGCGCATGCGTCGGCTGGAGGAATTGCAGGTGGACGAGGTAGACATGCTGACGGTGGTGCTGGTGGGGTCGAGCAACTCGGCCCTTGTGGCGCGCGGCGACGGCGCGAGGATGTACACGCCGCGGGGCTATGCCCGCAAGATGGGGGGTGCGTCGTGAACCGGCGTCGCAGGCGGGGCGCTGCCCCGCACCCCGGCGTATTTGGACAAAGAAGAAGGGCCGGCGGATGGTTGTGCATTTCATAGGCGCGGGGCCGGGGGACCCGGATCTGATGACCGTCAAGGGGCGGCGGCTGATCGAAAGCTGTCCGGTCTGCCTGTATGCGGGCTCGCTTGTCCCCGAGGCGGTGGTGGCCTGTGCGCCGGCGGGCGCGCGGGTGCTGGATACGGCGTCGATGACGTTGGAGGAAACCCATGCCGAGATCGTCGCGGCGCATGCGCGCGGGCAGGATGTGGCGCGGGTTCATTCGGGCGACCCGGCGCTGTATGGCGCCATTGCCGAGCAGATCCGGCGGCTGAGGGCGGCGGGCATTCCCTATGACATCACGCCGGGGGTTTCGGCGTATTCGGCTGCGGCCGCCGCCCTGGGGCAGGAATTGACCATCCCCGAGGTGGCGCAGTCGGTCGTGCTGACGCGCATGTCGCGCAAATCCACCGCCATGCCCGAGGGCGAGACGCTGGAAAATTTCGCGCGCAGCGGCACGACCCTGGTCATCCATCTGGCGGTGCGATATCTGCGGGAAATCGAACGGCGGCTGACCCCGTTCTATGGCGCCGAATGCCCGGTCGTGGTGGCCTATCGTGTGGGCTGGCCGGACGAGATGATCCTGCGCGGCACGCTTGCCGATATTCAGGAACGCGTCCGCGCCGCCAAGGTGACGCGCACGGCGCTGGTCTTTGTCGGGCCGGCCTTGGCCGAGACGCAGGATTTTGCCGATTCCGCCCTTTATGATCCGACCAAACCCCATGTCTTGCGCCCGGTTGCTGTTGCAGATCGGTCAAAGGGCGGCGGGGGCTGAGTCATTTCATCAAAACTTCACTTGCCTGTGCGAGAGAAAAGAGGTTCTCTTTTCTTGTCGGGTGGGTATTGCGATGATCTATGATTTGCCGAAAGAAGTTCTTGAAGGCCTGAAACAGGCGCGCAAGCGCGATCTGCGAAGGCGCAATCGCCTGCGGGTTGTCAGTGACGGTCAGGCCTATCCGATCGTCCGGTTCTGGGACGGTGGCTTTGCGCTGGATGCCGAAAGCGCACCGCATCTGCGGGGGTTTGTCGATATTCTTGACGGTGGGCGGCATCTGTATAGCTGCCTTGTGATCTGCTCTTCGCTGGAAGGGGGCGAGCGGATCTATGAATTCAAGCGCCATACCGCCGTGGTCGACAAGGCGCCGGTCGATTTCGAGCTGGATGCCAACGCGCCGATTGCCTTGCTGAGCTGATCATTCTTCCTGTGTTTTCAGCTCCAGCGGCGCGGTCGGGGCGCTGCGCAGGTCGTCTGTGCCCAGAGGTTCGGTCGGTCGCGACAGCATATAGCGCGTGACCCAGTGCAGGCGCTGTTCGGCGCGGGTGATGGCGACATAGGCCAGACGTTTCCACAGGGGAACGCCTGCCTCGCTGCGTCCGGCACGGGCGGCCGCATACAGGTCGGGGGCAAAGACCTGCACCTCGGGCCACTGGCTGCCCTGCGCCTTGTGGATGGTGACCGCCGCGCCGTGCAGAAAGGCGGCCCCCATGCGCGCGGCCGAGGGGATGAAGGGCTCTTCCCGGTCGGGGGATTCGATCTTGATGATGCTGGCGACGCTGACACGCGGGTCATCCGCGCCGAACACATGCAGCCGGGCAAAACCCGGTTTGCGCCCCGCCCCCAGATAGACGACCTGCGCCCCCTTGATCAGGCCACGGGCCTCGAGGTCGATGCGTTTCTTGCGGTGCTTGACGGGCAGCTCGATCCCGTCGCAGATCAGCGGCTCGCCCGGCAGCAGCGCGGTTTCGGGTGCGTCATAGGCATGACGAAAGGCGTGGATCAGGCGGATGCGGGTTGCGTTGCGCCACACCAGCACGGGCGAGCGCGCCATCATGGCGGCATCGACCCGCGGGGCGATGACCACGCGATCGTCACGGGCGGCGGCTGCGTGAACCATGCGTTCGAATTCTTCAAAGCCCAGATTGGGGTCGGCCAGCGCGTGGGCAAGGTCGAGGATCGGGTTGTCGCCTTGCTGGCGATGGATGCGGTGCAGATAGATGCGCTGCCCTTCGGGGATATTGTCAAAACCCATTGCGCCCGATTGCCCCACCGGGGCCAGCTGGGCCGGGTCGCCAAACAGGATCAGATTGGGAAAGATTTCCTGAAGATCCTTGAACTGCCGGTCGTCCAGCATCGAGCTTTCATCGACCAGCCCGATATCCAGCGGGTCGTCGCGCCGGCTCCAGCCGATGATAAAGTCGGACCCCCGCAACCCCGCCGCCGCCAGCGCGCCGGGGATTGATTTGTTGTCGCGATAAAAGGCCAGCGCGCGGTCGAGGGCGGCATCGGTCAGGCCCTCGACGCTGGGGCGGGGGCCGTCCTCGGCCAGCCATTCGGCGATCTTTTCATATTCCGGGTCATAGACGGGCGTGTAAAGGATCCGGTGGATGGTGGTGGCCGGCACGCCCTGGGCGCGCAGCACGCTGGCGGCCTTGTTGGTGGGGGCGAGGATGGCCAGGCGGCGGCGGTCCTTGCGGCGGCGGGATTCATAGTCGCCGGTGACCAACTCGACCCCCGTTTCGGTCAGTTCGTGCACCAGATGGGCCAGCAGCATCGTCTTGCCCGACCCCGCCTTGCCCAGCACCGCCAGCATGTTGTTGCCCGCGCTTGTTTCGGGGCGGGTCGTGGCGTTGGCAAGGTCGATCCCCGCCGCAAGCAGCATTTCGCTGATACGGTCATGGGCTTCGGCCTGATCCTGGGAAAACTGCATCGCGTGCCCCGTTTTTCGCCAGCATATCGGGACAAGCGCTGCAGGGCCAGCCGGATCAGGCCGACAGCGGGGTGATGTCGGGCGTCTCATAGCCCAGATCATCCCATTGCAGCAATTCGCTTTCATCGCCGCCGGCGCGCAGCCTCAGACGTGGCAGGTCGATATCGTCAAAGCTCCACAGACCGACGTGAATGTCCCTGGCGCCGCTGGCCGCCAGGACCGGTTGCCAGCCAAGGGCATGGTAGATGCGCTTCATGGCCGGGTCGAACACCCCCAGGGCATGGGTCAGCCGGAAATGTTTTCCCAGCGCCGCTGCCCCCAACAGCACCCGCGCTGCCGTCTTGCGCGAGGCGCCTGCGGGGGAAATGCAGAATCGGGTGCATTCCCATATGCGGGGGCTCTTGATCCTGACCCCGCCGGTGAGGTCGGCAAAGTGGTCGTTGATCATGACAGGCCCGGTGGTCGGCAGAAATCTGAGCGAGCCCCCGTGGCGCCCGTCGCTGCACTGCCAGATCACGTATAGCGGGTTGATGTCATCATATTCGTCGCGTTCGTGCCCGTTTTCGTCGACATGCACCGCCCATCCCAGGCGGTTCGCAAACTGGGTGGCGCGGTCCCGGAACATCGTGTCGCGCAGAACGGGCATGCCGTCCAGCGCGTCGCCGTAAAGAAATCTGATCATGAAAATCTGCCCTCGCATGGAAAAACCGGGGCAGGGATAGGGTGTCTTTTGTTGAATTTCGGTGAAGGTGCGCTGAAAGACTTTTTTTGCAACGCTTGTACATGGTGCGCGCGGCCACCTGCCGACAGGTGCTCAGACGATGATCTTGCCGCAGGCCATTGCCAGGGCGACCGCGTGGGTCGTGTTGGCGGCGCCCAGCTTGAATCGGGCCGATTCGATATAGACCCTCAGCGTATGTTCCGAGATCCGCAATCTTTCGGCCGCCTGAGCCCGCGACATGCCCATGCCCAGCAGGGTCAGCGCATCGAGTTCGCGTGGGGACAGTGGTCGGTCGGGTACGCGGTCGGATCCGCGCATGATTTCCAGAGCCTTCTGATTGAGATAGTGCGATATCAGGATGAGGTCGTCCAGATGGGCGGTGGTAAAGCGCGCCCATTCGGTGTCGGAACAGCTGTGATTTACGGTAAACAGCGCGAATTGTCCGCTTGGCCCCCGGATGGGGACGGACAGGCCCTGATTTCCGACGCCGGCATCCAGCGCCTCGGCCAGAAAGGCCCGGGCCGATCTTGCCGACCAGTCCAGCTGTTTCCAGTCAACGGGATGAAAACGCTGGTAGCAGCCCAGGACAACCGGGTCGATGCGGCCGTAATCCTGTTCCAGATAGTGATCGACCCAGGATGGCGCATAGGTGAGGGCGGCATAGGGCTCGCCCGCGCGGTTGACCGCGTGATAGATGACATGATCGACCTGATAGAGATCGCGCAGCCACTCGACCAGTCGCTGCAGTTCGTCAAGGGTTCTCACCTGCTGCAATCGTTCGACGACGTTTTCGATCCTGCTGGCCATGTTGCTGCGATACCGTGTGCCCCTGGCTGCGTTTCATTTCCGCCGCTGCGATTCCCAGGGTCTCGTCCAGCTGGGCGGCCAGCCCCATGAGGCCATTCCGGCGGGCGAAATCCGTGAGGTCCCTCAGAACGTCAATCATCCATTCCTGCGACATGGCAAGCCTCTTTCTGATTGGTTAATGAACTGTTAACACAATCATAGCGCGTTTATCGGGGATCCTGTATTCGCGTATTTCTATTCCCCCGATTTGGCGGGGGTCGGTTCGATCAAGTCATTGAAAAACAATAATCAACAATATGAAAACAGGCGGCTGGAAAGTCGATTCCGCCGCCTGTTCCTTAACTGTTTCCAATCTGGAAACAGACTGTTTCCGTTGGGTTATTCGAGTGCCTGACTCGCTTCGAGCGTGTCCTCAAAGGTTTTCAGGCCCGTCGTCGGTGCGCTGACCAGAACCGCCATGTTGCCCGGCTTGTGTTCGTTGCGGCGCATTTTCATATGGGCCTGCGGGATCTCGTCCCAGGGAAAGACCTCGGACATCGACGGGTCGAGGCGGCGCTCCAGCATCAGCTGGTTGGCGGCGCTGGCCTGCTTGAGGTTGGCAAAATGGCTGCCCTGCACGCGCTTCTGGTGCATCCACAGATAGCGCACGTCGAATGTCAGGTTATAGCCGGTGGTGCCGGCGCAGATCACCACCATGCCGCCGCGTTTCACCACAAAGACGCTGACTGGGAAGGTTGCCTCGCCAGGGTGCTCGAACACCATGTCCACATTGTTGCCCTTGCCGGTGATGTCCCAGATCGCCTTGCCGAACTTGCGGGTCTCGTTGAACCACTGCTTGTATTCCGGCGTGTTGACCGTCGGCATCTGGCCCCAGCAGTTGAAGTCCTTGCGATTGATGACACCCTTGGCGCCCAATCCCAGCACGAAATCGCGCTTGGATTCGTCGGAAATCACCCCGATCGCATTGGCCCCGGCGGTATTGATCAACTGGATTGCAAACGACCCCAGCCCGCCGGACGCACCCCAGACCAGCACGTTCTGGCCCGGCTTCAGCGTGTGCGGCCTATGGCCGAACAGCATCCGATAGGCAGTGGCCAGCGTCAGCGTATAGCAGGCCGATTCTTCCCATGTCAGGTGGCGCGGGCGGCGCATCAGCTGTTGCGACTGAACGCGGGTGAACTGGGCAAAGCTGCCATCGGGGGTTTCATAGCCCCAGATCCGCTGCGAGGGGCTGAACATCGGATCGCCGCCATTGCATTCCTCGTCGTCGCCGTCATCCTGGTTGCAGTGAATGACAACCTCGTCACCCACCTTCCAGCGGCGCACCTTGTCGCCCACCTTCCAGACGATGCCGGCGGCGTCGGATCCGGCAATATGGTATTCGGCCTTGTGCACGTCGAACACGCTGATCGGCGTGCCCAGCGCGGCCCAGATGCCGTTGTAATTGACGCCTGCGGCCATGACAAAGACCAGCACCTCGTGGCTGTCGATCTCGGGCACGTCCACGACCTCGACCTGCATGGCCTGGTCGGGTTCGCCGTGTCGTTCGCGCCGGATGGTCCAGGCGTACATCTTTTTCGGCACGTAACCCAGCGGAGGGATTTCCCCGACCTCGTAGAGATCCTTTTCGGGGGCCTCGTAGGGGGCAATTTCGGGTGCGTCGTCCAGGGGGGGCATTGTCCGTACTCCACATTTTCGCTCTGCGATGCAGCATGCTGCGGCGCAGAATCGTCGTCAAGGCTTGTTTCCCGATTGTTTGTCATTCTTGCGGGAATAGGGCAAGAGCAATATCAAGACTTATTGTCATAGGATAGTGAAATTTTCATAATATGCGATGGCATTATAACGTACTATTGTTTCTCTTCCCTGTGGCGACGGCCGACGGAAAGACAAACATCCCCCGGCCCCGGCACAATGGCTGCGGGCGTGCAGCGTTACTTCCTTGCCACCTGTTCCCGATGCAGGCCCCTGCGTTACAGTCCGGCGGGTGCGCGCAAGACGCTCGCCAGTCTGCGTCGAATCATGAAAGATTCGTCAACCGCGCGCTGTAACTTGAGCTCGGCGTCGCGGGCGAAACCATGGAAACTGCGGACCGCCCGTTCGACATTGCGGACCAGTTCGGGACTTGCATTCTTGTCCCTTTTTATCTTCCGCGCCAATCGTCGAGCATCGTCCAGTTGCTTTTTGTAATGATCATAGTCCTTTCTGAGGGACTTTATCATCGACTCGTAGCCCTTGATCAGGTTCATGAGGCGCGCAACCTTGCGATTTTTTTCGGCCAGCTTGCGATTTACAATCGCCTGCGCCTTGGGGGTGAGAACACGCAATGCCGGATTGTACACGCGTGCCTTGCGCTGCTTGGCGCGCAATGTCCTGTTGAAACTGTTCCAGTCATCCTTGGCCTTTTTCAGCGATGCCTTGAAAGCGGCGATTTCCTTGTCGCTGAAGGTGTAGCGTCTCACCGAACGCGCAACCGCCTCGGCGGGTTTGCCGGTGCCGGTATTGGTGAGCAATGAGATAATTTCATTTTCGATCCGAAGCAGCCCCTCCAAACGGAAAAAGCTGAACCCGATGAGTGAAAAGTACCGGGTCATGGTCAGCATGTAGTTTGCCCGAAAATTTTCGACCGCCAGGATGAACACGATTCCGGCGATGACGTCAGGGCCCAGATAAGGGCTCGTGGCCCTCCTTTCCGCGGTTTCGGCGGGTCTTTTCGTGCGCACATAGTTGTCACAGTCGCCGCAGGCCAAGGCCCCCCTGGCCGGTATCAGGCCAAGCCCGGAGCCCAGGGCGATGGTTGAAATCGAGGAAAGAAAATGACGTCTCCGCATGATGATTTCCCTTGGTTTTCCGTATCATGTGGGTTCAGATATTGTGTTTGTATGAGGCGAAAGCATAGCAGATCCTCGTCTTGCGGGGAAGTTCGCGCGACCGAGGCGCAACTCCACCGGGGCAGCATTCACGAGGATGAGCGCAAAATTTTTCAACTTCCCCCTTGCGGCGATTTCTGCGCTGCGGCAAAATGGCCGAGACATGAAATTGCGCCGGATCAACGCAACTTGCAACAATGTTGCCGATGCGGAGTGCATGAAAACCGCAAGGGCCGCCTGATGACACAACAGAAACCCCGCCCCTGGCTGTTTCGCACCTATGCCGGGCATTCCACCGCCAAGGCCTCGAACGAGCTGTATCGCACCAATCTTGCCAAGGGGCAGACCGGGCTTTCGGTGGCCTTCGACCTGCCTACCCAGACCGGCTATGACAGCGATCACACCCTGGCGCGTGGCGAGGTCGGCAAGGTCGGCGTGCCGGTGTGTCATCTGGGCGACATGCGGGCGCTGTTCGATGGCATCCCGCTGGAGCAGATGAACACCTCGATGACCATCAACGCCACCGCGCCGTGGCTGCTGGCGCTCTATATTGCCGCCGCGCAGGAACAGGGCGCCGACATCGCGGCCCTGCAGGGCACGGTGCAAAACGACATCATCAAGGAATACCTGTCACGCGGCACCTATATCTGCCCGCCGAAACCCAGCCTGCGGATGATCACCGATGTGGCCGCCTGGACGCTGGAAAACCTGCCGAAATGGAACCCGATGAATGTGTGTTCCTACCACCTGCAAGAGGCCGGCGCGACACCCGAACAGGAACTGGCCTATGCGCTGGCCACCGCCATAGCCGTGCTGGATGATGTGCGCGCCAAGGTGCCCGAGGGCGATTTCCCCCGCGTCGTCGGGCGGATCAGTTTTTTCGTCAACGCCGGCATCCGGTTCGTGACCGAGATGTGCAAGATGCGCGCATTCGTCGATCTGTGGGACGAGATCTGCGAAACCCGCTATGGCGTCACCGATCCCCGGATGCGGCGTTTCCGCTATGGCGTGCAGGTCAACAGCCTGGGCCTGACCGAGCAGCAGCCCGAAAACAACGTCTATCGCATCCTGCTGGAAATGCTGGCGGTGACGCTGTCCAAAAAGGCGCGCGCGCGTGCGGTGCAGCTGCCCGCCTGGAACGAGGCGCTGGGCCTGCCGCGCCCCTGGGACCAGCAATGGTCGCTGCGCATGCAGCAGATACTGGCCTTTGAAACCGACTTGCTGGAATATGAAGACCTGTTCGACGGCAACCCGGCGGTAACGCGCAAGGTCGAGGAACTTAAATCCGGTGCGCGCGAGGAACTGGCTACCATTGATGCCATGGGCGGGGCGGTTGCCGCGATCGACTATATGAAAGGCCGTCTTGTCGAAAGCAACGCTGCCCGTCTGGCCCGGATCGAGGCCGGCGAAACCACGGTGATCGGGGTCAACCGCTTTACCGAAACCGCCGAAAGCCCCCTGACGGCGGGCGAGGGCGATATCCTCAAGGTGGACCCGGCCGCCGAGGCCGACCAGATCGCGCGCCTTCAGGCCTGGCGCGCGGCGCGCGACGAGGGGGCCGTGCGTGCGGCACTTGACGATCTGCGCGCGGCTGCCGCAAGCGGGGCCAACATCATGCCGCCCTCGATTGCCGCGGCACGCGCCGGGGTGACCACCGGCGAATGGGGTGCGGTGATGCGGCAGGTGTTTGGCGAATACCGCGCGCCCACGGGTGTCAGCAGCGCGCCTTCGAACCGCACCGAGGGGCTGGACGAGATCCGCGCCGCCGTTGACGCCGTGTCGGCGCGGCTGGGGCGGCGGCTGAAATTCGTGGTTGGCAAGCCGGGGCTGGATGGCCATTCCAACGGGGCGGAACAGATCGCCGTGCGGGCGCGCGATTGCGGCATGGATATCACCTATGACGGCATCCGCCTGACGCCTGAACAGATCGTGGCGCAGGCGCTTGAACAACAGGCCCATGTGGTGGGGCTGTCGATCCTGTCGGGCAGCCATCTGCCGCTGATCGCCGAGGTGATGGAGCGCATGCAGGCCGCCGGCCTTGACCATGTGCCGGTGATCGTCGGCGGGATCATCCCGGATGAGGACGCCGAAACCATGCTGGGATATGGGGTTGCGCGGGTCTATACCCCCAAGGATTTCGAGTTGAACCGCATCATGATGGATATTGTCGCCCTTGTTGACCGGCGCGAGGCCGCCTGAACGGCGCGCTCAGGCCGCTTCGAACACCTCGCCCACGCCGATCTGTTCCAGCGCATCCCCGCTGCGCAGGATGAACAGGGCATTCAGCCCCTGATCGCGGGCCAGTTCGGGGCCATCAACCTCGCCCTTGACCAGCAGGGCCGTGGCCCAGGCATCGGCGTCGATGCAATGTTCGGCCAGCACCGTGACCGAGGCCACCGGCGATTGCGTCGGCCCACCACGGCGGCGGTCCATCGTATGGGCCAGACGGATCTGCCCCAGATCGACCCAGTGGCGATAATCGCCCGAGGTCGCCAGCGCCGCGTCATGGATTGTCAGGATCGACAGCGGCAGGCGCTTTTCATAATCGGGTTTTTCCACCGCAACGACCCAATCCTGCCCATCGGGGCGCTTGCCGCGCGCATAGATTTCACCATCCAGCCCCAGCAGGGCGCCGGGAATGTCCAGCGCGTCAATGGCGCGGGTCATCTGATCGACGCCAAAGCCCTTGGCAATACCTGAAAGATCCAGTGCAAGCGGCGCATGTTTGCGCGCGCGCCGACCTTCGGGGTCGAGTTCCAGAACCTCGTGGGCGGGTTGGCGGGCCTTGCCAAGGTGGTTGCGGATCAGGGTTTCGTCGGGGTGCTGCGCGGGGCCAAAGCCCCAGGCATCGACGATATCGCCCAGCCCGATATCAAACGCGCCATCGCTGGCCGCGCCGATTTCCAGCCCGCGCGCCAGCACGAAAAGCAGCTCATCCGGCAGATCGACCCAATCGCCCACCGGCGCGCGGTTCAGGCGCATCAGGTCGCTGGCCTCTTTCCAGGTGGACATCTGCCGGTCAACCAGATCGACGGCGGCGGCCAGTGCGGCCCTTGCCTCGTCGACATCCATGCCATCGGGCAGGGCCAGCTCGGCCGTCCAGCGGGTGCCCATGGTCGGGCCGTTGAGGCGGGTTATGCCGTCGGCCGGCGGTGCGTTGCCGTCAGTAGACATCTTCGGCATAGCGTCCCTGTGCTTTCAGGGTTGCGGGCTCCATCCCCGTCGGGGCCAGCACCTGTTCAAAGGCCTCCATGACGCCATTGGCCATGTCGCGCCCGCCGCAGACCAGGATTTGCGCGCCGTTGGCGATCAGTTCGCGCAGAGCCTCGGCATCCTGACGGATGCGGTCCTGAACATACGAGCGCTCGGCCACCCGGGAAAAGGCGGTGTTGAGCCGCGCAAGGCGCTTTTCTTCAAGCCATTTTTCAAGCTCGGTCCGGTACAGGAAATCCGATTTCGGGTCGCGCCCGCCGAAATACAGATGCATCGGGCGTGCCTTGCTGTTGCCGCGGATGAATCCTGCAAGCGGGCCGATGCCGGTGCCAGCGCCGATCAGGATGACCGGGGCCTTGCCCCTGGCCGGGCGGAAATCCGGATTTGGCCGGACAAAGGCCTGGATGGTATCGCCCGGCTTCAGCTCGTGCAGATAGCCCGAACAATGCCCGCCCGGATGTTTCTTGACGCAGATTTCAAGCATGCCGTCTTTCGCGGAGGAGGCCAGCGAATAGTAGCGCGGCACGTTGCTGCCCGGCGGGATGATGCCGACCAGGTCGCCGGCCTCGAACTTGGGCATGGCACGGCCCGTGATCCGGGCCAGCAGGCTGGCTCTGGGTATCGCAAAGCGCAGGATGCTGGTGGGCGCCTGTACCTCGGCCCCGTAATCGTTGCGCGAGATCAGGGTCAGGACATGGGTGCGCGGTATGACCGGCACATGTTCCAGCACGATATCCTCGTCCAGGGCGCGCGCGACATTGCGGCCCCAGCGGTTGAATTCCTGCGTCGATTGGCGGTCGATGAAGTCCACCTCGACAAGGCGATCCCAGCCGCGTTCGGCGAGGGTTGCATCCACGTCTCGGGCAAACTGGCAGAATTGGGGGAACTGCCGGTCGCCAAAGCCCAGAACCGCAACCTTGAAGTCGGGTTTGCCGTTGAAGGCCTCAAGCCGCGTCAGGAAATTCCTGCCCGACCGGGGCGCCTCGCCGTTTCCGTAGGTCGCCGCCAGGATGAACATGTTGCGGGCCTTGCGATAGCCCGGCTTGAGGCTGTTCATCGGTGCGGTATGTACCTTGTGCCCGGCCTTGGTCAGCGCGTCATGCAGGGTGCGGGCAAAACCCCAGGTGCTGCCGCCTTCGGATCCGACAAGGATGACCGTATCCGCCACCTGTGCCCCGTGATTGGCCTTGATGCGCGGACGGGCCTTGCGCGCCTTCCACCACATGACGATCCCGGTCCAGGCCATCATGGGCACGGTCAGCGAGGCAAGCCCCAGCAGCAGGCCCAGCCACCACAGCCCCTTGCCGGTGTGCAGCATGTAGATGGTTTCGTACAGGCGCTGGGAAAATCCGTGTTCCTGCCATGACAGCATCTTGCCGGTGGCCTGGTCGATATAGCCGTCGCCGGTGGCGGTTGCCAGCGTATAGACATCGGTCGGGTCACCCGGATAGGGAAAGATCAGTTCACGCAGCTGGCTGATATCGATCTTGCGCAGCGCCTCGACATGATCGACCGGCATGGTCGGGCCGCCATCGACCGAGGTCGGAAAGATGGGTGGCGAGGCCATGCCGTCCGAGATGACGCCGAATGTGGCAAGGGTGATGTAGATTCCGGTCACGGACGACAACGTCAGCCCCAGTACCGCAAAGCGCGCCAGATCGACATGCAGGCGCTGCATCCTGGTGCCGCGCGAGCGGGACAGAAGTTTCCTCCACCCCCCCATGCGGCGGGCGGTCATCTGCAATCCGCTGAGCGCAAGGATCAGCATTGCCGCCGCGCCGATGGCCGCCGTGATCCGGCCCTTGTCGCCCAGAAACAGTGACCGATGGAGGCTTTTCATCCATTGTTCGAAGGACGAGCGGTCATAGGGCGCGACCTCCTTGCCCGTCGCCGGATCGACCAGCGCGGCCATGGGCTGGTCGTTCTTGTAGTAGAAGGCGACGATCTTGCCCGAAGGGGTGCGCGAGATGTGCTCGAGCCCCGGAAAGTTTGCGGCGACCTTGCCCGCCAGCGTTGCCACATCCACGCCCCCGGCGGGCACCGGGGGAACGCCGGCCCGCTGGATGGCGGGGAGCACCGACAATATGACCCCGCTCAAGGCAAGAAAGACGACGAGGGCGGCGGCAATGATGCCCGGATATTTGTGTAGCTGACGGAGCATGGTCGTGGTTCCTGGCGCGGTTGGCGTGGGCTCACATGGAATAGGTGAACGATTTGACGAAGGCGCGGCCACGCACCGGCTTGCCGGCGCCGGCCTTGGTCAGCGGCACGACGACGTCCGAGGGGCTTTCGCGGAAATTCTCGGCCGCGGCATCGATATGGAGCTTGTATCCCGCATCGAACAGGGCGTCCGACAGGTCGAGCTTGATCGAAAAGCTGCGTCCCGAGCCGACGCTGGCGCCCGTGATCCCGTTGACCTCGGCCAGATTGCCGCGGGTGGCGCGGAACCATTGCTTGAGGTAGCGGTAGAACTTGCCATGCGTGCCGGCCATCCACAACGTGCCCTGATACACCCCCTTGGCGTCGGTGACGTAAAGCACCAGATACGCGCCGCCACCGCCGTAATTCTTGAGCGTGGTGGTCAGCGTCACGGGACGGGCCGCAGCCAGTGCCGGCAGCATGCTGGCCGCGATTGCCGTGGTCAGGGCGAGTTTTCCAAATCTGTTCTTCATTCTGATATCTCCGATATTTCGTGTTTTCGTGTCGATCTTGCGTTTCCAACTGTTCTGTTCACCCGGATAATCGGGGTGGTAACTGAAGGTTTTCTGACGGACAGGCAGAGAATACTTCAGGTTTTCGTCAGTTTTTGGGCATCTTCGTGGCAAACGCCCCGCAGCCGGGGCTGCGGGGCGCTGGCAAGGGGGGCGGGTGTTCCCCCTTCATGCGGCAGGAGGAGGGATCCCGCCATGGCCGGCCGACTGCATCAAGGCAGAGCTGCCGACCCGTGGTCCGGTGCCGGGGTTGGCTCAGGCGACATCCTCGGGGCCAGGGGATTTCTTTTCTCCGGTCAGCATGGCGCGCACCAGGTTTTCCCCGTGTCTCTTGCCGGCCAGGATGACCCCGCCGATATGCAGGATGACCAGCCCCATCAGGATGCTGGTGAAAAGCGAATGCAGAGCGCTGATCAGTTCCGAACGCGCATATTGCGGCTGGATCAGCAGCCAGCCCGACCAGACGGTGATTGCCATCGTGACCAGCAAGGCGACGATCATCGCGGCGCCTGCCGGATTATGGCCGACATAGCGGCGTTCCTTGCCCCTGGCGATATCCTTGAGATAGGCGATGGTCGCCGACGGGCCCTTGATGAAACTGGTGAACCGGGCATACCGTGTCCCGATCACCCCCCAGACCACGCGAAACGCCACCAGCGCACCGGCCGCATAGCCCGACCAGATGTGGATCGTGTCGAAACCTTCGGATGTTACCCATGCGATGCCAAAGGCAATCACCAGACTCCAGTGAAAAATCCGCACCAGCGGATCCCATACCCTGATCATTTCAATGCTCTCCTGTTCGGGCGCGGCCGATGTGGTTTCGGATCGTTCAATCCCTGGCCTTTGCGCCGTTTCTTCCTTCTGCCTCATTGTCATACTCGACCGATACGACCTCGAGCGTTCTGGGATCGACCAGCGCCTCGAACCTGACACCGCGCGCGTCGCGTCCCTTGATCTCGTAACATCCGTCGTCTGTCTTGAGCCGGCGGATCGTCCAGCCCCGTTCACGGGCCATCTGGCGGATCTTGTCGCGGGGCTGCCATTGCGCCATCGGAACGATACAGGTATCGTCACCCGGCGTGACATGCTCGTTCAGCGGGGTGGTTCGCTGACCAGCAAATGCCGGAGCGCCCATGAAAAGGGCGATCAATGTCGGCAGGATCAGTGTTTCGGGTTTCATCATCGGGTTCTTTCAACTGGCCGTCCGACGGCGCCGAGGGCCGCCTCGTTATCCATCATGCACCATATTTTGTTGCATGTGAATCTTACAGCGACCTGAAGCACGCGAAAAATTGCGGGAAATCCTGTCATTTCCCGTATGCCATACCCGGAACGATCCGGCTTTTGCCGTCGTGTTGGCGTTTGCACCGGGGACAGCCCCCGTCGTGCGACCCGATCCCGGGATTGCATCGATGCCGGCGGAATTGGTGCGCTCGGCAGCCGGTTTTGGCGCGTTCCGCCGGGATTTTTCCCGAATCCGCCACAGCAGTGCAAATATTGCTTGAAAGGGGGGCACCCTGTCTGTGCAATATCGCCTGAAGGGGGCAGTTCGTGGTCCTGCCCAAGGCGGATATTCCCGCGCGCGGCCGCATCGGGGGCAGGCAGGAAATTGTGGTTGGCTTCAGCCAGTCGTCAGCCGGGTATGGTCTGGGTAATGTCGTCGCATGGGCGACGGGGAAAAACGAACGGGGCAAAACGAAAGGATGACACGATGCGGGTGCTCCTGATCGAGGATGACACGGTGCTGGGTGCGGCCGTGCGCGACCAGATCGTTTCCGATGGGCATACGGTCGATTGGGTGACCAGGCTCGACGAGGCCGACGACCATGTCGCCGCCGCCAGCTATGACCTGATCCTGCTGGACCTGATGCTGCCGGACGGGCGCGGAATTTCCTTTCTCAAGGCCCTGCGCACGCGCGGCGATGTGACCCCGGTCATCATCCTGACCGCGCTCGATCAGATATCGGATCGCATCGAGGGGCTGAACGCAGGGGCCGACGACTATCTGGTCAAGCCGTTCGACCTGTCCGAGTTGTCGGCCCGGCTGAATGCCGTGGCGCGGCGCTATGCGGGCAATCCCAATCCTCTGGTTCGTGTCGGCGATCTCGAGATAGACCTTGCCGCGCGGTTCGTTTCAAGGGGCGGGCGTCCGGTCACCCTGACTGCGCGTGAATGGGTGTTGTTCGAGGCCTTTGTTCAGCGGCCGGGACAGATCCTGTCCAAGGCCCAGCTGGAAGAGCGCCTGTATTCGTTCGACTCCGAGGTCGAAAGCAACACGATCGAGGTTCACGTCAGCCGCCTGCGCAAGAAACTGGGCCGCAACGTCCTGGATACGGTGCGCGGCGTCGGTTATCGCCTGGGCAGCGGCGAGGAGAAGGACACGTGATCCCCCGCAGCCTGCTGTGGCGTCTGTCCCTGGGCGTGGTGCTTGCGGTTACCCTGCTGTGGGGGGGCACCGCCCTGGTGACCTTTTCCACCCTGCAAAAGGAAATCGGCGAGGTCTTCGACAGCGCCTTGCAGGAAACCGCCCAGCGGATCCTGCCGCTGGCAGTGCTGGACATTCTCGATCGCGAGGAACAGGGGCTGACGCGTTCGGTCGCCGCGCTTCGTGGCTCGAACGAATATCTCAGCTATGTGGTGCGTGACGACAAGGGCAGGGTCCTGTTGCGCTCGCACGGGGCCGAGGCGGTCGATTTTCCACCCTTCCGCAAGCCGGGATTCGCGACGACCGCCACCCACCGCATCTATTATGATTCCGCCATGCAGGATACGCTGACCGTGGCCGTGGCCGAACCTCTGGAACATCGTCGCCGGGTAGCGCAGGAGATGATTTCCAGCCTGGTGTCGCCGCTCGGCGTGCTGGTGCCGTTCACCCTGCTGGTGGTGTGGGCGCTGGTACATTTCTCGGTACGCAAGGTTCATCTGTTTCGTGCCGCCATCGAAAAACGCGGCAGCGGCGATCTGGCCCCGGTCGAGGTCGAGGGTGTGCCATCGGAACTGGATCCCGTTGTCGAGGCGGTCAATCATCTGCTGGAGCGATTGCGCCGCGCGCTCGAGGCCGAGCGCAGCTTTACCGCCAACTCGGCGCACGAGCTGCGCACCCCGGTTGCCGCCGCGCTGGCCCAGACCCAGCGCCTGATCGCCGAAACCCGGGACGAGGGCGCGCGCGCGCGTGCGCGACAGGTCGAGATTTCCCTCAAGCGTCTGGCAAGGCTGTCGGAAAAGCTGATGCAGCTGGCCAAGGCCGAGGGCGGCCGCCTGCAGGCCGAGCACCAGACCGATCTGCGCCCGATCCTGCGCCTCGTCACCGACGAAATACGCCTGAGCGGCACGGGCGAGGACAGCCCGGCCGATAACGGTGCCGAGCGTATCAGGCTCGACATGCCGGCGCGGCCCGTGCTGTCGGATATCGATCTCGATGCCTTTGCCATTCTCGTGCGCAATCTTGTCGAGAACGCCCTGAAACATGGTGATCCCTCGCGCCCGGTCGAGGTCAGCCTTGCCGATGACGGACAGTTGCGCGTGGTCAATGGCGGCCCTGTCGTCGCGCGCAGCGACATTGCCCGCCTTTCGCGCCCCTTTGAACGGGGCGAAACCGGGGCCGACGGCGCCGGTCTGGGGCTGGCGATTGCCCATGCAATTGCCTCGGGCGCGGGTGGCAGGCTCGAGATCAACACGCCGGCCAGCGGCAGGACGGACGGCTTCGAGGTCATCTATCACCCTGCGTCGGAAACGGGCTGATCGTGGGAATGCAACTTGGCAATGCGGCGGGCACAGCCTAGTCTCTGCCTCCGATCCAGCTATGGGGGCGATCAGGGGGAATGGCATGAGCAGTGTGGAACAGGCGGATTTCGTCGTGATCGGTGCGGGCATCGCGGGTGCATCGGTTGCGGCCGAACTGGTTGGCGGCGGACAGGCCAGGGTTGTCCTGCTGGAAATGGAATCCCGGCCCGGATATCACACCACGGGGCGATCGGCGGCAATCTTTGCCCCGACCTATGGTCCGCCTCCGATCCGCGCCCTCACGCGCGCATCGGCAGCCTTCTTTCGCGAGCCGCCACAGGGGTTTGCCGACCATCCGCTCCTGTCGCGCCGCGCCATACTGATGCTGGCACGCGCCGACCAGACAGGGCAACTCGATGCGCTGATCGACGAGGTTTCCGCGAATGCCGAGGTCACGCGCCTGTCGGCGGAGGCGCTGCTTGCCGCGCACCCCCTGCTCAGGCCCGGATATGCCGTTGCCGGCATGCTGGACCGGGGCGGGTACGACATAGACGTCGATGCCCTTTTGCAGGGGTTCCTGCGCCGGTTTCGTTCTGCCGGCGGGCGCCTGATCGGTGACGCCCGGGTCACGCAGCTGGGGCAAACGGCGGATGGCTGGCGCGTACAGAGCGACGGTGGCGTTTTCGAGGCGCCTGTGGTGATCAACGCCGCAGGCGCCTGGGCGGGCGAGCTTGGCCAGCTTGCCGGCGCCGGCGATATCGGGCTGGTCCCACGGCGCAGGACGGCGGTGATTGTCGATGCCCCCGAGGGCATCGAGACCGCCGGCCTGCCGCTCAGCGTCGATGTGGACGAGAAATTCTATCTCAAGCCCGAATCGGGCCGCCTGCTGATTTCGCCCGCCGATGAAACGCCATCGCCGCCCTGCGACGCTCAGCCCGAAGAAATCGATATCGCTATCGCGGTCGATCGGGTCACGCGGGCTTTTGATCTGTCGGTCCGGCGGATCGGCAACAAATGGGCAGGTCTGCGTAGCTTTGTCGCCGACAAGGTGCCGGTGGTCGGCTTTTCGAATCGGGCCGCCGGATTTTTCTGGCTGGCGGGGCAGGGGGGGTATGGCATCCAGACGGCACCTGCGCTGGCACGCCTTGCCGCCGCCATGGCGCGGCGAGGTGGCGTGCCTTCGGACATTGCCGATGAGGGGCTGCATGTCGCCGACCTGTCGCCGGCGAGGCTGGGCTGCTAGTCACCTGAATCCAAAGTTCGCCGCATTGAATTTCATATCCCCGGACCGCTTGCGGTCCGGTTCGCGCCCGGCCCCGCCCCCAGGCGGGCGCGAAACGATGATGTCTTTTCAACAGGTTGCAACGTTCTACTCGCGAAAACCACTGCGCGGATCTCGGTGCGCCCCCCTCGGGGCCGGGCGCGAACCTCGCCTTTTCGCGAAGCGCTCAATGATATGGATTACGATTCCATCACACTAGCGGGCCCGAGCCGAAATGCGCGGGAATCCGGGTTCGGGCCCTATACCGCCTTGCGCTGTTCCTGCAGGCGCTGCGACAGCTCTTCCGATACCAGAAAGGCCAGCTCCAGCGCCTGGCTGGCATTCAGCCGCGGATCGCAGGCGGTGTGGTAGCGTGCCGACAGATCCTCTTCGCGCACGGCGCGCACGCCGCCGGTGCATTCGGTCACGTCCTTGCCGGTCATCTCGAAATGCACGCCGCCCGGATAGGTGCCCTCGGCCGCGTGGACGGCAAAGAATTCGCGCACCTCGCGCAGCACGTTTTCAAAGGGTCGGGTCTTGAAGCCGCTGGCCGACTTGATGGTGTTGCCATGCATCGGGTCGCAGGACCAGACTACCTTGAAGCCCTCTTCCTGAACCGCGCGGATCAGCTTGGGCAGGTGGTCGCCCACCTTGCCGGCGCCAAAGCGGTTGATCAGGGTCAGGCGGCCCGGTTCGTTTTCCGGGTTCAGGATCTCGATCAGGCGTTTCAGGTCGTCGGTGGTGATTGAGGGGCCGCATTTCAGGCCGATCGGGTTCTGCACGCCGCGGGCGAATTCGACATGCGCGCCGTCGGGCTGGCGCGTGCGGTCGCCGATCCAGATCATGTGGCCCGATCCGGCAACCGGCAGCCCCGTGGTGCTGTCGATGCGGCACAGGGCCTCTTCATATTCCAGCAGCAGGGCTTCGTGGCTGGTATAGAAATTGACCGTGCGCAGCTTGCCCGAATTGCTGCTGTTGACGCCCGCCGCATTCATGAAATCCAGCGCATCCGAAATGCGCGCTGCCAGATCACGGTATTTTTCGGTCGCGGTGGCGTCCTGGGCAAAGCCCAGCGTCCAGCTGTGGACATGATGGATATCGGCATAACCCCCGGTCGAGAACGCCCGCAGCAGGTTCAGCGTGGCGGCCGACTGGGTATAGGCCTGCAACATGCGCTGCGGGTCGGGTTCGCGCGCCTGCGCCGTCGGGGCGATATCGTTGATGATGTCGCCGCGATAGCTGGGCAGCTCCAGGTCGCCGATCTTTTCGGTGGGTGCCGAGCGCGGCTTGGCAAACTGGCCCGCCATGCGGCCGACCTTGACCACCGGCACCTTGGCGCCATAGGTCAGCACCACCGCCATCTGCAACAGCACGCGAAAGGTGTCGCGGATGTTGTCGGCGGAAAATTCGTTGAAGCTTTCGGCGCAATCCCCGCCCTGCAGCAGAAAGGCACGCCCCTCGGCCACCTCGCCAAGCTGGCGTTTCAGGCGGCGCGCTTCGCCGGCAAAGACCAGTGGCGGAAACTTGGCAAGCTGGGCCTCGACGGCGTTCAGCGCCGCCTTGTCGGAATAATCCGGCATCTGCACCCTGGGCTTGTTGCGCCAGTCCGATTTGTTCCAGGCCCGTGTCATTCGACTCTCCGCTGCGTTTCATTCGTGGTGCGGCTTATATGAAAAAGGGATGCAAAAGGCCAGACGATAAAGGCCGTCCGATCATCGTGGCCCTGGGCGCGCAAGCGGCAGTACGCATTTTGCTCTTGATCCGGCGCCATTGCTCTGCTTTCGCTTGGCCAGGAGACCCGGTTGCGCGTCGATCCTGCGCATCCGACCCCTTGCAAGGATGACAGCGCATGCAGACCGAACAGGACAGCCACGCCAGACGTTTCGTGTTTCTTCTGTTGCGCGATTTCTCGATGGCGCCCTTTGCCGCCGCGATCGAGCCCTTGCGCCTGGCCAACCGGGTGACGGGCCGGCAGTTGTACCGCTGGAATGTGGTCAGCGAGGACGGCATGCCGGCGCGGGCCTCGAACGGGGTCACGGTCGAGGTGGATTCAGCACTGTGTACCCTGGGCCATGATGACACGCTGCTGGTATGCGGTGGTGTCGGCATCAAGGAAACGACGACGAAAACGGTCATCAACTGGCTGCGGCGCGAGGCCCGGCGCGGAGTGGCGATTGGCGGGCTGTGTACCGCGGCCTACAGCCTGGCGCGGGCCGGGTTGCTGGACGGGCGGCGTTGCACCATCCACTGGGAAAATCACGACAGTTTCGAAGAGGATTTCCCCGAGGTAGAGCTGACCCGCTCGGTCTATGTCATAGACGGGAAACGCTATTCTTCGGCAGGGGGGATGTCGTCGCTGGACCTGATGCTCAACGTGGTTGCCGCCGATCACGGGCAGGATCTGGCCAATACGGTTGCGGATCAGCTGATCTACAGCGCCATTCGCACCGATCGCGACGAACAGCGCCTGTCGATCCCCACCCGGATCGGCGTGCGCCATCCGAGACTGTCCTCGGTCATCCGCAAGATGGAGGCCAATATCGAAGAGCCCGTCAGCCCGGCACAGCTGGCCCGTGATGTCGGCATGTCCACGCGCCAGCTGGAGCGCCTGTTCCGCCGTTATCTGGACCGTTCGCCCAAACGCTATTACATGGAGCTGCGTCTGCAGAAGGCCCGCAACCTGCTGCTGCAGACCGACATGAGCGTGATCAACGTGGCGCTGGCCTGTGGGTTCACCTCGCCCAGCCATTTTTCCAAATGCTACCGGGCGCATTACGGCATCACCCCCTATCGCGAACGCGGCGCGCGCGCCAGTGTCGAGTGAAATGTGAAAAGACGTGTCACGCAATGGGCATGGGATGGGCACTTCTTTCCTTTTCCTTGCGAGTCTTTCCTTTTCTTTTCGGGTGTCGCATTTTAAAGTACTCGACACTGAATTCACCAATCGGGAGAGAACAATAATGAAAAAGTTTCTGTTTGCGACGGCCGCCATGGCCATCGTGTCGGCAAGTGCTGCCTATGCGGGAGAGGTCAAGATCGGCATTGAACTGGGCTTTACCGGGCCAATCGAATCCCTGACCCCCGGCATGGCCGCTGGCGCCGAAGCCGCCATCAAGGAAGTATCCAAATCAGGTGCCTTCATGAATGGCTCGACCGTCGTCCCCGTACGGGCCGACTCGACCTGCATCGACTCGGCGGCCGCTACCGCCGCCGCCGAACGTCTGATCACCTCGGACAAGGTTGCCGGCATCGTCGGGGCCGACTGTTCCGGCGTGACCGGCGCCATCCTGCAGAACGTGGCGCGCCCCAACGGCATGGTCATGATCTCGCCTTCGGCCACTTCGCCGGCGCTTTCGACCGCGCCTGATGATGGCCTGTTCTTCCGTACGGCTCCGTCGGATGCCCGTCAGGGACAGGTGGCTGCCGACATCCTGTGGGGCCATGGCGTGAAATCCATCGCCATCACCTATACCAACAACGACTATGGCAAGGGTCTTGCCGACGCCATTGCATCGAATTTCAAGGCCAAGGGCGGCAAGGTCACGATCAACGCCTCGCATGAGGATGGCAAGGCAGACTATTCGGCCGAAGTGGGCGCGCTGGCATCGGCTGGCGGAGACGTGCTGGTGGTTGCCGGTTATGTCGATCAGGGCGGCTCGGGCATCGTGCGCGCCGCGCTCGACACGGGCGCCTTCGACAAGTTCTATTTCCCCGACGGCATGATCGGCGCCAAGCTGGAAGAGAATTTCGGCAAGGAGATCGACGGCTCGATGGGTGACAACCCCGGCACCGACAGCCCTGGTGCTGCCATCCTGCAAAAGATCGGCAAGGAGCAGGGATTCGATTCGACCTCGCCCTTCGTGCCGGAATCCTATGATGCCGCCGCGCTCTTGATGCTGGCGATGCAGGCCGCAGGTTCGACAAACCCCGCCGATTACAAGGGCAAGGTCATGGATGTGGCCAATGCACCGGGCGTCAAGATCTTCCCGGGCGAGCTGGCCAAGGCGATGAAGCTGCTCAAGGAAGGCAAGGATATCGACTATGTCGGCGCCTCTGCCGTCGAACTGATCGGCCCGGGCGAATCCAAGGGCAACTATCGCGAGATCGTCTTCAAGAACGGCAAGATCACGACGGTCAAATACTGGTGACCGCCTGATCCGAAAACTGCGGCAGCCCGGGGATCGCCCGGGCTGTTGCCATGTCGGGGAGGACAAAACATGATCGTTGTCGAGGACCTGCACAAGCATTTCGGCGGTTTCCATGCCGTTGACGGCGCCACGCTGAAGATCGCCAAGGGTTCGATCACCGGGTTGATCGGGCCGAACGGCGCGGGCAAGACGACCCTTTTCAACGTGATCGCGGGGGTGCTGCCGCCGACCTCGGGCCGTGTGTTCATGGAGGGCGAGGACATCACCGGCCTGCCGCCGCACGAGCTGTTTCACAAGGGGCTGTTGCGCACCTTTCAGATTGCCCATGAATTCGAATCCATGACGGTCAGGGAAAACCTGATGATGGTGCCGGGCGGGCAGATGGGCGAAAACCTGCTGAACGCATGGTTCCGCCGCCGCGCGGTGGCACGACAGGATGCCGAACTGGCTGCCAGGGCCGATGAGGTCCTGGAATTCCTGACCATCGATCACCTTGCCGACGAACGCGCCGGCAACCTGTCGGGTGGTCAGAAAAAGCTGCTGGAACTGGGCCGCACCATGATGGTGGATGCCCGCATCGTTTTCCTCGACGAGGTTGGCGCCGGGGTCAACCGGACGTTGCTGAACACCATTGGCGACGCGATCATCCGCCTCAACAAGGAGCGCAACTATACCTTTTGCGTGATCGAACACGACATGGATTTCATTGCACGCCTGTGTGATCCGGTGATCGTCATGGCCGAGGGCAAGGTCCTGGCCGAAGGCACTATCGACGAGGTCAAGAACAACGAACAGGTGATCGAGGCCTATCTGGGGACCGGGCTCAAGAACAAGGTCAAGGAGGGCGCGGCATGAGTGACAACCCCTATCGAGACGCGCGCGGAAACAAGGATTTCTCGGTGACCGACCCCAGCAAGACCAGCCACCTGGACATCGACCCCACCAGATCGGGTCAGGCCGTTCCCGCCGATGGGGACGCACCCTTTCTGATCGGCGAGAACATGACCGGTGGCTACGGCCGGGGTGCCGACATCCTGCATGACTGCACGGTTGCGGTGAACAGGGGCGAGATCGCCGTGATCGTCGGGCCGAACGGGGCTGGCAAGTCGACCGCCATGAAGGCGATCTTCGGCATGCTGAACCTGCGCAAGGGGCGCGTGGTGATCGACGGCCGCGACATCACTGCCCTGTCGCCCCAGGACCGGGTCGCCCAGGGCATGGCCTTCGTGCCGCAGACCAACAACATATTCACCTCGATGACGGTCGAGGAAAATCTGGAAATGGGCGCCTTTCTGCGTCGCGACGACATTTCGGGCACCATGGAGCAGGTCTATGAGCTGTTTCCGATCCTGCGCGACAAGCGCCGACAGGCCGCGGGCGAGCTGTCGGGCGGCCAGCGACAACAGGTCGCGGTCGGTCGCGCCCTGATGACCCAGCCCAAGGTGCTGATGCTGGACGAGCCCACCGCCGGGGTCAGCCCCATCGTCATGGACGAGCTGTTCGACCGCATCATCGAGGTTGCGCGAACCGGCATCTCGATCCTGATGGTCGAGCAGAACGCCCGCCAGGCGCTGGCGATCGCCGATCGGGGATATGTCCTGGTTCAGGGGCGCAACCGCTATACCGACACGGGCGAGGCGCTGTTGGCCGACCCCGAAGTTCGCAAGTCTTTCCTGGGGGGCTGAGGCATGATCGATATCCTGAATGCGCTTGCGGCGCTGGCCAACTATGTTTTCGTTCCGGCCATATCCTATGGCAGCCAGCTGGCATTGGGTGCGCTGGGGATCACGCTGATATACGGGATCCTGCGATTTTCGAATTTTGCCCATGGCGATACCATGGCGTTCGGCACCATGGTGGTGATCCTGACCACATGGTGGTTTCAGGGGATGGGCATATCCATCGCTCCGCTGCCGACCGCGCTGCTGGCGCTGCCGGTGGGTATCGTCGTGACGCTGGTCCTGCTGTTGGGGACCGACCGCGCGGTGTTTCGTTTCTATCGACGAACCAAGGCGGCACCGATCGTGTTCGTGATGGCGTCGCTGGGGATCATGTTCATCTATAACGGGCTGGTGCGTTTCATCATCGGGCCCAATGAACAGCGCTTTTCGGATGGTGCACGCTTCATCATCAAGGCCCGTGAATTCAAAGCAGCGACCGGGTTGAACGAAGGGCTGTCGATCAAGCTCAGCCAGGGGATCACGGTCATCACCGCAGTGATCGTGGTGGTGGTCCTGTTCTGGTTCCTCAACCGGACCCGCACGGGCAAGAGCATGCGCGCCTTTTCCGACAACGAGGATCTGGCCCTGCTTTCGGGCATCAACCCCGAGCGCGTGGTGACCATTTCCTGGGTGCTGGTGGCCATCCTGGCGACCATTGCCGGCACGTTGTATGGTCTGGACAAGAGCTACAAGCCGTTCACCTATTTCCAGCTGCTGCTACCCATGTTTGCAGCCGCCATTGTCGGCGGGCTGGGTAATCCGGTCGGGGCAATCGCGGGCGGTTTCGTGATTTCGTTTTCCGAGGTTGCCGTCACCTATGCCTGGAAAAAGGTGCTGGTCTACCTGCTGCCCGAGCAATGGGCACCGGACGGCCTGGTTCAGCTGATGTCGACGGACTACAAGTTCGCCGTCTCGTTCTCGATCCTGGTCATCGTCCTGCTGTTTCGGCCGACAGGCATATTCAAGGGGCAATCGGTATGAATTATCGCAATATCGCGCTTTTTGCTGTCGTTTTCGCGCTGCTGGTTCTGGTCGGTTTCGTTCAGAGCTGGTCGGTCGCCCTGCAATTGCTGAATCTCTGCCTGATCTCGGCGGTGATGGCGCTGGGGGTGAACATCCAGTGGGGTTACGCCGGGCTGTTCTCGGTCGGGACCATGGGTTTCATCGCGCTGGGCGGGGTGGCAACGGTCATCACCTCGATGCCGCCGGTCCGCGCCGCCTGGGCCGCTGGCGGGGCAGGTGTGATCGCGGCCTTTGTCATCGCGATCGTCACGATCGCGGGGGCCGTGCAGGTCTGGAAGCGGATGAAACCCGGCAAGGCCCGCAGCCTGACCATGATCGCGATCCTCGTGGTCGGGTTCTTCCTGTACCGCAGCATCTTCGATCCGGCAGTACAGGCGATCGAATCGATCAACGCCGCCAGCGAGGGCTATCTTGGCGGGCTGGGCCTGCCGATCCTGTTTTCGTGGGTGGTCGGCGGGCTGCTGGCGGCCGGGGTCGCGTGGGTCATTGGCAAGATCAGCCTTGGCCTGCGCTCGGATTACTTGGCCATCGCGACGCTGGGGATAGCCGAGATCATCATCTACGTCATCAAGAACGAAGACTGGCTGACCCGCGGCGTCAAGAACGTCAACGGCATCCCGCGCCCGGTGCCCTATGAGGTACAGCTTCAGGCCGAACCCTGGTTCGCGTCCTGGGCCCATTTTCTGGGGCTGGATGTGGTCGAGGCCTCGTCGCTGTATGTCAAGCTGGCCTATGCGGCCCTTTTCACGGTTGTGCTGGTCGTCATCCTGTGGATGTCGGAAAAGGCATTGAAATCGCCCTGGGGCCGGATGATGCGCGCCATCCGCGACAACGAAGAAGCGGCCGAGGCGATGGGCAAGGACGTGACCCGCCGTCACCTGCAGGTGTTCATTCTGGGTTCGGCCGTTCTGGGGATCGCGGGCGCGATGATGACCTCGCTGGACGGGTTGCTGACGCCGGGCACCTATAACCCGCTGCGTTTCACATTTCTGATATGGGTCATGGTGGTTGTTGGGGGCTCGGGCAACAACTGGGGCGCGGTGCTGGGCGGGTTCCTGATCTGGTTCCTCTGGGTCGAGGTCGAGCCCATCGGCAAGGTGACCCTGGCCTTCCTGACATCCTGGATGGCCGATGACAGCGGGTTGAAACAGCACCTGATGAATTCCGCGGCCTATATGCGGCTGCTGACGATGGGGGTGATCCTGTTGCTGGTTCTGAGGTTCAGTCCGAAAGGGCTGATACCCGAGAAATAGGCATCAGGCCTCCGACCCGGACAAGGGGGCGCGTTTCCACGGGCGTGGTTGTGCTGCCCCCTTTCCCCCTTGCACCAGCGCGACCGCGCGCTTACATCAGAGGGCGATTCACAAGGGGGAACACATATGGCCATTGATACCGCCGAAATCGAACGCCTGATCCGCGCTGCCTTTCCCGAGGCCCGGATCACCATTACCGATCTGGCCGGTGACGGGCGTCACTATGCCGCCGAGGTCGTTGACGAAAGTTTCCGCGGTAAGAACCGGGTGCAACAACAGCGCGCCGTCTATGCCGCGCTGAAGGAAAAGATGCACGGCGACCATGGCGAGCTGCACGCCCTGGCGCTGACCACGCGCGCGCCCGATTGAGGCCCCGCCCGATTGAGGCCCCGATTGCGGCACAGTCGCAATGCCACGCAAAGGCGGTCGTTCCGCCATCGAGATCACAGGATCATGGCCCGTCAGGGCAGCAAGAAAGGAACCAACATGACGAACCCGGTCGAAAACACCATTCGGGAACTGGTCGAGAACAACGACGTCGTATTGTTCATGAAAGGCACGAAATCCATGCCGCAATGCGGATTTTCAAGCCGTGTCGCCGGTGTGCTCAACTATATGGGGGTCGAGTTCACCGATGTGAACGTCCTGGCCGATGACGCATTGCGCCAGGGTATCAAGGATTACTCGGACTGGCCGACGATTCCGCAGTTGTATGTCAAGGGCGAATTCGTCGGTGGTTGCGACATCGTGACCGAGATGACGCTGTCGGGCGAGCTGGACACCCTGTTCGACGACAAGGGCATCTCGTTCAGCAAGGAAGCCGCCGACAAGATACGCGAAGCCAACGGCTGATTCCGCCCGGCGGTGGACTGTCAGACATGAAAAGCCCCCGGATGGGGGCTTTTGCATTGCGGTGCCCTTGGGTCACAGATCATAGATGGCCGCGTATTTTTCCTCGAGATAGGCGAGCAGGGGTTTTTCGCTGATGGCCTGGCCTGCGGCCCGGCTGATGACCTTGGCCGGTTCATACAGCCCGCCAAGGTGCTGTACCTTGTCGCGCAGCCAGGTGGTGGCCGCACTTGTGTCGCCGCGGGACAAGGCATCGTCAAGGTCACTCACCTCGCGCCTGAGGGCGGCGTGCAGCATCCCGGCATATATATTGCCCAGGCTGTAGGTCGGGAAATAGCCGAACAGGCCGACCGACCAGTGAACGTCCTGCAACACCCCGTTTGCCGGCTTGTCCACGGCAAAGCCGAAGTCGCGTTCAAAGCGGCTGTTCCAGGCCTCTTCCAGATCGTCCACCTCCAGGCGGCCGAGGATCATCTCGCGCTCCAGCTCATAGCGCAGAAGGATATGCAGGTTGTACTGCACCTCGTCCGCCTCGGTACGGATATAACCCTTGCCGACCGCGTTGACGAGGGCGTGGAAATCATCCTCGTTGGCCACGCCGAAATCGCCGAAATGCGCGCGCATGCGGCCGAACAGATAGCCGGTAAACGCGCGCGAGCGGCCCAGCTGGTTTTCGTAGATGCGGCTCTGGCTTTCGTGAACCCCCATGGATGCGCCCCGGCCAAGGGGTGTCAGCATGAAATCCCGGTTGATGTTCTGCTCGTAGCAGGCATGCCCGGTCTCGTGGATGGTGGAATAGAGACAGTCAAAGGGATTGGCCTCGTCCACGCGGGTGGTGATCCGGCAATCATCGCCCGAGCCCGACGAAAACGGATGCACCGCCTTGTCCAGCCTGCCGCGATTCCAGTCATAGCCGAATGTCGTGGCCATTTCGCGCGCCAGCGCGATCTGACGATCATGATCGAATTTCCCCGACAGCGCCGGGATGTCGCGCGAGGTACCCCGGATACGGTCGCGCAGGCGGATCAGCCCCTTGCGCAGATTGCCCAGCAGTTGATCGAGCCTTGTTCCGGTCATGCCGGGTTCGTAATCGTCCAGCAGCGCGTCATAGGGATCGTCGCCATCGCTCAGCGCGGCAGCCTCCTGTCGGCGCAGCTCCAGCACCCGTTTCAGGGTAGGGGCAAAGGCAGCGAAATCATTGTTGCGCCGTGCCTCGGCCCAGACGCCCTGGGCAACCGAGGTCACGCGCGCGATTTCTGCCGCCAGATCCCCGGGGACCTTGGTGTTGCGGTCATAAGAGCGGCGGATATGGACCAGATTGGCCTGCGCGACCTCATCCAGCTCCGAGCCCTCCAGCGCGGCCAGCCAGTCGCCGATACGCGGGTCGGTGCGGCGTTGGTGAATGACGGCCTCGATCGCGCCCGACCATTCGCCCCTCTGCGTGGCCGCCCCGCGCGGCATCATGGTTTCCTGATCCCAGCCGACCAGGCCCGATATCTGCGACAGTGCCACCGTCTGGCGGACATGTGCCATCAGCGCGGCGTAGGTTTCCTGTTGCATGCGAGTTCCTTCAGCGCAGGGATTGCGGGACAGGGTAGAGGGCCATGAAACGTGCCCGCAGCACCGTTGCCATGACCACGATCGCGCCGATCTGGTGGACGATCGCGATGTGCGGCTGGGCTGCGCTCATGACCGTGCTGATGCCCAGTATGACCTGAACGACGACAATGGCCATCACCCAGTCAAAGGCCCGCCTGGTTGTTCGCAGGGGGCTGCGGCGGCTTTTCCACCAGCTGAAGGCCGCAAACAGGAACACGAGATAGCCGATCATGCGGTGATCGAACTGCACCAGCGCGGGGTTTTCGAAAAAGTTGGTCCAGAAGGGGCTGTAATCGAAACTTTCCGAGGGCAGGAACTGTCCGTTCATCCAGGGCCAGTCGATGTAACCCCGCCCTGCGTCGATGCCCGCGACCAATGCCCCCAGCAACACCTGGAAAAACACCAGTCCCATCAGCGTTCCTGCCAGTGTCGCCAGCCCCGTTTCGCGCTGCCTTCGCGCCTGCAACAGTTCGCGCGGGTCGCGGCCGAGCTGCAACAGGAACCACAGGATCAGCCCCATGATGATGAAGGCCAGCCCCAGATGTATGGCCAGGCGATAACTGGCGACATCGACCATGCGGCCGGTCAGGCCCGACGAGACCATCCACCAGCCGATTGCCCCCTGTAGCCCGCCCAGCAGGCCCAGCCCGAACAGGCGCCATTTCCACCCTGGCGGAATCTTTCCCGCCAGCAGAAAACCAAAGAACCCCAGCGCCCAGACCAGCCCGATACTGCGGCCCAGATTGCGATGGCTCCATTCCCACCAGAAGATGGATTTGAACTGATCCAGCGACATGCCCCGGTTCTGGATCTGGTATTCGGGGGTTTTCTGGTATTTCGAGAAAACGGTCTGCCAGTCGGCGTCGCTCATCGGGGGCAGCGCACCCATGATGGGTTTCCATTCGGTAATCGACAGGCCGCTGTCGGTCAGCCGGGTCAGCCCGCCTATGGCGATCATGGTGGCAACCATCAGCAGCAATACGGCCAGCCAGACACGGATGCCGCGCCGGGCATCGGTTCTGCCGGCGTCGATCAGGCCGCCCTGCGGGGCCAGGTGCATGTCGCCCGGGCCGTCCTGTGGCACCTCTTCGAAAATGCTGCGCTTCTGGTTCATGTCGTTCTCCTCGATCGGGGCAGGGCTTTGCGGGGAAACTAGGCCGCCATTGGACCGGGGTCAATCTTGCCCGCCATCGTTGCGCCTGATGGAGGCGGCGGCGTCCGCAGGGCTGCCCCCGGCGGCCTCGGTGGGGTTCTTGTCGGCCAGGGTGCGGATGATGCCGTGAAGGGTGCGGATATCGGTGTCGGTCAGCGGCATGCGCGACAGCATGTTGCGCAGCGCCAGTTTCATGCTGGGGGCCTTGTGTTCGGGCCAGAAGAAATTGCGCGCGGAAAGCGCCTGCTCGAAACGCTCGTACAGCTTTTCGACCTCGATCACCGAGGCCGGCCGCGCGCCGGCCATCTCGGTGATGCGCGCGGGGGTGGAGTCGGCCGTGCGTCGCCATTCATAGGCGCACAGCAATACGGCCTGCGCCAGGTTGAGCGAGGCAAAGGCCGGGTTCACCGGGATCGAGATGATCGTGTTTGCCCGCACGATATCGGCATTTTCCAGCCCGGCACGCTCGGCGCCAAAGATGATGCCAACGCGCTGGCCGTCATTGATGCGGGCGTGTGCCTCGGCCATGGCCTGCGCGGGGGTGACAACCGGCTTGGTCAGGTCGCGGCCGCGTGCGGTGGTGGCATAGACGTGATCCATGTCGGCCAGGGCGGCGGCGCTGTCGTCAAGGACGCGCACCTGATCGATGACACGCGCGGCGCCGCTCGACATGGCGATGGCGCGCGGATTGGGCCATCCGTCGCGGGGATTGACGAGGCGCATGTGTTCCAGCCCGAAATTCCACATCGCGCGCGCCGCCGCGCCGATGTTTTCACCCATCTGCGGTGCGATCAGAATGATCGTGGGCTGTGGCCCCTGCCAGCCCGGGTCCTGGCCGTGATCCGTTCCCGACATTTTCCTGCCGCCCCCTGCTGTGTCGTCGCCGGGTGATAGACCGCGCCTGGCCGACGTGCAAGGTGGCGCGCACCGGACAGAATCGGGGCGGATCGGCACACCGCCAACCGGCGACGCCATTCGTGCGGGCCCGAAACCGGGTCTTGCCCGCGTGTCGGCGCATCGCTAGACAGGGGCGCAACAGCGCGCAGGACATGCCGATGACAGATCAGAACCAGACAGAACACCCCCAGATCTATCTGATCTCGCCGCCGCAGATCGACGATGGGTTCGATCGGGCGCTTGCAACGATTCTCGACAGTCGGCCGATTGCCTGTTTCCGCCTGGCACTGGCCGAAAACGATGAAAGCCGTATCATGCGCACGGCCGACCGGATGCGCGAGATATGCCATGCGCGCGACATCGCCATCGTGATCGAGCGCCATGCCCTGCTGGTCGAACGGCTGGGGCTGGATGGTGTGCATCTGAGCGATCCCTCGGCAAGGGTCCGCGACCTGCGCAAGGCACTGGGGCGCGAGGCAATCATCGGCGTTCATTGCGGCGCGTCCCGTCATGCCGGCCTCGTCGCCGCCGAGGCGGGCGCCGATTACATCAGCTTTGGCCCTGTTGCGCCCTCGGCCCTGGGCGATGGCGTGGTTGCCGGGGAGGACCTGTTTTCCTGGTGGTCCGAGATGATCGAGGTGCCGGTCGTCGCCGAAGGAGGGCTGACACCGGCGCTGGTCGGCACCCTCGCATCATCGACCGATTTTCTGGGTATTGGCGACGAGATCTGGCAGGCCGAAAACCCCCTCGAGGCGCTGAACGCGTTGCTGGCCAGGCTGGACTGACCGGGTGGCGCGGCAGGGGCGGGTTCACTCCTGCTCGGCGCCTTTGCGTGCGGTTTCGACCTTGCATATGCGCAGGGTGTAGTGGTCGTACCAGCGCGTCTTGCCCAGCCTTTGGGCCATCAGATGCAGCGCATTGTCCCGCCAGGCGTGGATTGCCTCTCGATCACGCCAGTAGCTGACGGTAATGCCGAAACCGTCGCTGTCGCGCGCCGTTTCCATGCCCAGAAAACCGGGTTGACCACTGGCCAGATCGCTCAGCCTTTCGGCCATTTCGCCATATCCCCGATCTGGGCCACGGCGTCGTGACGCAAAGATGACGGCATAATAGGGCGGTTCGGGAAGCGGGGCAAAAGGGTTGTTCATGAGGGCTCGGTCTTTCCTGGAGGGCGGGCGACGACAACTTCCGATGGGATGCTGACTGCGCGCACGATACGGTGCCATTCGATATTCCACCCGGCATCCCGCAACAATGCGACCAGCCTGATCGGCCTGCATCCGCCGACAATACCGGGGTGCCTGCGGGCGATTGCGCCCCACAGCGCACTGGTCATCCGGGACAATGGCGTGTTTCCCTCGGTCAGGCTGACAAGGCCGATCCGACCATCGGGGCGCAGACCGCGCGCCGATTCCGCCAGCATGGCCGCGATCGCATCGGGTGGCATGAGATCCAGCACATAGCTGGACAGGATCACGTCGAAGGGCGGCGCGCCGGGTGTGAAATCGGGCGTTTCCCCCGATTGCCACAGCTTTACCCGCGCTCCGAATGGCGACAGGCGCTCGGCGGCGATTGCCACCATTTCCCCGCTGAGGTCGCAGGCGGCCAGCCTTGCGTCAGGTGGCAGTCTTTCGCTCAGGATGCGCGCGGCCAGACGCCCGGTCCCGCAGCCGAATTCGAACACGTCCCGCGCGGTTTCAAGATCGAGATGGTCGATCAGTGCCGCCAGTGCGGCATCTTCATAAAAGGCCTGCCTGTCCTGGCGCCGGCCGAAACGGTCGTAGAAACGCCGGGCCTCCTGTGGCGTGAGATATCTGTTATTGGCACTCATGCGGGGTCTCGGCAAAAGGGACGGCGCCTGTGTCGGGGATAGGCCGGCGGTTGTTGGCATCATTATAGGGGAAATTCCGGGGAAACGCGATCCGCCGAACGGCCGGCGGGATCTGCCCGCATCTATCTGCGCAGGGATGCGCGAAAATCCCTTGGTGTCATGCCGGCGTGACGCCGAAACAGCCGCGTGAATGTGGCGGGCGCCGAGACACCGACAGCGGATGCAATCCGGCCCAATGCCAGCGAGGTGTCGGCCAGCAGGAAGCGGGCCTCGAGAACCTGGCGTTCCTGGATCAGCCGGGTCGCGGTCTTGCCCAGTTCGCTCGTGCAGACGCGGCCCAGATGGGCAGGGCTGACAGACAGCGCGGCGGCGATACGATCGACCCTGGGCCCGCTTGCAAGCCGGGCTTCCAGCTGGGTCAGGAAATTCCGTGCCAGCCGTTGCGATGCACTGGTCGTTGCATGGTCGTCCCAGTCGTCACGCGCGGCGTGGCGCGCTATCCAGACCGACAACAGCGTCAAATGCCCGAGGCAGGCCGCCTGTGCCGCGGGATCGTCGGCGGTGCTTTCGGCGCGTATCTGCTCGACATGGCTGGCAATCGTTCCCCTTTCGATGGCCGACTCCGTCTTCAGACGCAGCGGGTGATCGGGCATACCTGTTACAACATTATCCTTTATTGTGATCACATACCCCCTGCACCCCGATGCCGGTATCAACGCATGAATCCTGGTCGGAGGGATGTAAAACAGCATGTTTGGCCCGAATCCGCGCGTTCTGGCGTCGATCGCAATGCGGCCTTGCCCGCGCGTTATCCAGAAAAGCCGCCTCTCGCGCCATGCGCGCAGGCCATTCAGCCGCCAGGGCGCGTTCCGCATTTCCACCTGCAGCGGCCTGACGTCGATTTCGGGCGTTATCCTGTAAATGTTTGATTCAGCCAAAACACGATCCATTTTTCGCAAAGATCAATGTGTTTATATCATAAATTGTTAAATGTCCGAGGATGATTGTTGGAAATATTGCGAGAGTGGCGACGGAAAATCATGTTAAAGGGGTATATGAGTTTCTGTAATCGCGACAAGGATGTATCATGGGTCTGGTCGGAAAGTTATCCACATTTGGTTGTGAACAAGTTAAAAAATCCCAATGAATCATGGGGATTCAACCGACTGTTCGATCATCGGCCTGTTTAGGCAAATTTCAAACAAGTTTCCAGACAGGGAAAAGGGCCCCCGCGGGCCCTTTCAACACCTGTCCAGACAGGATTCCAGAATGTGATCGCAAATGGCGAGGTAATTGGCGGACCTTATGTGATCACATTTGCAATCACTAACCGACAAAGGCCTTTTCAAGGACATATTCACCGGGTTCGCTGTTGCTGCCCTCGTGCAGGCCGGCGTCTTCGACGATCTTTTTCATGTCCATGTTCAGCCCCATCGATCCGCATATCATGACGCGGTCGACCTTGGGGTCAAAGGGGGGCAGTTGCAGATCCTTGAACAACTCGCCGGATTCGATCAGATGGGTGATGCGCCCCATCTTGGGTGACTCCTCGCGTGTTGTGGTCGGATAGTACCACAGCTTGCCGCCGACGATTTCGGAGAGGATCTCGTCATTCATGATGTTGTCGACCAGATCCTTGCTGAACAGCAGGCCCGAGGCGCTGCGGGTCGTGTGGGTCAGGATCACCTGATCGAATTTCTCATAGACCTCGGGGTCGCGTATCAGCGACGCAAAGGGTGCCACCCCGGTGCCGGTGGCAATCAGGTAAAGGCGTTTTCCCGGCAGCAGCGCATCGATGACCAGTGTGCCGACCGGCTTGGGCCGAATGATGATCTCGTCACCTACCTTGATATGCTGCAGCTTCGAGGTCAGCGGCCCGTTGGGCACCTTGATGGAATAGAACTCGAGCTCTTCCGCCCAGTTGGGCGAGGCAATCGAATAGGCGCGCAGCAAGGGTTTGCCGTTGTCGCCCATCAGCCCGATCATCAGGAATTCGCCGGATCGGAATCGCAGCGACCTGGGGCGGGTCGTGCGGAACGAGAACAGGCGCTCGTTCCAATGTCTTACGGCCGTTACGGTCTGGGCGTCGGGCAGGCGCGCGGCCTTCTTGGCGGCGTCGCCCCGCAGTATGCTTTCGTCGTTCATCGGCTTGGCTTTCTGCAGAGAGGCAAATGCGTTTGGGCGTATTTAAGGGTTTTTGCGCCAAACTTCTAGCAGTCAAATTGGCGCAATCTTTCCAGGAATGGATACCCTTTTGCCGTTCTGGCCGCAATCCTCGGGATTTCCTGGCCTTGGGCGATCTGCTCGGCGCCCAGCTCGATTTCGTCGAATCCCGCTGCCATCAGGGCAGGGAACTGGTCGGGCAACAGATGTCCGGCGGCCCTCAGGCGACCGTCGAAACCGGCCATCCGCAGCAGCGCGGCCTGCGAAAATGCGCGCCCGTCAACGAATGTTTGCACCGTGATGCGGATCAGATCGATGCGCTCAAACGGGATGTTCAGGGTGCTGACGTCGAAATCCGTGCCCAGGTCGAGGGCCAGCGCACTGGCGCCCTTGCGCAGTGCGCTGGCCGCGTCGTCAGGGGTGAGAAAGCCGAATTTCCAGTGGTCCGGCTCAGCGCCGGCGCTGGTCAGGATCATGCTCATGCCGCCTCTCCCTGTCCGTCGGTGTGTGCCGGGCTATGCAGTCCGCATTCGATCTTGCCGCGCCCGCGCCAGCGGCCGGCGCGCTCGTCCTCGCCCTCGCGCACCGGCGTCGTGCATGGCGCGCATCCGATCGAGCGATAACCGCGATCCAGCAGAGGGTGTCGGGGCAGGTTGCGGGCACTGACATGGCGCGCGGCCTCGCCCGGTTGCCACAGGGCCAGCGGGTTGATCTTGATACGGTCGGCTTCGTCCTCTTCAAAGACGGGCATGTCGGCGCGTGTGCCGGCCTGATAGCGTTTGCGCCCCGTGATCCAGCCGTCGAATCCGGCCAGCGCACGGGCAAGCGGCGCCACCTTGCGCAGGGCGCAGCAGGCGTCGGGGTCGAAATGATACAGCAGGCCGTCAGCGTCATGTTCCAGAAGCTCGGCACGGGGTGCGCGAATCACGCGGATATCGCGCAGGCCCAGATGCGCGGCGACCTCGCATTGATATTGCAGGGTTTCGGGGAACAGCAGCTCGGTATCGATGAACAGCACCGGCAGTGACGGGTTCAGCTGTGCGACCATGTCGAGCAGCACGACCGAATCCGCCCCAAAGGACGAAACCAGCGCGACCCGCCCGCCAAGCGCGGGGTCAAGGGCAGCTTTCAGCGCGGCAAGCGACAGATCGGCGCCGCTCCTGCCCTGGATGGCGGCGTTGAGCCGCGCGATGCGCTCGGCCCGAGGTGCCAGCGGGGGGCGTTCATGCAGCATGGGGTTTCTCCTTTTCGCCATAGAGGGCTGCCCGAAACGGCGCGGTACCAAGCCGGCGCACAAGGGCCGCGAAACTTTCGTCTCGGTCGCGTCTGAGGGCGAGGTAGCTGTCGATGATGGTTTCCACGGCCCCCAGGATCGCCTGTCGCGAAAACCCGGGCCCCAGGGGACGGCCGATCGTTGCCTGCGGTCCCGGGTTGCCGCCAAGGGTGATCTGGTAGCTCTCGACCCCGCCCTTTTGCAGACCGAGGATTCCGATGTCGCCGACATGATGATGCGCGCAGGCGTTGATGCAGCCCGAAACCTTGATCGAAAGAGGGCCAATGTCGGATTCCCGCGCCTTGAAATGGCGCGCGATGTCGCGGGCGACCGGAATGGAATGGGCCGTTGCCAGGTCGCAGTAATCCATGCCGGGGCAGGCGATGATGTCGGACAACAGCCCCGCATTGGCGGTGGCCAGCCCCGCGCTGCGCAGACGCGCATGCAGTTCGGGCAGATTTGCCTTGTGCACGTGCGGCAGGATCAGGTTCTGCCGCTGGCTGACCCTGATTTCGCCATGGCTGAAACTTTCGGCAAGCGCGGCGATCAGGCGCATCTGTGCGCTTGATGCATCGCCCGGCGCATCTCCGTGGCGTTTGAGCGAGATGGTCACGATCGCATGGTCCGCCCGACGGTGGGCGATCGTGTTCGTTCTGACAAAGGCGCGAAAGACCGGGTCATGGGACCAGGCCCTGTCAAAGCCCTCCATGGGCAGTTCGTCGAACGCCGGTGGCGCAAAGGCTGTCTGAAGGTGATGCAGAAGGTTCTGTTCGGCCCCGTTGAAGCGCGCGCGCTCCAGCGGCAGGCGTGATTCGATCTCGGCGGCCAGGGCGTCGATTCCGGTTTCCAGCAAGGTGATCTTGACGCGGGCCTTGTACTTGTTGTCGCGCCGGCCGCGCAGGTTGTAGACCTGAATTGCGGCCTCCAGCCATGGCAGCAGATCCTCCTGTGGCAGGAAATCGCGCAGCACCTTGCCGACCATGGGTGTCCGTCCCAGGCCGCCGCCCAGGCTGACCTCGAAGCCGGGGGCCCCGTCGCGGCTGACCAGCCGCAGGCCGATATCGTGAAAACGCAGCGCCTCGCGCCCCTGGTCCGAGCCGGTGACGGCAATCTTGAACTTGCGTGGCAGCCAGTTGAATTCGGGGTGACCGGCCGCCCACTGGCGGATCAGCTCGGCCACGGGACGGGGGTCGGCTGTCGCGTCCGCGCCGGCTCCGGCAAGAGGGTCGGCCGTCACGTTGCGGATGCAGTTGCCGCTGGACTGGATCGTGTGCAACCCGACCTCGGCCAGATCTTGCAGGATGTCGGGAACGTCGTTCAGCGCGATCCAGTTCAGCTGCATGTTCTGGCGCGTGGTGAAATGGCCGTATCCACGATCCCAGCGATCCGCGACATCGGCCAGCTTGCGCAGCTGTGCGGCGCTGAGCGTGCCGTAGGGGATGTTGATACGCAGCATGTAGGCATGCAGCATCCGATACAGCCCGCTGCGCAGGCGCAGGGGGGTGAATGCCTCGGTCGGCAATGTGCCGTCGAGATGGCGTTTCAACTGGTCACGAAAGGCGCTAGCCCTGGCCAGGACGAATTCACGGTCGAGATTGTCCAGCTGATACATGATCGTTTCCTGCGTGGTTGGCGGAGTGGTCCGCCTGCTCGGGCGATTTCGGCAAAGGTTCAGGCCGCGATGGCCCGTTTCGGGCGTTCGATCAGCCCGGCACGCACCAGCTGTCTCCACAGCGGGCGCAGCAGGGCCTCGGGGACGTTGGGCAGGCGGATCGAAACATCGGCGGTCAGACGGATCGTGCCGTGGCCCAGATTTTCCGCAATATCGGCAATCGTCCTGAGCTCGCCCGCACTCAGCGCATGATCGAGCGGGATCACCACCAGACGATAGCCGGCCTCGGCATGGGGTACGGTATATCGCTGCACGAAGGCATCAAAAGCGGGGTCGAAACGGCGCGCTGCCAGAAAACGATCGCGCGGGAGATCGGCCAGCCTGACCGGCCTTTCGGCAATTTCGGGCAAATGCGCGCGCTCGTCCCGGCTCAGCGGCCGGTTCACCGGGTGGTCCAGCAGCACGCCGGCGCCGGGGGTAAAGCGCACGGCCGCGCGCCCTTCGGCCAGCTCGGCAACGGCACGCAACCACGCAGGCGACAGGATATCGCTTTCGCTGTGGATCGAGACCACGCGCGCGTGGCCCAAAGGTGATGTCGGGGATGTGGCGTCGGGATGAGCGAACATGGTACGAGCCCTTTCTTTCCTTGTAACGGTCGGCGCAGCAGAGCGACCTCTGCGCTATAATAGAATATTTTCCCGTAATTTTTGCTAGATGGGGATTGAAATAAGGATACTGTCACGCTAGACAGGTGAAGTAGGAAAAATAGTTCCGCTATTCTCTTGAGGGTAAGATGTTGACCCAGCTGGACGAAACAGACAGGAAAATCCTTTTCGAGCTGCAGCGCGACGCGGACCAGTCGCTCGAGGAAATTGCGCACAAGATCGGCTCGTCAAAGACCCCGGTATGGAATCGGATTCGCAAACTTCGCCGCCTTGGCGTGATCCGCAAACACACCGTTCTGCTGGACCCCGACAAGCTGGGCCTTGAGGCCTGTTTCTTTGTTCTGATCCGCACGTCCGAGCATGAGTCCGCCTGGCAAGAGGCGTTTCTGCAGACCCTGCTCGAACGCCCCGAGGTGCTCGAGGCGCATCGTCTGGCCGGCGATATCGACTATATCCTCAAGGTGCGGGTGCGCAATGCGCGCGCCTATGACGAATTCTATCAGGCGCTGATCAGCAAGGTGAAAATCTTCAACGTCACGGCGCTGCTGTCGATGGAGGAAATCAAGTCAACGACCGAACTGGCGGTGTAGGGCGGCGGGTTATTGGGGCCGCTGTGAAGGGAAATTCCCCCGGATCGCCCGCGGTGCGGTCAGCGCCCGCCCGCGCCCTACAACCCGCGCCCCCGCAGCGGGATCTCGACCAGGCGGGTCGAGATGACGAAGGCGGCAAAGGCCGAGGCCGCGGCGACCAGAAAGACCGGATGCAACGCCGTGGTAAAGGCATCCAGCACATGGGCGCGAATGGCGGGCGGCAGGGCCGCAACGGCCTGCGCATTCAGCCGAGCCGTCGCGCCCGGCGGCAATGCCCCACCCATTGCCGAACTCAGCCGGTTGGCAAAGATCGTGCCAAGCAGCGCAATGCCCAGAGACCCCCCGATCTGGCGGAACAGGGTAAAGCCCGAGGTGCCAACCCCCAGCATTTCACGCGGCACCGCGTTCTGGATGGCGGTCGTGCCCACCGACATGGTCGGCCCGATCCCCACCCCGACGGTTGCCATCATCGCCATGACCACCCACGAGGGCGTGTCGGGTCGGATCGTCGAAAGCCACAGCATCCCCAGCGTCAGCACAAAGGTGCCGATCACCGGCAGATACTTGTAACGACCCGTGCGCCCCATGATCTGCCCCGAGCCGATGGAACCCGTCATGATGCCCGCCATCAACGGGATCATCTGCAGGCCCGAGGCCGTGGGGCTGATCCCCTTGGCGACCTGCAGATAAAGCGGCAGGAACACGATGGCGCCGAACATGGCGGCGCCCACGGCAAAGCCCACGCCGCTGAGGACAACGAACGAATTCAGCCGGAACAGGGCCAGCGGCAGCACGGGCTCGTCGGCGCGGGCCTCGACCGCGACAAAGGCCAGAACCGACAGCAGCGCCAGCGCGATCAGCATGACGATCAACGGCGAATTCCAGCCATAGCTGCGCCCGCCCAGACTGGTCAGCAGCACCAGCGCGGCCAGCGCCGTGCTCAGCAGGGCAGCACCGAGATAGTCGATCTTGTGGCTCTTGCGCTTGCCCTGCGGCCTGAAGGCGACGGCAAAGACGAACAGCGCAATGACGCCCAGCGGCAGGTTGATGTAGAAGATCCAGTGCCAGGAAAGCTGATCGACGAAAAAGCCGCCCAGCAGGGGGCCGGCCACGCTGGACAGGCCGAACACCGCGCCGAACACGCCCTGCACCTTGCCCCGTTCTCGCGGTGGAATCAGGTCGCCGATCACCGTCAGTGCCAGCACGAACAGCCCGCCACCACCCACGCCCTGCAAGGCGCGCGCCCCGATCAGGAACCACATCGACATCGACAGCCCCGCCAGCGCCGAGCCCAGCAGAAAGATCGTGACCGAAATCTGCATCATCAGCTTGCGGCCATAAAGATCGCCCAGCTTGCCATATAGCGGCGCGGTCACCGTCGAGGTCAGCAGATAGGCGGTAACGACCCAGCTCAGGTGATCCAGCCCGCCAAGGTCGGACACGATGGTCGGCAGGGCGGTCGAAACGATGGTCTGGTCCAGCGAGGCCAGCAGCAGCATCACGGCGACCGCCGAAATCACCAGTCGCGCGCTGGGCGGCGGAGGGGCAACGGCAGGCCGGGCTTGTTTTACGGTGTCGTTCACAAGAGCGTTCTTTCGTCGAATCCGCCAGTTTGGGATTGTCTGCCCTTGATCCTGATCGTTCACAACAGGAAATTGCACGTCGTGCAAGATATTCCGGGCAAACCCTTGCCCGGTGACAGGCACACGGCCACTCGAATGCATGACGCGCATAAACCGAACGTTAACCGTTCTGCCCAATGATCGGAACGTGAAGATTTCTGTTGAAATGTTCTCATTTTGGTCTCATAACGATTGAGAACAAGAAGCGAACTTCGGCAGTGATTGCCGCAACGCCGGGGATATGAAATAAGAGGTCTCGAAATGGCTACAGCCCTATTGGATTTCAGCGAAAGGCGCGACATGGACAAGCAGAAGGCTCTGCAATCGGCACTCAGCCAGATCGAACGGAATTTCGGCAAGGGCTCGATCATGAAACTGGGCCAGGGCGGTGTAGTGACCGAGATCGAGGCCACGTCAACAGGCTCGCTCGGCCTCGATATCGCGCTGGGTATCGGCGGTCTGCCCAAGGGCCGCATCATCGAGATCTATGGCCCCGAATCCTCGGGCAAGACGACGCTGGCCCTGCACAGCATCGCCGAGGAACAGAAAAAGGGCGGCACCTGCGCCTTTATCGACGCGGAACATGCGCTTGACCCGCAATATGCCCGCAAGCTGGGCGTCGATATCGAGGAATTGCTGATCAGCCAGCCCGATACCGGCGAACAGGCGCTGGAAATCACCGACACGCTGGTGCGTTCGGGGGCGGTCAACCTGATCGTGGTCGATTCGGTTGCCGCGCTGACGCCCAAATCCGAACTCGAGGGCGACATGGGCGACAGCAGCGTCGGCGTGCACGCCCGCCTGATGAGCCAGGCCATGCGCAAGCTGACCGGCTCGATCAGCCGCAGCAATTGCATGGTCATCTTCATCAACCAGATCCGCATGAAGATCGGCGTCATGTTCGGCAGCCCCGAAACCACGACCGGCGGCAATGCGCTGAAATTCTACGCCAGCGTGCGCCTGGACATCCGTCGCATCGGCGCCATCAAGGATCGGGATGAGGTCGTCGGCAACGCCACCCGTGTCAAGATCGTCAAGAACAAGGTTGCGCCGCCCTTCAAGCAGGTGGAATTCGACATCATGTATGGCGAAGGCATTTCCAAGATGGGCGAGCTGCTGGACCTTGGCGTCAAGGCCGGCGTCGTGGAAAAATCCGGTTCCTGGTATTCCTACGGGGACGAGCGCATCGGGCAGGGGCGCGAAAACGCCAAGACCTATCTGCGCGAACATCCCAAGGTCGCTTGGGAGATCGAGGACAAGATCCGCGCGGCCCACGGGCTGGATTTCGACGCCCCGCCGCCGGTCGAGGATGGCGACGACGCGGTTGTAGAGGGCTGAACGACATCCGCCAATTCACCTTGGCCGGGGCGCTTGCGTCCCGGGCATGCGCCCGCCCGCCCCATGGCGGGCGCATTCGCGCCCACCCGGCCGGTCGCCTGCCCCTTTGGTTGCGGGCAGTACTGAACTGGATCGAGCACGAGGTGCTCTCGGAACATCGCTGATCTCACCCGGTTGACCACCCCGAGTCCGATTGGCTCGAGTCCGATATTGAATTCATCGGTCTTTACATGAAACCGTCGCTGGCTGCGGGGGGCGATTGCTTCAGCGCCCCTCTGGCCTGTGGACAGCGCTTTGCAGGGGCGGTAAACGGTCCTGAATCCGCCAGCCCATTCAAGGACCACGGGAACATGCCCACTCTGAACGAGATCCGCTCGACCTTTCTGGACTATTTCAAGAAGAACGACCACGAGATCGTCGATTCTTCGCCGCTTGTGCCGCGCAACGACCCGACGCTGATGTTCACCAATGCGGGCATGGTGCAGTTCAAGAACGTGTTTACCGGCCTTGAACATCGCGACTATGTGCGCGCCGCGACCAGCCAGAAATGTGTGCGCGCAGGCGGCAAGCATAACGACCTCGACAATGTCGGCTATACTGCGCGCCACCACACGTTCTTTGAAATGCTGGGGAATTTCAGCTTTGGCGACTATTTCAAGGAACAGGCCATCCCCTACGCCTGGGAATTGCTGACAGGCGAATTCGGCCTCAACCCCGATCGCCTGCTGGTCACCGTCTATCACACCGATGACGAGGCCGCCGAGATCTGGAAAAAGGTTGCCGGCTTGCCGGACGAACGCATCATCCGTATCGCCACTGACGACAATTTCTGGTCGATGGGCCCGACCGGCCCCTGCGGCCCCTGCTCCGAGATCTTTTATGACCACGGCGACCACATCCCCGGTGGCCCCCCGGGCAGCCCCGACGAGGATGGCGACCGTTTCATCGAGATCTGGAACCTTGTGTTCATGCAGTATGAACAGTTCGCCGACGGCAGGCGTGAAAACCTGCCGCGCCCCTCGATCGACACCGGCATGGGGCTGGAACGTATCGGTGCGCTCCTGCAGGGCAAGCATGACAATTACGATACCGATCTGATGCGCGACCTGATCGAGGCCTCGGCCCATGTCACGAACACCGATCCCGACGGGCCGGGGCGCGTGCATCACAGGGTGATCGCCGACCACCTGCGCTCGGTCTCGTTCCTGATTGCCGATGGCGTTCTGCCCAGCAACGAGGGCCGCGGCTATGTGCTGCGCCGCATCATGCGCCGCGCCATGCGGCACGCGCATCTGTTGGGCGCGCGCGAGCCCGTCATGCACAAGCTGGTGCCGGCGCTTGTCGCGCAGATGGGGCAGGCCTTCCCCGAACTTGCCCGCGCACAGCGCATGATCGAGGATACCCTGCTGCTGGAAGAAACCCGTTTCCGCAACACGCTGGAACGGGGCTTGCGCCTGCTGGACGCCGAACTGGCCCGCCTGCCCGAGGGCGCGCCGCTGCCCGGCGATGTGGCCTTCCGCCTGTATGACACCTATGGCTTTCCTCTGGATCTGACGCAGGACGCCCTGCGCGAAAAGGGCCGCAGCGTGGATGTCGCCGGTTTCAATGCCGCCATGGCCGAACAAAAGGCCAAGGCGCGCGCCGCCTGGGCGGGATCGGGCGAGGCGGCCGAAGAAACCGTCTGGTTCGACATTGCCGATGCGCATGAGGCGACCGATTTCCTTGGCTATGACACCGAAACGGCCGAGGGCCAGATCATCGCGCTGGTGCAGGGCGGCAAGACGGTGGAGGCCGCCCGCAAAGGCGACAAGGTGCAGATCGTGCTGAACCAGACCCCGTTTTATGCCGAGGCCGGTGGCCAGGTCGGCGACAGCGGCATCATCACCACGCCGGGCGGCAAGGCGCGCGTCACCGATGTGCGCAAGCATTCCGGCCTGTTTGCTCATGTGGCCGAGGTCATCGAGGGCACAATCGGCAAGGGCGAGGCGGCCGAGCTCGAGGTCGATCACGACCGGCGCGCCAAGATCCGCGCCAACCACTCGGCCACCCACCTGCTGAACGAGGCGCTGCGCCAGGTGCTGGGCGAGCATGTCGCACAGCGCGGCTCGCTCAACGACGATCAGCGCCTGCGTTTCGATTTCAGCCACAACAAGGCGGTGAGCGCCGAAGAACTGGCGCGTATCGAGGATCTGGTCAATCGCTTCATCCGCCAGAACACGCCCGTGGAAACCCGCATCATGACGCCCGACGAGGCACGTGAACTGGGCGCGCAGGCGCTGTTTGGCGAAAAATACGGCGATGAGGTGCGTGTCGTGTCCATGGGGCTGGCACAGGGCAGCGGCAAGGGGATCGACGGCAATACCTGGTCGATCGAGCTTTGCGGCGGCACCCATGTGCGGCGCACGGGCGATATCGGCCTGTTCAAGCTGGTCAGCGAAAGCGCATCCGCCAGCGGCATCCGCCGGATCGAGGCATTGACCGGCGCCCGCGCACTCGAACATGTGCGTGCTCAGGAAACGGCGCTGAACGCGATCACCGCCATGCTCAAGGCGCGCCCCGAAGAGTTGGGCGAGCGTCTCGATGCGCTGCTGGCCGAGCGGCGCAGGCTGCAAAACGAGGTTGCCGATCTGCGCCGCAATCTGGCGATGGCCGGCGGCGGCAAGGCAGATGCGCCCGAGGCCCGCGAAATAGGCGGTGTGCCGCTTCTGGCGCAGGTCCTGCATGGCGTGTCAGGCAAGGATCTGCGCGCGCTCGTTGATGAACACAAGGCGCGGCTGAAATCGGGTGCGATCCTGCTGATTGCCGACACCGGCGGCAAGGCGGCGGTTGCGGCGGGCGTCACCGATGACCTGACCGACCGGATCTCGGCCGTCGACATGGTGCGCGCGGCCGCTGCTGCGCTTGGCGGCAAGGGGGGCGGGGGGCGCCCCGACATGGCGCAGGCGGGCGGCGCCAGCGCCGATAATGCGGATGCCGCGATCAAGCGGGTCGAAAATTTGCTGGAGGAATGACAATGGCAGTTTATGCAATGGTCCATATCGACGTGACCGACCCGGACTCTTACGGAAAATATGCCGAACTGGCTGGCCCCGCGGTGCAGAAATACGGCGGTGAATTTCTGGCCCGCGGCGGCGAGTGCAAGCAGATGGAGGGCAAGGGCCGCGCCCGCAACGTCATCATCCGCTTTCCCGACTGGGAAACCGCGCTGTCCTTCTACAACGGCCCCGAATACCAGGAGGCCCTGAAATACGGCCTGCCCGCGGCCGAGCGCGAATACACCTTTGTCGAGGGCGTCTGATCAGTTTTCTGATTCGTCGCCCTGATCGGTGAACCGCACCACCCCGATATGGGGCAGGTTGCGGTTGCGCTGCGCGTAGTCGATGCCATAGCCGACGACAAACTTGTCGGGGATTTCGAAACCCACCCAGGTTGCGCGCACATCCACCTCGCGGCGCGAGGGCTTGTCCAGCAGAGCGCAGACCTCCATCCGGCGCGGGTTGCGCGATTGCAGCAGGTTCAGTACATGGTGCAGCGTGTGGCCGGTATCCACGATATCCTCGACCACCAGAATGTCGCGCCCCTCGATCTCGCCCCGCAGATCCTTGAGAATACGCACCTCGCGCGAGCTTTCCATGCTGTTGCCATAGGACGAGGTTTCCAGAAAATCCACCTCGACCGGCAGATCAAGCTCGCGCACAAGGTCGGCGATGAACACGAACGAGCCGCGCAACAGCCCGATCACGACCAGCTTGTCGGTGCCCTTGAAGGTTTCGGTAATCTCGGCCGCCAGCTCTTCCACCCGGGCGGCAATCGCCTTGGCCGAGATCAGCGGGTCGATCACGTAATTGGAATGATCCATTTTGTCCTCTTGCACTCGGGCGCGGAATGGGAAAAGACGCGCCTGTCAGCCTTTTTATAAACCGGACAGCAGGAAAGGCCAGAACGGCAATGCCGACGCATGCGGAAAAACGTGTCATGCCCTGGACGGCGCAGCAGATGTACGATCTGGTGGCGGATGTTGCGTCATACCCGAAATTCCTGCCCTGGACAGCGGCCGCGCGCATTCGCCGGCGCACGCCGGTCGAGGGTGGCGAACTGCTCGAGGCCGATCTGGTGATCTCGTTCAAGCTGTTCCGCGAACGCTTTGGCAGCCGCGTCACCCTGCGCCCCGATGAAAGGCGCATTGATGTCGAATATCTGGACGGGCCGTTCAAATATCTGAACAACCACTGGCAATTCACCGACCTGACCGAAGGCGGCTGCGAGGTCGATTTCTTTGTCGATTTCGAATTCCGCTCGTCCGTTCTGCAGGCGGTGATCGGGGTGGTGTTCAACGAGGCCATGCAGCGCATCGTGCGCGCATTCGAAAAACGCGCGATGGAACTTTACGGTGATCCGGCCAGGGGTTGAGGTGGGGGCTGAGGCGCGCTTCTTCTTTGCGCAAATACTCGTTTCCCGACATTTTCCGCATGGCGGCGGGGCCAGCGATCCGGCCCCGCCGCTGACGCTCAGAATTCGTAAGCCTGCTCGCCATGGGCTGCCAGATCCAGCCCTGTCTGCTCGTCCTCGGCGCTGACACGCAGCGGGGTGAACAGGCTGACCAGCTTGACCAGAATGGCCGTCACGATAACGACATAGATTCCGACGATTGCCAGCGCGCCAAGCTGGGCCAGGATGCTGCCAAAGCCGAAAACGGCCAGCATGATCGAGCCAAAGATGCCCCCGACACCATGAACCGCAAAGACATCCAGCGTGTCGTCGATCTTCAGCGGCCCCTTGATCAGGGCGCACGCCTCCTGGCAGATGATGCCTGCGACACCGCCGATGATCAGCGCCTCGACCGGCCCGACAAAGCCCGAGGCGGGCGTGATCGACGCAAGCCCCGCGATCGAGCCGGTGACAAGGCCGATCAGCGAGGTCTTGCCGTACTTGATGCGCTCCCATGCCGCCCAGCTGAGGGTTGCGGCGGCCGCCGACAGGTGGGTCACGGTCAGGGTCATTGCGGCACCGCCATCGGCGGCCAGCTGCGAGCCGGCGTTGAAGCCGAACCAGCCCACCCACAGCAGACCGGCGCCGATCGCCACATAGGCGGGGTTATGGGGGGGCTTGGTCTTGACCTTGCGCGCACCCAGGAAAAAGGCGACCACCAGCGATGCCAGCCCGGCCGTTTCATGTACGACAATACCACCGGCGAAATCCCTGGCGCCGACAGCACCGAATATTCCGCCGTCCGACAGGAACCCGCCCCCCCACATCCAGTGGGCGACCGGCGCGTAGACCAGCAGCATCCACGCCGCCGAGAACGCCATCACAAAGCCAAAGCCGATACGCTCGACATAGGCGCCCACGATCAGCGCCGGGGTGATGATCGCAAACGTCATCTGAAAGGCAAAGAACAGGATTTCCGGCAGATTGCCCCGCAGCGTGTCGGCATTTATGCCCAGCAGCAGGACCTTGCCAAACCCGCCCCACAGGGGCGAGGCATCGCCAAAGGCGATGGAATAGCCCGCCACCATCCACAGCACGCTGACCAGCGCGGCGATGCCAAAGCACTGGGCGAATACGGAAAGGACGTTGCGGGCACGCACCAGCCCGCCATAAAACAGGGCGAGGCCAGGCAGGGTCATCATCAGGACAAGGGCGGTTGCCACGATGATCCAGGCGGTGTCGGCTGCGTTCATCTTGCTCTCCTCGGGCTTGGAAATCACTGGCCTTGTGAAAGCGCCGCGAGGGGGAAAAGTAAAAACATGCTGCCGGTCACCGGCAGGATTATTTTCGATTTGATCGAAATTTGTGCGCAAAATTGGCAGGATGCGCGAATATTGGGCGGAAATGGAATTTCAGTTTTGCCCGGATCTTGGGCATTTTATCGCTCAAAGCGCCTTCAAACCGTCCTGAATCAGTTTCAGCGCGGTGTTTCTGGCAGCGATGCGGACCTTTCTGCGCCCAAGCGCGCCGAAATCGCGCGTCATGGCGGTGGTCTTGCCATGGTCGCGACAGGCCACGGCAAAACAGACCCTTCCCTCGGGCTTTTGTTCCGAGCCCCCGGGGCCTGCAATGCCGGTGATCGAGACCGCGATATCGGCCTTTGAGTTGCGAATGGCGCCCTCGGCCATCTCGCGCGCGACCTGCTCGGATACGGCGCCGAAAGAGGCAAGGCTTGCGCCGGTCACGCCCAGCATCCGCTGTTTAGCAGCGTTCGAATAGGTCACGAAACCGCAGTCGAACACGTCCGACGAGCCCGGAATATCGGTCAGCGCGGCCGCAACCATCCCGCCGGTGCAGCTTTCGGCCGTGGCAATCCGCAGGCCCTGCGCCCGCGCGGCGTCCAGAACCTCGGCGGCCAGTTTCATCTCAGCAACCCGTGCGAAATCGCCGCCATTGCCATGACGACGATCGCCGCCATGATGCCGGCAAGCACGTCGTCCAGCATCACCCCAAGGGGTGTTTCCTTGCGGTCGGCCCAGGAAACGGGCCAGGGCTTCCAGATGTCGAACAAGCGGAACATGATGAACCCGCCGATCCACCCCGGATAGGGAAAGATCGCGGGATCGACCCCCATGAACCACAGCCCGCCCGACAGGGGCCACAGCGCCAGCCACTGGCCAACGACCTCGTCAATGACGATCTCGCCGGGGTCGTGATTGTCACTGTCGCGCGTCGCCCCGGCGGTTGCCCACCAGCCGATGAAAAACACCAGCACGGTCAGGGCCGCAAAGGCGGGAAAGCCTGCAAAACGGTGAACCAGATAGGCCAGCGGCAGTGCCGCCAGCGATCCCATCGTGCCGGGCGCCAAGGGGATCAGCCCCACATAGCCGAAGGTTGCCAGAAGTCTGCTCATGTTTTCACCAAAGTCGCGGTGGCCAGCGCCGCGATCCCTTCCTTGCGGCCGGTAAAGCCCAGCTTTTCACTTGTCGTTGCCTTGACCGAAATACGATCAGTGTCGATCCCCAGGATACGGGCAAGGTTTTCGCGCATGTCTTGTGCATGGGGTCCGATTTTCGGGGTTTCGCAAATGATCGTGCAGTCGATATTGCTGATCGCAAAGCCGCGTTCAGCCACCATTTCCACCGCATGGCGCAGGAATATGTCGGACGCCGCCCCTTTCCATTGCGCGTCACTCGGGGGGAACCACTGGCCGATATCGCCGGCACCAAGCGCGCCATACAGGGCGTCTGTCACCGCATGCATGGCCACATCGGCGTCGGAATGGCCCGAAAGCGCGCGATCATGGGCGATCCTGACGCCGCAAAGGGTGACATGGTCGCCCTCGGTAAAGGCGTGAACGTCAAAGCCGTTGCCGGTGCGGATATCCATGTCTTTCCCCAACAGGTTCTCGGCCAGCGCAAAATCGTCCGGCCCGGTGATCTTGATATTGCGCGTGCTGCCCTCGACGATGGCGACCTCGTGACCGGCGGCGCGGGCGGCCGACACATCGTCGGTTGCCGCGCCCTGCAGCATCTGATGGGCCTGCAGGATCAGATCAAGCCTGAAACCCTGCGGCGTTTGCGCGCGAAACAGCCCGTCGCGCGGCACGACGCCCGCAACCGTGCCTTTTGAGCCCTGCCACAGCGTGTCGGTGACCGGTATTGCCGGGGCCGCCGCGCCGGTCTTGCGCATGGCGTCGATCACGCGCGAGACCAGCGCAAGGTCAACCAGCGGGCGCGCGGCGTCGTGAATCAGCACATGGTCGGCCCCCTGGCCGCGGATGCAGGCCAGCCCTGCGGCGACCGAGTCGGACCGTTCCTTGCCGCCGTGGCAGGTGGTCAGACTGATGCCGCCCACATGCGGGCCGATGATACGCTGAAACCGGGCGTCGTCATCCGCGTGCAGCACGACCGTGATCGTTGCGATGTCGGGATGGGCGGCAAGCGCGCGGATGGCGCGGGCCAGCACCGGGATGCCGGCAAGGCCACGGTATTGCTTGGGCACATCACCGCCTGCGCGCAGGCCGCGTCCGGCAGCAACGATCAGGGCGGCGATGGTCATCGGGGCGGCTCCTCTGGTTGTTGCTTTCTTCTAGGCGGGCTGCGGGGCCAAGGCAACGGAAGCGGCGGTTGATCCGCGACACGAAAATGCCTATGCAACAAGTGACATGCCCAAGGATTAAGCATATGACCATAAAACTGGCAGGCGTTTCGCTGGATCCGCCCGTTTTTCTTGCCCCTCTGGCGGGGATCACCGATCTGCCGTTCCGTAACCTCGTGCAGGAATTCGGAGCAGGTCTGGTGGTGTCGGAAATGGTGGCCAGTCAGGAAATGGTACAGGCCCATGCGCCCACCCGCGCGCGGGCCGAGCTGGGCCTTGGCGTTGCCAACACCGCCGTGCAGATCGCCGGGCGCGAGGCCCGCTGGATGGCCGAGGCCGCGCGCATGCTGCAGGGGCAGGGGGCGCGGATCATCGACATCAACATGGGGTGCCCCGCGAAAAAGGTGACGGGCGGACAGTCGGGTTCGGCCCTGATGCGCGATCCCGACCACGCGCTGCGCCTGATTGAGGCCGTTGTCCGGGCGGTCGATGTGCCTGTCACGCTCAAGATGCGCCTGGGCTGGGATGACAGCCGGCTGAACGCGCCCGAGATCGCCCGCCGGGCCGAGGCCGCCGGTGTCGGCATGATTACCGTGCATGGCCGCACGCGCTGCCAGTTCTACAAGGGCCACGCCGATTGGCGGCGCGTTCGACAGGTGGTTGACGCGGTGCGCATACCCGTCATCGTCAACGGCGACATTATCGATGTGGCCTCGGCGCGTCGGGCATTGGAACAGTCGGGTGCGGCCGGGGTGATGATCGGGCGCGCGGCCCGCGGCGCCCCCTGGCGTCTGGCCGAGGTTGCCTCGGCCCTGTTCGGGGCGCCAGCGCCCGATATTCCCACCGGAGCGGCGCTGACTGCCGTGATCCGGCGACATTATGATGCCATGCTGTCGTTTTATGGCCCCGAGCTGGGCGTCAGGGTCGCCCGCAAGCATCTGGGTTGGTACATGGACGGTATCGGAACCGACCCGGCCATCCGCCACGCCGTGCTGACCGAGCCCAGGGCCGCGCATGTGCGCAGGCTGATCGGCCGTCTGAATGTGACGGCGAGGCGGGCTGCATGAGCGTTCCGGTATCCGATCAGATATGGCAGGCCCTTCCGATTCCGGGTTTTGTCGTCGATGACCGCGATCGGGTGGTGCAGATCAATCCGGCGGCCGAGAATTTTCTCAACGTCGGGCGCAAGGCGCTGGAGGGGCGCCGGCTGGCCGACTGGCTGTCGCTGGATGTCGATATCACACCCTTGCTCGATCGTGCGCGGCAGGGGCAGTCGGACCTGTTCCAGCATGACGTGACCACGCGCCGGGGCGGCGAGGTGGCCGTGCTGTGCGACCTGCAGATCGCGCCCCTGGGCTATGATCCGGCCGGTGCGATGCTGGTCCTGCTGCACCCGCGCCAGATCAAGGGCAGGCTGGGGCGCGCGCTGCGCCCCAAGACGGCGGCCAGAACGGCAATCGGGCTGGCCGACATGCTGGCCCACGAGATCAAGAACCCGCTGGCCGGCATCACCGGAGCCGCGCAGCTGCTGTCGATGTCGCTGGGCAAGGAAGATCGCGAGATGACCGACATGATCCTGCAGGAAACGCGCCGGATCGTCGATCTGCTGAAGCAGGTCGAGCAGTTCGGCGATTTGCGCAGCCCCGATCTGCGGCCGGTGAACATTCACGATCTGCTGGAACGCGCGCGCATGTCGGCGCATCTGGGTGCCGCGGCGCACATGACTTTCCGCGACGAATACGACCCGTCCTTGCCGCCGACGCTGGCGGATGAGGACCAGATGATGCAGGTCTTTGCCAACCTCTTTGCCAATGCGGCACAGGCGGCGGGCCCCGATGGCGGGACCATCACCATTCGAACCTATTTCGAGCTGGGGCTCAGGCTGCGCTCGGATGATGGCGGCCATGCGGTGCCGCTGCAGGTCGAAATCATCGACGACGGCCCCGGCATACCCGAGACCCTGCTGGAATCGGTCTTTGATCCCTTTGTTTCCGGGCGCGAGAACGGAACCGGGCTGGGGCTGGCGCTGGTGTCCAAGATCATCGCCGAGCACGAGGGCACGATCGTCGTCGCGTCGCGCCCGGGCCGCACGAGCTTTCGCATCTCGTTGCCGGTTGCCCGGGGCGACGGGGCAGACGCACATGACAGGGAGACGCGCTGATGGACGGAACGGTTCTGGTTGCAGATGACGATCGCACCATTCGCACGGTACTGACCCAGGCCTATACGCGTGCGGGTTGCAAGGTGCACGCAACGTCGTCGCTGGCAACGCTTCTGCGCTGGGTCGAGGAGGGGCGCGGAGATCTGGTGGTGACAGACGTGGTCATGCCCGATGGCAACGGGCTGGAAATGCTGCCACGTATCGGCAAGCTGCGCCCCGATCTGCCGGTGATCGTGATTTCGGCCCAGAATACCATCATGACCGCGATCCAGGCGGCCGAGGCCGAGGCCTATGACTACATGCCCAAGCCGTTCGACCTGCCCGACCTCATGAAACGTTCGGCGCGGGCGCTCGAGCAACCCAGACAACAGCCTGGGCCGAGCCATGCCGAAAACGCAGACGACCTGCCGCTGATCGGCCGCACGGCGGCAATGCAGGAACTGTACCGGCTGGTTGCGCGGATACTGAACACGGATCTGCCGGTGCTGATATCGGGCGAAAGCGGAACCGGAAAATCGCTGATTGCACGTGTGATCCATGACCATTCGGACCGGCGCAGCCTGCCGCTGGTGGTTGCCGGCGCAGCCGATTTCGACGAGATCGGCGCCGTTCATGACGTGCTGGCGCGTGCGGGTGCGGGGGTTCTGCTGCTCGAAGAGCTGAGCGATCTCTCCAGGGTCGCGCAGGCACGCCTGGTGAGAGGCCTCGATTCGATGGGCGACAAGGTGCCACGGGTGCTGGCGACCACCCAGGCCGATCTGGCCCGCCTTGTCGAGGAAGGGGCCTTTCGCGCCGATCTGTATTACCGGCTGTCGGTCGTTTCGCTGGAAGTGCCGCCCCTGCGCGCGCGCATGGATGACATTCCCCTGCTGGCCGAACATTTCCTTGCCCAGATCGACGCCGATATGGGCGGGGACAAGCGCCTTTCCGAGGGGGCACTCGAACAGATGCGCAGATATGTCTGGCCCGGCAATGTGCGCCAACTGGAAAACACCGTTCGCCGTCTGGCGCTGACCTGCCCCCAGGCCGAGATTTCGGCCAGCGACTTTCTGGCCATTCCGGGGCCGTCCGATCTGGCGCTGAATCCGGTTCGGCGCGCGGGCGGAGAGAAACTGTCGGAGTCGATTCGCGCGCATCTGCAACGCTATTTCGATCTTCATGGCGAGACCCTGCCGCCCAGCGGGCTGTACGGGCGCATCCTGCGGGAAATGGAACGCCCGCTGATCGAGCTTTCCCTGGATGCGACCGGCGGCAATCAGGCCAGATGCGCCGAATTGCTGGGCATCAACCGGAACACGCTGCGAAAAAAGATCGCCGATCTGGATATTCAGGTGACACGCAGGCGAAAATTGGTGTAAGAATGTCACAGTAACTGTGGCATTGATGAGAATTCGCCGTGTTGTACCTGCCAGATCGTGACATTTTTCCCGCGCCGGGCACAGCAGGGGCGCAATCGGCGGGCAACAGGGCGGCCTTCGGCGGGCAAGTCGTTTCCCATGGCGGATGCAGGGAATGGCACAGGCAGGGTTGAGCATTTCTCGTGCATGGGTCTGGCTGAGCCGGCTGCGCAGGCAGCGCCGGGTGCGCAACATGGCGACATTGGCGCTGGTGCTGACGGGCCCTGCGCTGGCGCTGGCAACCTTTGCCGCGCTCAACCTTTTCGAACAGGGCACCCCCAGCCGCAGCCTGCGTTATGTTCTTCTGGCCGATCTGGTCTATGTGCTGGTCGTCGCGGCGCTGGTGCTGCAGAGGGTTGCGCGGATGGTTGCCGCGCGGCGCGCGAAATCGGCCGGCTCGCGCCTGCACCTGCGTCTTTCGGGTGTTTTCGCCGTCATCGCCCTGATCCCGACGGTTCTGGTGGCCGTCTTTGCGACGGCCACGCTGAATTTCGGCCTCGAGGGGTGGTTTTCCGATCGCGTCCGGCTGGTTGTCGGTAACTCGCTGCGGGCCGCGCAGGCCTATGAAAGGGAAAAACGGGTGGCGCTGGTCAATGATGCCGATGCGCTTGCACGGTTTCTCGATTCCGCCAGGCGGCTGAACCCGCTGATGTCCGAGGGCGATCTGCGCCAGCTGCTGACTCAGGGTCAGAAACAGAGCCAGCGTGGCCTGCGCGTCGCCTATGTCATCGATGGCAAGGGGCAGCTGGTGGCGCGGGGCGAGCGCAGCTATCTTTTCGACTACGTCCGACCCAGCCCCGCGCAGATCGCCCGCGCCGCCGATGGCGAGACCGTGGTCATCCGCGACTGGACCAACGACGAATTCAGGGCGCTCGTCAAGCTGCGCGCATTTGCAGACCGCTATCTTTACGTTTCGCGGCGGGTGGACGGCGCCATCCTGAACCTGCTCGACGAGACCAAGGATTCGATCAAGCTGTATCAGCAGCTCGAGCGTGATCGCGGGCGCTTGCTGTTCGAGTTCGGGCTGATTTATCTGGGCTTTGCCGTGATCGTCATCCTGGCGGCCGTCTGGCTGTGCCTGTGGTTTGCCGAACGCCTTTCCCGCCCGGTGGGGCGCCTGGCCGGCGCGGTCCAGAGGGTCGGGGCAGGGGATTTCAATGTTCGCGTGCGCGAGGAAGAGGGCGACGACGAAATCGCCATGCTCAGCCGTGTGTTCAACCAGATGACCCGGCAGCTCAAGACCCAGCGCGATGCCCTGATCGAAACAAATGCCCAGACCGAACGCCGTCGCCGCCTGTTCGATTCGATCCTGACCGGCGTCACCACCGGCGTGATCGGGCTGGATTCGCGGGGCCAGATCGATCTGGTCAACCCGGCGGCGGTGGCGTTGCTGGGGCTGGACCCCGAGGCCGATATCGGTCGTCCCCTGGGCGAGCGCGTGCCCGAGTTCGCCTATCTCTTTGACGAGCTGAACGAGGGCCGCGGCCAGGTCGCACAGCAGGAAATCCAGCTGACCCGCGCGGGCACCGGCGAGAACCTGCTGGTGCGCATCGCGACCCGCAAGAACGAGGATGGCAGGATCGAGGGCTATGTCGTCACCTTCGACGACGTGACCGATCTGGTCTCGGCCCAGCGGATGGCCGCCTGGGGGGATGTGGCGCGTCGCATCGCCCACGAAATCAAGAATCCCCTGACCCCGATCCAGCTGTCGGCCGAGCGGCTGCGGCGCAAGTTCTCGCGCGTGCCCGGGGTCGATGTCGATGTGCTGGAACAATACACCGAGGTCATCGTCCGCCAGACCGCCGACCTGCGGCGCATCGTGGACGAATTTTCACGCTTTGCCCGCATGCCCGAGCCCGAGCGGCGCCAGAACGACCTGGTCAAGCTGGTGCGCGACGCGGTTCTGTTGCAGCAGAACGCGATGCCTGACGTGGTGCTGGAAATCCAGTGCGATCATGCCGAGATCTGGGGGCATGTCGATGCCACCATGATTTCGCAGGCGCTGATGAACCTGATCAAGAATGCAGGCGAGGCGATCGAGGCCCGACGCGCCAGGGCCGGCGAGGATTTCGATGCCAGGATCCGGCTGCGCATCGTTCAGGACGGGACCGATACCGTGATCACGATTGCGGACAACGGGACCGGCCTGCCCGAAAACCGCGCGCGGCTGTTCGAGCCCTATGTGACCAACCGCGAAAAGGGCACGGGGCTGGGCCTTTCGATCGTCAAGAAGATCATCGAGGAACACGGCGGCACTCTGGAACTGCTGGATGCCGAGACATTCGAGGGCGACACCCATTTCGGGGCGATGGCGCGTATCATCCTGCCGATGACACGGCTGACGCGACCGAAACAAGGGGGTCGCAAGGTGGCATGAGGGGCCTGATGGGGTATTTCAATGGGTGACATTCTGGTTGTTGACGACGAAAAGGACATTCGCGAACTGATCGCGGATATCCTGCAGGACGAGGGTTTCACGACCCGTCTCGCGGGTGATTCCGATACCTGCATGCGCGAGATAAATCGCGAGCCGCCGGATCTGATCATCCTGGATATCTGGCTGAAGGACAGCCGCATGGACGGCATAGACATCCTCAAGACGACGCGCCGCGACAACCCCGACATTCCCGTGGTCATCATTTCGGGCCACGGAAACATCGAGATCGCCGTCGCCGCGGTCAAACAGGGCGCCTATGATTTCATCGAGAAACCGTTCAACATCGACCAGCTGCTGGTGGTCATCAGTCGCGCCATGGAGGCGTCGCGCCTGCGTCGGGAAAACGCCCAGCTGAAAAATGCCGATGTCACCTCGTCGGTCATGATCGGATCCAGCCCCGCATTCCGCACGCTCAAGGCCCAGCTCGACAAGGTGACGCGGACCAATGGCCGGGTCATGCTGACCGGGCCTGCCGGCGCGGGCAAGGAGGTGGCAGCACGCTATATCCACGCCCATTCCGAACGTGCGCACCATCCGTTCATTTCGGTGAATTCGGCCTCGATTTCGCCCGAGCGCATGGAAGAGGTCCTGTTCGGGCGCGAGTCCCTGGAACGCGGCTATGAGCCGGGATTGCTGGAACAGGCCCATGGCGGTGTCCTGTTCTTTGACGAGGTCGCGGACATGCCGCTGGGAACGCAGTCAAAGATCCTGCGGGTTCTGGTCGAACAGCAGTTTCAGCGCGTCGGAGGGGCCGACAAGGTGCGGGTCGATCTGCGCGTGATTTCGGCGACCAACAAGAACCTGCAAGAGGAAATCCGTGCCGGACGTTTCCGCGAGGAACTGTATCACCGGCTGAATGTCGTGCCCATCGAGGTTCCGTCGCTGGAAAGCCGACGCGAGGACATTCCCGAACTCGCCCGCCACTTCATCGCCGAACTCAATCGGACACAGGGGCTGCCGCTGCGCGATCTTGCCCCTGATGCCGAGGCCCTGTTGCAGACGATGGGGTGGCCGGGCAATGTGCGTCAGCTCAAGAACGTGATCGAACGGGTGTTGATCCTGGGCCCTGATTCGGGCCCGATCGAGGCCGCCGAACTGCCCGAAGGCGAAACTCGGCGCAGCTCGGACAACGGTTTCAGCCTGCCGGCCAGCCTGGCCACGCTGCCGCTGCGCGAGGCCCGCGAAATGTTCGAGCGGGAATACCTGCTGACCCAGATCAACAGGTTTGGCGGCAACATATCGCGCACCGCGTCCTTTGTCGGGATGGAGCGCAGCGCGCTCCACCGCAAGCTGAAATCGCTGAACGTCGTGACGACGACGAAATCAGGCACCCGGGTGGCGCAGGTGCGCGACGGAAACTGACGGTGGATACGGACGGGATGGTCGGCGGCACACGGCCGGCGCGCGCCTCTCAGGCGTGGGCGGCCCGTGCCGTCGGCTGGTCCATCAGGGCATCGGTCACCACACCGCCGATCCACATGCACAGCAGGGCCAGCCATGATGTGGCGGTCAGGATCGACGTGCCGGTCAGCCCGTTGCCGATGGCGCAGCCGCCGGCCAGCATGCCGCCAAATCCCATCAGCGCCGCGCCCACCATCCCCCGTCGCATCGGGGTGGGGCCGTCAAATCCCTGAAAGACGAACTCCTTCTTGACGACAGACGCGATGAACGCCCCCAGGAACACGCCGGGGATCAGGCCGATGTCGAATTTCAGAATGGGGTTTCTGGTCAGCAGGAACATCAGCGTATCGGCCGAAGGTCCGGTAAAGGTTGCGCTCTGGATGGTGACGGGCTCGAAACTGACGGCGGCCAGATAGGATGTCATGATCCATCCCAGCGCGATCGAGAACCCGACCCCCGATGCCATGAACAGGCGCTTGACCCCGATCCGGTTGTGCCAGGCCAGCACCAAGGCATAGGCCGCGACCGCCAGCCCCACCGCCAACCCGCCCCATTCGGGCAGGTACAACACATCCGAAAGGTCGATATTGCGGCCGTCCGGGGTGATCCACAGCGCCGCAAGGCGGTTGCGCAGGGGCGCAAGCCATCCCGACAGCGCCATCTGTGCAAAGACCGCAAAGATGAGCCCGTTCACCACCGAGCGCAGATTGCCTGTTGCCGCCAGCACCAGAAGCCGCCCCGAACAGCCGCGGGTCAGGATCATCCCGGCGCCGAACATCAGCCCGCCCAGAATCGCCCCGGAATAGGATCCGGCGACCGACATGATGCGGGCCTCCTCGGAATCCAGAAAGCCCAGCAATTCGGCCCCTTGCGTCCAGACCATTGCCGTTGAAAAGGTCAGCAGCCAGACGGCGATGCTTGGCCCCATCCTGAAACGGGCAAATTCCACTGTCGCCGCGCGAAGGCAGAACCTGGATTGCTGCGCGGCTATCCCAAAGACAATGCCGACGAACAGCCCCACGAGGCCGGCTGCATGCCTTTCCCCAATCGTTTCGACCAACCACAACATGGCATCACCTCATCCGGGTGTTTTCTCTGTCAAATGCATTTATCTATATCTGTTGATATGGGGTCCTTGATCCAGATCAGGTGCGCGCGGGCGTATTGTCGCGCCTGCTGTCTCGGCCGCGGGCCGCAAGGGGCTGTTTACGTTACGCGAAAAACCGAAAAAAGGGAGTGGATCATCACCCTTGAAACCGATAGTCGAGTAGGCATGGCGAAGCTGTTTGCACCGACATTCATGCCCCTTGCCGAGGCACGTCACCTGCCGCTCTGGCGACAGCCGGTTGCGCTGCTCGTGGTGATGTCGGTGGCAATGCCGATGTCGTTTGCCGTCTGGAATGCGCTGCTCAACAATTTCGTCGTCAACGTTGCCGGTCTTGACGGCGTCGGAATCGGCTGGTTGCAGTCGGTGCGCGAGATCCCGGGTTTCCTGGCCGTGGGGGTGATCGCGGTCGTCATGTTCATGCGCGAACAGATCCTGGGAATCGTGGCGCTGATCGCGCTGGGCGCGGCGGTGGCGGTGACCTCGTTCTTTCCGACATTTGCCGGCCTGCTGATCACGACGCTGATTTCGTCGCTCGGGTTTCACTATTACGAGACCGTCAATCAGTCGCTGCAGCTTCAGTGGATCGACAAGCGCCGCGCGCCGCAGGTGATCGGCTGGCTGGTGGCGGCGGGCTCGGGAGCGTCGCTTGCTGCCTATGGGCTGATCGTGCTTGGCTGGAAATACTGGGGTCTGACCTACACATGGGCCTATCTGCTGGGTGGCGGGTTCACCATATTGTTGGCGATCGTCTGTTTCCTGCTGTATCCGCAGTTCGAATCCCATACCCCACAGGCCCGCCGAATGGTGCTGCGACGGCGCTACTGGCTGTATTACGCGCTGCAATTCGTGGCCGGAGCGCGGCGTCAGATATTCGTGGTCTTTGCCGCCTTCATGATGGTCGAGAAATTCGGATTCGACGTCCATGCCCTGACCGCCCTTTTCCTGATCAACTATGTTGCGAATATCGTGCTCGGCCCGGTCGTGGGGCGTCTGGTCACCCTGTTCGGCGAGCGCCGGGCCATGCTGCTGGAATACAGCGGGCTGGTCCTGGTGTTTCTGTCTTATGGAGGGCTCTACGTCTTTGACTGGGGATGGGAGGTTGCCGGTGCGCTCTATGTGATCGATCACCTGCTGTTCGCGCTGGCTTTCGCACAAAAGACCTATTTCCAGAAGATCGCGGCGCCCGAGGACATCGGCCCGACCGCCGCGGTTGCGTTCACCATCAACCATATCGCGGCCGTGTTCCTGCCCGCGGCGCTGGGCTATCTGTGGGTGCTGTCGCCGCAGTCGGTCTTTGCGCTGGCGGCCGCGATGGCGGTCGTGTCGCTGGGTCTGGTGGCGATGATCCCCCGCCATCCCCACCCTGGGCACGAGACGGTGTTTGCCTCGGGCTGGCGGCTTTTCGGAACGGGTCGCAGGCCTTGAGCCGCATCACCGGCAGATTCCTGCAGGGTTCGGTCATGGGGCATGTGGTGCGCATGACGCTGACCGGGGCGCTGGGCGTCGGTTTCATGTTCCTGATCGACGCGGCCAACCTGTTCTGGATTTCGGCCCTGGGGGTCGAGCGCCTGGTCGCGGCGCTGGGCTTTGCCTGGATGATCCAGTTTTTTGCCGTCTCAACAGGCATCGGAATGATGGTGGCGGCGACGGCGACGGTATCGCGCCTGATCGGCCAGCACGATATCGCCGGGGCGCGGCGGCAGACCAGCGTCAATACCCTGATCGCCTTTTGCGTGCAGGCGCTTGTTGCGGTCGGAATATTTGCCTTTCGACACCAGCTGCTGGCCCTTGCCGGGGCCAGTGGCGAAACCGAACGCGAGGCGGCGCGCTATCTGGCGATTGCGGTGCCGACATTGCCGGTGATGGCGTTGGGCATGATGGGGTCGGCGGTGCTCAGGGCCGAGGGCGATGCCTGGCGGGCGATGTCGGTCACGCTGACATCGGGGCTGGTGACGATGGTGGTCGATCCGCTGGTGATCGTCGTGCTGGGGCTGGGGCTGAAGGGTGCGGCGATTTCGGTAATCTTTGCCCGCGCATTCTCGGCCGCGCTGTCGATCTGGTATGTGCTGCGGGTGCATGATCTGGCCGGGCGCATCAACTGGCGAGACGTGGTACAACGCGCGCGCCCGTTCGGCGTGATTGCCATTCCGGCGACGCTGACCCAGCTTTCCACCCCGTTCGGCAATGCGGTCGTCACCGGCCTGATGGCCCAGTACGGCGATGGTGCAGTGGCCGGGTGGGCGGTGGTCACGCGCATGACGGTGCTTGCCTTTGGCGGGATATTCGCGCTCTCCAGCGCGATCAGCGGCATTTTCGGCCAGAATTACGGTGGCAATGCGCTCGATCGCGTGCGCCTGACCTATGTCGATGCGCTGAGGTTCTGCGCCATCTATGTCGGCCTTGCCTGGGCCTTTCTGGCGCTGGCCACGGGTCCCGCAACGACCCTGTTTTCGATGGGGGCCGAGGCCACGCAGGTGCTGCGGGCCTTTACGATGCTGGCCGCCGGCGGGTGGCTGTTTGCCGGTGGTCTGTTTGTCGCCAACGCCGCCTTCAATGCCCTGGGAAGGCCGATCCTTTCGACCCTGTTCAACTGGCTGCGCGACGGGCTGCTGTTGTGGCCGCTGGCGGCAGGGATGGGCGCGCAGTTCGGTGCGGCGGGGGTGGTCTATGGCCAGGCGCTGGCCGCCGTTGTGGCGGGCGCGCTGGCGGTTGTGGCGGGCTGGCGCCATGTGACACACCTAGGGCCATGGCAGGGGCGGGGGCAGGGTTGATTGGCGACCTTGCCCGGGTGCAGGCATCGGTTCTATCCTCGGCCCGACAGGAGGGATGCCCATGACACCGTTTCAACACCGCAAGACCACCCTGCCGGCGCCGGATGAGGCGCTGGCCGGCAGGGATGTGCCGATCGCCACATCCAGCCATCATTTCGTGAATGGCCGCGCCCTGGCCGGCCCCTGGCCCGAAGGGGCCGAATGGGTGCTGCTGGGTATGGGCTGTTTCTGGGGGGCCGAGCGGGTTTTCTGGTCATTGCCCGGTGTCTGGGTGACATCGGTCGGCTATGCCGGCGGCCTTACGCCCAATCCGACCTACGAAGAGGTCTGTTCGGGGCGTACCGGCCATGCCGAGGTTGTCCGGGTCGTTTACCTGCCCGACGAGATCAATCTTGCGGCGCTGCTGGGCGTTTTCTGGGAAAATCATGATCCGACCCAGGGGATGCGCCAGGGCAATGATGTGGGCACGCAATATCGCTCGGCGATCTACACGTCGAATGATGCGCAGGCGCGCGTGGCGCATCAGAGCGCACGCCTGTATGGGGAACGCCTGGCCCAGGCCGGGTTTGGCCGGATCACGACCGAGATCGCACCGGCGCGGGCCTTTTATGCCGCCGAGGAATATCACCAGCAATACCTGGCCCGCAATCCGCAGGGCTATTGCGGGCTGGGTGGCACCGGGGTCCGTTGTCCGACGGGGTTGGGTCCAGCCGGGCGGGCTGGGGCATGACGATGCTCAGCCGGTGTTGGCCGCGGCCCGGTGCTGCGGGTTGCCCGAACCCCCGGCCGGCCCCTGGCCAAGGCGCGCGTTCAGCAGTTCCCAACCCTCGTCGACCTCGCGGCCGAGGGCCTCGATATCGTCGGTTTGCAGATGATTGTAGCGTTTCTGTCCCTTCAGATATTCCGCGACCGAACGGGTTCCGCGCCGATGGGTCAGGCGCCAGTCGCGGCCGTCAAAGATCTCGACCATGGGCCACAGGCCGGTTTCGACCGCCAGCCTTGCCGTCGCCACGGCCGAATCGTCGGCGATCCCCCAGCCGGGCAGGCAGGGAATGAGCACGATGATGACGCGCATGCCGCGCATGTCGCGTGCGCGTTCGACCTTGGTGCGCAGGTCGTTCAGATCCGATGGCGAGGCGGTTGCGATATAGGGTATGCGATGGGCGGCGAGGATCTCGACCAGGTTCTTCTTGTGGGTGGTCTTGCCGGTCGGCGTGCTGCCTGTCCTGGCCCCGGTCGGCGTGGACGAGCTTTTCTGCCCGCCGGTATTCATGTAGCCCTCGTTGTCAAAGCAGACATAGAGGATGTCCTCGTTGCGCTCGGCCGCAGATGACAGGGCCTGAAGGCCGATGTCATAGGTGCCGCCGTCGCCTGCAAGACACAGAACCTGGGTATCGCCTTCGCCACGGGCCTCGAGCGCCTGTCTCACGCCGGCGGCGGCTGCGGCGGCGGTTTCCAGGGTCGTGTGAAAGATCGGGATCGATGTCGAGGTCATCGGATATCCCCCGCAGATCACCGCCGTACATGACGGCGACACGACGCCGATGGTGTTCTTGCCCATCGTGTTCAGGATGACCCGCAGGGACAATGCCTCGGCGCATCCGCCACAGGCAACGTGACCGGGGTGAAACAGGCCCTGATCGTTGTAGACTATCTTTTCCATGCTTCAATCCACCCAGACAGATTCGAACGAAGGATCGCCTGTGCCGATTCCCTCGGCCAGTTCAACAAGGCGACGTACGGGCACGTTGACGCCGCCGACGCCGGTCAGGAAACCGTGCAGACGCGGGGCATCGGGTGCGCCGTACAGGGCCGCCGCGATTTCCTGATGCAGGATGCCGCCCATGCCGGGTGCGTAGTCGCGGTCAAGCACCAGCACGTCATCATGTCCGCATAGCAGATCGCGCAGCAGTTCGCCGGGCAGCGGGCGCAGGAGGCGCAGCTTGATCAGCCCCGCGCGGATGCCCTTGTCGCGCAGGTCGTCCACGGCCTGGCGGGCGGTGCCGGCGAGGCTGCCGAGCACGATGAAAACGCGATCGGCGTCTTTGGTACGGTAGGTTTCCAGAGGTCCCGAGGCCCTGCCGGTGAGGGCATGCCACTGGCTGCCGATATCGGAAAACAGGGCCGGAACACGCCCCATCGCGCGGGCCATGTCGCGCCGTGTGCGGTTCCATGTCGCCTGGTCCGCCGGCGCACCAAAGGCGCGGCCGGTTGCCACGTCGAGGCGAAGATCCTTGTGAAAGGGGGGCAGGAAATCGTCGATTTCGGCCTGTTCCGGCACGTCCACGGGTTCCATCGCGTGGCTGACATAGAACGCGTCGTGATTGACCATGACCGGCAGTTCCACCTGTTCGGCAATGCGAAAGGCCTGAATCACGAGGTCCAGCGATTCCTGAGGGCTTTCACTGTACAGCTGGATCCAGCCGGTATCGCGCTGGGACAGGCTGTCCAGCTGGTCTGGCCAGAAGCCCCAGGGCGAGGCAGGTGTGCGGTTGACGTTGAACATCACGATCGGCGCCCGCGCCCCGGCCGCGTAATGCAGCAGCTCGTGCATCAGCATCAGCCCCTGCGACGAGGTTGCCGTGAACACGCGCGCCCCGGTGAGGGATGCGCTGATGCAGGTTGCCATGACCGAATGTTCGGATTCCGGTGTCAGCATGCGCGCCCCCAGCCTGCCCTGGCCGTGCAGCTCGGTCAGCTTTTCCAGAATCGGCGTCTGGGGCGTGATCGGATAGACCGGAGCCACGTCGGGACGCGCCAGCATCACCCCCATCGCCACCGCATGGTTGCCGCTGAGCAGTTGCAGCCGCTGGTTGGTTGCCTGATCCTTCATCACTGCACCTCCGCCATCATGCGTACCGCCCCGGTCGGACATTCGGCGACGCACAGCCCGCAGCCCTTGCAGTAATCGGTACGGATCTCGTAGCCCCGTTCCAGGCGGATCACGGCCATGTCGGGGCAGTACACATAGCAATTGTCGCAGTAGATGCAGGTCCCGCAGGAAAAGCACCTTTCAGCCTCGGCCAGCGCCTGTTCGGCGGCCAGAGGCAGCTGGACCTCGATAAAGCTGTCCAGACGTTCCTCAACGGGGCGGTTTTCCTGAATCTGGCGTGGCGCAGGGGGGTGGTAGGCGGTGTTTATCTCGTCGAAACGCACTTCCGGTGCATTGACCGCCTCATGGTCGGCAGCCTTGTTCAGATAGGTGTCGATCGCCTCGGCGGCCTCTTTGCCCATGCCGATCGCGGCGCTGACGAAACGGTCCATGCTGGCCAGATCGCCCCCGGCAAAGACCCCCGGCAGGTCTGTCTGCCAGCTGTCGCCTGTCGACGCCAGCGCGCCGTCGGCCGTAATCAGCCCGTCCCAGATGCCGGGATCCGCATCCTGCCCGATGGCCGTCACGATGGCGTCGGCGTCGATGTCAAAGGCGCTGTCCGCGAGCGCTTCGACGGTGAATTCGCCGCGGCGCGCGCCGGGGATGAAGCGCACCTTTTCGCAGACCAGTGTCAGCCCTGCGACACGGGGCGTAACGGCGGGCTCGATGGCGCGCACGCGTGCCCCGGTGACAAGGGAGATGCCCTCTTCGCGGGCCTCGATCACCTCGTCGCGCTGGGCGGGCAGCGTTTCCTCGGCTTCCAGTGCAAGGATGGTGACGTCATGGCCCAGGCGACGCGCGCTGCGGGCGACATCCATCGCCGCGCTGCCGCCGCCGATCACCACCACGTGGCGGCCCAGAGGGGGTGTTTCGCCGGCATTTGTCTGCCGCAGGAATTCGGCGCCGTCCATTGCAAGGCCGTCGCGGGCCAGCGCACTGTCAGGGGCAAGCCCCGGCAGGTGTCTGGGACGGCTCGCTCCGGTGGCCAGGTAGACGGCGTCGAAATCCTTGCGCAGCTTTTCCAGACCCGCACGCCCCGAAATGCGTTCCCCGCAGCGCAGGTCGAGACCGTATTGCGTGATCCGCGCGATCTCGGCGTCCAGCACGGCCTTGTCCAGCCGATAGGATGGAATTCCCGATCGCAGCAACCCGCCGGGGGCATCGGATGCCTCGAACAGGGTCACGGCATGGCCGCGGCGCATCAGTTGCCAGGCGGCCGACAGGCCGGCGGGGCCGCCACCCACGATCGCCACCTTGCGCCCGGTGGCCGGGCCAGGTGCGGGCAGGCGCCAGCCCTGCGCTATGGCGTGGTCGCCGACATGGCGTTCGAGGCTGCGGATACTGACGGTTTCATCCAGCTCGCTGCGATTGCACACGCTTTGGCATGGGTGGTGACAGACCCGGCCGATCACCGCCGGAAAGGGATTGTTGGCCACCAGCGTCAGCCAGGCCTTGTGCATGTCGCCATCGCGGATCTGGCCGATCCATTCGGCGATATGGCCGTCCACGGGGCAGGCCCCCCGGCAGGGCGAAGGCACATCGCGGTGCCGGGGCAGGGCGCTGCGCCAGGTGCCTGTCAGGCGGTTGTCCGAGGTCAGGTAGGTCCACAGGGGCGAGGGCAGGTCATCCATCATGCAGCTCCTCTGAGTTCACCGGCGACGAGGGCATGGGCCTCGCGGCACGCGGCGACGTTTTCATCCTTTTTCGCGGGTGCGGTTTCGCGGATCACCTGGACGAGCGTGTCGATCATGGGTGCCCCCATGGCCGCCGCAAGCGCGCCCAGAAGGGCCGAGTTCACCACCTTGCCCAGCTGATTGCGCCGGGCAATGGCGCGGCCGTCGATACAGATGGCCCGGGCGCCGTCGGGCAGATCAAAGCTCGTCGTGGGGCGGGACGAGTTGATCACGACCAGCGTATCCTTGCCGACAGCGCCCAGAAAGGCTGGCTCGATCAGGCTGTCGTCAAAACACAGAAAGGCATCGGCGTGCTCGATGTTGCTGCGCAGCCGGATCGGGCTGTCATCGGCGCGCAGGGCCGACATGACCGGCGTTCCCCGGCGTGCGCCGCCATAGGTGGCAAAGGTCTGGACGAACTGCCCTTCGGCAAACAGGGCGCGGGCGAGCTGATTGCCCGCGGTCTGGGCGCCTTGCCCCCCGCGGCCGAGTATCAGGATTTCGCGCAATCTTGGTTCCTCCTTCTGCTGGGGATGCGTTTCGGCCATCGTTGCTGCGTGCCCGGCTGCCCCGGCCCGGCCATTGCTCTCGCTGGGGGTGTCATTCCCGCCGGGGCGCTGGCGCAGCTTGTATCTCTGGATCTTTCCGGTCGCGGTTTTTGGCAGGTCATCGACAAATTCGATCCAGCGCGGGTATTTCCACAGGCCGACCTCGGTCTTGACGGTCTGCTTCAGCGCCTTTCGCAGCGCGTCGGTAACCATTGTGCCCGGTTGCAGAACGACAAGGGCCCTTGGCTTGATCAGCCCGGCGTCATCGGCGTGGGGGACGACTGCCGCTTCCAGAACCGCGGGGTGGGAAACCAGCGCCTGCTCGACCTCGAATGGCGAGACCCATTTCCCGCTGACCTTGAACATGTCGTCGGTGCGCCCGCAGTAGTGATAGAAGCCGGCGGAATCGCGAATGTACTTGTCGCCGGTGCGCACCCATTCGCCGACAAATGTCGCGCGGCTCTTTTCACGCTGGTTCCAGTACCCTTCGGCGGCCGAACCCCCGTTGACCCACAGCTCGCCCAGCGTGCCGTCGGGCACGTCGCAACCCGTTTCGTCAACTAGGCGCAGGTGATAGCCCGGAACCGCGCGCCCCGAGGTGCCATAGCGGACATCCCCGGGCCGATTGCCCAGGAACATGTGCAGCATTTCGGTCGAGCCCACCGCGTCGAGGATGTCGGTGCCCATCCGTGCCCGCCATTCCAGCCCGATTTCGCGCGGCAGCGCTTCGCCCGCCGAAACGCACAGCCTCAGCCGTCTTGTGCCGCTTTCGCGCCGGCAGCCGGGATCGGCCAGCATGGATGCATAAAGGGTAGGGACCCCGAAAAACAGCGTCGGGTCGTGCTGTGCCAGCATGCCGAGCACCGCCTCGGGCGTGGGCCGGTCGGGCAGCAGGGCCGTGGTCGCGCCCACCGACATGGGCAGTGCCATCCCCGAGCCCAGCCCATAGGCAAAGAACAGCTTGGCAGCGGAAAAGAACAGGTCGTCAGGGCCGATGTCCAGAACGCCTCGGCCCCAGCTTTCGGCTATGAAGGGCAGGCTGGCATGGACATGTCGCACGCCCTTGGGATCGCCCGTGGATCCCGACGAGTACAGCCAGAAGGCCACCTCGTCGGCGCATGTGTCGGCCGTATCGAAATCGTCCGGTGCCTCGGCCAGCAGGGCGTCGAGGGTGGGATAGCCCGCGTCATTGTCGCCGATCACGACCACATGACGCAGGAACGGCAATGCGTCGAACAGGGGCGAGACGACCGGCAGCAGGGATTGGTCCACGAACAATGCGCGCACCCGGCTGTCTGACAGAAGGTGGCCATATTGTCCCCTGTTCAGCAGGGTGTTCAGGCATACCGGAATGACCCCGGCCCGGAGGGCGCCCCAGAAAACGACCGGAAAATCGACCGTATCGCGCATCATCATGGCGATTCGCATTTCGGGTTCGATCCCGAGGCGGGTCAGGGCATTGGCGAATCGGCAACTGTCGCGCTGCAACCTGCCATAGGTCAGGCTGCGCCACGGGTCGATGAAGGCGACCTTTCGGCCAAGCCCCCGCGCCACGTTGCGGTCGATCATGTCCGTGACCGCATTGTAGTGCCTTGGCCGATTCATCCGTCAACGCCTCGCGCAATTACCGGGTATCTTAAAAGGTATAACAGTACTAATATACTTAAATACCCGGTCATGCAAACGGAGATTGCCATGAGCCACGAACACAGGATCGAACACGAAATCATTCACCCCGCGGGATGGGCCGCACCTGTCGGATATTCTAACGGCATCCTTGCCGCGCCCGGGCGCATGCTGTTCATTGCCGGTCAGGTCGGCTGGGACGAAAGGCAGATATTTCACAGCCCGGACCTGGCGCCTCAGTTCGAGCAGGCGCTGAAAAACGTGCTGGCGGTTGTCGAGGCTGCCGGAGGCGGTGCCGCCGATATCTGTCGGATGACGGCCTTTTGCTGTGACCGCGCTGCGTATCTCGAATCGCGTGCCGCGCTGGGCGTGATCTGGCGCCGCCATATGGGACGCCATTTTCCGGCCATGAGCATGATCTTCGTTTCCGACCTGCTGGATCATCCGGGCCTGATCGAGCTTGAGGCAACAGCGGTGATTCCGAGCGCGTGAAAATAGCGGCAAACATGGCTATGGACGCAAAACACGTAATGTGGTACCGATATAGTTAAATAGGATATCCTCTGGAACCTCGGGCAAGGACTGGTGCCAGCATGAGCCGTATCATCTCAGTCACCATCAACGGGCGCAGCTATCAGGATCTCGTGCCTGACAACATGCTGCTGATCGATTATCTGCGCGAGCGCAGGCACCTGACTGGCGCCAAGCAGGGATGCGACGGCGGAGAATGCGGCGCCTGCACGGTTCTTGTGAACGGTGCGCCGCGCCTGTCCTGCATCACGCTGGCGTCATCCTGCGACGGGGTGAACATCGAAACGATCGAGGGCCAGGCGCGAGGAGGGCACCTCTCGCCCCTGCAGCGGGCGTTTCACGAGCTTCTCGGCGCGCAGTGCGGCTATTGCACGCCGGGCATGATCATGGCGGCCGAGGCCTTGCTCAGGCGCAATCCCGACCCGGATGACGACCAGATCCGGCAGGCACTGGCCGGCAACATCTGTCGCTGTACCGGCTATGGTGCGATCATTCGTGCCGTCCATGCCGCCGCCCTGATGATGCGTGAAGATCTGGCAGGCGCGGAGGTCGGGCGATGAAGGATGGCGCGAAACGACATGCCGTCGGCCAGCCGGCCCCGCTGATCGACGGTATCGAAAAGGTCACCGGGCGGGCGCGCTATACCGCCGACCTCGATCACGGGGATGCGCTGGTTGGCGCGATCCTGCGCTCGCCCGTCAGTCATGGGCGCATCCTGCGCGTGGATACCAGTCGCGCCGAGGCGCTCGACGGTGTCATGGCGGTTGTGACCGGCGATGACTGCGCCGTGCCGTATGGCGTCATTCCCATTGCCCAGAACGAATATCCGCTGGCGCGCGACAGGCTGCGCTACCGGGGCGAGCCCGTGGCCGCCGTGGCTGCCGTTGATGCGAAAACCGCGCGCAGGGCGCTCGACCTGATCGTGCTGGAAATCGAGGAACTGCCCGCCGTCCATACCAGTGACGAGGCCCGCGCGCCGGACGCTCCGCGGTTGCACGACAACAAGCCCGGGAATATCGAGCGCGAGGTTCACCATGTCTTTGGCAACCCGGCCGATGGCTTTGCCCAGGCCGACCTGGTGCGCGAGGCCAGCTTTTCCTGCGCCGAGGTCAACCACGCGATGATGGAGCCCCACGCCGCGCTGGCCGAGTACGACCCCGAGCGCGACCGGCTGACCTTTCATTCCGTTACCCAGGTGCCGTTTTACGTCCATCTGACGCTGGCGCGTTGCCTCGAGATGGACGCCTCGCGCATCCGCGTGATCAAGCCTTTTGTCGGCGGCGGATTCGGGGCGCGCACCGAGACCCTGAATTTCGAGATCATCACTGCGCTGCTGGCACGCAAGGCCGGGGCCAGGGTGATGATGCGCCTCTCTCGCGAGGAGAGCTTTCTCACCCATCGCGGCCGGCCGCAGACCGACGTGCATCTGAAGATCGGGATGACCGGCAAGGGCAGGATCACCGCAGTCGAGGCCGAGGTCACGATGGCCGGCGGCGCCTATGCCGGCTATGGGCTGGTGACCATCCTTTATGCCGGCGCATTGTTGCATGGCATCTACGACATCGCCAATGTCCGCTATGACGGCTGGCGCGTCTATACCAACACACCGCCCTGTGGTGCCATGCGAGGGCATGGAACCGTGGATGTCCGCCATGCCTTTGAATGTCTGCTCGACCGGATGAGTCGCAAACTGGGGCTTGATCCATTCGAGGTGCGCCGGGCAAATCTGCTGAATGCGCCGCTGTTCACCGCCAATGGCCTGATGGTCAATTCATATGGTCTGGATGAATGTCTGGACAGGGTCGAAAAGGCCAGCAACTGGCATGAACGCAAGGGCCGGCTGGGGCCGGGGCGGGGGCTGGGCATGGCTTGCTCGCACTATGTCAGCGGTGCCGCCAAACCCGTCCACTGGACGGGCGAGCCCCATGCCGTCGTCTCGATGAAGCTGGATTTCGATGGCGGGATCACCGTGTTTACCGGGGCCAGCGATATCGGTCAGGGCTCCAGCACGATCGTTGCGCTTGCCACGGCCGAGATCCTGTCCATCGGGATCGAGCGGATCCGGGTCGTGGCCAATGACAGCGCCGTGACGCCCAAGGACAACGGATCCTATTCGTCCCGCGTGACCTTCATGGTGGGCAATGCGGCCATCGAGGCCGCCAGGGCGATGCGCGAAAAACTGGTGGCGGCTGCGGCAAACAAGCTGGAGGCCGACCCCGAGGATATCCTCTGCGAGGCCGAGACATTCTCGGTCAGGGGCAGCGCCCAGTCGATGCTGGGCTTTGAAGAGGTCGCCCTTGCCGCCCTTGCCGCCGAGGGCACGATCAACGTCAAGGGAACCTTTTCCACCCCGCCCGAGGCCCAGGGGGGCAAACATCGTGGCGGTGCCGTCGGCGCAACCATGGGCTTTTCCTACGGGGCGCAGGTGGTCGAGGTCGAGGTCGATCGCGATACCGGCCAGGTGATGGTGAAAAAGGTCTGGGCGGCACTCGATTGCGGCTATGCCATCAACCCGCTGGCCGTGCGCGGTCAGATCGAGGGCTCGGTCTGGATGGGCATGGGTCAGGCGCTGAGCGAAGAAACCGCATATCGCGAGGGGCTGCAATCCCATGCCGGCCTGCTGGACTACAAGGTACCGACAATCGTCGAATCCCCGGATATCGAGGTATTCATTGTCGAATCCATCGACCCCAACGGTCCCTTCGGGGCCAAGGAGGCTGGCGAAGGGGCATTGTCCGGCTTTCCGCCCGCGCTGGCCAATGCCATCGCCGATGCGACAGGGGTCGATGCCGATTTCCTGCCATTCACGCCCGACCGTCTGCTGGAAGCGATGAGAAAGGCCGAAAAGGCCCGCAAGAGAGAGGCGGCCCAATGACCGAGTACATGCCGGAATTCGAGCATCTGGTGCCCGCTTCGCTGGACGAGGCCCTTGCCGTGCTGGCCGAGCGACCGGATTCGCGCGTTTGCGCCGGGGGAACGGACCTGCTGGTAAACATGCGCCGCGGGCTGGTCGAGGCCGGGACGCTGGTCGATCTGGGCATGGTCGATGCGCTGCGTATCCTGAAGCAGGACGATACCGGCCTGACCATCGGCGCCGGTGTCACGCTGGCGGCATTGCTCAAGGCCGATCTGGACTGGTCGCAGCTGAATGCCCTGCGCGAGGCGCTGGCTGCGGTGGCGGGCCCGACCCATCGCGAGATGGCGACCGTTGGAGGAAACCTGTGTCAGGATACGCGCTGCCTGTACTACAATCAGAGCGAGTGGTGGCGGCGATCCAACGACTACTGCCTGAAATATCGCGGTGAAACCTGCCATGTCGCGCCCAAGGGAAACCGTTGTCGTGCGGCTTATTGCGGTGATCTGGCACCTGCGCTGATGGTGCTGGGGGCCGAGGTTTCGATTGCCGGGCCTGATGGCGCGCGCCGGGTCGGTATCGGCGATCTGTTTGCCGAGGATGGCGCCGACCACCTGAAACTGAAGGCCGGCGAAATCCTGGTCGCGGTGCATCTTCCCCGCGCCGAGGGGCGCTCGACCTACGGCAAGATCAGGCAGCGCGGCGCGATCGACTTTCCTCTGGCCGGTGTCGCCGTTTCCTGTCGCGGCCGGGATGACGGCCTGTGGTTCTCGCTTGCCGTTACGGGGACGAATTCATGCCCTGTCATGGTCGAGATGCCCGCCCCTATGACCCGCGACGACGCGGCTGACGTATTTTTCCGCGACATGTCGCGCCGTGTGCAAAAGGCCGTGTCGCCGCAGCGTACCACCACCGTCGCACCCCATTTCCGCCGCCTGTCGGTGTCGGCCCTGGCCGCGCGGCTGGCGCGTGGTCTGGCCGGGGTTGCCGATCCGTGACCGACATCATTCCGCCTGCCTGAGGGGCGGATCCTGACAGAAACCGAAGATGGAGCCAAAAAGATGACCTACACGCGCCGATGCGTTCAGATGTTGTACGAGGATCACCAGGCTGTCATGGCTCTTGCATCCGAGATCGACGGCCTGCTCGGCCGGACCGGGCGGGATGGCCCCGACATGGGCGATGATGCCACGCACCAGCTTGTTTCGCGGGCGGTCGAGGCGATCGAGCACGAGGTCACCGATCATTTCGCATTCGAAGAGAAATCGATGTTTCCGCTTCTGCGCGAAGAGGGTGAGGACGAGATCTGTGACCATCTGGACGAGGATCACCGCGTCATCCTGCCCTTGGGGAAATCGGCCGCGGCCATCGCGCGCAAGGGGTTGCAAGAGGGATTCGATCACGATTCCTGGCAGAAATTCGTCCACGACGCGGGCGAATTCATCGAACGCATCCTGGCGCACGCAGAAAAGGAAGACATGGCGATGCTGCCGCTGCTCGAGGACATTCTGGACGCCGAAACCGACATGCAGCTGGCCGAGGAATATGCCTCGGCCTGAGCCGCGCCAAAAGGGAGACAGATGCAAATGGCACGCGATATCCAATGCAGCAACGGCGTGATCCGCCCTCTGGGACCGGACGATTTCGAGGCGGTGGTCGCGCTGGACAGCGCAAATAGCGGGCAGTCGCGAAGGGGGTTTTTCGAAAAGCGTCTCAAGGCTGCGCTGGATCAGCCGCGCGATTACGTCTATTTTGGCCTGCATGACGGAGGCCGGCTGATCGGATTTGCCCTGGCGTCACTGATCGACGGCGAATTCGGCCAGCCGGGGCGGCGCGGTTTGCTCGACGTGATCGGGGTGGCTCCGGGGCATCAGAGCCGCGGTGCCGGCCGCGATCTGCTGGCCGCGGTGCGCGATGTTCTGCGTCACAAGGGGGCGATCGCGATCGAAACCCAGGTTGACTGGTCGGACAGGCGTTTGCTGGGCTTTTTCGGCAATGCGGGCTTTGACCTGGCGCCGCGGATGATTCTGGGCCGGTCGATGGCCGACCCTCTGCCACAGGCGAGCCCCGATGACGAGGATGAAACGCTCGAGATCGACTACAGCGCCCCCGAGGGCGACCAGCCCGGCGCATTGTCGTCCGACCGGATTCCCGTGCGTTCGATGGAGGCAGGCGATCTGGATGCCATCATCCGCATCGACAGCCGTCTTTCCGGTTCCGACCGCCGCGCCTATTTCGAGCGCAAGTTGCGCGAGGTCACGGTCGAATCCGGTATCCGTGTCTCGCTGGTGGCCGAGATGGAAGGATTCGTCGTCGGCTATATCATGGCGCGCGTCGATTTCGGGGCGTTCGGCCACATGATGCACGAGGCCGTGATGGATACGATCGGCGTCGATCCCGGTTACAAGGGGCAGGGTATCGGCCATGCATTGCTGGCGCGCCTGGTGTCGAATCTGGGTATCCTGAGGGTGGACAGCCTGCGCAGCGAGGTTGCCTGGGATGATGTCGAGGTGATTGCCTTTCTCGGCCATGTCGGATTTCAGCCGACCCAGCGTCTTTCACTGACAAGCGACCTGTAATCGACCCGGCTGACGGCGGGGCCTGCCCGGTTTCCTCGGCATGCCCTGCCTCTCAGACCCGGTCAGACTGTCGCGTATCCGATATGCCTGCAAAGGGTTGGCCCCCGCCGTCGATGTTGTTCTCCATCGGGCGGGGGCCGTGACATCCACGTCAGCCATGGCGTGGACATGGCGTTGCGGCCGGCATTTCGTCAATCTGCCCCGCACACTCGGCCTGCACGCAAGGAGGCAGCACCGCCGCACGGGCGCGGCGATGCCGGGGCGACGCGGGCCTGTCAGGAATGGAGCGCGTCGTATTTCGCCTGCAATTCGTCCTCGCTTTCGACCCAATCCGGGTTTTCGACGATGCATTCCTCGGGGCAGACAAGGCGGCACTGGGGCTCGTCCTCTTCGCCGACGCATTCGGTGCATTTCATCGGGTCGATGATGTAGATGGGATCACCCGCGGTGATCGCCTCGTTGGGGCAGACCGGCTCGCAGGCGTCACAGGCGGTACAGCCCTCGATGATCATCAATGCCATGTTTCCATTCTCCTTTCCTTGATGTCTCAGGATGCTTTCAGCAACTGCCCCTGGGCGGCCAGTTTTTCGGCCCTGAAGGCGCCCCACAGCGCAGCTCCGATGGCGCCGGCATAGATCGAGTCGGGGTGGTTGGCGACGGTGGCCTCCATGCCCTTCATCTTGTCCAGCTGTTCGCGCAATGCCGCGCACAGCCCCTCGTCGGTGGCCAGCCCGCCGGTCATCATGATCACGTCGCTGCGCACGCCGATCGATTTCAGCAACCGCGCAAGGCGATTGGCCATCGACAGGTGGATCCCCTTCAGGATATTGGGTGTGGTAATCCCGCGGCTGACCATGTTGATGACGTCGGTCTCGGCCAGAACCGCGCAGATGGACGATACCTCTTCGGGATCGTCGGCCTGCTGGCTGAGGGTGCCGATCTCGTCCTGGGCGATGCCCAGATAGCGGGCGATGTTTTCCAGGAACTGACCCGAGCCGGACGCGCATTGGCTGGTCATCTTGTAATTGACGACCTTGCCCTTGTCGTCGGTGATGATGGCCCGGCCATGCAGCGCGCCGCAGTCCAGAACGGCAACCGTGTCGGGGTTCAGAAAGCGCGCCCCGCGGGCGTGGCTGGTCATCGAGTAGAAATGCCCGGTGTGAAAGGGGATCGCCTCGCCCTCGCCGGTGGTCGCAACATAGTCGAGGTCGCTTTCCTTGAGCCCGGCCTGTGCGAGACAGTCGTCAAAGGCCTCGCGTGCCAGCAGCATGGGGTCGCGCTGGCGGATGCGCAGGGTTGCGCGCGACAGCCATTCCTCGTTGCCATCCTCGACCCGGAATATCGCGACCTTGACCGCCCCGGTTCCAACGTCAATTCCCGCTGACAATGTCATGCCTCAACTCCTTCCATGTTTCCTTCGGCGGCGCGGCGGGCAAATTCGGCAGCCCCCAGCGAGCCGGTATAGATCGAGTCCGGGTCGATATTGATCTTCACCTCGCCATAGTTCTCGTGCACCAGTTTCTTCAACTCGCGCACGGCGGCCTCGTTCTTGGCGACGCCGCCGGTAAAGGTGAACTCGTCCTTGACCCCGCCCGAGCGCGAGAGAATCGAGATTGCCCGCAGGATGATCGCCCGGTGCAACCCGGCCAGGATGTCCTCGCGCTTTTCACCCAGTGCCAGGCGGTCGCGCAGCTCGGCGCCGGCGAAAACCGTGCAGGTCGAGTTGATGCGCGCGGGCTTTTCCGACTGCATGGCAAGCGGGCCAAGCTCGTGCAGGCCCATGTTCATCTCGTCTGCGATATAGCCCAGATAGCGGCCACAGCCGGCGGCGCAGCGGTCGTTCATCTGGAAATTCTCGACGATGCCGTTTTCATCGACCTGGATGCCCTTGGTATCCTGGCCGCCGATGTCCAGCACCGTGCGGGTGTTGGGATACATCATATGCGCGCCCAGACCGTGGCACAGGATCTCGCTGCGGATATGCTCCTTGGAAAAGGGCAGGGTCACGCGGCCATAGCCGGTGCCGACCAGCCAGGTTTCCTCAAGGTCGATGTCCAGCGCCCTTTCGACCGGTGCCAGCATGTCGCCAGACAATGCCGCACCTTCGGCAGTGACGCGGATGAGCGCGCTCTTGAACTTGTCCGACAGGGTTCCCTTGGGTGGGCGGTTTTCGACCGCGATGATCGACTTGTCATAGACGTTCAGAAGCAGGTCATAGGGCAGACCCATGTCGCGGGCGACCTCTTCGGACAGCGCCAGGTAACGTGAACCGGCGATGTCGCGAAAGAAATCCGACTTGCGCGCGGCACCCGGTGCGAACATGGCCGGAGATTCCGCCCTCAGGCGCGAAAAGATTTCGGATAATGCCTCTTTCACCCCTTCTGCATCATGGGTGAAACGCGCGCCGTGAATCTGGGTCAGACAGGTCTCTTCGAGATCGTCCAGCTGTTCCAGAAACTGTTCCAGACGAAAGGCCCGCTCGAGCGAGGAAAGAAAATCCTCGACTTCCTTCCTGGTTCCGTCCTCGGCGCCGAATTCGCGTCGGAACAGGGTAAAGCGCGCATCTACCGCGGCCTCCTGCTGGGCTACCCGACAGGCGGTCTCGTAATTCGAGCGCGAGTTGGTGATGCCACGTCCCAGGATATCACCCGCCTCGTCCAGCAGGATTGCCTTGGTGGTGGTCGATCCCAGATCGATGCCAACATAGGTCTTCATGCCGCTTTCCCCCTTCCGCTGCGTTTCTGTTCGACCATCTGGAAATAGCTTTCCAGCCGGTTCTTGATGTTGGCGGCCGAGAAATAGCGCGGGTCCACCAGGTCGCTTTCGATGAATGCGGCGGGTTTGCCCGTGCGTTTCTCGACCTCGCGCATGATCAGAAGCTGTCCGGCCGAGAAGCTGTTGCACGACTTGATCGAGTTGATCAGCAGACCGTCGGCCTCGTACTCGTTGATATAGTTGACCAGCATGTCGATGCGCATGGGCAACGAGCGGTTGGTGTAGACGTTCAGGCAGTATTCCGCCAGTGATTCCAGAGGCTTGTCCGGGTTGTGGCGGAAGCCGAAATCATAGGTGCCGCCGACCTTGGTATAGCTCGAAGCCACCACGGTTGCGCCCTCGTCATAGAACATTTTCCAGAACTGGCGGAAATTGGTGTAGTTGGGCGGCCCCTCGACGACCAGGCGATATTTCTCTTCCTTCATGGTGCCGTCGGGGGTAACGGGGCCAAGGCCCTTTCTCATGCGTTCCTCGACCTCTTCGCGCAGGAAACGGTAATAGTCGATCGCGTCATCGGTGCCGCGGAAGGCGCCGAAGATCGGGCCGATATAGTAGATGCCGCCGAAATAGGCGTCGATCGGGCTGGGCTTGTTCTTGGCGCTTTGCAGCACGGCGACCAGATCGTCCTCGGCCTGTGCCGACTTTTTCAGATATTCGCGCAGCCGGTCGATGTCGAACTTGACACCGCTGACCTGTTCCAGGGTCGGGATCACGTCCTCCTTCAGCTGTTTCACCATGTACTGGATCATGTTCGGCGTGATCTTGCCGTCGGCCATGTATGGTGTCTGCAGGAATATGGTCGGGCACTTGTACTGCTCGCGCAGCAGCTCGAACCATTTGAGGAAGGTGAAACAGCCCGTATAGCTGAGCAGCAGCACGTCCGGTTTGGGCAGCGGTTTGCCGTTGGGGCCGATATTGCCCTTGAGCATCATGCCGATGTCGGATTTCACATATGTGCAGACATCCTCGGAATGGCCGGCGCGCTCGGCCTCCATGATATAGGCGCCCGACTTGCGCCGCAGACCGTTCTGGATGGCATTAACCTCGGGCAGGTTGTTGACCAGGTCAAAGCACATGAGCAGCTCGTTCAGGTTGCCCGGCACGAATGTCGAGGCCACCTTTTCGCCGGTTTCGGGTGCGTTGGTCAGGCGCTCGTAATGCGCGTTGATCATTTCCTTCTGTTTCAGCATGGAGGCGTCCTTGATGACCTCCTGCTTGGCGGGTTTGGCGGCTGTAGGTCTCATGCGGCACTCCATAGCTTGATCGAATCGACAAAGGTTCCGGCCTGTTCGCGGATCGGCTGCATCTGGCCCGAGTTTTCTGCGTACTTGAATGCGATGTGGGGAATGCCCGCCTCTTTCAGTACGTTCTGGAGCATCGGGCGATCCAGCAGAGCCGGGTCGCAGAAGCTGGTCGAGGCAAAGATAACACCCTCGGCGCCGCTTTCGCGTACGGCTCGAACCAGGAACTTGCCCTTGTCGGCAAGGACGGGCTCGTATTTCGCGGCCGTTTCCATCGAGTTGTGGAGGAAGGCCTTTGACAGGTTCTCGACCGGGTCGCCCTCGGTCGGGACGTCTCCCATCAGCCAGCGGGCCACCAGGATGAAATCGTCATCCACCACATAGCAGCCCGCCAGTTCGAGCGACTTTATCAGGTTCAGCGGCGGCTGTTCGCAGAACATGCCGGTCAGCACCACGCGGGCATTGTCCTTGATCGGGCGCGGGGTGGCCGCGGCGGCGGCGACATAGTCGCGCAGGATCTGGTTGTGCTCCTCGACCGGCACCAGCAGCCCCGCGCGCATCACCAGATAGGATTCGGATGCCGGTGCCTGCCACGGTTTGGCTGCGCGCAGGCGATAGAGTTCGCCGATCAGGCGGCGGTTTTCGTTGTAGACCTCGATTGACGCGCGGATGTCGTCATCGGTGATCTCGTGGCCGGAAATCTTTTCCAGATCATGGAGCAGTTCGCGCATCTCGCCGATGTAGAACTGCCCGCCGATATCATCGACATAGGTCTGCGGTGTGTCGAAATACTTGACATAGACATCGGGGAACAGCGTTTTCCACATGCCCGAAAGGTTGCGGATCACGTCGCAGATCGAGGGGAACAGCATCCCGTCCACGAAATCCAGCCGGCCCGAAAGGCCCAGCTCGATCGTCGAGCGGGGGATGCGGCAGATATAGCTTTGATAATAGGCGTCGCCATGAATGACTTCGAGGTTGTCGCCGCCCCCCATGATCCCGAGCGGCAGCATCCCGGCGGCGTGGATCAGCTCGCGCGGAACATAGATCGGCAGGTGGCCGATCACCTTGCGACCCTCTTTTGCGGCCTTCCATTCGCGGGCGTGACTGAATGTCAGATCGTCAAACAGGGCCTCGCAACGGGCAACGATCTCTTCTGTTGTCGGACTGGTCATCGGTTCTCCCATTTCGCAGGGCGCTTGGCGATGAAGGCGTTCAGGCCCTCGACCGCGTCGCGGGTTTGCATCAGTTCTTCGAGGTACAGTTTTTCGACCCGGGCCAGCCTGGCCCTGATCCGGGCGGCATATTCGATGCGTGCCGCAGCAACCGCCATGCGCAGGCTTGAGGCGGATTTGGGCGCAAGCTGTGTGTCGAACCATTCCAGCGCGGCCTGTGTCGGATCATCGGCGAGATGATCGACAAGGCCGATTTCAAGGGCGCGCCGGCCGTCGATCGAGGCGCCGGAATACAGCATTTCCTCGGCCCTGGGCTGGCCGATACGTTCGGGCAGCAGGCAGGACGCCGCCGGAGCGAATACGCCCAGCTGCATTTCGGGCTGGCCGAGATTGGCATCGGGGGCCGCAAACAGAATCGAGCCCGCACAGGCCAGTTCCAGCCCCCCGCCCAGGCACTGGCCGGCAATGGCCACCATCACCGGTACGGGGGCGTCGATCATTCGCAGGATCAGCGCGTGCAGCCCGCCGAGCATTTCGGCACAGCTTTCAGGCAGGTGTTCCTCGACACTGGCGCCGAAGCTGAAATGCGGCCCGTCGGCATCCAGCAGCACGGCCTTGAGGTCGCGGTGATCGAGGTGGCGCTGAAGGGCCGCGTCAAGCGCCGCGATCATCTCGGCGTCGATGATGTTCGCCTTGGGTCGGCTCAGCGTCAGGTGCAACAGCCCCCCGTCGCGCTCGACCGATATGCCGAGAGGCTGGCTCATTTTCCGCCCTCCCTGCCCGCGCCGGGCATCAGGCTGTCGATGAATTCCGGGGTCCAGGTCGCGCCCTGGGCCAGTTCGCGGCGCAGGCGGACAAAATCAACCTCGCGGCCAACCTCGCGATTGCCTTCGTTGAAGGCGCGGAAGCCTGCATTGGCCTCGGTCATCATGTTGAGGCTCAGCCATGCACGGGAGTTTTCCTTGTTCATGTTCCACGCGTTCAGCTTGGGCTTGCGCAGTTCCTCGACCGACTTTGTGGTGCAGTCGGGGAAGGTCAACATCAGCTTGGTGCACAGCGTGTCCACGGCCTCGTCCAGCAAGGACAGATCTACCGTGCCGCGTTTCATCAGTTCCTTTCCCTCGGCCAGGGCCTTGCCCGTCCTGGGTTCACCATGCTGGATGCGGCCCCAGGCGTCGGTTTTCATTTCGGTTTCGACCAGGGGGTTGGGAACGAATTCGCCATCGACCCTCAGCGCCGGAACCAGTTCCGTCAGCAGGCCCAGGCGCTGGGCCTTGTGGGCGCTGAAGGGTTCGCATAGCACGCCCGACACCATTGCCATTTCGGCGCCGATCATCACCGGCAGGAAATCGGTCGATCCCCCGATTGCCGCCGAGCCATGCTTGGGGCCCGCCTGGCCGAATCGGGCCAGGTCCTGTGCTACGGAAAAGTCGCATGCCATTCCGATTTCCTGGCCGCCACCGATGCGCATGCCGTTCACGCGGCAGATCACCGGCTTGTCGCAGCCCAGTATGGCGCTGACCATGTCGTTGAACAGGCGCATGTACTGGCGATATTCCTGTGGCCGGCCCGCATAATATTCGGCGTACTCCTTGGTGTTGCCGCCGGTGCAGAACGCCTTGTCGCCGGCGCCGGTAAACACCACCGCAACCACGTCGCGCATGTTTGATGCCGCGCGAAAGCACAGGATGATCTTCTTGACCATGGCCGTTGTGTACGAGTTGTACTGGCCGGGGTTGTTCAACGTGATCCAGACCGCATACAGGCCATCTGCAACGCTGCCGTCGGGGTTCTTCACGGGGCGCTTTTCGAACAGGACCTGATCGGTGAGATCATCGATCACCTGTTGCGAAACGAGGTCATGGGGCAGGAATTCGAAATCGTCGCTCATTGCTTTCCTCCGTTCGGCACCATGATGGCGCGTCGGGTCAGTTTGCCGTGATGCACGGCGTCGAAAACGTCGTTGATGCTGTCCAGCGGATGCTGTTCGACAAAGGGTTTCAGCTGGACCTTGCCTGAAAGCACCAGATCCAGCGCGCCGGGGTACAGCTCGGGCGGACAGCCCCAGTTGCCCAATGCGCGGGCGTGAAAGGCCATCAGGTTCGACAGCCGGATTTCGACCTTGTCCATGGTGAACCCGACGACACACAATGTCGCCCCGTGGTTCAGCAGGCCGAATGCGGTTTTCTGCCCGGCGGCGGTGCCCGAGCATTCCATGATGATCCATTCGGTCTGGCGCAGGCCGTTCTGTTTGGCAAAATCGCGAATGGCCCCCTTCAAGGCACGCGGGTCATGTTCGCGGGCGTTCAGGGTCAGGCTGGCGCCATATCTTGCAACGGCCTCCAGCTTGGCCGGGACGACGTCGATTGCGACAACGGTTGCGCCCAGAGCGGCAGCGACCTGCACGGCATAGCCGCCCACGCCGCCCGTTCCGTTGACCACGACCAGATCGCCGGGTCCGATTCCAGCCTGCACCGCCGCCTGATAGGGCGTGGTCAGGGCATCTGCCACGACCGAGACATCGGCCAGCTCCAGCCCGGCAGCGGCCAGACGCGCCTGATCGACCTCGCACAACCCGCGCGCAGGCACCGTGATATGGGTGGCAAAGCCGCCCTGAATGTCGTTGCCCGGCATTTTCTGGGCACGACAGATCGTGCCCTTGCCGCGCTTGCACAGATCGCATTCCCCGCAGGGCATGACCGCCGGAATGATGACCGCCTTGCCCAGCCAGCCCTGTGCGGCGCTGCCGGCCTGGGTGACGATTCCGCTGATTTCGTGGCCCAGCGCAAGCGGCAGCGCATGGTTCGTGCGCACACCGTCATAATAATATCCAAGGTCGGTATGGCAGACACCGCAACCCGCGACCTCGACCACCACCTCGTCGGGGGCCGGCGTGGCGGGGGTGAAATCCTCGCGTTCGAGGGGCTTGTCGCCCGACAACATCACCCAGCGATGTGGCATGCATTCTCTCCCGTTGTCATCTGTGGCCCGGTTGACAGGGCCTGGAATTCCTATTACCGTAAAATGGTACTCGAATACTTTTTTAACGTCAACCAAGGATTTCCCCAAGAGCACGCTTTGCGGAGATCCGGCAGACGGGAGCGGAAGGAAAAGATGGGAAAACAGGAACAGGCAAGGCAGTCGGTCTCCTTCGCGATTGTCGGCACCGGAGGCGCGGGGGCAATCACCGCCGGATCACTGCTGCTCGAGGCGGCGGGCAAGGCGGGATATGCCGGCATACTCACCCGCTCGGTCGGGCCGCAGATTCGCGGCGGCGAGGCCGCGGCCCTTGTGCGGCTTGCCACCGATACGGTGGAATGCATGCCTCCGGCCTTTGACATACTGGTTGCCATCGACTGGAAGAACGCCGACCGTTTTCTGGCCGACATGCCTGTTGCCCCAGGCGGGCTGGTGGTCGCCGACCCTTCCGCCGGAGAGGTGCCCGCGCAGATTGGCGAGAGCGGCGCACAAGTCATCTTTTGCCCGATGAAGGAACTGGCTGCCGGAATCGAGGGCGGGCGCGAGAACATGATTGCCGTGGGCCTGGTCGCGCGGCTGACCGGCCTGCCGCTGGATGTGGTCAGCGACGTATTTTCCTCGAAACTGGCGCGCAAGGGCGAGGCCGTGGTGCAGGCCGGGCTTGACGGCATCAGGGCCGGGGCGCAGCAGGCCGACGGTTTCGGTCGCGACTATCCGCTTGCCCCCGCCCGGCCGGTCAAGGGGAAACGCTGGCTGATCACCGGAAACGAGGCAACCGGCCTGGGCGCGATACGCGGTGGCGTGCGTTTCGCCGCTGCCTATCCGATCACGCCTGCGACCGATGTCCTGGAGTGGCTGGCCCCTGCGCTGCACAGGATTGGCGGCACCCTGGTGCAGGCCGAGGACGAGCTGTCGTCAATCAACATGATCATGGGGGCGTCATTCGGAGGGCGTGCATCCATCACCGCCACATCGGGGCCGGGGCTTGCCCTGATGATGGAGGGGCTGGGCCTGTCCGCGGCCTCGGAAACGCCGGTGGTGGTGGTCGATGTGATGCGTTGCGGCCCCTCGACCGGGATCGCCACGAAATCCGAGCAATCCGACCTGAATATCGCGGTTTACGGTTTTCACGGCGATGCGCCTCATGTCGTCCTGGCACCGCTGGGGGTGGCCGACTGCCTGTTTACCACCCAATGGGCGGTGCATGTCGCCGAAACCCTGCAATGCCCGGCGATCATCCTGTCGGACCAGTCGATCGGACAGGCCCGTGTCCTGATCGAACGCCCGGCCGATGTCGCCTTTATCGGCGGACGCAAGACATGGGCGGCAAAGACCTCGGAACCGGGCACCGATTATCTGCGTTACGCGATCACTGCCGACGGGGTGTCGCCCATGGCCCTGCCTGGGACCGCGGGCGGGCAATACACCGCCGACGGGCTGACCCATGCCGAGAACGGAAACCCGTCAAGCCGCTCGTTCGACCAGAAAAACCAGATGGACAAGCGTCAGCGCAAGATCGAGCAGTTCGATTTCGGCGATCGCTGGGGCGTTGCCGAGGGCAGCGGTACGACCGTGATCCTGACCTGGGGCTCGCTCACCGGGGCCGCGCGCGAGGCCGCGCGGATGCTGGCAGACGACGGAACACAGGTGCGCCTGGTTGCGCTGCGCCAGATGTTGCCATTCCCGACCGAGGGGCTGGCGCGGGCACTTGAGGGCGCGCAACGGATCCTGATCGTCGAGCAGAGCCATGGCGCACAGTTCCATCGCTATCTCAAGGCGCATGCCGATCTGCCCGGCGAGGTACGTCGATTGAACCGCGAGGGGCCGCGCCTGATCGGCCCCGAGGAAATCACCGCAACGATCAAAGAGTGGAGCGACCAATGAACGCCACCCAATTCAAGGCCAGCGATTTCAAATCCGACCTCGATCCCATCTGGTGCCCGGGTTGCGGCGACTATCACGTTCTGCTGTCGATCACGCGGGCGTTGTCCAAGCTGGGCCGCGCGCCCGAGGATATCGCGGTGGTGTCGGGGATAGGGTGCTCGTCGCGCATTCCGGCCTATACGAATTGCTACGGATTTCATGGCGTGCATGGACGTTCGTTGCCATTGGCAACGGGGTTGAAGGTCGCGCGCCCCGATCTGACCGTGCTGGTCATGAGCGGCGATGGCGACGGTTTTTCCATCGGCGGCAACCATTTCCTGCATGCCTGTCGGCGCAATATCGATCTGACCTATGTGGTGATGGACAATCGCGTCTATGGCATGACCAAGGGCCAGCCATCGCCGACCACCGAACCCGACTGGGATTCGGCGCTGGCCCCCGGCGGCACCGGGCTGCGCCCGTTCCACCCGCTGGTGATCGCGCTGGCCTCGGGGGCCAATTTCGTCGCGCGTGAATTTTCGGGCGATATCAAGGCCTGTACCAATACCCTGATAGAGGCGATCAATCACCCGGGCTTCTCTTTTGTGGAAATACTCAGCCCCTGCGTTACCTTCCGCCCGGACGAACGCGAATGGAAAAAGACCGTTCACAAGGCGATCGTCGAACCTACCGACGATCCGGCCCGCGCGGCGCGGCGGATCATGACCGATGACGGCCTGAACACCGGGATCCTGTATCGTGGCGACCGCGCGCCCTATCACGCGCATGTCTCGGATGACGAGGGGGATGTCGCGGCGCTGGAGACCGCCTTCGAGATCTGATCGATCTCGACCTGACGCCGGGTGGCCCTGACAGACAATGCCAGGGCCGCAGATGTCAGGACCGCGGCAGGGCTGCCCGGGGGCAGCCCAGGGCCCCTCGGGGGTATTCAGCCCCGCAGATCGCGGACCCTGACGGCCTTGCCCTGCGAACGCGGGATCGCGCCGGGCTCCTTGACTTCAACCGTGCAGGTGACGCCGATCACCGCCTTGATGCGTCCGCGCAGCGCCTCGGCGCAGGCGTCGCAATCTACGCCCTCATTCAGCGCCTCGACCTCGACGGTCATCGAATCCAGCGCGCCCTCGCGCCGCAGCACGATCTGGTAATGGGGCGCAAGGCCCTCGACCGCGACCAGGACCGATTCGATCTGGCTGGGAAAGACGTTGACGCCGCGGATGATCATCATGTCGTCGTCGCGTCCGCTGACCCGCATGATCCGCAAATGGGTGCGGCCACAGGCGCAGGGCTCGGCCGACAGGCGGGTGATGTCGCGGGTGCGGTAGCGGATCATCGGCATGGCCTCGCGCGTGAGCGTGGTGATGACCAGCTCGCCCGCCTCGCCCATCGGCAGGGGCTCGAGGGTTTCCGGGTCGATCACCTCGAACAGGAAATGGTCCTCCCAGCCATGCAGCCCGCCCTGATCGGTATCGCATTCGCAGGCCACGCCGGGACCCATGATTTCGGACAGGCCATAGACATCGACCGCCCGTATGCCCATCAGCCGTTCGAGGGTTGCGCGCATCTCGTCCGACCAGGGCTCGGCCCCGAACATGCCCCTTCTGAGCGGCAATGTCCGCAGATCCACACCCTCGCGCGCAGCAGTTTCGGCGATGTTCAGTGCGTATGACGGCGTGGCCAGCAGGACATCGGCGCCGAAATCCCTGAGCAGGGTGATCTGGCGCTCGGTCCCGCCGCCCGAGATCGGGACCACGGTGCAGCCCAGCCGTTCGGCCCCGGCATGAAATCCCAGCCCCCCCGTGAACAGGCCATAGCCATAGGCATTGTGCACGATGTCGCCGGGCCGCACCCCGGCACCGGCCATCGAGCGCGCGACCAGCCCGGCCCAGCGATCGAGGTCGCCACGGGTATAGCCGACCACCGTCGGCTTGCCTGTCGTGCCGCTCGAGGCATGCAGCCGCGCGATGTCGCCGGGCGGGCTGGCGAACATGCCGAACGGGTAATTCTGCCGCAGGTCATCCTTGACGGTAAAGGGAAAGTGGCGGATGTCGGCCGGGCTTTCCAGCTGATCGGCGCGCACGCCCTGCGCATCGAAAGCGGCGCGATAGAAGGGGACGTTTTCATAGGCACGGCGCAGTGTCCAGCGCAGGCGTTCGGTCTGCAGCGCGGCCAATGCGTCCCTCGGCATGGTTTCGATTTCCCGTTCGAACATGTAGTTGGGGTCGTCGCGCGACTCCACGTTCCGTTCCAGACCCATCGATGTATTCTCCCTGTTGATGTCAACCGACGCCCATCCCTTGCGGGCGTCCTTCCCCTCCGAGACCCGTCTCCCCGACGGTAAATGGCCGTGTGCGCCCGTGTCACATGTCGCTCCGGGTGCAACAGTGGCTCAGGCGGACAATCTCTGTTGTCCGTCCTCGCGCGTCCAGCCTGGCTTGACCCCGGGCGCACTGGTGCCCGCGCCGCGTGCCGGCATGCGGTTGATGGCATAGCCCTGTGTGAACGCAGCCCTGGTAATCAGCCCGAACTTGAAACGCCAGCCCGTCAGCATGGCGCCCAGCCCGGCCAGCAGGCCCGCAGCAGGCCAGAGCAGGGCAAGCGCCACGAGCCCCAGAACGGCAGCCTGTGCCTGCCACCCCAGGGCGAGGCGGTCGCGGTCCAGGGCGCGCAGGGTTTCGACCGGCGCGCCCTCGGCCCCCAGGTCGTGGCGGTATCGGTGCCACGCAGCGAGGCGCAGGACCAACAGCACGGCCAGCGCCCAGATGACAGCCCTGCCGCCACCGGCAAGGGCGGCCCCGATCGCGAACAGGCCGGTGCCCTCGGTCAGCCCCGTCGCCAGGATCACCGGCAACAGGCGCCCGTGTCGCCAGGCGGGTATTCCCCTTGCCGCCCGCAGGATACGCCCCTGCGCATACAGAAAGAACAGCCCGGCCGCCGCGGCCAGCAGACCCAGCGCCGTGGACGCAAGCCAGATTGCCGGCAGCCCCAGCGCGAACAGCAGGATTGCCGCCAGCGCCTCGCGCGTCATCCAGCTGGTGCGGGCGTTGCGATACACGTTCAGGAAACGCCAGGGCCGGCCGATTTCCTGCCAGACGCAGAACAGCCCCAGCGCCACCAGAGCCAGCCCTGCAAGGGCAGCCAGGCGGGGAAACGGCCCGGAAAGGCCGGCGAGCGCGCTGGCAGCAAACAGCCCCGTGCCGGTTCCGCCGAAAATGAAGTTGCCGGCCGCGCGCCAGTCCCAGTTGGTCTGAAGCCGTGGCGATACCGCGGCCAGGCCGGTGGTGTCGGGTTGGAGCGCGGGCGTGGGCGTATCCCCGGTTTCGTCCGCGTCGGTGCTGGCGGCACCTTCGTACAGGTAATGGATGTTGGGTCCGGTGCCCAGCTCGGCATGCATGTCGAAACTGCGATGCTCGCGCAGCAGGCGCGACACATTGCTCTGGTCGTCATCCAGATCACCAAAGCTGAGCGCACCGGAAATACATGAAAAGACGCAGGCAGGTGTGGCCTCGGGGTCGATGCCCGGGGTCAGACCGGCGGCGATTCCCTGGTCGATGCGATCGACGCAAAAGGTGCATTTCTGGGCAACCCCCATCATGGCGGGGTCGAAACGCGTATCTTCGTGGCGCATGCGCCCGGCCTTGCCATAGGCGGCCTTGCGTTCGGTAACCTTGAACCGCGCCTGATAGGGGCAGGCAACGGCACAATAGGCGCACCCCAGGCAGATGTCGTAATCTATGGTGACGATGCCGTCATCGCGCTTGCGGGTGGCGGTCGAAGGGCAGACCTCCATGCAGGGCGGCTCGTCGCAGTGCATGCAGCCGACCGGCAGGAAGGCCCGGCGCACATCGGGAAAGTCGCCCGTTTCAAAATCCAGCACCTTGCGCCATTGCACGCCGGGCAGGGTGGCGTTGGCATGCTTGCAGGCGGCGGTGCAGGTCTGGCAGCCGACGCAGCGGTTCAGATCGACCACCATCGCATAACGGGTCATTTCGTTCCTCCGCTGCGCGTGATCCTTACCCTCACCAGGTCGGCGCCCGAGCCGGTGGCGTCGGTCAGATCCAGAAGCATCGGCACGAGGCTGTTCATGCTGGGGGTGTTCAGATCCTTGGCAAAGGGCGTTTTCCAGTGGTCGAACTGCCCGATCATCAGCAAGGTGTCGGGGCGGATGCCGCTGCGCAGGATGGCGCGCCCGCGCGTAGTGCCGATGGGCGAGGCAACCTCGACCGGATCGCCCTCGTCGATGCCCAGCCGGGCGGCGGCGCGCGTGTTGATGACCACGCCGCCATGGCCGGCGACGTTGGCGGCGACCTCATGTATCATCTGGATGCCTGCATTCCCCCCCCACGAGTACTGCATCGAGCGCGCCGTGATCAGCCAGAAGGGGTATTCCTCGACTGTTGCGCCATAGGCCTTTTTCAGCGCCGCGTCATATATGCCCGGAGGATCCTGCCAATGGGGCATGGGTTCGTATTCCTTCAACTGGCGATCCCACCATGTGATGCCGGTTTCATGCAGCCTCGCCCCCAGTTCCTGACCGATGCGCAGCAGGCGTTCCTGATAGGGCAGTTCGAAACGCAGGTTCTTTTCGACCATCACCGGGTACAGATACCAGCGCTTGCGGGGAAAGGGCTTGGCGCGAAAGCCGTGCTCGCGGTAATAGTCCAGCCCCTGGCTTTCGGCGCCGTCGGTCAGCTCGGCGCTGGCAGCGCGGCAGACATGATCCCATATTTCCTCGACCTCATGTGGGTGGTTCTCGTCCAGCGAGAAATCGTAACCCTCGCCAAACAGGCGCACCCCGGCCGCGCCCTTGTTGATCGCACGGTTGTAACCCTCGAGGATGCCGCTGCGGCGGGCCAGCTCGGTCGCGATCCAGGTGAAATCGCGCGCCTCCCCCTGCGGGGTGCTGGCCGGGTCGCGCAGCGCAAAGCCCTGGTTGTCCCAGAACTGCTCGACATATTTCGAGCCCCCGATGCGGATCAGTTGCAGCCCTTCCAGATCGGTGCATTCGGGCAGCAGGATATCGGCCATGTGATTGGTTTCGTCCATCGTGTAGGCGAAACATACGGTAAAGGGGAATTTTGCCATGGCCTCGGACACGGCGCCCGTGTCCCAGAAGCTGATCGCCGGGTTGGTACGATACACGAACCACAGATCCGGCGGAGGGGTGTGGGGCAGATGTTCCAGATCCTGCCGCTGCATCATCCAGGCCAGATGGGTCGGCCCCAGGGCCTGCGACCAGGGCGAGTTCGCCGCCAGCGGCACCAATGTCTGATGCTCGTGCCGCGAGATGGATCGGTCGTGCCAGTTCTCGCGATCGGTGGGGTTCATCGGATAGTTCATGAACCCGTCGCGTCCCGCAACGACGCTGGACCAGCGGTTGTCGGCGGGCCGGTTCAGGCGCACCGTCGTGCCCAGGGTGCCGCCGGGTACCTCGAGCCCGCCGATCAGCACCGCCATCAGGGTGCGCGCCCAGACGCATTCGTAACCGCCCCAGCCGTTGTTGACCGTCTTGCCCAGGCTGATCGAAACCGGTCGGAACGGCATGGTCATGCCATCGACCTCGATGGTCTCGCCGACATGGGCGTGATCCATCCATGCCTGCGCGGTTTCGCGGATACGCGCGGCCGGCACGTCACAGATTTCGGCCGCCCATTCGGGGCTGTAGGGGCTCAGGTGATCCACAAGATGGGAAAAGGCGGGTCTGACGGTGATGTCCTGATGCACCCATTCGGTATCGTCAGGGCCTTCTTCGATGCCCGAGACGCGGAATTCGCCCTCGAGCGCGGTGTCGGCGCCGGGGGTGTCGAACGGAACCGCCCTGCCGGTAGCGAGATCCCACATCAGGGGTTTTCGGCTTTCGGGATCGCGCAGGTAGAATCCGTTGGGCGCGACCAGATACGGCGACGAGCTGCGCTCTTTCAGGAAAGGAATGTCCAGTCGTTCGCGCGGTATTTCATGCAGGATCACATGCAGCATCCCGAACAGAAAGGCGGCGTCGGTCTTGGGCCTGATGGGTATCCACTCGGCCGAACAGGCGCCGGTCACCGAAAGATGGGGCTCGACCTGGATGCGCCGTACGCCGCGGTCGCGTGCATCGGCATGGCGACGTACGCCACATACGCCGCCCGAGGCCTCGACATTGGCGCCGAACGATATGATCAGTTCGGCAAGAGGCGTGTCGGGGCACACGGTAAAGGCGCGGTGCCACAGCTCGCCATACAGGTGTTCGGAATGATAGCACTTGACCCCCTGGCCCGAGCCAAAGCTCATGTCAACCGGCCCCCAGGCCGCCAGAAAGGCAGGGAAGGTGCCCATATAGGCGGTTGGCGTTCCGCCGCCGCCGAAACTGGCGGCAACGCGGGGAAAGCCCTGTTCACAGGTCAGGCCGGTTTCGCGGATTTCCCGCAGCCGGGCGGCGATCGCGTCAAGGGCCGTGTCCCAGCTGACCGGCTTGAAAGCGGGCTCCTCTCCGCGCCCCTTTTTCGGGTTGGTGCGCATCATCGGTGTCTTGATGCGGTTGGGGTTGTGGGTTTTCTGGATCAGGCCGAATGCCTTGACGCAGACCTTGCCTCCGGCCGGATGGATGGCTGCGGCCGGGGCGTTCGGGCGGATCTCGGTCGGGACGTCGTCCTGGGTCACGACCTGCAGCAGGTCGGGTCCGGCGACGCATTGATAGCAATAGGACCAGACATGCCCGCGTTTCGTTGTCGCCGATTCCCGCATGTGTCCGCCCCTCATTGCATTCCGGCTTTTTCCGCTTTCCTGCGCAGGCGCTGTCGGGTGATGTCGAGGTCGACAATGAATCGCTGATGGTTGCCCTTGCATATGGTTTCGACTGCGTCCTGGGCCTCGATGCCAAAGGTGATCTTGTTGCCGTCAACCTCGGTCACGGTGACGGTGATCGTGGCATCCATGCCCAGCATGGTCGGGGCGAGATGGGCGATTGACACGGTTACGCCAACCGAATCCTGGCCCTCGGGCAGATTTTCGACCAGCAGGTCGCGGCACGTCATCTCGATATCGGCGACCAGCGCCGGGGTGGCATAGACGCGCAGATCCTCGCCCATGAAGCCGATGGTGCGGTCGCGATCTACCGTGACCTGCCGCGTTGATGACAATCCGGGGTGGATTTTCTCGCTCATGCGACGACTCTCCCTTTCGCCGTGACTCGATAAATATGTAATACCGTACCACATTACATGTATTAGGCAAGAACAAGATTGAGGCCCACGATTTCCGGCGATCCGACGCGCAAGTGTCCTGGCTGTTGCGCCATCCGGCGGCGACCGGATAATCCTGTAATCACGGTGAAAATTCGGGATCCTGTCATCATGAAGAATGGCAGGATGGCGGCAGCCGAGGCAAGGTCCCCGCGCGTCGTCCCGGCAGGTTCCTTTGCCGACATGAGCGAGATCCCTGCAGGTTTGTGGCCGTCAGGACTGGCGGTAATCGGCCTTGTCCGGGCCTTCGGTGGACAGGGTCGGCTGGTGGCTCGGCTCAGCCACTGGCCGGTCTGGTGTTGCCGTTGCCGGTTGTGCGTACCGGATTGCGGGCTGAGGTCCCGCGCTGCGCCTTGGTCGGGTCGGCCGGCTTGTCGGGGCGAACCAGATGGGCAACCCGCTGTTCCGGCAATGGCGGTTCGGATCCACGCGCACGGCGCGCATGCGGTGATGCGTTGTCGTCGGACCCTGCCGAACGATCCGGGGCCGCGCCGGCGGGGGCATCTGCCCGTCCGATCCTGCGGTCGTGGCCTGATTCGTCCGAGGCCGGATCGCCCGCAGCGCCGCCTGCCAGGCAGACGCGGTTGCGGCCCTGGGCCTTGGCCTCGTACAGCGCGTTGTCGGCGGCCTTGATCAGGTCTTGCGGCATCGCGCCATCGGCCGGATAGGCCGAGACCCCGGCCGAGATCGTGATGCGGGGCAGCGTCTTTTCCCCGTAGCGCACCTTGATGGTGGCGATTGCCTTGCGCAACTGCTCGGCCTTGGCAAGTGCCGAGTCCTGGTCCGAGCCGGGCAGCAGGGCGATGAATTCCTCACCACCCATGCGGCAGGGAATCTGGTCACCGTCGCACATGCGCTCCAATGTTTCGCCGACGGCGCGCAGGACCATGTCGCCGGCATCATGCCCGTGATTGTCATTGAAGGTCTTGAAATGATCCACATCGATCGAGATCAGCGCAAGCGGGTTTTTTTCATGACGGGCCGCGTCCAGGCCGCGTCGCAGGTTTTCCAGAAAATGGCGCCGGTTGAACAGGCCGGTCAGCGGATCGCGGACCGACTGGTGATGCAACTGGTCGCGCAGCTGGACATTGGCGATCGCCAGGCTGATCTGCTCGGCGCACATCTGGCCGAGATTGCGTACGGCCCGGAATGCCTCGGCCGTAACCCCGTCGCGCGGGGCGAGGTGCATCAGGCCCACCGTCTCGCCATGGGCAAGTACAGGAAAGCAGAAATAGGGCCGGCCCTGATGCCATGATTGACCTGCGTCGCCCTGTTGCGGGCCGGTCTCGCCCGAGGGGCTGGCGGACGGGCCGATATCGGGGCCCACACCGGGGCCGGTCACATGTTCGCAGGCAAAGTCGATCTCGCCCTGTCCATAGGCGTAGGTACGCCCGCGCCTGAGGCCCCAGCACGAGTCGGGCCGGATATGGGCATGCAATGGCGCGCCATTCCAGCGACAGGCACCGTCCAGCACGTCGCGCGAGTTCGAATAGACATAGATGCTACCCGCACAGTCGGGCAGAAGCCGGGCCATGAACCTGCTGACCATCGAGAACAGCTCGTCCAGCGAATTGCTGGATTGCAGCCATTCATTGAGGCTGGAAAGCATGCGTATCTCGCGCGTCATGCGCTGCTGCCGTTCCATCAGGGCCTGTTCCTGCGACGCCCTTGCGCGCATCAACCGCATGCGTTTCTGATCGTTCAGCACGATGAACAGGATGATGCCGCAGCTCAGCACGACACCGATTGCCGCAAATGCGGCCAGCGCGGTGCGCGTGCGCGCGACAAAGCTGGCATGAATCTTGGTGATGTCGCGATAGAACTCGGCCGCGCCCACCAGCTGCCCGCGATCCGTGATGGGAACCGTGATTTCCGCCACCAGCCGGCGGTCGTCGGGCCTGAAGAAGCGATCGGGGTGGTCCTGCCTGAAGCCGTCGATCCGGGCCGCGATGGTTTCGTCCTGGGCGTAGGCATATCGCCCGGTTGCCGCAATGGCGGCAAAGCTGTCGTCGGGCAGGGGCTTGCCGATTTCATTCTGGCGCGAGGACCAGAATATCCTTCCCTGCCTGTCAAAGAGGCGCATGCGAAAGACATCGCTTGCGCGCAGGAACAGCGCAAGCGCGGCCTTGTCGCGGGCCGATACGCGACCCGTCGCAAAGGTGTCGCGACCGGCGTCGAGAATCGATTCCAGCCGTATCTCCCACTGATGTGCGCGGTTCACCATGTCGTCGCGCAGCAGACGTTCGGCCATGGGCCGCGGCAGGTACAGGACTGCGGCAGCAGCAAACAGGATGATCGCACCCATGCAGGCGAACAAGCGCCATTGCCGCGACAGACAGCACGAGGCGCTGCCCAGCCAACCCAGCATGTGTTTCATTCGATTCCCCCTCAGCCGTGCGTGTCGCGCCCATCCTGAATGGGGGGAGTGAAGAAATGGTGAAGCAGGGTCGTTCCTGTGCGGCCCTACAGCGTGATCCAGCTTTCAGGTACCAGATTGTGTTTCTGCATGCCCGGGTCGGCAAACCAGCGCCGCGGCGCGATCACGATCTTGTCCGGGTCGGGGTTGAGCCACGCCCCCCACCACGAAAACGACGAATTGGCAATGATGTGATGGCGGCAGCGACTCATCAGACGGATGTCCTCATAGTTGTGCTCGGGTCCGTTATGCGACACGATGCGCATCGGATAGGGCAGTTTCAGGTTCTCGCGCACCCAGTCGGGTTCGTCGGAAAAGGCAAAGAAGACAGGTTCGCCCCGCGTGCGTTCGACGATCAGGTCAGCTGCGCGACGGTAATAGTCCAGATCGCATGTGCCGTGGGTTGCATTGAACTTGGGGTTCGACACGTAATCGCCGCGCCGCACGTGCAGCGAAACCGGAAAACAGCTGTCCTGTTCGTCCATGACCTGCCGGTTTTCGTCGGTCGGGGGTGTGACGACCTGCAGATGGGCGCGCACCAGATCGGCGTGGTCGCGGAAATAGAGCTCGGTCTGCCAGTATCCCTTGAGGTAGGTGTTGTCCCCCAGTGTCTCGGCCGCCGGATCATAGGCCAGCGAGGTTTCGCGGAACATCGTCCATCGGTGGCCGCGCAGCTTGCCGGCAAGATAGGGCAGCAGCCCGTCATGGCGCATGGGCGGCAGGCCTCGTCTTTCGACCTCGGGCGTCTGGATGGAAAAGTGATGCAGACACAGCTCATCCGGCCGGGGGCGATCAAAGTAGCGCGTGTCGATCCGCAGTTCGGCACCCAGCCGCGCCGCCAGCGCCTTGCCAAAGGCAAACTGGAACAGCTGGTTCCCCAGCCCGCCGAAAATGTGCGTGACGATCATTTCCCATCTCCGTGTTGCATTCTTCAGGGCCGCGATAGCATGGGTTGCATCGGTTTGCACAGGGGCAGACATGCCGCGCATCGGGCGAACGCCTTCCCGGCATCCGGGTGCTGTTCCGGCAGGCCTTTCCAGGCGATGCGTTCCGCGGCGTTGCCATGCCCCCGGGGGCGGTCTCATGCCGGGGGCGGCCTTTGCTTGCGTGTCGCCGCATCAGCGTTTACACGAAATCCTTGCGGGAACGGGAATGGTCAGGCGGCAGATGCAGATCGAGACGGTAACAGGCTATGTCTTTCGGCCCGACCACCTGCGCGTGGACGCGCGCAAGCCGGGGATCAGCGCCTTCATGCGCATCCGCAACGGCGCGGATTTTGTCGAGGCGACCATCCGCAGCCATGTCGAATTCTATGACGAGATCGTTGCCGTCCACAATCAGTGCCAGGACGACACCCCGGCGATACTGGCGCGTCTCGCGCAGGAATTCGCCCCTCGGATCAGGGTTTTCCACTATACCGACAGGGTGCAGCCACTGGGCAGCAAGGCACATGCCGAAACCCCCGGCGACAGCCCCGAAAGCATGGTCAACTATTCCAATTTTGCCCTGGCCCGGACCCGCCATCAATGGGCGGTAAAGCTGGACGACGATCACCTGGCGATCCCCTCGGCGGTAAGGCGCGTCTGCGATGACCTGCGCGCGGGCCGTCTGGACGAGGGCACGTTGCATTGCTTTTCCGGGGTCAATCTGGCGCGCAACAAGATGGGCCGACTGGCCATTCCTGCGGTCGATCCCGTTTCGGGCGGGGGCGATATCGGCTATTTCCGGGTGACACCGGCGACACGCTTTTACCACGATCCGCGCTTCGAGCGTTTCGGGCGAGCCGGCCTCGACCGGCGGTTCGTCGGCTATCTTTACTGGCATCTGAAATTTCTGAAATCCGGCGAGGGATTTGTGAATTACGAACTTGACGACAATCCCGACAGCCGCTTCGCGCGCAAGCAGGCCCGATTTCGCAACAGTTGGCTGATGAGCCTGCCCGAGGCCCGCGCGGCGCTGGCCCCCGGGCCGATGGCGCGGCTGGCGACACTGTTCAGCGCCAAGAACCGGCTGTTGATCGAGCGGGCAACCGCCCTTGCTCCCAGCTTTCCCGATGACGCGCTGGAAGACGCGCTCGACCGCGTCAGTCCCGGCTGGCGCGACATCGCCCGTCTCGGCCCCCGCTATGACGCGCCCCATTCGCGAGGGCCGGCCGATGACTGAGGCAATGGCAACAGGCGGTATCTGGCCGGTGCATGTCATCAACCTGGCCGACAACACCGAAAGGATGGGCCGCTGTCGTGCGGCGCTGGATGCGCTGGGAATCGCCTTTCAGCGTCTGGATGCCGTCAATGGCCGGGCGCTGAGTGCCCAGGCGGTGGCGCAGGTCTATGACGCCGATGCCAACCGGCACCGGTTTCGCCACCCGCTGCTGGCCGGAGAGATCGGCTGCTACCTCAGCCACATCGAGGTGTGGCGCAAACTTGCGCTTTCGGATGCGCCCGGTGCCGTCGTGCTGGAGGACGATTTCGAGGCCGGTCCCGACCTGGCCCGTGTTCTTTCTGCCCTGGCCAGGGACGCCGAGATCGGCGACTGGGATATGGTCAAGCTGTATACCCGCCGCCCGGACAAGCGCATGCTGGGCCGGCGCCCGCTGTGCCGGGGATACGAGCTGGCATTGCCCTATCAGGTGCCCAACACGACGCTGGGCTATGTCATTACCCGTGCCGCGGCCGAGCAGCTGATGCGCCGCAGCCTGCCTTTTGCGCGCCCCATAGACGAGGATCACAAGCGGTTCTGGGAACATGGCTTGCGCATCCGCCTGGTGCTGCCGCCCCCCATCCGGCCGGGGGTCGAGGCCAGTCGCGGCGATACCATCGCGGCATCGCGAAAACGTGCCGGGGCCGGCACGCTGCGTCAGGCGCTGGTCAATCTGCGCTATCGCCTGGGCTATCTGGCCGCGCTCCACTGGAACCGCCTGCCCTGGCGTCGAAAGGGCGACGCGGGCCTGACCGGCGATATCGACGACAACGGAGGTCGGCGATGACCCTGCGCGAGCGTTTCCGAGAATGGCGCCACGAGCTGGGTGTGGACATCTCGACGCCCGAGGCCAGGCGACGCGCCAAGCTGCATTTCGACTGGTTCGACCACGCGATCCTGCGCCGCTGGTGGAAGAATTTCCACCAGATCGACGACGGGGTTTATCGCGCGAACCAGCCTTCGCCCGAACGGCTGGCCGAATTCAGGGACATGGGTATCAGGACCATCCTCAACCTGCGCGGAGCGGCGCAGCACAGCCAGTACCTGTTCGAGCGCGAGGCCTGCGACGCGCTGGGCCTGACGCTGATCGATCACCGTCTCTACGGATCGGATCTGGCCTCGGCGGACGAGATCCTGGGGCTGCTTGACATCTTTCGCAGCATGGAAAGGCCGGTGGTCATGCATTGCAAGTCGGGCGCCGATCGCACCGGTTTTGCGGCCGCTCTCTACCTGCATGTCATCCGTGGTGTGCCGGTCGTCGAGGCAAAGCGTCAGCTTCACTGGCGCTATGCCCATCTGAGGCGATCGAAGAACGGTATTCTCGACCTGTTCTTCGAGGCCTATCTGGAAACTGCGGCCCCCCGCGGGGTGTCGCTGACCGACTGGATTCGCAAAGGTTACGATCCCGACGCCCTGCGCGCCCGTTTCGCGCACAATCACGGCTTGCGCTGATCCGGGCGCTTTCGGGCATTTATGTCCCCGCGCCACCCTGAAACGTCGCCAATCTTTCCCCGAGTGCCGCCACGAGGCAATTTTCCGTCGCCGGTACAGGCGATTGTGCAACGCAAACAGGGGACCGCAATCTGGAGATGTTTCCGGGCCGGCCGTGTTGCAAAGTGCCCCCTAATATGGTTGGGTTAGCCCGATCCAGAAAGACCGCAACCCGGTTTCGGGTCCAACAGGGAGAACAAAACTTGTCCGCAGAGTCGCAGACCGTGTCGAAAGAAGACGGTTTCGTTGTTTTTGACCACGTTCAGAAAAGTTACGATGGCGAAACCCTGGTCGTGAAAGACCTCAACCTGGCGATCGGCAAGGGCGAGTTCCTGACCATGCTGGGGCCTTCGGGTTCGGGCAAGACGACCTGCCTGATGATGCTGGCGGGATTCGAGACCGCCACCCACGGCGATATCCTGCTGGGGGGGCATCCGATCAACAACATCCCGCCGCACAAGCGCGGCATCGGCATGGTGTTTCAGAACTATGCGCTGTTTCCGCACATGACGGTGGGTGAAAACCTGTCCTTTCCGCTGGAAGTGCGCAAGATGGCCAAGGCCGAGCGCGAGGAAAAGATCCGGCGTGCGCTGGACATGGTCGAGATGCTCGATTTCATCAACCGCCGCCCGGCCCAGCTGTCGGGTGGTCAGCAGCAGCGCATCGCACTTGCGCGCTCGCTGGTGTTCGAGCCCGACCTCGTGCTCATGGACGAACCGCTCGGCGCGCTCGACAAGCAGCTGCGCGAGCACATGCAGTTCGAGATCAAGCACCTGCACGACCGGCTGGGGGTGACGGTGGTCTATGTCACGCATGACCAGTCCGAGGCGCTGACGATGTCCGACCGCATCGCCGTGTTCGACGACGGGGTGATCCAGCAACTGGCCACCCCCGACGACCTGTATGAACGGCCCGAAAACGCCTTTGTCGCCCAGTTCATCGGCGAGAACAACCGCATGACCGGCACCGTCAAGGCGATCGAGGGCGACGTGGCCACGGTGGAACTGGACGGAGGTACCGTCGTTACCGCCAAGGCCGTGAATTGCGGCGATGTCGGTGGGCGCACGACCCTGTCGATTAGGCCCGAGCGCGTCAAGGTCGGCGCCGATCAGGGCACGAACCGCACCGATGCCGAGGTTCTGGAGCTGATCTATCTGGGCGATCACATCCGTTGCCGGATGCGGGTGCATGGAAACGAGGATTTCATCGTCAAGGTTCCCAATGCGGCCGACAACAAGCGCCTCGTGGTGGGCGAAAAGACCTCGGTCGGCTGGGAAACCGAAGATTGCCGGGCGCTGGACGCGACCTGAGCGAACAACCTGGCGGCGTGGCCCGGTGCCTGCCAGGATGGGGAGAAGAACGGGTGAAACTGACAAGGAGAAAAACATGAAGATAACAAGCGTATTTGCAGGTGCGGCAGTGGCGGCACTGGTGGCCGGCGCGGCTTCGGCCGGCACCATCACCGTCGTGTCGTGGGGGGGGGCATATACCAAGTCCCAGGTCGAGGCTTATCACAAGCCCTGGATGGCCAAGACCGGCAACAAGATCATTTCCGAGGATTACAACGGCGGTCTGTCCGAGGTGAAATCGCAGGTCGAGGCCGGCAATGTCACCTGGGATATCGTTGACGTGGAAATGTCTGACGCCGTGCGCGGCTGCGACGAGGGCCTGCTGGAGCCGATCGACCCGTCGATCCTGCCGCCGGCACCCGACGGCACCCCGGCCACCAAGGATTTCATCCCCGGCGCGATCACCGATTGCGGCGTGGCCAACATCGTGTGGTCCACGATCTATGCCTACGACACGACCAAGTTCAAGGGCGACAACGCGCCCAAGACCATCGCGGATTTCTTTGATACCAAGAAATTCCCCGGCAAGCGCGGCATGCGCAAGACACCCAAGGCCAACCTGGAGATGGCACTGGCGGCCGATGGCGTGCCCGCCGATCAGATCTACAAGGTTCTCGGCACCCCCGAGGGCGTGGATCGTGCCTTCAAGGTGCTTGACCGCATCAAGAACGACGTCGTCTGGTGGGAAGCCGGCGCCCAGCCGCCGCAGCTGCTGGCAGATGGCGAAGTTGCCATGACCACCGCCTATAACGGCCGTATCTTCAATGCGGTTGCTGCCGAAAAGAAACCGTTCAAGATCGTCTGGGATGCACAGATCTTCGACTTTGACGTCTGGGTGATCCCGAAAGGCGCGCCCAACAAGGATCTGGCCATGGACTTCCTCGCGTTTTCGACCGCGACCAAGCAGCTGGCGGCCCAGGCAAGCTGGATTTCCTACGGTCCGGCCCGCAAATCGGCCAACAAGCTGATCGGCACCTATCATTCCGATCCTTCGATCGACATGAAGGCGCAGATGCCGACCGCGCCCGAGAACTTCAAGACCGCTATCCAGAACGATTTCGAGTTCTGGGCTGACCATCAGGACGAGTTGAACGACCGTTTCAACGCCTGGCTGGCCAAGTAAGCGCATGACATGACAACCGAGGGGGCGCCGGATTTGCGCCCCCCCGATCAGGGATTTCCTGGACAGGGGCAGACATGAGTGACGCTACAGGACCGATCGTAACAGCCGATGGCGTGCCTCTGAAGCGCAAGCTGGCGCAGGCAATGTTCCGAAGCCGTGCGCGTGCCTTCGGCCTGGCATTGCCGCTGCTGGCCTTCATCATCGTTGCCTTCATCATTCCGATTCTGACCCTCCTCTATCGCGGTGTTCACGATCCGCGCTTTGCCCAGTTCATGCCGCGCACGACGGCAATCATTCAGAAATGGGACACGAAATCCCCCGTGACCGAGGAGATGGCCGCCGCGCTTGTCGCCGATATGGTGGTGGCCCGAAAGGAACGCACCATCGGCCAGGTCGCGACCCGCGTGAATCGCGAATTGCCGGGCACGCGCTCGTTGTTCACATCGACCGCACGCAAGGCCAAGAAGATGAAGCCGCCCTATCTCGAGGCGCTGATCAAGAAGGACAGGAAATGGGGCGACAACGCCACCTGGCAGGCGATCAAGATCACCGCCAAGACCTATACGCCGGCCTATCTGTTGCAGGCGGTTGACCTGAAATACAACGCCGATGGCAGCATCACACGCCAGCCCGAGCGGTATCGCATCTATCTGAAACTGTTGATTCGCACGATGCGTATTTCGCTGATCGTGACGCTGGCAACGCTGGTTCTGGGCTATCCGGTGGCCTATCTGCTGTCCACCCTGCCGGTGCGCACGTCGAACATGCTGCTTATCCTCGTACTGCTGCCCTTCTGGACGTCGCTCTTGGTGCGTACCACCTCGTGGATCGCGATATTGCAAAGCGAGGGCGTGTTGAACAACCTGTTTGTTCTGTTCGGCATCACCACCGATCAACAGCGGTTCTCGATGATCTACAATGAAACCGGCGTGCTGATTGCGATGACGCATATCCTGCTGCCTTTCATGATCTTGCCGCTTTACTCGGTAATGAAGACGATCCCGCCATCCTATGTGCGGGCGGCCAAATCCATGGGCGCGCGACCGGCAACCGCCTTCTGGCGGGTCTATTTCCCGCAATCGGTTCCCGGTATCGGGGCGGGGGCGTTGCTCGTGTTCATTCTGGCGATCGGCTATTACATCACGCCGGCCCTGGTGGGCGGCGAGGACGGGCAGATGATCTCGAACATGATCGATTTCCACATGCGCAAGAGCCTGAACTGGAACCTGGCCGCCGCGCTGGGCGCGGTGCTGCTGGTCGTCGTGCTGTTCTTCTTCTGGCTGTATGACCGGCTGGTGGGCATCGACAACATGAAGCTGGGATGATCGCCGTGACCGAAGAAAAGAAAAGCTACCGATACATCCCGCCGCGCCCGGCGCTCTGGCTGCCGATATCGATTCCGGCCTTTCTGGGGGCGGTCATCGGATGGATGACGGCCGAGGGCGATCGCGCGCTGTACCTGCCGTTCATCCTGGGCGGGGCGGCAATCTTTGCGCTCGCCGCTCTGGTGTCGGCGCTGTACCTGGAACGCGTGCGCAAATGGTCGGGCTGGATCATCGGGGCGGTCTTTCTGGTGGCGGGAACGCTGTCTTTCGGTCTGGCCTATGGGATTGTCATTTCCATTGTCGGTTACATCATCGGGCGCATGGCAATCTGGATCGCAACCGGAGATTATCGCCTGAACATGCCGCCCTATGCCACGTCGGGTGAGGTGGCGTGGTTCTACGGTTTCCGGGTGCTCTGCGGGCTGATCTTCCTGTTCCTGATCATGCCCATCATCATCATCATTCCGCTGTCGTTCAACGCGACGCCCTATTTCAGCTTTACCCCCGAGATGATCTCGCTCAATCCGGAGGGCTATTCGCTGCGCTGGTACTGGGACATTCTGCAAAACGGCATGGCGAACCCGAATTCCACGGGATGGGCGTTTTTCAACGACATGTGGCAGAATGCCCAGTGGATACGGGCGATCAAGAACTCGTTCTGGATCGGGACCTGGGCGACGCTGCTGGCAACCGCGCTGGGCACGCTGGCGGCGATCGGGCTGTCGCGTGACGAAATGCCTTGGCGGCGTTCGATCACCGCGCTGCTGATTTCGCCCATGATCGTGCCGCTGGTGATTACCGCGTCGGGCCTGTTCTTTTTCTTCTCGGATCTGGGGCTGGCCAAGACCTACACGGGAGTGATCCTGGCCCATGCGGTGCTGGGCACGCCTTTTGTCATCATCACGGTGACGGCAACGCTGGTCGGGTTCGACCAGAGCCTGACGCGCGCTGCCGCCAATATGGGGGCCGGGCCGATCACGACCTTTTTCAAGGTGCAGATGCCGTTGATCCTGCCGGGGGTGATTTCCGGTGCTCTGTTTGCCTTTATCACCTCGTTCGACGAGGTGGTCGTGGTGCTGCAGCTGGCTGACGTCAAGCAGCGCACCATTCCGCGCCAGATGTTCAGCGGGATTCGCGAGCAGATCAGCCCGACCATCCTGGCCGTGGCGACGATCCTGGTGATCATCTCGATCGGGCTGCTGACGATGGTGGAACTGCTGCGGCGCCGTTCCGAAAGGTTGCGCGGGCTGAGCCCCGGCTGATCCGCGCCTGCGGCGCATGCGTATTTGAGCAAAGAAGAAACAGGGGGCTCAGGCCCCCAGCACCGTCAGCCAGAAGGTGACCGACAGGATCGAGGCCGCCGTGCCCGCCAGTACGGCCGTTGCTGCCACCCGGCGGGCGCGCCCATACATGTTGGCGAATATATAGGCATTGACGCCGGGCGCCATGGCGGCGGTCAGGGTGGCGCTGCGGATCATGCCCTCGGGCAGCGCGAACACCCTTGAGGACAGCGTGTAGGCGATCAGCGGGTGCAGCATCAACGAGATCGCGATGACCCAGGCGACCTCGCGCCAGTCGCCCTCGGGACGATAGCGATACAGGATGCCGCCAAGGGCGAACAGGGCGGTGGGCAGGGCCGCGCGGATCACCAGATCAAAGGCATGGGTCAGCGGCTGGGGCAGGGCCAGCCCCGTGAGGTTGACGACAAAGCCCGCGATGATCGCCTGCACGAGGGGGTTTGAAAGGATCGCGCGCGCCACCCGCAACAGAGACGCGCCCAGCCCGTGGCCGCGGTTGCGGATGCTCTCCATCGTGGTGATGCCCAGCACATAGCAGAACGGCGCGTGGATCGAGATGATCGCATAGTTGGGGCCCAGCGCATCGGGGCCAAAGGCGCGTTCCATGATCGGCAGGCCCAGCAGGACGGTATTGGCAAACAGCGCCGCAAAGCCGATGGCGACGCTGTCCTGCCAGTCGCGCCCGAACAGCAGCCGCGCGCCCAGCATTCCGGCCAGAAAGCCAGCCAGCGAGCCGGTGTAGTACGACGCCAGCAGCCGCGGGTCATAGCCCTGGCCGAGGTCGAGCGTCGAGATCGCCCGGAACAGCAGCAACGGAATCGCAAAGTTCTGCGAAAACCGCATGAGCGTGTCGATGGCGTCATCGGAAAACCAGTTTCGCCAGCGCGCGGCCCAGCCGAACGAGATCACCAGAAAGACGGGCAGGGTGATTTCCAGCAGCGCGCCCACGCGCCTAGGCTTCCAGCTCGATCACCATGCCGTCATGGGCGGGGGTGACGTTTTCGGGGGTCTCAATGCACAGGGTTCGATAGTCGAGGTCGAAATGCATGTTGGTCAGGATGCCGCGTCTGGGGGCCGCGCGGGCGATCCAGTCGAGGCTTTGTTCCAGATGCGAATGCGTTGGATGCGGATCGCGGCGCAGCGCGTCCAGCACCCAGACGTCAAGCCCCTGCACGGCCTTCCATGCGGCGTCATACATCTCGGCAACATCGGGCAGATAGGCCAGCCCGCCAATGCGAAAGCCCAGCGCATCGATGCTTCCATGACCCACGGTAAAGGGCGTCAGGGTCAGCATGCCCCCGGCGCCGTCCACCTGCACCGGCCCGTCGATGCCGTGCAGGTCGAGGATCGGGCGATAGGGGCTGCCCTCGGGCTGCACGAAGGCATAGCCAAAGCGGCTGATCAGCGCCTCTTGCGTGGGGCCGTCGGCCCAGACGGGCAGGCGGCGGCCAATGTTGAAGACGATCATGCGCAGATCGTCCAGCCCGTGCACATGGTCGGCATGCTGGTGGGTATAAACGACGCCATCCAGCGTGCCGACCCCGGCATCCAGCAGCTGCTGGCGCATGTCGGGCGAGGTGTCGATCAGCACCCGTGTCGTGCCTTTGCCGGTGACGCGTTCGACCAGCATCGAGCAGCGGCGGCGGCGGTTGCGGGGCTCATCCGGGTCGCAGGCCCCCCAGTTGCCGCCCGGCTGCTCGGCAAGCCGTGGCACGCCGCCCGAGGAGCCGCAGCCAAGTATGGTAAAGCGCAGCCTTGCCATCACGCAGCCTTTGTGAACAGGCGGTCGAAATTCGCACTGGTCTGGCGGGCAAAGGCGGCATAGTCCATGCCGAACAGCTCGGCCCCCACGCGGGCGGTCAGCGCGGTATGGGCGGGTTCGTTGCGCTTGCCGCGATGCGGGGGCGGGGCCAGATAGGGGGCGTCGGTTTCGGTCAGGATCCGGTCAACCGGGGCGGCGGCAAAGATGTCGCGCACGGCCTGCGATTTCGGAAAGGTGGCGATCCCCGACATCGACAGGTAAAAGCCCAGCCCCAGCGCGGTTTCGGCCAGATCGGGGCCGGATGAAAAACAGTGCATGACACAGGAAAAGGCGCCTGCCGCATGTTCGCGCGTCAGGATTTCGGCCATGTCGTCATCGGCATCGCGCGAATGGATGATCAGGGGCAGGCCGCTTTGGCGCGCGGCCTCGATATGGATCAACAGGCTGTCGATCTGCTGCGCCTTGCTTTCGACGGTATAGTGATAGTCCAGCCCGGTTTCGCCGATGCCGACCATTTTGGGGTGTTCGGCCAGCGACAGCAGGGCTTCGACCGTGGCCATTTCGGTATCGGCCACATTCATCGGGTGGTTGGCGGCCGCCCAGAATACGCCGTCGAAGCGTTCGGCAATGGCGCGCACGGGGGCGACCTTGGACAGGCGGGTTGCGATCGTGACCATGCGGGTCACGCCACCCGCCCGGGCATTGTCGATCACCTGGTCGAGGTCGTCGTTGAAGTCTGGAAAATCCAGATGGCAATGGCTGTCGACGATCTGGGGAATGTCGTTCATCTGCGACTCTTTCCGGCCGGGGGTGTCAGTTGGGGCGTCAGACGGCCCTGAGTGGTGCCGCCGTCTGGTCGATCTTCAGCAACATATCGAGGATCACCGAGGCGGGGTCAAGATTGACGGCGCGGCCATGGCTGCTGCGCTCGGCCAGCAGGGTGGCGGTTTCGGCCCAGCGGCGCGCGGCGGGCAGGTCGGGCGACAGGCGCGAAAGGATTTCACCCTCGTCGGCAGTGACCGCAGGCGTTGGCGCGCCGTTGGCCCCGGTCAGGGCAAGCCGGTGCAGCAGGATGTCGATCAGGCGCAACACCAGATCATAGCGCGCTTCGTTCCCCTTGCCGGTGCAGCTTTCGGCCAGCCGGATCATGGCGGGCCGGTCGGCACGGGGCCGCGCGGCAAGCATGTCCAGCAGCGCGGAATAAAGCCCCACCCCGTCGCCCGCCATCAGCCGGATCGCCTCGCCCGCCGAGCCACCCGCCAGCGCGCCAAGGCCCGAGACATCGCCTTCGGGGGCAAAGCCCGCGGCCGATATGGCGCGGGCCAGGTCATCGGCCGCCAGAGGCCCGCAGGCAAGCGTGCGGCAGCGGCTGCGGATCGTCGGCAACAGGCGCATGGGCTGATGCGCGATCAAAAGCAGGGTGACGCGCGCGGGGGGCTCTTCCAGAATTTTCAGCAGCGCGTTGGCGGCGGCGTTGTTCATCTCGTCGGCCGCGTCAACGATCGCAACCCGCCGCCCGCCATCGGCGGCGGAAAGCGCGAAAAAGGATTTCAGGCGCCGCACCTCGTCAACGGTGATGGCCTGTTTCAGGCGTTTCGCCTTGTCGTCCCAGGGGCGGCGGCACAGAAACAGCCGCGGTTCGGCCAGCGCGGCCATGCGGCGGATCACCGGGTGGCCGGGGTCGGTATCCAGGCTTTCGGGCGGGGCAGGGGGGGCGAACAGGCCGCCCTCGTCCTCGGGCAGGGTCAGCAGAAAACGCGCGATGCGCCAGGCCAGCGTCGCCTTGCCCACGCCGCGCGGGCCGGTCAGCAGCCAGGCATGGTGCAGCCGCCCGCCCGTGTGCGCTTGCAGAAAGGCGCGCTCGGCCTGCTGCTGGCCGAACAGATGCTGCGTGTGGCGCGGATGCGGCGCGCCCTCCAGCGCGTCGGGCTCGGGGATGTCGGCATCCTGTTCGGGCCGTCTGCTCATGCCGCCCCCTCTTGCACGGCGGCAAGCACATCGGCGGCGATGGCGTCAACCGGGCGGTTGCCGTCGATCACCCGGCAGCGGGCAGGAAACTCGGCCGCGAGATCAAGAAAGCCCTGTCGCAGCGCCTGCTGGAAGGGCAGGCCGAAATCCTCGAACCGGTCCTCGCCGGATTGCCGCGCCAGCCCGCGCGACAGCGCCTGTTCGGGATCCATGTCGATGATGAAGGTCAGATCCGGTTCCCGCCCGATCATCAGCTTGTGCAGCTTGTCCACAAGGCCCCGCAGCCCCGCGCGCGCGACCCCCTGATAGACACGGGTCGAATCTGCGAAACGGTCGCTGATGACCACCTTGCCAGAGGCGAGCGCGGGCAGGATCGTGCGTTCCAGATGATCGCGCCGCGCGGCAGTGAAAAGCAGGATCTCGCATTCCGGCGACCAGCGCGCGGGCTCGCCCTCGACCAGCAGCTTGCGGATTTCCTCGGCCCCCGGTGCGCCGCCCGGCTCGCGTGTCAGCACGATGTCGCGGCCCTGGCTGCGCAGATGCTCGGCCAGCAGGCGTGCCTGGGTCGATTTGCCGGATCCGTCGATCCCCTCGAAGGTGATGAACAGCCCGCCGCCCGTCATCAGTTGGCCAGCTGCATGACCTTGGCCGCCAGGATCTGCGCCGACAGGCCCATACGGGCGGCAAAGCCTGCCTTTTCAACCGGCTGCGCGGCCACCAGCGGAACCGTGACGGTCTTGAGATCCGGCACCGTGATGGTGAGGGTGGCGATCTTCTGGCCTTTGCGTATCGGGGCGGCGACGGGCGATTTCAGTCGAATTTCGCCCTTCAGCTGCTTGCCGGCACTTGCCGGGAGCAACATCTTCAGGTTGTCCGTCACCTTGAGGTCAACCTTGGCCTGCTTGCCCAGCCAGACATCGGCGCTGCCCACGACCTGCCCCGCCTTTAGCACCTCTTTCAGGGTGAATTGCCGAAAGGCCCAGTTGATCAGCTTGGCGCCTTCGGTAGCGCGGTCACGGGCGCTTTCAAGGCCCGAAATCATGATGACCACGCGGCGTCCCTTGCGTTTGGCCGAGCCGACCAGCCCGAAACCCGCCTCTTCGGTGTGACCTGTCTTGAGCCCGTCTGCGCCGATGCTCATCTTCAGCAGCGGGTTGCGATTGTAGCGGTTCGCGGGCGCCCGGTTGTCAAAGGCGAACTCGCGGATCGAGAAAAACCTGTAATATTCCGGAAAGTCGCGAATGATCCGAGTGGCCAGCGTGACCAGATCGCGTGCGCTCATCCGCTGTCCGGGGTCGGGCCAGCCGTTCGAGTTGGCAAAACGCGACTGCGTCATGCCCAGCTGGCGCGCGCGTTCGGTCATGGCGCGTGCAAACTCGGCCTCGGATCCCGCCAGGGCCTCGGCCAGAACGACGCAGGCGTCATTGCCCGAAAGCACGATCACCCCCTTGATCAGATCCTCGACGCGCACCTTTTCGCCGGGCTTGAGGAACATGGTCGAGCCGCGGTATTTCGTGGCCGCCGTCGAAACCGGCAGACGTTCGTCCAGCGTCAGGCGTCCGTCGCGCAAGGCCTCGAACACCATGTAGATCGTCATCAGCTTGGACATCGAGGCCGGCGGAATGGCGACATCCGCATTCTTTTCCAGCAGGACGGTGCCGGTTGTGTAATCCAGGACAAAGGCTGTCCTGGCCTTGGTTTCCAGCGCGGCAAGGGGTTGTGCCCAGCCCCAGGCCATGACGAGGGCGACTAGCAGGAAATACGGCCGGATCACGTCAGAGCCTCCTTGATATGCGGTCGTGTCATCTCGACACGAAATAGGCGTCGGAAAAGCCCAGGGCACGCGCCTTTTTCAGCAGGACAGCGCGCTCGGAGCCGGTTCTTGCCGGGCCCACGAGGACGCGCCAGAATTTCTTGCCGCGCGATTCCTGCGCCTTGACGATCGGCAACACGCCTTTCGTGCGCAGCGCGGTGGCGGTGTTGCGGGCATTCTGCTCGACACTGAAGATCCCGATCTGGATAAAGGGCTTGGCCAGCGTCGAAATGGGCTTTGGTGGTGTGGCGGCAGACGCTTGCGCCGCTTTCGCAGGGCTTGCCTGCTTGTTGGTCGCCTTGTTCCGGGCGGGGGCCTGTCGCTTGGGGTTGGCCCTCGGCCGGGTGCCGCCCTCGGCCTTGTCGATGGCCTTGGCGGCGATGGCCTTGATCCTGTCCTCAGCCGACCCGGCGGCCTTTTTCCCGTCGCCGGCGCGCTTGTTCCCGGTCTCGTCAGCGGTCTTTTTCGGCTCGTCCGCCGGCACCGCCTCGCGCCTCAGCGCGGTCACGTTCAACATGGTCGGCTTGCCGGCCAGCACCCCCAACGCGGCAGCGGCGTCCGAGGACAGCTGAAATTTCGGTCCCGGATTGTCCCGCTCGCGCTTGAACAGGGCACCGATCACGAATTTCCGGTTTTCCTCGTTGCGGATGATCACCCGCTCGGGCTGGATATCACCGGGATAGGCCACCCAGACGCCACCCAGAGACGGCCTCCCGTCCCACAGGGCCGTATCGGTTACCTGAAACACATCGGGGGCCTCGACATCGCGCTCGACCAGCTTGACCGAGCTTTCCGGTGTCGCCCCGGCGGTTTCGCTGACCGGCGCCTTCTTCTTGCCAAGGGAAAATTCGGGCAGCTTGAAATTCGCTCCGCACCCGGCCAGTGCGAATGACACGACCAGGAACATCGCCCCCGCTCGCGCCCCCGTCGCCGTGCCCAAAGGATTCATGCGCGCCCCCTGTCGATACCCGCCATGCTGCCCGTTTCGCTGCATGGTTGGATTGCCTGCATGGGCCTCTCCATGTGCGACCATCGTTGCGGTCGCCTCGGCGGGCCCTCTTTCGCCGGCACTCTAGCCGAGCCACCTCGCCAAGGGAAGTGGCGCTCGACCGGATTTGATCGTACCGGCGACATTTGGCTGAGCCCGTGTCGGCGTGTTCGCCCGGTTCAGCCGCTTTCCCCGGCGTCGATCACCGGGATGTTGGTAGGGCGGCCGTCAATGGTGTGTGTGTTCTTTTCACGCCACCAGCGATGAATGCCATCGCTTCCCTTGTCTTCGGCCCATTTTGCCAATGTGTCCCGCTCGCCGCGGTAATCCATGAATGGCACGCCATACCCGCACGAGGTCTGGAGCATTTCCACATTCATGTCAAAGACCTGTCGCGCCGCCACCGACGGGGGGAACAGACCGGCAAGATCATCGAATCCCGCATCTCCCGGCTGCAGCGTCAACGCCGTCCCATAGGCCCGCATGATCAGCGGGCGCGTGGTGAACGAACACCACATCAGCGTCATCCGGTTGGCCTGCAGCAGATGCCCGGCGGTCTCGTTGCCGCTGCCGGTCAGGTTCAGCCAGACGATGCGGTTCGGCCCCATCACCCGCAGTGAATCCATCCCCTTGGGCGAGATGTTCACCCTTCCCTCGGGCGCGGCCGTGCCGACGAAAAAGATATGCTGCTCCTCGATGAACGCCCGGTTCCGGTCATCTATGTGATCAAACTGCTTTGCCACGGCCATGCCCCTTCTTCTTTGTTCAAATACGCCGGGGGAGTCGCGCCAGCGACGGGGGCAGCGCCCCCAATCCCCGGGTAAAAACCTATTCCACCGTCACCGATTTGGCGAGGTTCCTCGGCTGGTCCACATCGGTGCCCTTGGTCACGGCGGTATGATAGGCCAGCAGCTGCGCCGGCACCGCATATACGATGGGGGCCAGCAGCGGGGCGACATCCGGCATGACGATCGTCTCCCACACGCCTTCGCCGGCCTCGCGCGCACCGGCGGCATCGGTGATCAGCACGATCCGCCCGCCGCGCGCCATGACCTCCTGCATGTTGGAAACCGTCTTGTCGAACAGATCGTCGCGCGGGGCCATCACGATCACCGGCATGTGTTCGTCGATCAGCGCGATGGGGCCGTGCTTGAGCTCGCCGCTGGCATAGCCCTCGGCGTGGATATAGCTGATCTCCTTCAGCTTGAGAGCCCCCTCCAGCGCCAGCGGAAACATCACCCCGCGGCCCAGAAACAGCACGTCGCGGGCCTCGGCCAGCTTGCGGGCGATGTCGCGGATGCTGTCCTCGGCCAGCAGCGCTGCATTGACAAGCTGCGGCAGGCTGGCAAGTGCTGCGCAAAGTTCGGCCTCGCGCGCGGCGTCGATCTGCCCCTTCTGGCGCGCGGCCGTGATCATCAGCGCGGCCAGCGTGACCAGCTGGCAGGTAAAGGCCTTGGTCGAGGCAACGCCGATTTCCGGCCCCGCCAGAATCGGCAAGGCCATGTCGGATTCCCGCGCAATCGTGCTTTCGGCGACATTCACGACCGCCACGGTTTTCGCCACCTTGCCGCTGCAATAGCGCAGTGCCGCCAGCGTGTCGGCGGTCTCGCCCGACTGGCTGACAAATATCGCCACCCCGTCCGCGTCCAGCGGGGGCTCGCGATAGCGGAACTCCGAGGCGACATCCAGCTCGACCGGGATGCGCGCCAGACATTCGAACCAGTATTTTGCCACCAGACAGGCCAGATAGGCGGTACCGCAGGCCACCATGGTGATGCCCCTGGTCTGCGTGAAATCGATGCCGGCATCGGGCAGACGCGCCGATTTGCCATCGGCGCTGAGGTAATGATTGACGGCGTGGCCCAGAACCGCGGGCTGTTCGGCGATTTCCTTGGCCATGAAATGCTTGTAGCCGCCCTTGTCGGCGACCCCACCGTCAAGGCGGATCTCGCGGATTTCGCGATTTGCAGGCCGGCCCCCGGCGTCGTAAATCTCGGCGCCCGCGCGGGTGATGATGGCAAGATCGCCCTCTTCCAGATAGGTGACGCGGTCGGTCATGGGCGCCAGCGCCAGCGCGTCGGAGCCGACGAACATTTCCTCCTCGCCATGCCCGATCGCCAGTGGCGAGCCCTTGCGCGCGGCGATCAGCAGGTCGTCATGGCCCTCGATCAGGAAACACAGCGCGTAGGCGCCTTCCAGCCGGGCGATGGTCTGCTGCGCGGCCTCTTTCGGGGCTAGCCCCTGGTCAATATGGTGTTCCATCAGCAGCGCGACGGTTTCGGTGTCGGTATCGGTGACGAAATCGCGCCCCTTTTCGGCCAGCCCGGCGCGCAGTTCGCGGAAATTCTCGATGATCCCGTTGTGGACGACCGCCACGCGTCCGGCGCGGTGGGGATGCGCGTTTTCGACCGTCGCCGCCCCGTGGGTGGCCCAGCGGGTGTGTCCGATGCCCGCCTTGCCGGGCAGCGGTTCATGAACCAGCAGGTCGGACAGGTTGATCAGCTTGCCGGTGGCACGGCGCCGGTCAAGCCGGCCGTCATGGATGGTGGCAATGCCGGCGCTGTCATAGCCGCGATATTCCAGCCGCTTCAGCGCGTCCAGTATGAGGGGGGAAACCTCGTGTTTGCCAAGAATGCCTACAATGCCGCACATGGGATGATTCCGTTTTCCAAATCAGTTTTCGGTTTTCAATTTCTTTGCCTTGATCGCCCGCAGACGGGCCATGTGCTTGCGCGCCAGCCCCTCGCGCGTGACCTGCTGGCTGCGCTCCAGCGCCAGCGCGCCGTCGGGCACGTCGCGGGTAATCACGCTGCCCGAGCCGGTCACCGCCTCGTCGCCCACGCTGATCGGCGCCACCAGTGCCGTGTTCGAGCCGATGAAGGCATGCTTGCCGATACGTGTGCGGTGCTTCATCACCCCGTCGTAATTGCAGGTGATGGTGCCCGCGCCGATATTGGCGGCGTCCCCCACATCGGCATCGCCGATATAGGAAAGGTGGTTGGCCTTGGCCCCTTCGCCGAGGATGGCGTTCTTGATCTCGACGAAATTGCCCACATGGGCGTCATTGCCGATCTCGGCGCCGGGGCGCAGCCGGGCAAAGGGGCCGATGATGGCGCCCTGGCTTATGTGGCAGCCTTCGAGATGGCAGAACGCGCGGATCTCGGCGCCGGTTTCAACCGTGACCTCGGGACCGAAAAAGACATTCGGCCCGATCACCACATCGCGCCCGATCACCGTGTCATGGGCCAGAAACACCGTTTCCGGGGCGGTCATGGTCACGCCTGACTCAAGAAGTTCGGCGCGCGCGCGCGCCTGAAGGGCGGCCTCGGCGGCGGCGAGCTCGGCGCGCGAGTTGATGCCCATGGTCTCGGCCTCGTCGCAGATCACGACGCCCGATGACAGGCCGCGGGCACGCGCCAGCGCGACGATGTCGGTCAGGTAATATTCGCCGCTGGCGTTGTCATTGCCGATTTCGGCCACCAGTTCGAACAGCAGTGCGGCCGGGGCGCAGATGACGCCCGAATTGCACAGCCTGACCTGCAATTCCTCGGGGCCCGCGTCCTTGGCCTCGACAATGGCCTCGAGCGCGCCCGTTCCATCCACGATCAACCGCCCGTAGCGCCCCGGATTGGCGGCCTCGAAGCCCAGCACCACGATGTCGTGCCGGCTGCGGGCCTCTTGCATCGCGCTCAGCGTTTCGGGGCGGATCAGGGGGGTGTCGCCGTACAGCACGATCACATCGCCCTTGAACGCCTCAAGTGCCGCGCGGGCCTGTTCGACGGCGTGCCCCGTGCCTTTCTGTTCGAATTGCTCGACGATGGTGATTTCCGGGTCAATCGCGCGCGCCGCGGCGGCCACGGCTTCGCCGCCATGACCGACCACCAGAACGCTGCGCCTTGCGCCGATGGCGGCGCCGGTCTGCATCACATGCTGCAACAGCGGCGCGCCGGCGAGGCGGTGCAGCACCTTGGGAAGGTCGGATTTCATCCTTGTGCCCTGGCCCGCGGCCAGGATGAGCGTCGCTATGGGCATCGGTATTCCTGTCGTTGCTGGGGATTGGTTGTAACGCCTTGGGCGGGCGGCGGAAAGGCGACAGCCATCAACAATGCTTTCGGTTCATTACACTTGTTCCTATAAGCGGTTCATAGACAGGCGGAGCAGACATGAAAACGGTTATTTTCGACCTTGACGGCACATTGGCGGATACCAGCGCAGACCTGATTGCGGCGGCCAACGCGGCCTTTCGCATGGGCGGCCTTGACGTGGCGCTCGACGCGCAGGCCGATGCGCTGACGGCCTTTCACGGCGGGCGCGCCATGTTGCGGCTGGGGTTCTCGCGGCTTGCGGGCGGCTGGGACGAGGGCGATATCGACCGGCTCTACCCGATGCTGCTGGAATATTACGGCAACAACATCAACCACCACACGCGCCTGTATGACGGGGTGGTCGAGATGCTCGATGCGCTGGCCGCGGCGGGCATGGCGCTGGGCATCTGCACCAACAAGCCCGAGGCGCTGGCCGAAACCCTTGTGCGCGAACTGGGGATCCGCGACTATTTCGGCGCGCTGCTGGGGGCTGACAGTATCGCGGTGAAAAAGCCCGATCCAGAACATCTGCTGGAAACCGTGCGCCGCCTTGGTGGCGATACCCGCAATGCCGTGCTGGTGGGCGACACCGTGACCGACCGCGAGGCCGGCCGCGCGGCGGGCGTGCCGGTGGTGCTGGTGACATTTGGCCCGGCAGGCAGCGAGGTGGCGCGGCTGGAACCCGAGGCGCTGCTGGATCACTACCGCGACCTGCCCGGGGTGCTGGGGCGGTTGGGTCTGGGGTGAGGCCGACGGCGTGCGTTTGCGGATAGCATTGGATTGTGAGTATTTTTGCAAAGAAGAAGCCCTGGCAGGGGCGTGATCGGGGAGAACTGTAATGCATCCGAATCCGGCTTTCAGAGGCGCGTCGCGTGACGAGAACCTGGGTTTTGCCCGCGACAGGGGTTTTGGCGTGCTGATGGTGAATGGCGATCCCTTTCCCTTGTGCAGCCATGTTCCGTTTCTTCTTGCCGACGATGGAAAGTCAGCCGAGATGCATCTGGTCAGGTCCAACCCCATTCTGGGATGTCTTGCCGATGGGGGTGTTGCGGCCCGGATGGCGGTCAGCGGGCCAGATGGTTACGTGTCGCCCGATTGGTATGGTATGCCCGACCAAGTGCCCACATGGAACTATGTTGCGGTTCATCTGAGCGGTCGTCTACATGCATTGCCATCGGACGAGCTGTCTGGCCATCTGGAACGGCTGTCCCGTTTCTTCGAGGCACGGCTTGCTCCAAAGCCCCCCTGGGGGTTGGGCAAGCAAGGTCTCGTCAGAAGTATTGGCGCGGATGATGCGGATGATTGTTCCGGTCAGGCTGGATGTCGAAAAGGTCGAGGGGACGTGGAAGTTTTCGCAGAACAAGCCGGGTGAGGCGCGCCTTTCTGCGGCGCAGGGCGTGGAAGAAGCGGGCGAGATTGCTTTGGCCGAACTCATGCGGTTGTTATTAGACGGGCATGCGGACGCCCCCGATTGACCCGCCACCCCGCGCCATCCTATGACGGGGCAAACAGCGAGGTGCCGTCTTGAAGACCCGTTTTACCGGAAATTTCACCCAGCAAGAGCCGATCCCCGAGGATGCCATCGCGGCGGCGGTTGCGGTGATGCGCTCGGGGCGGCTGCATCGCTATAACGTGGCCGAGGGCGAGGATGGCGAGGTTGCGCTGCTTGAACGCGAATTTGCCGATCTCACGGGGGCGAAGTACTGTCTTGCGGTGGCCTCTGGCGGCTATGCGCTGGCCTGCGCCCTGCGCGCGGTCGGGGTGGGGCCGGGTGATCGGGTGTTGACCAATGGTTTCACGCTGGCCCCCGTGCCCGGCGCCATTGCCAGCCTTGGTGCGGAACCCGTGCTGGTCGAGGTGATGCCGGATCTGGTGATCGACCTCGACGATCTGGCGGCAAAGATCCGGTCCAGCGGCGCGCGGGTGCTTATGCTTTCCCACATGCGCGGCCATATCTGCGACATGGATCGCCTGATGGAATTGTGCGAGCGCGCGCAGGTGATGGTGATCGAGGATTGCGCCCACACCATGGGGGCGGCCTGGGATGGCGTGCCCTCGGGGCGGCACGGGGTGATCGGCTGCTATTCGACCCAGACCTACAAGCATGTCAATTCCGGCGAGGGCGGGTTGCTGGTCAGCGATGATGACGCGCTGATGGCGCGGATGATCCTGCTGTCGGGCAGCTACATGCTGTATGGCCGCCACCTGGCCGCCCCGCCGCCCGAGGCATTCAGGGACGTGCGCTATGAAACGCCCAATATCTCGGGCCGGATGGATAATCTGCGCGCGGCGATCCTGCGGCCGCAGCTTGTGCGCCTGCCCGAACAGGTGGCGGCGTGGAATGCGCGCTACCGCGTTGTCGAGGACGGCCTGCGCGGCGCACCGGGCATTGCCCTGGTCGAGCGCCCGGCGAAAGAGGCCTTTGTTGGCTCGTCCATCCAGTTCCGCCTGCCCGGTTTCGATGCGGCGCAGATCGGCGCGCTGCTGGACGCCTGCGCCGCCCGTGGGGTCGAGCTCAAGTGGTTCGGCGCGGATGAACCCACGGGATACACCTCGCGCCACGACAGCTGGCGCTATGCACCGGCGCAGGCCTTGCCGCGCACCGACGCGGTGCTGGCGACGTTGATCGACATGCGCCTGCCCCTGACCTTTTCGATCGAGGATTGCGCGCTGATCGCCGAGATCATTCGTGAAGAGGTCGCACTGCATGTCCGAGGCAAGGCCGCTCACGCAGGGCTCACGACCTGACACGCCGCTTCACATCCCTCTCACGCGCGATCACGCGGGACGGTGTCTGCGCACACATCCCTTTCACGCCCCTTTGCGACAGGGTTGAACCGGCCTGCCGGTCTTTTCCGCTAGGCTCGGGGGGCAACATCTGTTGTCTCAGGGAGGAAAAGAAAAATGACGGAAACTATGAAAAACGGCGTGGTGGGGTTTGCGGCAGCTGTCGTCGCAGGTGTCGTGCTGGCGACGGCGGCGGCGCAGGCTCATGGTGCGAAAAAGGCCCTCGGCCCCGGCGAGATGCGGGCCTCGGCCAACGGCACCGCGTTGTGGCAGTTCCCCGACAAGCGCCAGCTTGACCCGGCGCTGTTCGGCACCCCGGACAAACCGCTGAATGTCGAGCTTCTGCCGCTGAAGATGCGTCTGACCAACGCCGCCGGCACCGCCTATACCACGATCGCGAAACCGCTGATGTTTTCCAACAGGATCAAGATGACGACGGGCAGTTTCAAGATGACGGTGGCCGATCTCACGGCCAAGGACGGCAAGGGCTCGAAAGACAGGATCGCGATGGATGCGCGTTTCGTGGGTCCCAAGGGGCGCCAGTTCCGCGTGGTGATGAACAGGCTGATCACCGGCGGCGGCGATCATCCGATGTTCGGCGGCGTCGGTACCGACGTGCTGATGCATGGCGGCACCGGCATCGGTACGCCGCTGGTGGCGCAGGAGTTTTCCTACATCACCGCGTGGGGGCTGGGTGATGTCTATATCGACGGCAACAAGGTTGACGAACGGCGGGTGATCCATGTGATGGTGTCCGAGCGCACGCGCGACGACAATTTCAGGATCGGTTTCGGTGTTGCCAACCCGGACAAGCTGGAAATCCATCTGGCGATGCCGCCGCTCAAGGGCACGCCGAACGGGCCGGTGGCCAGCCCCATTCCCACCGGGGTGATGCTGCCCAACGGCAAGGAGCAGCCCTTCATCCATGTCAACTTCTACGGCAATGCGCGCCTCGAGGGAGACAGGTTCTACCCGCCGCAGGGCTGAGCGTGAATCGATCGGGCAGGGGTAACCAGCCCCGCATGCCATGATCGCCGGGGTAACGGACGGGCCGCCTTTCCGGCCCGTTCGATCATCCCGGCCCGGTTTCGGGTTCGATTTCCGCGCCGTCCTGCGGATTGCGCGAGAACAGCCACGCCCCGAGTGTCAGCAGCAGGTAGATCGCGACGATAAAGCCCAACTGCTCGGGCGCATGGGTTGCCTCGTAATAGAGAATGAACCCGGTTCCGCCCACAAGCGCGACAATGCCAAGCAGCGTGATCGACCCGTTTGAGCGGGTGCGCATGCGGATGCCGTGATTGGTCACCGCCAGCAGCAGCGATACCAGCAGAAATGTCACGCTGCCGAATTCCAGGATGACCCGCAGGTTGCCAGCCAGAACCAGCGCGCCCGAAGCGCCGGCCATCAGAAGGATCGCGTTTGCCGGGATGTCGCCCCGGCGCAGGCCCAGCCGTCGGGGCATGAACCCGTGCCCGGCAATCACGGCGATCTGATGCGATGCGCCGAACAGGGTGCCGCTGATCGCGCTCATCGTGGCCAGCAACGCCCCCAGCACAACGACCGTGGCCCCGAAATCGCCCAGTGTCGTGGCGGACCCGGCCGCCAGCGCGTATTCCTTGTCGCGGATGATGTCGTCAAACGGGATCGCCAGGATCGCGGCCACGGCGATGATGACGTATACGGCGGTCGCGATCGCGATGGCGCCAAAGATCGAGCGGGGGACGTTCCGGTCCGGGTCGTCCATCTCGTTCATCGCGCCGATGACCAGTTCGAAACCCTCGTAGGCGACAAAGGTCACCGAGGCGACGATCAGGATGGCGACCATCGAAAAGGGTGGTGATTGCGAAAGCAGCACGGGCAAGGTGGCGCTGCCATTGGCCAGAAGCACCGCCGAGATGAGCGCCAGGATCAACAGCTTGGTATAGACCATGATATCCTCGATCTCGCCCATGCCCTTGACGCTCCACAGGTTGATGGCGGTAAAGATCGCGATGACGGCCAGCGCGACGAGCTTGCGCAGCCAGTCGTCGTCGGCCCAGGGGGTGCTGCTCAGCGCGTAGGACGCAAAGGTATAGGCATAGAGCGCGGTCGTGCTGATATAACCGAATACGACCCACCAGCCGATCAGCGAGGCCATGAAGGGGCGCGATGGATGGCTGCGCCGGATGAACGAGTAGGCGGCGCCCTCGTCGCGGTAGTGGAGGGCAAGTTTGACATAGGAATAGGATGCAAGCCCGGCAATCAGCCCGCCCAGCGCGATTGCCAGGGGCGAAAACACGCCGACCATCCCGACCGAGATCCCCAGGATGGTAAAGATGCCACCTCCGATCATGCCGCCCAGTGCAATGGCCAGCAGCTCGGGCAGGCCGAGCGGTTTCTTCTTTGGTCGCCGTGGTCTGCGCTTCATGCGGGTATCCTTTCGCCTGCTCGCAACATGTGCCTGTCGGACATGTTTGCCATTGTTGTCGGGGCAGATGCAATCCGCCGCGCCAGTTTCAAGGCCATTGACGCGGGGCTTTGTGATCGGCTAGTTATTGAACAACTGTTCATTTAATTTCCCGGAGGATCGCGTCGCATGTTCACCGCATCCATGAATTTCGCCCTGGGCGAGGAGATCGAAGCCTTGCGTGACATGGTTCATCGCTGGGCCCAGGAACGTGTCGCCCCGATGGCGGCCGAGATCGACCGCTCCAACAACTTCCCGGCCGAGCTGTGGCGCGAGATGGGTGATCTGGGCCTGCTGGGCATCACCGTGGAAGAGGAATATGGCGGCGCCGGCATGGGCTATCTGGCCCACTGTATCGCGGTCGAGGAAATCGCCCGCGCCAGCGCCAGCGTCAGCCTTTCCTATGGCGCGCATTCCAACCTGTGCGTGAACCAGATCCGCCTGAACGGCACCGATGAACAGAAACGCAAATATCTGCCGAAACTGATTTCCGGCGAACATGTGGGCGCGCTGGCCATGTCCGAGGCGGGCGCCGGCAGCGACGTGGTGTCGATGCGCCTGCGGGCAGAAAAGAAGAACGGCTATTACACGCTGAACGGCACGAAATACTGGATCACCAACGGCCCCGATGCCGACACGCTGGTCGTCTATGCCAAGACCGATCCCGAGGCAGGGCCGCGCGGCATCACCGCCTTTCGGATCGAAAAGACCATGAAGGGCTTTTCCACCAGCCCGCATTTCGACAAGCTGGGCATGCGGGGCAGCAACACGGCCGAGCTGATCTTTGAAGATGTCGAGGTGCCCTTTGAAAACGTGCTGGGCAAGGAGGGCGAGGGCGTCAAGGTGCTGATGTCGGGCCTCGATTACGAACGCGTCGTGCTGTCGGGCATCGGGGTTGGCATCATGCACGCGGTGCTGGACCACATCATGCCCTATCTGCATGAACGCAAGCAGTTCGGCAAACCCATCGGGGATTTCCAGCTGATGCAGGGCAAGATCGCCGACATCTACACCTCGATGAACAGTGCGCGCGCCTATGTCTATGCGGTTGCTGCCAGCTGCGACCGGGGCGAGGTCACGCGCCAGGATGCGGCGGCCTGCGTTCTCTATGCCAGCGAAAAGGCGATGGAGGTCGCGGTACAGGGCGTGCAGGCGATGGGCGGCGCGGGTTTCATGAATGAAAGCCCGGTCAGCCGCATCATGCGCGACGCGAAACTCATGGAAATCGGCGCCGGGACGTCCGAGATCCGCCGCATGCTGTGCGGGCGCGAGCTGATGAAGGTGACGGCACCCTGAGTGCCAGGTGCGGGGCTGGCCCCGACACTGAACAAGGATCACGCGATGCGACTGAAATCGAATTTCCTGCCCGGCACTGACGCCGCACGCGCCAACCGCGAAGGCCATCTGAAGGCGCTGGAACAGGTGCGCGCCGCCGCCGAAGCCGCGGCCCAGGGTGGCAGCGCACGTGCCCGCGAACGCCACCTGAGCCGCGGCAAGATGTTGCCACGCGATCGGGTCGCCAATCTGCTCGACCCCGGATCGCCTTTCCTCGAAATCGGCGCGACCGCCGCCCATGACATGTATGAAGGCGCAGCCCCCGGTGCCGGCATCATCTGCGGCATCGGCCGCGTGCACGGGCTTGAGGTCATGGTCATCTGCAATGACGCCACCGTCAAGGGCGGCACCTATTTCCCGATGACGGTCAAGAAACATCTGCGCGCCCAGGAAATCGCCGAACAGAACCACCTGCCCTGCATCTATCTGGTCGACTCAGGCGGCGCCAACCTGCCCAACCAGGACGAGGTGTTCCCCGATCGCGACCATTTCGGCCGCATCTTCTATAACCAGGCCAATATGAGCGCCAAGGGCATTCCCCAGATCGGCGTGGTCATGGGATCCTGCACCGCGGGCGGGGCCTATGTGCCGGCCATGTCGGATGTCAGCATCATCGTGCGCAACCAGGGCACGATCTTTCTGGCCGGCCCGCCGCTGGTCAAGGCCGCGCTGGGCGAGATCGTCAGCGCCGAGGAACTGGGCGGAGGTGACGTCCATACCCGCCTGTCGGGGGTGGCCGACTATCTGGCGGAAAACGACGCCCACGCGCTGGCGCTGGCGCGCCGCGCCGTGGCCATGCTCAACCGGCGCAAGCCCGAAACCGTGCTGCTGGCACAGGGGCAGGAACCCGATTACGACCCCGAGGAACTGTTGTCTATCGTGCCGCCCGACAACCGCACCCCCTATGACGTGCGCGAGGTGATTGCGCGCATCGTCGATGGATCGTTTTTTGATGAATTCAAGCCGCGTTTCGGTGAAACGCTGGTCACCGGCTTTGCCCATGTCAAGGGCATCCCCGTCGGCATCATCGCCAATAACGGCGTGATGTTTTCCGACAGCGCCGCCAAGGGCGCCCATTTCGTCGAGCTGTGCAGCCAGCGCAAGATTCCGCTGGTGTTTCTGCAAAACATCACCGGTTTCATGGTCGGGAAGAAATCGGAAAACGAAGGTATCGCGCGCCACGGTGCCAAGATGGTAACTGCCGTGGCCTCGACCGCGGTGCCCAAGATCACCATGATCATCGGCGCCTCGAACGGGGCCGGAAATTACGGCATGGCCGGACGCGCCTACAGCCCGCGATTCCTGTGGACCTGGCCGAATTCCTCGGTCGCGGTGATGGGCGGCGAACAGGCGGCCGGTGTGCTGGCCACCGTCAAACGCGACGCCATCGAGCGCGCGGGCGGCACGTGGTCGGCCGAGGAAGAGGCCGAATTCAAGCGCCCCACGCTGGAAATGTTCGCACGTCAAGGCCACCCCCTCTATGCCAGCGCGCGGCTATGGGATGACGGCATCATCGACGCCCGCAAGAGCCGCCAGGTGCTGGCGCTCTCGCTGTCGGCGTCTCTGTGCGCCCCGATCCCCGACACGCGCTTTGGCGTGTTCAGGATGTGAGGGGGGGGCGATGATGTGCCAGTCAGTCAACCGGCTTGCCGGGTCGCAAGGGCAGGAGCCTCCGGCGGGAGTATTTGGGCAAAAGAGAAGGCTTCTTTTTCGTAATTGGCGATCAATGGTATGAATGTGGTCGAGCACATAGCTACCCAATAGATACGGTTATGGCACGAAGAAGAAGACAGATTGTTGTTGTCTGGCCCAATTCTTTCCATGGACGAGGCACGAGTGGCGCGCAAAAGCCACCGACGAAAAAAGGAGCGGGAGGTGTGATCGTTATATTTTGGATAGTCGTTGCTTTACTGGTTGTTCCGCCTGTGGTCGATCTATTGAATGGATACCTAAAACCTCATCGGGGTTGTACGATTACTGGGATTGTGGACGGCGACACAGTGGACCTGTCATGTCCAATTTCGCGAACAAAACGTGGAAGGATAATCGGGTACGACGCGCCAGAAACATTTCGTCCTCGCTGCATTTCAGAGTACTTGAGAGGAAAAGCTGCACAGTGGTATTTGCGTTACATTTTGTGGTCGGGCTGGAATTACTCAGCGCAAGTAGAAGGTTTCGATCGCTATGGTCGGCTGTTGCTGGTTCTCTTGGTCGATGGTCAAGGGGTGGCAGGGCGGATGGTGCGAGCAAGGTTGGCTCGATGGTACAACGGCGGCTGGCGTGCTGGGTGGTGCCCTGTAAATCCTAAAGGGCCTTGGACGGGAAAAATCTGAGGGGACATAATGTTTGACCGCATCCTGATCGCCAACCGGGGCGAAATTGCCTGCCGGATCATTCGCACCGCCCGCCGCATGGGTGTTGAAACCGTCGCGGTGTTTTCCGATGCCGATGCGGGCGCGCTGCATGTCGAGATGGCCGACCGCGCCGTGCATATCGGTGGCTCTGCCCCGGCCGACAGCTATCTGAAGGGCGATGTCATTATTCGGGCCGCGGTGGAAAGCGGTGCGCAGGCGATTCACCCCGGTTATGGCTTTCTGTCGGAAAACCCCGATTTCGTCGATGCGGTCGGGGCGGCGGGGCTGGTCTTCATCGGCCCGTCGGCGGATGCGATCCGGGCGATGGGGCTCAAGGACGCGGCCAAGGCGCTGATGGAAAAGGCCGGGGTGCCGGTGGTGCCCGGCTATCACGGCGCGGGGCAGGACGACGAACATCTGGCAGGTGCGGCTGACGCCATCGGCTATCCGGTGCTGATCAAGGCGGTGGCCGGCGGTGGCGGCAAGGGCATGCGCCTGGTCGAGCGCGCCGCGGATTTCGCGCAGGCGCTGGATTCGGCGCGTTCCGAGGCGCGCAAGGCATTCGGCAATGATACCGTCCTGATCGAGAAATACATCCAGAAGCCCCGCCATATCGAGATCCAGATATTCGGCGACGGCACCGATGCGCTGCATCTGTATGAGCGCGACTGCTCGCTCCAGCGCCGGCACCAGAAGGTGATCGAAGAGGCCCCGGCACCGGGCATGACGCCCGAGATGCGCGCGGCAATGGGCGATGCAGCGGTGCGGGCTGCGAGGGCCATCGGATACAGTGGCGCGGGCACGGTCGAATTCATCGTGGACGCCAGCGAGGGCCTGCGGCCCGATCGTTTCTGGTTCATGGAGATGAACACCCGCCTTCAGGTGGAACATCCCGTGACCGAGGCGATCACCGGCGTCGATCTGGTAGAATGGCAGCTGCGGGTCGCCGCGGGCGAGGGGCTGCCTGCCCGACAGCAGGATCTGGTAATCAACGGCCACGCCTTCGAGGCCCGCCTTTATGCCGAGGATGTGCCCGCGGGCTTTCTGCCCGCAACCGGGCGACTGGAACATCTGGCCTTTCCACAAGGCGCGCGTATCGACAGCGGCGTGCGCGCGGGTGATGTGATCTCGCCCCATTACGACCCGATGATCGCCAAGATCACCACCCACGGCGAAAGCCGCGAGATCGCCTTGAAGCGCCTTGAGCGCGCATTGGCGGCCACAAGGGTCGCGGGAGCCGTGACCAATATCGCCTTTCTGGGCGCGCTGTGCCGTCATGGGGGTTTTGCCGTGGGCGAGGTCGATACCGGCCTGATCGCGCGCGACATCGATGCGCTGACGGCGGAACCCGCGCCGATGCCCGAGGCCGTGGCCCTTGCCGCCCTTGGCGCTGCCGGCCTGCATGAGGGGGGCGACTGGTCGCGCGGCTTTACCCTGTGGTCGCCGCTGGAACAGGATGCCACGCTTTGCCACAAGGCCGAGGAAATCTCCGCCCGCATCACCACATTGGCGCCGACGCGGTTTCAGGTCGCGCTGGGCGAGGCCCGGATCGGGGTCGAGCGCCGCGCAGGTCAGTGGTGGATCAATGGCGACAAGACCGATCTTTCCCTTGTGGTCTCCGAAAGTGCTGTGACCGTGTTTGGCGATGCCACCTGGGAATTCCGGCCCAGCGACCCGCTGGATGTGGTGGGCGATGCCCATGGTGGGGGCAATATCATCGCGGCACCCATGCCGGGTGCCGTCCGTCGTATAAGTGTCGAGGCCGGCCAGCAGGTCGAAAAGGGCGCACAGCTTGTCATGCTCGAGGCCATGAAGATGGAACACCCCCTGCAGGCGCCGCGCGCGGGCGTCATTGCCGAGGTGCTGGTCGCCGAGGGTGCGCAGGTCGAATCGGGTGCGGCCTTGATCCGTCTGGAAGAGGGGGAATGATGCTTCTTCTTTGCACAAATACGCATCTGCGCCATTTGCGGCAGGCGCCGCGATATGCGTATTTTCACAAAGAAGAATCCAAGGGAGCCACCCCATGACCCGCCGCCTGCATCATGGCTGGGAAAGCCGCTCGACCCGCTCGCTGGCCCTGCTTTACGAGATGGGGCTGGAATTCGAGCTGGTCGTTCACAGCTTTCGCAAGTCGCTTTACAATGATGACTATCGCAAGCTGTCGCCGGCAGGCCGCGTGCCCTGTCTGGAAGATGGCGATGTGGTGGTGTTCGAGACTGGCGCCATCACCGAATATCTGGTCGAGACCTATCCCGAATGCGGGCTGGGGCGGTTGCCGGGCGACCCCGAGCGGGTGGAATGGCTGCAATATCTGCATTTTGCCGAAACCATCGGCCAGCATATCGCCACGCTGACCCAGCATCATGTGGTGCTGCGCGAGGACTGGATGCGTTCGCCGACGGTGATGAAATACGAAACCATGCGCCTGAAACGCACGCTTGGTGTGCTGGAACAGGGGCTGTCGGACGGGCGCGATTATCTGCTGGCCAGCGGGTTTTCGGCGATCGACACCAATATCGGCTATTCCGTCTATGGGGCGGCGCATTTCGTGCGGCTGGATGAATTTCCCGCCGTGGCCGCCTATTGGGCGCGGCTGAGCGAACGCCCCGCCTTCCGCAAGGCGCTGCCGCCCGAGGGGGCCGAGCGTCTGTATCACAAGGATTTCTACGAGTTGCCCGATGCCTGAAACAGTCGAGATATTCGAGGTCGGCCCGCGCGACGGGCTGCAGAACGAAAAACGCCCGATTGCCGTTGCCGACAAGATCCACCTGGTGGACATGCTGTCTGAATGCGGCTTTCGGCGTATCGAGGTTGCCAGTTTCGTTTCGCCGAAATGGGTGCCGCAGATGGCAGACAGCGACAAGGTGCTGGCGGGGATCCGGCGCGCGCCGGGGGTGCGCTATGCGGCGCTGACGCCCAACATGCGCGGGTTTGAGGGCGCGCGGGCGGCCGGGGCCGACGAGATCGCCATTTTCGGTGCGGCCTCGGAAGGGTTTTCAAAGGCCAATATCAACTGCTCGATTTCGGAATCGCTCGACCGTTTCCGCCCCGTGGTCGAGGCGGCGCTTGACGCCGGCATTCCGGTGCGCGGCTATGTCTCCTGCGTGACCGACTGTCCCTATGACGGGCCGACTCCGCCCGCGCAGGTTGCCCGCGTCGCGCGTGCCCTGTTCGAGATGGGCTGCTACGAGATCAGCCTTGGCGACACCATCGGCCAGGGCACGCCGGAAAGCGTGACCGCCATGTTGCGCGCGGTTCTTGACGAGGTGCCTGCCGACAGGCTGGCGGGCCATTTCCATGACACCGCAGGCCGGGCGCTGGCAAATATCGAGGCGTCCGTGGCGCTGGGGTTGCGGGTGTTCGATGCGGCGGTTGGCGGGCTTGGCGGTTGTCCCTACGCGCCGGGCGCTGCGGGCAATGTGGCAACCGAGGCGGTTGATACAAGGCTGCGCGCGCTCGGCTTCGAGACCGGGCTTGATGCCGACCGGCTGGCCGCGGCCAGTGCCTTTGCCCGCAGCCTGAGAGAGGAATAGACGATGTTCGAAACCATCCGCATCGAAACCGATGCGCGCGGGGTTGCCACGCTGTGGCTGGCACGCCCCGACAAGCACAACGCCCTGTCCGGCCGGATGATCGACGAGCTGACCGCCGCCGCCGCACAGCTGGGCGCAGATGATGCGGTGCGGGTGGTGGTTCTGGCCGCCGAAGGGAAATCCTTTTGCGCCGGCGGCGATCTGAAATGGATGCAGGCGCAGATGACGGCCACGGCTGACGAACGCCGGGCCGAGGCACGCAAGCTGGCCGACATGCTGTTTGCGCTGAACACGCTGCCGAAACCGCTGATCGGGCGTGTGCAGGGCAACGCATTCGGCGGTGGCATCGGCATGATTTCGGTCTGCGATGTGGCCGTCGGTGCGGCGGGCGCGAAATTTGGCCTCACCGAGGTCCGGCTGGGGCTGATCCCGGCGACCATTTCGCCCTATGTCCTGGCCCGTATGGGCGAGGGCAAGGCGCGGCGCGTCTTCATGTCGGCGCGCCTGTTCGATGCCCATGAGGCGCGCGATCTGGATCTGCTGGCGCGTGTGGTTTCCCCCGAAGAACTGGACGGGGCCGTCGAGGCCGAAGTCGCGCCCTATCTGCAGGCCGCCCCCGCTGCGGTGGCCGAATCAAAGCGACTCACCCGCATGCTGGGCAGCCCCATTACGCCCGAGATAATTGACGCCACCATCGACCGTCTGGTCGCCGCCTGGGAGGGCGACGAGGCCCCCGAGGGAATCGCGGCCTTCTTTGATCGGCGCAGCCCGCGCTGGGCGGGCTGAGGCGCGGCCCTGTTTCGCAGTGTAATCCAACCTTTCCGGTAGCCCGGGACGGCAATTCGGGTTAAGTATACCGAAATCCGTCAGGATGCCTCTGGCGCGTGTTGACGTCCCCTGGGGGCGGGAGTAAACCACGCGCAAGGAACGGCATACAATTGTATATCAGGAGGTCGCGTTGGACGCATTGCTACGAGAATACCTTCCGGTCCTGATTTTCCTCGGTCTCGCCATCATCATCGGGTTGGTCTTTCTCATGGCCGCCATGGTCGTGGCCGTGCGAAATCCGGATGCCGAAAAGATCAGCGCCTATGAATGCGGGTTCAACGCCTTTGACGATGCGCGCATGAAATTCGATGTGCGCTTCTATCTGGTGTCGATCCTGTTCATCATCTTCGACCTCGAAATGTCGTTTCTCTTTCCCTGGGCGGTTGCGTTCAAGGATGTGGGTCTGCTCGGCTTCTGGTCGATGCTGGCCTTCCTGGCCGTACTGACCATCGGCTTTGCCTACGAGTGGAGAAAGGGGGCCATGGAATGGGAGTGAGCACCTCAGCCAACACGGCAGGCGCCGACAACGAGGTCGCCACCGCCGCGCTGTCGGCCGAGCTGCAGGACAAGGGTTTCCTGCTGACCTCGACCGAGGATGTCATCAACTGGGCCCGCACCGGCAGCCTGCACTGGATGACCTTCGGTCTGGCCTGCTGCGCCGTCGAGATGATGCAGGCCTCGATGCCGCGCTATGACCTCGAACGTTTCGGCACCGCACCGCGTGCCAGCCCGCGCCAGTCGGATCTGATGATCGTCGCCGGCACGCTGACCAACAAGATGGCCCCGGCGCTGCGCAAGGTCTACGATCAGATGCCCGAGCCGCGCTACGTCCTGTCGATGGGATCCTGCGCCAATGGCGGCGGGTATTACCACTACAGCTATTCGGTGGTGCGCGGTTGCGATCGCATCGTGCCGGTCGATGTCTATGTGCCGGGCTGTCCGCCCACGGCCGAGGCGCTGATGTATGGCCTCTTGCAGCTCCAGCGCAAGATTCGCCGCACGGGAACGATCACCCGCTAGAAGGGGAAACAAGATGAGCGAAGCTCTGCAGGAACTGGCCGCCCTGATCGAGGAAAAGCAGGCCGATGCCGTTGCATCGACCGCCATCAGCCATGGCGAACTGACGGTCAATGTCGTGTTGAACGCGATACCCGATTTCGTGACCTTCCTGAAATGTGACCGTCACTGCCAGTTTTCAACCCTCGTCGATATCACGGCGGTCGATCATCCCAGCCGGGAAAAGCGTTTCGACGTGGTCTATCATTTCCTGTCGATGTACCAGAATCTGCGCATCCGCATGAAATCCAGCCTGCGCGAGGGCGAACATGTTCCCTCGATCACCGGGATTCACCCCTCGGCCGGCTGGTTCGAGCGCGAGGTCTTCGACATGTACGGCATCCTGTTTTCGGGCCATCCCGATCTGCGCCGCCTGCTGACCGATTACGGTTTCCGCGGCCATCCCCTGCGCAAGGATTTCCCGACCACCGGCTATACCGAGGTCCGCTATGACGAAAAGGAAAAGCGGGTGGTGTACGAGCCGGTCTCGCTGATCCAGGAATATCGGCAGTTCGATTTCATGTCACCCTGGGAAGGGGCGCAATACATCCTTCCCGGTGACGAAAAGGAAGGATCCCCGTCATGATCGGCTATGGTTTCGCAATGGGGGGCTTCGGTCTTGTGTGGTTCGTCGTGTTCGCGGCGCTGGTGATCGTGCCTTTCTGGCGCCTGCTGCCGCAATTCGGCATCCCCAACTGGGTGGCCATATTCTCGATAATTCCGCTGATTGCACTGATCCTGTTGTGGATCATGGCATTCAACAAGCGTGCCGACGGAGGTGCCAAATGATGGATGGCGAATTCGGCGATGTCCTGACGGGCGAGCAGCGCATCCGTAACTTCAACATCAATTTCGGGCCGCAGCACCCGGCGGCCCACGGCGTGCTGCGCATGGTTCTCGAGCTGGACGGCGAGGTGGTCGAACGCGCCGACCCCCATGTCGGCCTGCTGCACCGCGGTACCGAAAAGCTGATGGAAAGCCGCACCTATCTGCAGAGCCTGCCCTATTTCGACCGCCTCGACTATGTCGCGCCGATGAATCAGGAACATGCCTGGTGCCTGGCGATCGAGCGGCTCGCCGGTATCGAGGTGCCGCGGCGCGCCTCCCTCATCCGGGTGCTGTATTCCGAAATCGGTCGTATCCTGAACCACCTGCTGAACGTGACCACGCAGGCCATGGACGTGGGTGCGCTCACGCCGCCGCTGTGGTGGTTCGAGGAACGCGAAAAGCTGATGATCTTTTACGAGCGCGCCTGCGGAGCGCGCCTGCACGCCAACTATTTCCGCCCCGGTGGCGTTCATCAGGATCTGCCGCCCGCGCTGCTCGACGACATCATGGCGTGGACGGAAACCTTCCCCGAGGTGCTGGACGACATCGACGGCCTGCTGACCGAGAACCGCATCTTCAAGCAGCGCAATGTCGAGATCGCCGTGGTCAGCGAACAGACCGCGCTGGACTGGGGTTTTTCGGGGGTCATGGTGCGCGGAGCCGGCATGGCCTGGGACCTGCGCCGCGCCCAGCCCTATGAATGTTATGACGAGTTCGATTTCCAGATCCCGGTGGGCAGGCATGGCGATTGCTATGACCGCTATCTCGTGCGCATGGCCGAAATGCGCGAAAGCGTGAAAATCATCCGCCAGGCAATCGACAAGCTGCACCAGCCCGACGCGCAGACCGACGTGCTGGCGCGTGGCAAGTTCACGCCGCCCAGACGTGGCGACATGAAAACCTCGATGGAGGCCCTGATCCACCATTTCAAGCTGTACACCGAGGGCCTGCACGTTCCCGCCGGCGAGGTCTATGCCGCGGTCGAGGCGCCCAAGGGCGAATTCGGGGTCTATCTGGTCGCCGATGGCACCAACAGGCCCTACAAGGCCAAGATCCGCGCGCCGGGCTATCTGCATCTCCAGGCCATCGACCACCTGGCCCGCGGGCACATGCTGGCAGACGTGTCGGCCATCATCGGTTCGCTCGACGTCGTGTTCGGGGAAATCGACCGATGAACCCGCTCAGCCGCCTTCTTCTTTGTCCAAATACTCCCGCCGGAGGCGCCCGCCTTGTGCGCAGCCGGTCGATGTCGAAGGAAACCCGATAGATGCTCCGCCGTCTTCATGCCGACCAGCCCGACAGTTTCGCCTTTACGCCCGCCAATCTGGAATGGGCCAGGGCGCAGATCGCCAAATATCCCGAGGGACGCCAGGCCAGCGCCATCATCCCGCTCCTGTGGCGGGCCCAGGAACAGGAGGGCTGGCTGACCCGACCCGCGATCGAATATGTGGCCGACATGCTGGGCATGGCTCATATCCGCGCGCTCGAGGTCGCGACCTTCTATTTCATGTTCCAGCTGCATCCCGTGGGCTCGGTCGCCCATGTGCAGGTTTGCGGGACGCTCAGCTGCATGCTGTGCGGCTCGGAAGACCTGATCGGTGTGCTGAAAGAGGAAATCGCGCCCGAGCCGTTTCAGCTGTCGCCCGACGGCAAGTTCAGCTGGGAAGAGGTCGAATGTCTGGGCGCCTGCACCAACGCGCCGATGGTGCAGATCGGCAAGGATTTCTACGAGGATCTGACGGCCGGCAAGCTGCGTGAAATCCTGGCGGCCTTTGCCCGTGGCGAGGTGCCGGTTCCGGGGCCTCAGAACGGGCGCTACGCGGCCGAGCCGATCTCGGGGCTCAGCGCGCTCAAGGAATTCGAGAGCGGGCGCGATCAGTACAACGCCACCGTTGCCCGCGCGGTCGAGATGGGCGATACGGTCAAGCGCATCCAGGGCGACGAGGTGCCGGTGCTGAAACCGCGCAAGCCCGGCGCCCGGACGACCGCGACCGCCGCCACTGCCGCCGACGAGACGGCCGGACAGTCGCGGCCCGCCATGCTGGACGCGCCGCGCGACGGCAAGGCCGATGACCTGAAAAGGATCACGGGCGTCGGGCCCGCGCTGGAAAAGATACTCAATGATCTGGGCATCTGGCATTTCGATCAGATCGCCGCCTGGTCGGACGCCGAGGTTGCCTGGGTCGATGCCAACCTTCTGCGATTCAAGGGACGTGCCAGCCGTGACGGCTGGGTCGAGCAGGCACGCATCCTGGCCGAAGGGGGCGAAACCGAATTTTCCGCACGCGTGGACAAGGGCGAGGTCTACTGAATGTCCGGTTGCGCGCGACAGGAGGGGTTGCCATGAGCGACGGCACCAATCGGGACGCAGGCTGCAGGGTGATCTGCTGGCTGGTCGCGCTCGTGCTGGGCGGGGCTTCCGCCTGGGCGCTGCTGCGCGATTTCGGCCTCGACCTTCCGCGTGCCGCTGCGATCGGTGCATTTGTCATGGTTGTCGCGGCGATGTCGCTGCGCCGTCTTTTCTGTCGTGCGGGGCGCAACCGCGTGGCCTTGCGCATTGCCGAAGCGCAGGCGCGCACAGACCGCGGTGCTCGGACCACCCGATCGGCCGCCGCGCTGCCGGAAACCGATATCGGGGCGACCGAGGCCGCGCTGGACGCCCGCCTCGTTGACGAGGCGGCAAGGATCGCCGATCGCGTCAGCACAGACGAGGGCGATGGCCAGCGCCCCGACCGGCGGTCGGCCGCCGTCGTGCCGGGGCCGGGCGCGATACATGGTGCTTCTGCGGCCGGGGAAACCGCGGCCGAAGATACCCCGGACCGACAGGACATCGAAGAGAAGCTGGCCGAGATCGCCGACAACATCAAGGCCGAGATGGACGACAGCCCAGCGCCCGTGCTGCATCTGGCAGACGCCACCGAAGGGGGCAGTGATGCACCCGGCAGCGGGGCAGATGCCGTGAAAGACGACGCATCGCAGCCCGAGACATCCGAGGCGACCGACAAGCCCCCTGCACAGACCGACGCCATCGTGCCCGCCAGGCCGCGTCCGGCCACGCCGCCGGCCGAGGGTGGCCAGCGCGATGTGCTGACGCGTATTGACGGGCTGACGGCAGCCCATGAGGCGGCGTTGCACGAGGCCGGGATCTTCAGCTTTGATCAGATCTCCCGGATGAACAAGCGCGAGCTTGCCTGGATCAACGAAAACATCATCGGCACGGGCAGTGCGCGGGCCGAGCTGTGGCGCAAGATCGCCATCGGATTCCTGCGCAATCGCCAGGAACGCGCCGATGGTGGCGACCGCCAGGCCAGGGCGGGAGGCGCGAAATCATGACCGGACGCGCGAAAACGGAAACCCGCCGCAGCATCAGCTGGCTGAGCGCCCTGGCCATCGCGGTTACCTTTGGGGTGGCTCTGGTGCGTGGCGATGTGGCCGGGCCGGGGCTGGCAATACCCTCGGCCATCGCGCTGTTCTTTGTGGTGGCCTTCTGGTCGATCCGTCTTTTCTGCATGCCGGCCGAGCGTGCCCTGATCGAGGCCGAGAAAAAGGAGAACGGCGTCTGACCCGCGCCGGGTAAATGGAAATGGAGACCCTGGTGAAAAAGGATGATCAGCAGAAAGGCGCACGTCAGGCGGCAATCGTCATCCTTGTGGCCTTTCCGGCCTGGATGGGGGTTTCCTGGCTTGGCGGGTGGCTGGACTGGGCGCCCCGATATGCCTTTCTGGCCGATCTGGCCGCTCTTGCCGCGCTCTTCTGGGCGATGGTCGTATTGATTCAGATCTGGCGCAAACGCCAGCGGGACGAGGAATGACAGATGCTGAGGGATGAGGACCGGATCTTTACCAACCTCTACGGGATGCACGAGCGCACGCTTGCGGGCGCGCGCAAGCGCGGCCATTGGGACGGCACGGCCGACATCATCCGCAAGGGGCCCGACTGGATCATCGAGCAGGTCAAGGCATCTGGCCTGCGCGGCCGCGGCGGTGCAGGCTTTCCGACAGGGCTGAAATGGTCTTTCATGCCCAAGGAAAGTGACGGTCGGCCCAGCTATCTGGTGATCAACGCCGACGAATCCGAACCCGGCACCTGCAAGGACCGGGAAATCATGCGCCACGATCCGCACACCCTGATCGAGGGCGCCCTGCTGGCCAGTTTCGCCATGGGCGCGCACACGGCCTATATCTATATCCGCGGCGAATTCATCCGCGAGCGCGAGATCCTTCAGGCGGCCATCGACGAGGCCTATGATGCCGGCCTGCTGGGCAGGAATGCCGCCGGCTCGGGCTGGGATTTCGACCTGTATCTGCATCACGGTGCGGGCGCCTATATCTGCGGCGAGGAAACCGCTCTGCTGGAAAGCCTCGAAGGCAAGAAGGGCATGCCGCGGATGAAGCCGCCTTTCCCGGCCGGGGCGGGCCTGTATGGCTGCCCGACCACGGTGAACAACGTCGAATCCATTGCCGTCGTGCCCACCATCCTGCGCCGCGGTGCCGACTGGTTTGCGGGCTTCGGACGACCCAACAACACGGGGACCAAGCTGTTCGCCATCTCGGGCCATGTGAACACGCCCTGCGTTGTCGAGGAATCGATGTCGATCTCGTTCGAAGAGCTGATCGAAAAACACGCCGGCGGTATTCGGGGCGGCTGGGACAACCTGAAGGCGGTCATTCCCGGTGGCTCATCGGTTCCGGTCCTGCCCGCGGCCATCGCGCGCGAGGCGATCATGGATTACGACTGGCTGCGCGACCAGCGGTCGGGCCTGGGGACCGCGGCGGTGATCGTGATGGATCAGTCGGTCGATATCGTCAAGGCGATCTGGCGCCTCAGCGTGTTCTACAAACATGAAAGCTGCGGCCAGTGCACGCCCTGCCGCGAGGGGACCGGCTGGATGATGCGGATGATGGACCGTCTTGTGCGCGGCGAGGCCGAGATCGAGGAAATCGACATGCTTCTGGACGTGTCCAAGCAGGTCGAAGGTCACACCATCTGCGCCCTTGGCGATGCGGCGGCCTGGCCTATCCAGGGATTGATCCGCCATTTCCGCGACGAGATCGAGGATCGCATCCGGGCAAGGCAGAAAGGCCGCGTCAGCGCGGTCGCAGCGGAATAGACCAGGAGGTTCGGGGCAGAGATGACGACGGTGGCGGCAATGACGAACGGACGGCGGGGCATGCGCGGGGCATTGCGCGCGCTTGTGCTGTCGCTTGCCGTTGCGGCATCGCCTCTGGGGGTCGTGGCTGCCCTGGCAAAGGCGGGGCTGGAGAACGAAAAGGAGATCATGAACCGCATTCTCCTGGGTTCGATCACCAACGAGCTGTTTACCAAGTGCGACCGCATCGCGCCGCGTCGCATCAAGGCATTCTTTTATGTGATCGGCACCTTCAACATGGCGCGCCGCCTGGGCTACAGCCAGGAGGACATCGATCGCCTGCGCAACGACCCCGCACAACAGGAACGCCTGCAACGCGAAACCGACGCCTGGCTCAGGGCCCATGGCGTGGTTCCCGGCAAGCCCGAGACCTATTGCCGGGCGGGGTTCGCCGAGATCAGGAAGAAAAGCGAGATCGGTTCATATCTGAAACCGGAATGAGAACGAACGTGGCCGGGCGCCAGGGCGCCGACGACAAGGACATGACGGAATGAGCGACTTGAGAAAGATCATCATCGACGGTGCCGAGATCGAGGTCGATCCCGCCCTGACCATTCTGCAGGCCTGCGACGAGGCCGGGATCGAGATCCCGCGCTTCTGCTATCACGAGCGCCTGTCGATTGCCGGCAACTGCCGCATGTGCCTGGTCGAGGTCGTCGGCGGCCCGCCGAAACCCACCGCCAGCTGCGCCATGCAGGTGCGCGATCTGCGTCCCGGCCGCAATGGCGAGCCGCCCGAGATCAGGACGAACTCGCCCATGGTGCGCAAGGCGCGCGAGGGGACGATGGAATTCCTGCTCATCAACCACCCGCTCGACTGCCCGATCTGCGACCAGGGGGGCGAGTGCGACCTGCAGGATCAGGCGATTGCCTATGGTGTCGATTTCTCGCGCTTCCGCGAGCCCAAGCGTGCGGTCGACGATATCGACCTCGGCCCGCTGGTGGCCACGCACATGACGCGCTGCATCTCGTGTACGCGCTGCGTGCGTTTCACGACCGAGGTCGCGGGCATCACCCTGATGGGCCAGACCGGCCGCGGCGAGGATGCCGAGATCACCCCCTATCTGGGCCAGACGCTGGACAGCGAGCTTCAGGGCAACATCATCGACCTGTGCCCGGTCGGCGCGCTGACCAGCAAGCCCTATGCCTTTACCGCCCGCCCGTGGGAGTTGCGCAAGACCGAAACCATCGACGTGATGGATGCGCTCGGCAGCAATATCCGCGTCGATACCAAGGGGCGCGAGGTCAAGCGCATCGTGCCGCGCAACCATGACGGCGTGAACGAGGAATGGATTTCCGACAAGACCCGTTTCATCTGGGACGGGCTGGTGCGCCAACGTCTGGACCAGCCTTACGTGCGCGTTGACGGCAAGCTGAGGCCTGCCACCTGGCCCGAGGCCCTGTCGGCCGCGGCCAATGCGCTGAAGGGCGCGAAGAAACCTGTCGGCCTGGTTGGCGACCTGGCCCCGGTCGAGGCGGCCTATTCGCTGAAACAGCTGGTTCAGGGGCTGGGTGGCGTTGTGGAATGTCGCGTCGATCGTGCGAAACTGCCCGCCGGCAACCGCGCGGGCTATGTGGGCACCGCCCGTATCGAGGATATCGACAACGCGCAGATGATCCAGCTGATCGGCACCAACCCCCGCCTTGAGGCGCCGGTGCTGAACGCGCGCATCCGCAAGGCCTGGCTGAACGGCGCCGATGTGGGGCTGGTGGGCGAGGCTGCCGATCTGACCTATGACTATGCCCATGTCGGCACCGATCGCGCCGCGCTCGAAAGCCTGCTGGACAAGGATTTCGGCAAGGTTCTGGAAGTGCCCTCGATCGTCATCATCGGGCAGGGCGCCCTGATGGCCGACGATGGCGATGCGGTTCTGGCGGCGGCGATGAAGCTGGCCGAAAAGACAGGTTCGAAATTCATGGTGCTGCACACGGCGGCCGCGCGCGTCGGTGCGATTGATGTCGGCGCCACGACCGAGGGCGGGCTGGACGCTGCCCTTGAGGGGGCCGATGTCGTCTATGCGCTGGGGGTGGATGAAACCGACATCCCGGCAGGCCCCTTCGTGATCTATCAGGGCAGCCACGGCGACCGCGGGGCACACCGGGCCGATGTGATCCTGCCCGGCGCCGCCTATACCGAGGAAAGCGGCCTGTTCGTCAACACCGAGGGCCGGCCGCAGCTGGCGCTGCGCGCATCCTTCCCGCCCGGTGACGCGCGCGAGAACTGGGCCATTCTCAGGGCATTGTCGGGTGAAACGGGTTCGCCTCTGCCCTGGAACACGATGAACGAATTGCGCGCGGCGCTGTTCGAGGATGCGCCGCATCTTCGTGAAATCGACCAGGTGTCCGAAAACGACTGGTCGATCCCCGCGGCGGGCAACATGGCCAAGGGGCGGCTGATGCTGGCGGTCGAGGATTTCTACCTGACCAACCCGATCGCGCGCGCGTCCGCGATCATGGCCGAGCTTTCGGCAGGTGCCGCCGCACGGCGGCGCAAGATGGCAGCGGAGTAGGGCTGATGATGCAGCAGACCGCCCTCAAGGCCGGTTTTTCCCTTGCCCTTCTGGGCGGGGTGGCTGCGTGCAGCGGCACGGGCACGGGCCCGGCCGATGCCGGGCGCGGCGGTTTCAACCCCGTCTATCTGGGGGTCGAAACCATTCTGCTGGAGGGCGATCTTGTCAATTTCAAGGTCGCCATGCGGGGTGCGCGCAGCGTGGCGGATGTGGCTGATTATGCCAAATGCGCGGCGGCCCAATATGCCCTGATACGGGGTTACGGTTTTGCGCGCCACGTGCGCACGACCGTTGACGAAAAGGATGGTCTTTGGCGTGGAGATGCGGTTTATACGATCTCGAAAACCCTGCCGCGGGGCAGGTTGACCCTCGACGCCGAAGTGGTTGTTGACAACTGTAAAGCCGACGGGATTCCGACGGTCTGAGGAAGTGAAGGCAGATGGCGGATTTTTTCTATAACACCAATCTCGGGATATTCCTGCTGGTCACGCTGGAATCCCTTCTGGTGATCGTGCTGCTTCTGGTGGCGCTGGCGTTCCTGATGTATGCCGACCGCAAGATCTGGGCCGCGGTCCAGATGCGGCGCGGTCCCAATATCGTGGGCGTCTTTGGCCTGTTGCAGAGCTTTGCCGACTTCATCAAGTACATCGTCAAGGAAATCGTGGTGCCCGCCGGCGCGGACAAGCCGGTCTATTTCCTGGCGCCGATGATTTCGCTGATCTTCCCGCTGATCGTCTGGGCGGTGATACCGTTCAACGACGGCTGGGTGGTGTCGAACATGAATGTCGGCATTCTCTATATCCTCGCCGCCAGTTCGCTGGTGGTTTACGGGGTGATCATGGGCGGCTGGGCGTCCAACTCGAAATACCCGTTCCTGGGGGCGCTGCGTTCGGCCGCGCAGATGATCTCGTACGAGGTTTCGATCGGCTTCATCATCATCGGGGTGATCCTGTCCACGGGCAGCCTGAACCTCAGCGACATCGTGCGTGCGCAGGATGGCAATTACGGCATCTTCAGCTGGTACTGGCTGCCGCAACTGCCGATGGTGGTGCTGTTCTTCGTTTCGGCGCTGGCCGAAACCAACCGCCCGCCCTTTGACCTGCCCGAGGCGGAATCGGAACTGGTTGCGGGTTATCAGGTGGAATATTCCTCGACCCCGTTCCTGTTGTTCATGATCGGCGAGCTGACCGAGGTCGTGTTCATGTGCGCGCTGATTTCGGTTCTGTTCTTTGGCGGCTGGCTGTCGCCCATTCCGGGCCTGCCCGACGGCATCCTGTGGATGATCGCCAAGATCGCCTTCTTTTTCTTCCTGTTCGCGATGGTCAAGGCGATCACCCCGCGCTACCGCTATGACCAGCTGATGCGCCTGGGCTGGAAGGTGTTCCTGCCCATGAGCCTGGGCTGGGTGGTTTTCGTTGCCTTTGCGGCACAATTTGGATGGTTCGGTGGCGCCTATGCGCGCTGGGCCGTGGGAGGTTGATCCGATGACGGCAATCGACTGGACACGCGCGACCAAGTATTTCCTGCTGTGGGATTTCCTGGTCGGCTTCAAGCTGGGGATGAAATATTTCGTGCGCCCCAAGGCGACGCTGAACTATCCGCATGAAAAGGGCTATCTGTCGCCCCGCTTTCGCGGCGAACATGCGCTGCGCCGATATCCCAGCGGCGAGGAGCGCTGTATCGCCTGCAAGCTGTGCGAGGCGATCTGCCCCGCGCAGGCAATCACCATTGATGCCGAGCCGCGCGAGGACGGCTCGCGCCGTACGGTGCGCTATGACATCGACATGACCAAATGCATCTACTGCGGTTACTGTCAGGAGGCATGCCCGGTGGATGCCATCGTCGAGGGGCCGAATTTCGAATTTGCGACCGAGACCCGCGAAGAGCTGTTCTACGACAAGGAAAAGCTGCTGGAAAACGGAGCAATCTGGGAGGCCGAAATCGCGCGCAACCTGGAACTCGACGCGCCCTATCGCTGAGGCCTGGCCGGCGACGGGCGTCGGCCTGGGGGCCGACAGAAAGACAAAGCCCTCCATCCCTGGGGGGCGAAACACAACAGACCCCGATCGCGCGTCGTGCGCAGCGGGGCAGAGGGGACAAGAGCTATGGGCATTACAGCCTTTGCATTCTACCTATTCGCGCTGGTCGCGCTGGTGTCCGCGTTCCTCGTGGTGGTATCACGAAACCCGGTTCACTCGGTCCTGTGGCTGATCCTGACATTTTTCTCGGCGGCCGGGCTGTTCGTGCTGCTGGGGGCCGAATTCGTGGCGATGTTGCTGGTCATCGTCTACATGGGGGCGGTCGCGGTGCTGTTCCTGTTCGTCGTGATGATGCTGGATGTCGATTTCGCCGAGCTGCGCGGCCAGCTTGCCCAGTATCTGCCGCTGGGCCTGCTGATCGGCGTGATCCTGCTGACCGAGCTGGGCATGGCGTTCGGAGCATGGAAATTCGCCGGCACCGCCATGGATTCCCGCGCAGCGGTGACGCCCGCGCTGGATCAGGTGCACAACACCGCGGCGCTGGGGCAGATCATCTATACGCAGTACATCTATCCGTTCCAGGTGGCGGGCCTGATCCTGCTGGTCGCCATGATCGGCGCGATCGTCCTGACCCTGCGGCATCGCAAGAACGTCAAGCGACAGGACATCCTTGAACAGATCTATCGCGATCCGGCCAAGACGCTGGAACTGAAGGACATCAAACCGGGAAAGGGGCTCTGAGATGGAAATCGGACTGACACAATACCTCACCATTGCCGCCTTTCTGTTCGTGATAGGCATCTTCGGGATCTTTCTGAACCGCAAGAACGTGATCGTCATCCTGATGTCGATCGAACTGATGCTGCTGGCGGTGAACATCAACTTCGTGGCCTTTTCGGCCTATCTGGGCGATCTGGTCGGGCAGGTATTCACGCTGTTCGTCCTGACGGTGGCGGCGGCCGAGGCGGCCATCGGTCTGGCCATACTTGTCTGTTTCTTCCGCACCCGCGGCTCGATCGCCGTGGATGATGTGAATGTGATGAAGGGCTAGGACATCATGGAAACCATCATCCTTTTTGCCCCGCTTTTGGGCGCCGTCATCTCGGGCTTCGGCTACAAGATGCTGGGCGAGCGGGTGGCCATCACCACGGCAACGGTGTTGCTGTTTCTGGCGGCATTGCTGAGCTGGGTCGTCTTTTTCACCTTTGACGGGCAGACCTTGCAGATCCCGGTCCTGCGGTGGATCGACAGCGGCAGCTTTTCCACCGACTGGGCGATCAGGCTGGACAGGCTGACCTCGATCATGCTGGTCGTGGTGACGACGGTTTCCAGCCTGGTGCACCTGTATTCCTTCAGCTACATGAAGGACGATCCGCAATTCGGCGAAGGCGAAAGCTACAAGCCCCGCTTTTTTGCCTATCTCAGCTTTTTCACCTTTGCCATGCTGGCGCTGGTGACCAGCGACAACCTGCTGCAGATGTATTTCGGCTGGGAAGGCGTCGGTGTCGCATCCTATCTGCTGATCGGGTTCTACTATCGCAAACCCACGGCGAATGCGGCGGCGATCAAGGCATTCGTCGTCAACCGGGTGGGCGATTTCGGCTTTGCCCTGGGGATCTTCGCGATCTTCTACATGGTTGACAGCATCCGGTTCGACGATGTGTTCGCCGCCGGCGCCATGCTGGCCGAAAAGAACATCAATTTCCTCTGGATGCAGCTGAACGCGGCCGAGCTGGTGACGTTCCTGCTGTTCATCGGTGCCATGGGCAAGTCGGCGCAGCTGTTCCTGCATACATGGTTGCCCGACGCGATGGAGGGCCCGACCCCGGTTTCGGCCCTGATCCACGCGGCGACCATGGTGACGGCGGGCGTGTTCCTGGTCAGCCGCATGTCGCCGGTGTTCGAATATGCACCCGGCACCCTGGCCTTTGTTACCGTGATCGGTGCCGTGACCGCCTTTGTCGCCGCCTCGATCGGACTGGTGCAGAACGACATCAAGCGGGTGATCGCCTATTCCACGATGAGCCAGCTTGGCTACATGTTCGCCGCAGCCGGTGTCGGGGTCTATCAGGCCGCCATGTTCCACCTGTTCACCCACGCCTTTTTCAAGGCGCTGCTGTTTCTCGGGGCCGGCTCGGTCATCACGGCCATGCACCACGAACAGGACATGCGCAACTATGGCGCGCTGCGGCGCAAGATACCGCTGACATTCTGGGCCATGATGATCGGCACCCTCGCCCTGACCGGCGTCGGCATACCCGCTTCGGTTCTGAAACTGGGTGACATACCGATCGGCTTTGCCGGTTTCGTTTCCAAGGATTCGATCATCGAAAGCACCTTTGCCGCGGGGACCAGTGTGGGCCAGTTCGCCTATGTCCTGCTGGTGCTGGCTGCGGCGATGACCGCCTTCTATTCATGGCGCCTGATGTTCATGACCTTCTATGGCCCGCAAAAGGGCGATGCCCATGCCCATGAACATGCCCATGAAAGCAGCTGGCACATGACCGTCCCGCTGATCGTTCTGGCCCTTGGCGCCGCCTTTGCCGGCATGATCTGGTTCAACGATTTCATGGGCGAGGGCGTGCGCGAATTCTTTGCCGGCGCGGTCTTTGCCGGGCCCGGCAACGACGTTCTGGAACAGTCCCACCGCATCCCCGAGCTGGCCGCCTCGGCCCCGTTCTGGGCGATGCTGCTGGGCTTTGCGCTGGCCTGGCTGTTCTACATCCGGTCGCCGCGCATCCCCGTGGTTCTGGCCGAGCAGTTCGCACCGCTCTACCGGCTGCTGCTGAACAAGTACTATTTCGACGAGATCTACGATTTCGTCTTTGTGCGTGGCGCCAAGGCGCTGGGCCGCCTGCTGTGGAAGAAAGGCGACGGTGCAGTCATTGACGGGGCCATCAACGGCGTGGCGCTGGGGCTGGTGCCAAGGGTCACGCGTTTTGTCCAGAGGATTCAATCCGGCTATGTCTATCACTATGCGCTGGCCACGGTCATCGGGCTTGTCGCCCTGGTTACCTGGGTCTCGATCAGCGGAGGAACCAACTGATGGATAACCTTCTGTCTATCGTTACCTTCATCCCGCTGATTGCCGCGATCATCCTGGCGCTGTTCCTGCGCGGCGAGGACGAGGCCGCGCAGCTGGCGGCCAAGCGCGTGGCCCTGGCGACGACGCTGGCGACATTCCTGATCTCGCTGGCCATCCTGGCCCAGTACGACCCGTCCAGGCCCGGCTTTCAGATGGTCGAGGAATACAAGTGGATCACCGGCTTTACCTACAAGCTGGGGGTCGATGGGATCGGCGTGGTCTTTGTTCTGCTGACCACCTTCCTGATGCCGCTGGTGATCGGGGCCAGCTGGAACGTGACGACGCGGGTCAAGGAATACATGATTGCCTTTCTCGTGCTGGAAACGCTGATGATCGCGGTGTTTGCGGCGCTCGACCTGGTGTTGTTCTATGTCGTGTTCGAGGCGGGTCTGATCCCGATGTTCCTGATCATCGGTATCTGGGGCGGCAAGGACCGTATCTATGCCAGCTTCAAGTTCTTCCTGTACACGCTGCTGGGATCGGTTCTGATGCTGGTCGCCATCATCGCCATGTATTTCGAGGCCGGCACCACCGACATTCCGACGCTGCTGAACCACAGCTTCCCGTCGAGCCCGATCTCGATTCTGGGTTTCCAGATTGCCGGCGGCATGCAGACGCTGCTGTTTCTGGCCTTCCTGGCGTCGTTTGCGGTCAAGCTGCCGATGTGGCCGGTACATACCTGGCTGCCTGACGCCCATGTGCAGGCGCCGACCGCAGGTTCGGTCGTGCTGGCGTCGTTGCTGCTGAAAATGGGCGGCTACGGTTTCCTGCGTTTCAGCCTGCCCATGTTCCCCGAGGCCAGCGCGCTGCTGGCGCCATTCATGATGTGGCTGGGCGCGATCGCGATCGTTTACACCTCGCTGGTGGCGCTGGCACAGCAGGACATGAAGAAACTGATCGCCTATTCTTCGGTCGCCCATATGGGGATCGTCACCATGGGCGTGTTCGCCGCCACGCAGCAGAGCGTCGATGGCGCCATCTTCCAGATGGTCAGCCACGGCTTCATCTCGGGTGCGTTGTTCCTGTGCGTGGGCGTGGTCTATGACCGCATGCACACGCGCGAGATCGCAGCCTATGGCGGCCTGGTCAACCGGATGCCGGCCTATGCGCTGATCTTCATGTTCTTCACGCTGGCCAATGTCGGCCTGCCCGGTACCAGCGGCTTTGTCGGCGAGTTCCTGACCCTTGTCGGCGTGTTCAAGGCCAACAGCTGGGTCGCCTTTGTCGGCGCCATCGGCATGATCCTGTCGGCGGCCTATGCGCTGTGGCTGTATCGGCGCGTGGTATTCGGCGACCTCATCAAGGAGAGCCTGAAGGCGATCACCGACATGACGGCACGCGAAAAATGGATTTTCGCGCCCCTCGTCGTGATGACGATCCTGCTGGGTGTCTACCCGGACCTGGTTCTCGATATCACCGGCCCCTCGGTCGAGGCGTTGCTGGAAGGATACAAGACAGCCCTTGCAGGCGCGGCGGATGCCGCTCTGCAACTGGCGACAAATTAAAGGCGGCCCAACATGATTGGCACTGATCTGACCGTAATCCTGCCCGAACTCGTACTTGCCGTCTATGGAATGGCGGCGTTGATGTGGGGCGCCTGGCGCGGCAAGGATGCCGAGGCGCCGATGCTGTTCTGGCTGACCGCGCTGGTGATGGCCGGCCTGGGCGCCTGGATCGGGCTCGAGCCCGAGGGCGGTCGAACGACCTTTGGCGGGGCGTTCGTCAATGACGGATTCGCCCGTTTTGCCAAGGTCGTCATCCTGTTCGCCGCAGCCATCGTCCTGCTGATGAGTCAGGAATTCCTGCGGCGCAACAAGCTGCTGCATTTCGAATTTCCGATCCTTGTCGCCTACAGCGTGACCGGGATGATGCTGATGGTGTCGGCCGGAGACCTGATTGCGCTGTATATGGGCCTCGAATTGCAGTCTCTGGCGCTGTATGTCATCGCCGCCTTCCGGCGCGATTCCGCACGCTCGACCGAGGCGGGCCTGAAATATTTCGTTCTGGGCGCCTTGTCCTCGGGGCTGTTGCTGTATGGCGCGTCGCTGGTCTATGGCTATGCCGGCACGACCAGCTTTTCCGGGATCATGGCGGCGACCGGGGGCGAGGGTCAGCTGCCGGTCGGCCTGCTGATCGGCCTGGTGTTCGTTCTGACGGGGCTGGTCTTCAAGGTGTCCGCGGTGCCTTTCCACATGTGGACCCCCGATGTCTATGAAGGCTCGCCCACCCCTGTGACGGCGTTTTTCGCCACCGCACCCAAGATGGCGGCCATGGGGCTGATCATACGGGTTCTGTTCGATGCCTTCGGCGGCGCCATTGGCGACTGGACGCAGATCGTCGCCCTGCTGGCGCTGCTGTCCATGTATCTGGGCGCATTTGCCGGTATCGGGCAAAAGGACATCAAGCGGCTGATGGCGTATTCGTCGATCACGCATATGGGCTTTGCCTTTCTCGGGCTGACCGCTGGCAATGCCCAGGGCGTGCAGGCAACGCTGTTCTACATGGCGGTCTATGTCACCATGAATATCGGCGTCTTTGCCTTTATCCTGAACATGGAGCGCGACGGCCAGCCCGTGACCCGGATCTCGGCCCTGAGCATGTATTCAAGGGTCGAGCCCCTGCGCGCGGCGGCGCTGATGGTGCTGATGTTCAGCCTGGCCGGGATCCCGCCGCTGGTGGGCTTTTTCGCCAAGGTCTATGTGTTGCAGGCTGCCTATGAGGCCGGATTTGCCTGGCTGGCGGTTGCCGGCGTCATCGCCAGCGTCATCGGCGCCTACTACTATTTGCGCATCGTCTATCTGATGTATTTCGGCGAACCCGGCGAGGTACTGGACGGCACGATGCCGGCGGTCCACTGGGCCGCCCTGATGGGCGCAGCCTTTGTCATGCTGGTGGGGGTGGTCAACCTGTTTGGCGTGGACAGCCTCGCCGGCGCCGCGGCAAAGACCCTGCTGAAATAGGGCGGGCATGGCGCGCTGGCCCGAGGGTGTGCACAAGCTCGTCTTCGAGCAGCTCGACAGCACCATGTCCGAGGCCGCGCGCTATTGCCCGGGGCTGCGCGGGCCCCTGTGGATCCTCGCCCTGGAGCAGAGCGCCGGGCGCGGCCGTCAGGGGCGCGCCTGGTTGCATGAGCCGGGAAATTTCGCGGCTACCCTGATCTGGCAGCCGGCCGGAGAAATCGCCACACGCGCCCTGCGCTCGTTCGTGGCGGCACTGGCCTTGCGCGATGCCTGCCTTGCCGCAACCGGTGGGCGGGGGGAATTCCGGTTGAAATGGCCCAATGACGTGCTGCTCAACGGCGGCAAGCTGGCGGGCATCCTGCTGGAGAGCACGGGGCCATGTCTGCTGATCGGTGTGGGCGTCAACCTGGCCGCTGCGCCTGCGTCGGGCGCCGTGGAAAATGCCGCCGCACCGCCTGTCAATCTCAGGCAGGAAACCGGGGTGACGGTCGCCCCACGGGAATTTCTCGAACTGCTGGCACCAGCCTATGCCGCGCGCGAGGAACAGTTCCTGAGCCACGGCTTTGGCGCCATCCGCGATGACTGGCTGGCCCATGCCGCGCATCTGGGCAAGCCGCTGAGGGCACGGCTGCCCGACCGCGAAATCACGGGGATCTTTCGCACGGTGGACGAACATGGCCAGCTTGTTCTAGAAACAACGGGCGGAGAGCACCGCATAGCGGCCGCCGACATTTTCCTTGATCCGCGCTGAGCAGAAAGGGCGCGCTCATGCTTCTGGCCATTGACGTAGGCAACACGAATACGGTCTTTGCCATCCATGACGGCGAGAATTTCATCGCCGACTGGCGTTGTGCGACCGAACCGCAGCGCACGGCCGACGAGTATTTCGTCTGGTTGAACACGTTGATGGAATTGCGCGGCCTTGATGTGCGTATCCAGGGCGTGATCGTCTCGTCCGTTGTGCCGCAGGTGGTCTTCAACCTTCGCCTGCTGGCGCATCGCTATTTCGACTGTCGCCCCCTGGTCGTGGGCAAACCCGACTGCCGGTTGCCGGTTGCGGTGCGGGTCGATGCAGATACCCAGGTCGGCGCAGATCGTCTGGTGAACACCGTCGGCGCCTGGGTCCAGTTCGGCGGCGACCTGATCGTGGTCGATTTCGGAACCGCCACCACCTTTGATGTCGTTGACAGTGACGGCGCCTATATCGGCGGGGTGATCTCGCCCGGGGTCAACCTGTCGATGCGGGCGCTTCATCTGGCCGCGGCCGCGTTGCCGCATGTGGATGCCGCCCGCCCCGATCATGCCATCGGCACCAACACGGTTGCGTGCATGCAGTCGGGCATATATTGGGGCTACGTCGGGCTGATCGAACGCATCTGCGCCGAGATCCGGCGGGAACATGGCCAGCCGATGCAGGTTGTGGCTACCGGCGGGCTGGCGACCCTGTTCGGCCAACAACCGGGATTGTTCGACCACATTGACCCCGAGCTGACGATGACCGGGCTTGTCCATATCTACGAATTCAATCGAAAGGGTGCCTGATGGCCCGAGACCGCCTGATCTACCTTCCCCTCGGGGGTGCCGGCGAGATCGGCATGAACTGTTACGTCTATGGCTACGGCCCCGAGGGCAACGAGCGACTGATCGTGGTCGATACCGGCGTGACCTTCCCCGACATGGACAGCAGCCCCGGCGTCAACCTGATCATGGCCGATGTGGGCTGGTTGATCGAGCGCATCGATCGGGTCGAGGCAATCTTCATCACCCATGCGCACGAAGATCATGTCGGCGCGCTGGGCTTGTTGCACGGTCAGCTGGATCTGCCGGTCCATGCGCGCCCATTCACGGCCGCGATTGCCCGTCTCAAGCTCGAGGAACAGGGCCGCAACCCCGATGTCGTCCACGAGGTCGCCGCATGGCCGGCCAGCGTGCAGGCCGGCCCGTTCAGGGTGGGTTTCATGCCGGTTGCACATTCGATTCCCGAAAGCTCGGCCCTGGTGATCGACACGCCTGCGGGCCGCATCGTTCATACGGGGGATTTCAAGCTGGACACCGACCCGGTCGTGGGCGAGCCCTTTGATCCCGACAGCTGGAAGGATGTCGCCAGAAATGGCCTACTGGCGCTGGTCTGCGACAGCACGAATGTCTTTTCGCCGACGCCCGGGCGATCGGAGTCCACGCTGGCCGGCCCCATCGCCGACCTTGTGCGGGGGGCGTCCGGTCTGGTCGTGGCGACGACCTTTGCCTCGAATGTCGCGCGCCTGAAAACCCTGGCCCAGGCCGGGGTGGATGCCGGGCGGTCGATCGTGGTGATGGGGCGGGCCATGAAACGGATGATCGCCGTTGCCCAGGCGACGGGTATCCTGACCGATTTCCCCCCCACCGTCGCGCAGGAGGATGCGCCAAGGATGCCGCGCGACAATCTGATGATCCTGGTGACCGGCAGTCAGGGCGAACGCCGGGCGGGCTCGGCCCAGCTGGCCAACGGGAAATACAATGGAATCACCCTGCGCGAGGGTGACATGTTCCTCTTCTCATCAAAGACCATCCCGGGAAACGAGGTTTCGGTCAATCGGATCGTGAACGCCTTTTCCGAAATGGGGGTCGAGGTGGTGGACGACTGCGACGGCCTCTATCATGTGTCGGGCCATGCCAATCGCCCGGATCTGGAAACGCTCCATGATCTGCTGCGTCCGCGTTTTCTGGTGCCCATGCATGGCGAACACAGGCATCTGCGGGAACATGCCCGCATTGCGGCCGACAAGGGGATCTCGTCGGTCATCGCGCCAAACGGCGCCATGGTCGAGCTGACCGGAAACGCTCCGCGCGTTGTCGAACATGTCGAATCCGGCCGGCGCTATCTGGACGGCAATGTGCTGATCGGGGCGCTCGATGGTATCGTGCGCGACCGGATTCGCATGGCGTTGAATGGCCATGTCGCCGTCAGCATGGTCATCGACGAGGACGACGAGCCCCTGGGGGGCGTCTGGGTCGAGACCCACGGCCTGCCCGATCCCGCGGGAAGGGAACATTCCCTGGCCGAGCTGATGGAAGAGGGGATCGAATATCAGTTGCAGCGCGCGGGCGATCACGTGATGACCTCGGACGATGCACTGGAAGAACTGATCACCCGCGCCGTGCGCAAGATCGGTCAGGAACTGGTCGGCAAACGGCCCGAATGCCGGGTGATGATCAACCGCCTTGTCGGGGGTTGATCGGGGCCCGGCCTTCTTCTTTGTTCAAATACTCTCGGGGGCGCGGGGGCAGACAGCCCCCGCATGCCGCATCCTGTTATTGCGGATGCCTCCGGCGGGAGTATTGGGGCAAAGAAGAAGCCCTTGCCGCGTGATCTCAGAAGTTGCGTTGCAGGAAGGCGGGCACATGGTCGCCCATGCCGACGACGGGCCCTTTGTCGCGTCGGTCGTCCTTGCGGCCACGCGACTTGTCGCGCGGGTTCCGTTCGGCCTTTTTCTCGGAAGGCTTGCTTTCGGCCGTCCGGTCCTTGGCCGGCCTTGAGCGCTCGCGCCGGGGTTTTGCGGGCTTGGTGTCGCCCTCTGGCGCAGCTTTTTCGCGCGCCGGTGCGGTTTCGGCCTTTTTCATGCCGACGATTTCGGGGACTTCCATGCGGGGGATCGGTTGCTTGACCAGGTCCTCGATCATGGAAAGATATTTTTCCTCGGCACCCTGGCACAGCGTGATCGCCTTGCCTTTCTTGCCGGCGCGTCCGGTGCGGCCGATTCGATGGACGTAATCCTCGGGATGGGTGGGGACGTCGTAGTTGAAAACATGGCTGACATTGGGGATATCCAACCCGCGTGCCGCCACATCCGAGGCGATGAGGAACTTTATCTCGCCATCGCGAAACCCGTTCAGGGTTTTGGTTCGCAGGCTCTGTTCCAGGTCGCCGTGGATCGGGGCTGCGTCGAATCCGTGTTTCTTCAATGACTTGGCGACAATATCGACGTCAACCTTGCGGTTGCAGAAGATGATACCGTTTTTCAGCCTGTCGCCCTCGGCCCGAAAGATCGCGCGCAGGATCTCGCGCTTTTCCTTGGCTGCCCGGTCCTTGCGGGACGCCTTGAAGATGCAGACGGCCTGTTCGATGGTTTCCGAGGTGGTTGCCTGGCGCGCGACCTCGACCCGCACCGGGTTGAACAGGAACTCCTGGGTGATGCGGGTGATTTCGGGGGCCATGGTCGCGCTGAAGAACAGCGTCTGGCGGGTAAAGGGGGTGAGCTTGAAGATCTTTTCGATATCTGGGATGAAACCCATGTCGAGCATGCGGTCGGCCTCGTCCACCACCATGATCTGGACACCGTTCAGCATCAGCTTGCCACGCTCGAAATGGTCGAGCAGCCTTCCCGGCGTCGCGATCAGTACATCGACGCCGCGGTCGATCAGGCGTTCCTGTTCCTTGAAACTGACACCGCCGATCAGCAGGGCCATGGTCAGCTTGGTGTGTCTGGCGTAGATTTCGAAATTTTCGGAAACCTGCGCGGCCAGTTCACGCGTGGGCGCAAGCACCAGCGAGCGCGGCATGCGCGCCTTGGCCCGCCCCTTGCCCAGCATGGTGATCATGGGCAGGACAAAGCTGGCGGTCTTGCCTGTCCCGGTCTGTGCGATACCCAGTACGTCACGCCCCTGCAGGGCATGCGGAATGGCCTGGGCCTGGATCGGGGTGGGTGTCTCATAGCCCGCTTCTTCAACGGCTTTCAGTACCCTCGGGTCAAGCTCAAGGTCTGCGAATTTTGTCATCTGGTCCCGTCTGTTGCGGCGATTCTGTTGAGCAGGGTCATGGGCGGCAATATATGCCGCGAATTCGCGCGGGCTCGTGTCGCATTACCTATGGAAAAAAGGCGCAAAGGTCAACGTGACAAGTTGTTGTTCGAACAATCTGCCGGTAATATGTGTCATTGTTGCGTAATGGTTAACATTCTTTGCCGATTACCCAAGGAATTGTGGCTTTGTTGCAATGATTCGCACGGCCGGGGCCCCCGGTCAGGCCGGGTTGGCAATGCCAGCGCGGGCGATTGCCGGGATCGGGCAGATTTGCGTGGCCAGCGCTTGCGATGATTTGCTATGATCCACACCTGCAGGCAAAACATATCGAGAGTTTCATCATGATCAGGATCATTTCGGCGCTGCATGGCTGGCTGGGCCTTGTCGTCCTGCCCTGGGTCATTCTTCTGGGGCTGACGGGCATCTACCTGAATCACAGCGACTATTTTCTGCGTTTCCTGCCCCAGGGCAGCTATGACAAGGCGCGTTTCGACAGCTATCCCGACCCGGTGAGGCTGGATCAGGCCGGGGCGCAGGCTCTTGCCCAGCGCGTGCTTCCGGGGGTGACGTTGCGCCCGCGCGCCGACAATGTCTATCACGGGCGCAGGGTGGCCATGTTCGACGCCCCCAGGGCGCGGGTGATCGTGGCGCTGGATACGGGGCATTTCTGGGTCAAGACGCCGTTTGTACGCAAGACCTATGATCCGGCGGGAAAGCTGCTGGATCGCAAGATCTACTGGAGCTCGCTGTTGCGCTATCTTCATGTTCGTGGCTGGTTCAATGCCGCCTTCGGCACATGGTTTTCCGATCTGGCGGCCGGCATGATGGTTCTCTTTGGCCTCAGCGGGGTCGTGCTGCTGTTTTCACGCGGTCGCGGTACAGGCGGGAATGCGGGCGGAAAGGTGCAGATCAGGCGTCGCAACATCCCCCGCCCCAAGAGGATCACGCTGAAGGACTGAGTCCGCTTGTGTGCGGTTTACAGGGCGACGTTCCAGGGTTCGGATTCGTCCTCGTTCGCGCGTGCGCGCAGCGCCCTGACGTCGGCGATCAGCGCGTGGTTCTTGCGGATGGTCACGCCGTGGTTCCTGAGGCGCGAAAAGATGCGGGACAGGCTTTCGGGTTTCAGGCCGAGGCGGCCGGCGATCAGGACCTTGTCATAGGGCAGGGTCACGGTACAGGTTCCCTCGTCAACCGGGCACAGGGCAAGCAGGAATTCCGCGACCCTCTGCTCGCCGCTATGGGCCTTGAGCTGTTCGACCTGAGAGATCAGCGAATGAAGGTGGTGAAAGGTCGAGGCCAGCATCGACATCGCCGTCTCGGGGTTTTCCCGCACCAGGGCGAACAGGGCGCGCGTCGGGATCTGCATCAGGCGGCTTTCGGTCGCGGCCTCGGCGGATACGGGGTAGCTGTCATTCTGCAGTGCCGCGGCCTCGCCAAAGCTCTGACCGCGGGTAAAGACATTGACCACCGCCTCGGCGCCGTTGGGTGAAACGCGATACAGCTTGATCCAGCCGCTGAGCACGACATGGATGGCCTGTGCCGCTTCGCCCTGCATGAAGACGGTCTCGCCACGGCGAAAGTTGCGTGTCGTCGATTCCCGGGCCAGCCGATCGATGGCATCCTCGGGCATGTTGCGCAGCAAGAGGGATTGCCGGGCGATCTCTTTCAGGTTGCTGTCGATCATCCTGGGGTCCTCCGGTGCCGGGGCCTTGCGGTGGCCAGATTGCGCCTTGCGGGAATGGGGCATGGGTCCTTTTCGTGGCCACTGTTATGCCAGCAAGGCGCCCTTCAGACCAGTGGTGAAAAGGCCGCGGTCGGGTTCTTTTTCGCGTGTACGGGGATCTTGCTACGATATGGCGGCATGGCGAGCGCCGCGGCCGGGGCGCGGGTCGCAGGGGCTGACTGGCCCTTGCGACCCGCTGGGGGGACTACCGAAACCCCACTTGCCGCAGCAGGGCCACGGCTTCGTAGGATTTCAGCGACATTCGGCTTGCGACAGCCGAAACCTGTGGGCGTTCCTCGATCTCGGGGAACAGTTCGATGATTTCGGCGCGGCTTTCCTCGGCCAGCGAATCCAGCGTCGTGCGGTTGATGTGCAGGCTTTCCGAGGGGATGCCCTCGGAATAGATGATCTCGTGATTGTCGAAAAGGATGTGGAAATATTCGACCACGCCCCCCTCGCGGCGATAGATCGTGTCGTCATTGACCAGATCGCGCGCCTTGACCAGTACCTCGTGGCTGCCCAGCATCACCTCGGCCCGCCAATCGGCGATCAGCAGCCGATGTTGCGGGCTGACGATCAGATCGGAATGGTTGCCCAGGGCGCCGCTCGTGATCACGATCGGGGCCAGATGCCCGTGGGCCGGGGCCACGCGTCCGCCCACCCAGCGCACCGGTTGCGGGCCGTTGTCGCGGGTCTGCACCATGTCGCCCTCGACCAGGGTCTCGACGGGCTTTTCGCTGCCGTCGGCCATGCGGATCAGGGTGCCGCGGGCAAAGCAGACGCAGGTATAGTCGGAATAGCTGAACGAGCCGGGATCTTCGTCGGCCTTGATGAGGGTATATTCCATGTCCGGCACAAGAGGCGTCAGCGGCAGGAACCAGCCCGGTTGATCGCCCTCGCCCGCCAGCATCAGGACCTCGACCGTGCGGCCGTCCTCACCCATGAAGGTCAGTCGGCTGTCCAGGTTGACGTCACGCCCGAGAACGCCGATCCCGGCCTCGCTGTCCGGCCCCAGGTCGTGGGTCTGGTCGTGCGTCCCGGCGTCGCCTTTTTCGGGCACCAGCAGATCACCTGCCTGTGCGTCCGAGGAAAAGACATAGGTATCACCCGGAAATGAATCGCCGGCGCCAGCGACGGTTTCGCCCGCGTTGACGCCCGTTTGAACGACCAGGGCCTCGCGCCCGTAGACGTTGCAGATCTGCAGATCGTCATCCCCACCCGCGTGATGTTCGCTGCCTGTCATGTCAGAAAAACCCGACCATGTTGTGAGAATGGCAATGCCCGTTCGGTAGCACCAAGACGTGCCGACCTAGGCAATCCCCACCGCCATGGTTGATACGGACAATATGGCAAATGCGGAAAAAAGTCAATAAATCCGAGTATTTCGCGGCAAGTTTCGGGCATTGTTCACGCATGCCTGACAAAGCATATCTGTTGGGGTGCATCGTTGACGATCCTTGCCTCAATAGCCCCCGATATGGTCGTGGATAACGCAAAACCGGTTGCCATTCGGTTGACGACCTTGCAGGTGGCACGTCGATTCCGCCCGGTTTCGATACAATGAAATCCGTTTGCCGGAACGATTCGCCGCCATTTGCGTGCGCCTTGAATCGTGCCCTGATCGGGCACGCGCCACCTTGACCTTGCGAGGCCGAAAGGCCACCCTTGCGAGGCAACGCGATCATGGAGATTTTGTTCGAATGGATCTGGGACTGACAGGAAAATGGGCAATTGTGTGCGCCAGCTCGCGCGGGCTGGGGTTGGGCTGTGCGACGGCGCTTGCGCGCGAGGGGGTGAACCTCGTGATGAACGCCCGCACCCCAGGCCCGCTGGAGGAGGCTGCCGAAAATCTGCGCCGTGAAACCGGGGTCGAGGTGCGCGCGATTGCCGGCGACATCACCACCGACGCGGGGCGCGACAAGGTGCTGGCCGCCGTCCCGGCCCCGGACATCCTGGTGACCAATGCCGGCGGCCCGCCGCCCGGCATGTGGAGCGACTGGGAGCGCGAGGATTTCATCCGGGCACTTGACGCCAACATGCTGGCGCCGATCGCGCTGATCAAGGCGGTGCTGCCCGGCATGATGGAACGCGGCTGGGGCCGGATCGTGAATATCACCTCGCAGTCGGTGAAATCGCCGATCGCGGTGCTGGGGCTGTCCAACAGCGCACGCGCAGGGCTGACCGGCTATGTCGCGGGCACATCGCGACAGGTGGCCGGCAGCGGTGTGACCATCAACAACCTGTTGCCCGGGATTCACGCAACCGACCGGGCCGATGCGCTGGATCGCGCCGTGGTCGAGGCCCAGGGCATCACCATGGAAGAGGCCCGCGCGCGCCGTGCCGCCACCATCCCTGCCGGGCGCTACGGCACGATCGAGGAATTCGGCGCCGCCTGCGCGTGGCTTTGTTCGCAATATGCTGGCTATGTGGTCGGACAGAACATTCTGCTGGACGGTGGGGCCGTCAACAGCACACTCTGAGGCACCGGCGCTCGGGCTTGAACCAGTGCCGGCGGGTTGCTAGATGCAGGGCTGGAACCTGAGTGAAATGCTCAGGTAGAGGGAGGCATGGGCCGCGTGACCGAGACGACACCACGGCTGGAGCTTGAGTCGATCCGCCGCCTGTTCGATGGCGTGCCGGTGGTTGACGGGGTCTCGTTGCGTCTGGACTCCGGCCAGGTAACCTGCCTGCTGGGGCCGTCGGGTTGCGGCAAGTCAACCACCTTGCGTATTGCGGCCGGTGTCGATCGCCAGACATCGGGGCGCGTGATGGTCGATGGCAAGGTCGTGTCCGATGATACGCATCACCTTCCGCCCGAAAGGCGTGCAATCGGGCTGATGTTTCAGGATTTCGCCCTGTTTCCCCATCTGAGCGTGGCCGACAACGTGGCCTTTGGCCTGCGCGGCATGGGCAAGGCCGACAGGATGGCGCGGGTGAACGAGCTGCTTGAACGTGTCCATCTGCCGGATGCGGGCGACAAGTTTCCGCATCAATTGTCGGGTGGCGAACAGCAGCGTGTCGCCCTGGCCCGCGCGCTCGCGCCACGTCCGCGCGTGCTGCTGATGGACGAACCCTTTTCCGGCCTCGACAACCGCCTGCGCGACGGGATCCGCGATGAAACCCTCGGCCTGCTCAAGGACGAGGGCACCTCGGTCCTGCTGGTCACCCATGAACCCGACGAGGCCATGCGCATGGCCGATCAGATCGCCCTGATGCGCAACGGGCAGATCATCCAGACCGGCGCGCCCTATAACCTGTACAACAACCCGGTCGATCGCGAGGCCGCGGCTTTTTTTTCCGACATCAACGTGATTCACGGTGTGGTGCGCAACGCGCTGACCGAAACCCCCTTTGGCCAGTTCCTGACGCCGGGGCTGGTGGATGGGGCGGATGTGGAAATCGTCATTCGCCCGCAACACCTGAAGATGGATTTCGACCGCGGCGGCAAGGGGCCGAACCCGACGCCGCGCGATGGCGTGCCCGCCCGTGGCACGGTCATGCGCGCGCGTTTCATGGGCAATGAAAGCCTGGTCGAGTTCCGCATGGATTTTGACGGCTCGAAACTGAGCGCCACGGTGCCCGGCGTCTTTCTGCCCAAGCCCGGCACGCCGCTATGGCTGACCATCCGGCGCGACCGCTGTTTCGTCTTTCCGTGCAAGAACCAGAGCCGCGTTGACGACCCCTATGACCACGAGGCGTTGAAGATCGCCGCCTCCTGAGGGTGCTTGACCCGCCCGCCCCGCGCCGCTAGCAGGCTGTCATGGCGCAACCTCCGATCCTGACCCTTTCCGACATATCCCTCGGCTTTGGCGGCAATCCGCTGTTTCACGACCTGTCGCTGGCCATCCAGCCCGGCGATCGGCTGGCGCTGGTGGGGCGTAACGGCTCGGGCAAATCGACGTTGATGAAGGTCATGGCCGGCCTGATCGAGCCCGACGCAGGCACGCGCTTTCTGACCCCCGGCCTGTCGGTCGGCTATATGGAGCAGGATCCCGATTTCACCGGCTTTGCCACGCTTGGCGATTTCGCCGCCGCCCGGCTGGAGCCGTCAGAGCAATGGCGCATCGAGATGGCCGCCGAGGGGTTGAAACTGCGCCCGGAAATGGACCCGGCGCGCGCCTCGGGTGGCGAGCGGCGGCGCGCCGCGCTGGCCCGCATCATCGCCGAGGCCCCCGACCTGATGCTGCTGGACGAGCCCACCAACCACCTGGATATCGAGGCCATCGCCTGGCTTGAAACCCAGCTGGGCCAGATGCGGGCGGCCTATGTGATCATCAGCCACGACCGCGCCTTTCTGCGGGCGCTGACACGGGCGACGCTGTGGGTCGATCGCGGGCAGGTGCGGCGTCTGGACAAGGGGTTTGCCCATTTCGAGGAATGGCGCGACAGGATTTTCGAGCAGGAGGATCTGCAAAGACACAAGCTCAACCGCCTGATCAAGGCCGAGGCACGCTGGGCCGTCGAGGGCATCAGCGCGCGGCGCAAACGCAATCAGGGAAGGGTGCGCCGCCTGCAGGCCCTGCGGGCCGAGCGCGCCAGCCAGATCGCGCGCCAGGGCGTGGCCCGAATCGAGCTGGAAAGCGGCCCCAAATCCGGCCGTCTGGTGGTCGAGGCAAAAAACATCTCGAAAGCCTATGACGGGCGCGAAATCCTGCGTGACTTTTCCATCCGCATCATGCGGGGCGAACGGGTGGCCCTGGTCGGCCCCAACGGCGCCGGCAAGACGACGCTGCTGAACATCCTGACCGGCCAGCTTGAACCCGACAGCGGTTTGGTGCGCCTCGGCCACGGCCTGCAGATGGTGGTGTTTGACCAGAACCGCGCCCAGCTGGAGTTGGACAAGACGCTTTGGGAAACCCTGACCCAGGATCGTGCGCTGGGCGTGTCCGGGCGCAACGATCAGGTCATGGTGCGGGGTGCGCCGCGTCATGTGGTGGGCTATCTCAAGGATTTCCTGTTTGACGAAACCCAGGCGCGCGCCCCGGTGCGGGCGCTGTCGGGCGGCGAAAAGGCGCGCCTGCTGCTGGCGCTGCTGCTGGCGCGCGAAAGCAACCTGTTGGTGCTGGACGAGCCCACCAACGACCTCGATGTCGAAACGCTGGACCTGCTGCAAGAGATGCTGGCCGATTACGACGGCACCGTGCTGCTGGTCAGCCACGACCGCGATTTCCTTGACCGCGTGGCCACAACGACCGTGGCAATGGAAGGCGACGGGCGGGCAACCATCTATGCGGGCGGCTGGTCCGACTATCAGGCGCAGCGCGCAGAACGCCAACCGGCTGTCCAACAAAAGCGCCCTGCAAAGCCGCAAAAACCTGCGGCAAGCGCGCAAAAGGCGAAAAAGCCTGCGCGCCCGGCAAAGGGGCTGAGCTTTTCCGAACGCCACCGCCTGAAGGAACTGCCCGGCAAGATCGAGCGGCTGGAGGCCGAGATTGCCAGGCTGGAAGAATATCTTTCCGACCCGGAACTCTATGCAAAGGCGCCGGAAAAGTTCAAACGCGCAACCGACGCGCTGGTCGAACGCCAGCAGGCCCTGAGCGCGGCCGAAGAGGAATGGCTGATGCTGGAGGAAAAGGCCGAGGGCGGCGCATAGGAAAGGCCCCCTCCGGCGCGCGGAAAGGGCCTTTTCCGGCGATCTGTTCTTGCCGGCTTAGCGGCGCCAGGTGGTGTAACCCATGCGGATGGTCTTGACCGCACCGCCATAGATCTGGTTCACGCGGAACTGGCTGATGCGCCCGGCATTGGTTTTCACGCAGACATACGAGCCAACCGGAACCCGATAGAGCGGCACGGCGCGGGTCGAATAGCGCGCCCTTGCGCACCCGGCATAGCCGCGATTGGTGCGGGGGCCGACAGCCATGCGTGCGCCATTGATCGGGGTCAGATAGCGGTGGGTGGCATCACGCGCCTGGAACCACAGATCGGCGCCCCTTCCGCCGACGCGGCCGTTATCCAGATTGACCGTCCATGTCTGAGGGAGGGTCACGATGCCGGTTGAAAAGGTGCGCGGCCGGGGTGTCGGGGGCGGCGGAGGCGGCGTGGGGGTCGCGTGGGAATGAGCGCCGCTCATCATCAATATGGCAGCAGTTCCAAAGAACAGCAGCGCGGCCTCGTCATCGGTCAGCGCCTTGGCGGGGGTGGCTGCGAAACCGGTCATTGCGATGGCAGCGGCTGCAGCGGTGGCGGCGGTTCTGGAAATCAGGGTTTTCATCTTTCTGTTCCTTTCACTGTCTTGTGCGGGTCGTGGTTCTTGATCCGATGCTCCTTTCGGCATCCGCATGTCGTGCAGCGCCGATGCCCAACCCTGTTTCGGGCCCGCCCTGATAGGCAATTTCGCCAACCGCGTTATCGGATGATATGGGTATCGTTATCGGATAACATTTGCCGACAGGCGCATGTATAGCGTTGTTTCCAAACGATTAAATTGGTATTCACGCAGACCCTGTCACATGTGCCGCGCCTTGTGTGGCCCGGTGTTCCGAGGTCCCCAGGCCGGATCTGTCGCTGCCGAGTCTTGCAACTGACGCCAATGATGGCAAAACTGGCATCGCGGATCGCGCGGATATCGCGCATAAAAGGGCTGGAATCATGGCATCGGGGCCACTGGATGGAATCAGGATCGTCGAAATTGCCGGGCTTGGCCCTACGCCTTTTGCCGCGATGACGCTGGCCGATATGGGGGCCGAGGTGATCCGCGTGCGCCGCCCCGGCGCGCGGCATCTGCTGGGGATCGCATACGACGTGCTGGATCGCGGGCGCGCGGTGGTCGAGGCCGATCTCAAGGATCCGGGCGACCTTGTCCGCATTCGCCAGCTGATCGAGCGCGCCGACGGGCTGATCGAAGGCATGCGCCCCGGTGTGATGGAACGCCTCGGCCTGGGCCCCGAGGTTTTCGAGGCCGGCAATCCGCGCCTGGTTTACGGGCGCATGACCGGCTGGGGACAAGACGGCCCGCTGGCGCAGGCGGCTGGGCACGACATCAACTATATCGCGCTGTCGGGCGCACTGCATGCCATCGGCCCGGCCGAGCGCCCGGTGCCGCCGCTCAACCTGCTGGGGGATTTCGGGGCAGGGGGGATCTATCTGGCCTTTGGCATGGTCTGCGCGCTGCTCGAGGCCACGCGCTCGGGCCGGGGGCAGGTGGTGGATGCGGCCATTGTCGATGGCACGGCGCATCTGATGGCCATGATCTATGGCCTGCGCCAGGCGGGTCTGTGGAACGACGCGCGCGAAAGCAACATGCTGGATGGTGCTGCCCATTTCTATGGCACCTATCGCTGCAAATGCGGTGGCTTTGTCGCCATCGGCGCGATCGAGCCGCAGTTCCATGAACAGCTGATCGCGCTGACCGGGGTTGACACCGATCAGTTTCGCGCCCGCCTCGACGCGCGCGAATGGCCCCGCCTGCGGGCGCTGCTGGCCGATGCCTTTCTGGCGCGCACGCGCGACGAGTGGTGCGAAATCATGGAAGGCACCGATGTCTGTTTCGCCCCGGTTCTGGGCATTGACGAGGCGCCCGACCACCCCCACAACCGCGCCCGCGGCATTTTCGAAACCCATGACGGCGTGGTTCAGCCGGCGCCGGCCCCGCGTCTGTCGCGCACACCCGGCGCCGTGCAGGGCCATTCACAGCGCGAGGCGGTGGCGCTGGACGACATGTTGAAGGCCTGGGAAACCCGCCCTGCCGAAAGGGAGAGGTCATGACCGAGGAATTTGTCGAATCGACCCTGGACAGCCCCAGCGGTGCGCGGTTGCACCTGTACACGGCGATGCCCGACAAGCCCCTGCGCGGGGTTGTGCATGTCAATCACGGCATGGCCGAACATGCGGGCCGCTACGGCCGGTTTGCCCGTGCCCTGAACGATGCCGGCTTTGGCGTCGTGGCCCATGATCATCGGGGCCACGGCCAGACCGTCGCGCCGGATGCGCCGCGCGGCGTGTTTGCCCATGAGCGCGGCCTTGACAAGGTGATCGAGGACGTTCTGGCGGTCAATCTGCATATCCGCGCAACCATGCCTGGCAAGCCGATCGCGGTGTTCGGCCATTCGATGGGGGCAGTGATCGCGCTGGTCTTTGCGCTGAGCTATCCCGACAGGGTAAATGCGCTGGCCTGCTGGAATGCAGGGGTCGAAACCGGCGCGAAGGTGCGTCTTTCACGGCTGATCCTGCTTGCCGAGGCCGCCTTGCGTGGGCGCGGCCATATCAGCGTGCTTGCGCGAAAACTGACCTTTGATGGCTGGAACAGGCAGTTCAGACCGAACCGGACCGCGTTCGACTGGCTTTCACGCGACGAGGCCGAGGTGGACGCCTATGTCGCCGATCCCGACTGCGGCTTCGATGTCTCTACCGGCCTGTGGCTGGACCTGCTGGATGGCATGTTCAGGGGGGGCGACGATCGGCGGCTCGACGTGCTGGCGCATGACCTGCCTGTTCATCTGCTGGGCGGTGGGGCCGATCCGTGCAGCAATTTCGGGCGCGACATGCGGCATCTGGCGGATCGGCTGAAAAAGAAGGGTTTGCTGGACGTCAGCTGTTCGATCCTGCCCGACACCCGCCATGAATCGCTGAACGAGATCAACCGGGACGAAACGACGCGCAATTTCATCCACTGGCTTTCCGGGCGCCTGCGCTGACAGGGCCGCGTGCGACAGGCGCGCGAGCCGGCCGCCGGCGACAGGCGAAAACCGACAAAGGGTGCGGGCAGAGGGTTCGATCGGGTCAGTTCACGCGCCGTTTCGTCCCGGCGTCGAAAAGGTGGATGTTGTCGGACGCGATGGTCAGCGGGACGCGGCTGCCCTCGTCGAGCGCGTGGATGCCGTCCAGACGCAGCACGAGGTCGGCGCCACCGCCAAGGGTGCCGTGGATCAGGGTGTCGGCCCCCAGCTGTTCGACTATGGCAACGCTCAGCGTCAGGCCGGTATCGCTGTCGGCGATCTGCAGGTGTTCGGGACGTGCGCCAAAGATCATCTCGCGGCCTGCAAGATCGGCAAGGGGGCGATCCATCTTCAGATGAGCGCCATCGGCCAGCACCACGGTCGTACCGGTATCGTTCATGCGCGCGGGCAGCAGGTTCATCGAAGGCGAGCCGATGAAACCGGCCACGAATACCGTTTCCGGGCGTGAATAGACCTCCATCGGGGTGCCGATCTGTTCGACATTGCCGGCATTCACCACCGCCAGGCGGTGGCCCAGCGTCATCGCCTCGACCTGGTCATGGGTGACATAGATCGAGGTGATGCCCAGGCGCTCTTGCAGTTTCTTTATCTCCAGACGCATCTGGACGCGCAGTTTTGCGTCGAGGTTCGAGAGCGGCTCGTCGAACAGGAACACGGCCGGTTCACGCACGATGGCGCGCCCCATGGCCACGCGCTGGCGCTGGCCGCCCGACAGCTGGCGGGGCGAGCGGTTCAGATAATCGCCCAGCTCCAGGATATCGGCGGCTTTCTGCACGCGGCGTTCGATTTCATCACGGGGAACGCCCTTGATCTTCAGCCCGTAGGCCATGTTCCTGTAAACCGACATATGCGGGTAGAGCGCATAGTTCTGGAACACCATGGCGATGTCGCGGGCCGCCGGTTCCAGCGCGTTGACGACCTTGCCGCCGATCTCGATCTCGCCGCCGGTGATCGATTCGAGCCCGGCGATCATGCGCAGGATCGTCGATTTGCCACATCCCGACGGGCCGACGATGACCATGAATTCGCCATCGTGGATGTTCATGTCCACTCCCTTGATGACCTCGGCCCGGCCATAGGACTTGCGGATGTTCTTGAGCGCGATTTCCGCCATTTTCGTGTTCCAGTCTTACTTGTCGGTTTCGGTCAGTCCCTTGACGAACATCTTCTGCATGCTCACCACCACAAAGATGGGGGGAATCATGGCGAGCAGGGCAGTCATCATGATGATGTTCCACTCGGGCGTCAGCTCGGCCGAGTTCAGCATCTGCTTGATGCCGATCGTGACCGTATAGAGGCTGCTGTCAGTGGTGATCAGAAGGGGCCACAGATACTGGTTCCAGCCATAGATGAACAGGATCACGAACAGCGCCGCGATATTGGTGCGCGACATCGGCAGCAATATGTCCCAGAAGAAACGCATCGGCCCGGCGCCGTCGATGCGCGCTGCCTCGAGCAATTCGTCCGGTATGGTCAGGAACACCTGGCGGAACATGAATGTCGCCGTGGCGCTGGCGATCAGCGGCAGGCTCATGCCCCAGTAGCTGTCAAGCAGGCCGAGATCGGCCACCACCTTGAAGGTGGGCAGGATGCGCACCTCGACCGGCAGCATGAGGGTGACAAAGATCATCCAGAAGAACCCCATGCGGAAGGGAAAGCGGAAATAGACGATCGCATAGGCCGAGATGATCGAGATGGTGATCTTGCCCACCGCGATCATCAGCGCAGTGATCAGGCTGTTCAGCAGCATCAGCCCGGCAGGCGGCCCGCCGGCCCCGCCCAGCCCCTTGGTAAAGGCGATCTTCAGATTGGTCAGGAACTGATCGCCCGGCCATAGCGGGATGGGAACCTGCGTCATGCGGATGGCATCGTGGCTGGCGGCGACGAAGGTGATCCATATGGGAAAGGCAACGATCAGGATGCCCAGGATGATCGTGACATGGGCCAGAAAGGTGATGAAGGGGCGGTTTTCGACCATCAGTATTCGACCTTTCTCTCGATATAGCGGAACTGGATCACCGTCAGCACGATCACGATGGCCATCAGCACGACCGATTGCGCCGCCGAACTGCCCAGATCCAGCCCCACGAACCCGTCATAATAGACCTTGTAGACCAGTATCTCGGTCGCGTTGGCCGGCCCGCCCTGGGTCATCGCGTCGATCACGCCGAAAGTGTCGAAAAAGGCATAGACCACATTGACCACCAGCAGAAAGAACGTGGTGGGCGAGATCAGCGGAAAGATGATCGTCCAGAAACGGCGCAGAGGCCCGGCGCCGTCGATCGCCGCGGCCTCGATCAGCGAGCGCGGGATCGCCTGCATCCCCGCGATGAAGAAAAGGAAATTGTAGGCGATCTGCTTCCACGCCGAAGCCAGGATCACCAGCACCATGGCCTGATCTCCGTTCAGCTTGTAGTTCCAGTCGATCCCCAGCGCGTTCAGCGCGTAGACGAATATCCCCAGCGTGGGGTCGAACATGAACACCCACAGCGCCCCGGCCAGAACCGGAGCCACCGCATAGGGCCAGATCAGCAGCGTGCGATAGGTCAGCGCCAGGCGCCTGATCCTGTCGGCCATGCCGGCCAGCAACAGCGCGGCGATCATCGCGATCACGGCCACGGAAATCGAAAATACCGCCGTGCGCAGGAAGGCACCCAGATAATCGGGGTCCTGGAACAAGGTGATGAAATTCTCGAGCCCGACGAATTCGCGGCTGAGACCAAAGGAATCCTCGATGTAGAACGATTGATACAACGCCTGGCTTGCCGGCCAGAAAAAGAACACCAGCGTGATGGCGATTTGTGGAGCGACCAACAGGAAAGGCAGGAGTTTCCTGTCAAAGTGAACCCGTTTGAGCATCAGAGCAGACCGTTCATCCGTTGTTGTCCCCTGGGCGGCGTTCCGCCGTCATCCGTCACGCGCCGCCATGCAGGTGCCCGCAGGCGGCGATGGCGTGCATGACGCGGCGTGCGGGAAACCCCCGGCAGGATGCCGGGAGTCCCCCATCGCGGGCAAGCGCTATTTGTTGGCGCGCTCGAACTTGCGCAGCAGGACATTGCCGCGCCTGACGGCATCATCCATGGCCTGGGACGCGGTTTTCTTGCCGGCCCAGATGTTTTCCATCTCTTCGTTGATGATGTCGCGGATCTGGACGAAATTGCCGAAACGCAGGCCGCGCGAATTGGGCGTCGGCTGGTTCAGGCTGAGTTCCTTGATCGCGGTGTCGGTGCCGGGGTTCTTTTCATAGAAACCCTGCTCGCGCGACAGGTTGTAGGCCGCGGTCGTGATCGGCACATAACCGGTTTCCTGATGCCACCAGGCCTGCACCTTGGGGCTGGACAGGTATTTCAGGAACAGGGCAACGCCTTTGTAGTTTTCCTTGGGCTTGCCTTTCAGGACCCACAGCGTGGCCCCGCCGATGATTGAGTTCTGGGGCTTCTGGGCAACTTCGGTGTCGAGCGGCAGCATCGACTGACCAAAGGCGAATTTTGCCTGGCCCTTGATGGCGCCGTAATAGGCCGACGAGTTCAGCCACATGCCGCATTCGCCATTGGTGAACATCGACAGGCTGTCGCCGCGGCGGCCGCCATATTTGAACAGGCCATCCTTGGACCAGTCATAGATCTTTTGCAGACGGTTCTTGACGGCATCGTTGTTGAACACCAGCTTGGTATCCAGCCCGGCAAAGCCGTTTTCCTTGGTGCCGATGGGCAGGTTGTGCCAGGCCGAATAGTTTTCGACCATCACCCAGCTTTGCCAGCCAAAGGAAAACCCGCATTTCATGCCGCTGGCCACCAGCTTTTCGCTGGCCGTCTTCATTTCGTCCCAGGTTGCGGGAACCTTGGTTATGCCGGCCTTCTTGAAGGCGTCCTTGTTGTACCACAGAACCGGGGTCGAGCTGTTGAACGGCATCGACAGCAGCTTGCCGTCGGGGGTCTGGTAATAGCTGACCACAGCCGGCAGATAGGCCTTGATGTCAAAACTTTCGCCCTCGTCCTGCATCAGCTTGTAGACGGGGTAGACGGCGCCCTTGGCCGCCATCATGGTGGCGGTGCCCACCTCGAAGACCTGCACGATGTCGGGCTGCTTGCCCGCCCGGAAGGCCGCGATCGCTGCGGTCATGGTCTCGGTATAGTTGCCCTTGTTGGTGGGCACGACCTTGTATTCGCTTTGCGATGCGTTGAAATCGGCGGCGATCTTGTTGACGCGCTCGCCGTTGGCGCCACCCATGGCGTGCCACCACTGGATGGTGGTCACGGCGCCGGCATTGCTTGCCAGCCCGCTCAGCGCCATGGCGGCAAAGGCGCCGACCAGGTTTCTGTCGAGTTTCATCGGTCTTTCTCCCTATGTGGTTGGGTCATGGTTCGCTTTCCAGGATTCCTGCCTGTCGTCCCGTTCTGTATTCCGACGGGTTCCAATTCGGTTTCATGTGGGGCCGCGTCTTGCGGGGCGGGGCGACGGCGCGCCGACATCCAGGCCTCCAGGGCCTGGGCCTGCTCGGCGTTCAGCCTGAGGCCCAGCTTGGAACGGCGCCACAGGACATCCTCGGCCGTGCGGGCAAATTCGTTGTCCATCAGCCACGCCACCTCGCGCTCATGCAGCGTTGCGCCGAAATCGCGGCCCAGATCGGCCGGGCTGCGCGCCTCGCCCAGAACATGGCGGGCCAGCGTGCCATAGGCGGTCACCAGACGTTCTGCCCAGCGGTCGTCGAGAAAGGCAAAGTCCGCCTTCAACGCCGCGATCAGGCGCGTCCGCTCGTTCGGCAGGAAGGCGCCGCCGGGCAGGGGGGCGGTGGCGGTCCAGTCGCGCGCCATGGACGGAAAGTCGGGGCGCAGGCGTTTCATCACCTGAGTCGCCAGATGGCGGTGGGTGGTGATCTTGCCGCCGAATATGTTGATCAGCGGGGGCTGACCCTTTTCGCCCTGGCGCTTGAGAACGTAATCGCGCGTGGCCTCGGTCGCCGACGAGGCCCCGTCATCATACAGCGGGCGCACGCCGGCATAGGTCCAGGCGACGTCCTCGCGGCGGACCGGCGCGCGGAAATATTCGGACGCCGCGTCGCACAGGTATCGCGCCTCGTCTTCGGTGCAGACGACCTGTTCCAGGCTGCCCTGATGGTCCTCGTCGGTGGTGCCGATCAGGGTAAAGTCGCGCTCGAACGGAATGGCAAAGATGATCCGCCCATCGGCATTCTGAAAGATATAGGCGCGATCGTGGTCGTAGATGCGCGGCACCACGATATGGCTGCCCCGCACAAGGCGCACGCGGTCGCTGGTGTCCAGCGCCAGCGCGTCCTCGATGATCTGCCCGACCCAGGGCCCGCCGGCATTGACCAGCGCGCGGGCCGTGATCCGGTGGCGCTCGCCCGTCTCGGCGTCTTCCAGCGTGACATGCCACAGGTCATCGCGGCGTCGTGCGCCCACGCATCTGGTGCGGGTTTCGATGGTGGCGCCACGCCGGGCGGCATCGACCGCCAGCAGCACGACAAGGCGCGAATCATCGACCCAGCAGTCGGAATACTCGAACCCCTTGCGGAACTCGGCCTTGAGTGGCGCACCCGCCGGATCACGCGTCAGGTCCAGCGTTGTCGTCGCCGGCAGGATCTTGCGCCCGCCCAGGTGGTCATAGATGAACAACCCCAGCCGCAGCATCCAGGCCGGTCGCAACCCCTTGTGATAGGGCAGCACGAAACGCAGCGGGCGCGCGATATGCGGCATCATGTTCAGCAGGATCTCGCGTTCGACAAGGGCATGGCGCACAAGGCGGAATTCGTAATATTCCAGATAGCGCAGCCCACCGTGAAACAGCTTGGTCGAGGCCGATGACGTGCCGCGTGCCAGATCGCCTGCCTCGCACAGGTGAACCGACAGGCCGCGTCCGGCGGCATCGCGCGCAACCGCGCAGCCGTTCACGCCGCCGCCGATGATGGCAATGTCATATGGCTGTGATGCCGGCATGGAATAGAGCACCCGAGGCAGCGTTTCGTTGATATCCCCCTGTTAACGGGCGGGGGTGACAGAAATGTGACATCAGATTGCGGGTTTTTCGGAAAGCGGTCAAGAAATATTCGTCCTTTTCGTACTCATGTTCGTATTGTTTTCGTTTTTTGCATTTTTTCTGCTTTTCCCTGTGTTGCGAGCCGGCATGACAGCCGCGGCCAGGATGCACCCGTCCATGACCCGCCCGCCCCGGCGGTCGAGCAAAACCGCTTGACCGCCTTGCCGCGCGGTGCCTAACCTTGGGCCGACAGACATATTTCCGGCGGACCCTGTGGAGCTTTCCTATCGTCAACAGCAGATCCTGAATGCCGCGCGCAAGGCGGGCCGGGTCGAGGTCGAGGCGCTTTCGCTTGCGCTGGCGGTGACGCCGCAGACCATCCGGCGCGACCTGAACGAGCTGTGCGCACGCGGGCTGCTGGCGCGCGTGCATGGCGGGGCGGTGCTGGAATCGGGAGTGGCGAACCTGGCCTACGAGGCGCGACGCCAGATGGCCGCCGAGGTCAAGGAACGCATAGGCAGCCTCTGTGCCGCGGCAATCCCGGATGATGCCTCTCTTTTCATCAATATTGGCACCACGACCGAGGCGGTTGCCCGCGCGCTGGGAAACCGGCGCGACCTGCTGGTCATTACCAACAACCTGAATGTCGCCAACATCATGGCCGCCAACCCCCATTGCGATGTCGTCGTGACCGGCGGCATGTTGCGGCGCTCGGACGGGGGGCTGGTCGGGGAATCGGCAATCGACATGGTGCAGCAGTTCAAGGCCGATTTCGCGGTGATCGGTGCCTCGGCCATAGACGAGGACGGCACGCTGCTGGATTTCGACTATCGCGAGGTGCGCGTTGCCAAGGCGATCATCGCCAATGCGCGGCGCACCTTTCTGGTGGCCGACAGCTCCAAGTTCACCCGCTCGGCCCCGGTCAGGATCACCGACATGGGCAGTATCGACGCCTTTTTCACCGATCATGTGCCGTCCGCGGCATTGCGCGAGGTATGCCATCAGCAGGGGGTCGCGCTTCATGAAACCGATCCCGAGGAAAACCGCGCTTGAGCGCCGCGGTCCGAGATGCCGCCTGGGCCTTTGCCCGCTACGAGGCCGTGCGCTGCACGCTCCCACGGGCCGATTTTCCCGGTGTGTCGCGCCAGGTTGCCGGGTTGGATGAACTGGCGGCGCGGTTCGATGTCTTTCTGCTCGATGCCTTTGGCGTGCTGAATGTCGGCGACGGCCCGATTGCGGGGGCGGTCGATGCGGTGAATCGTCTGCAGGCGATGGGCAGGCGGGTGATGGTGCTGACCAACGCGGCGACCAGTCCTGCGGATGCCGCCTTGCGGAAATACCGCGCGCTGGGTTTCGATCTGGACGCGTCGGATGTGGTGTCCAGCCGCGATGCGCTGGTGCGGGAAATGGAGCGGCGGGCGGCGGGCGATCTGCTGTGGGGGGTCGCGGCCGCGTCGGATTCACAGGTGACCCGTCTGCCTGGCCGGACCCTTCTCCTGGGTGACGACGAGGGGGGATATGCCCGTGCCGACGGCTTTGTCCTGCTGAGTTCGGCCGAATGGTCGGACGCGCGCCAGCAGATGCTGATCGAGGCCCTGCGGCGCAGGCCGCGCCCGGTTCTGGTGGGAAATCCCGATATCGTTGCCCCGCGCGAGGGCGGTCTTTCGCTGGAGCCCGGCCACTTCGCGCATGAGCTGGCACGGGAATGTGGGGTCGAGCCGGTTTTTTTCGGCAAGCCATTTTCCAATATCTATGCGCTGGCGCTCGCCCGGCTGGGCGGCGGGGTCGATCCGGCCCGGGTGCTGGCGGTGGGCGACACCTTGCACACCGATGTGCTGGGCGGTGCGGCGGCCGGGCTGCGCACCGCACTGGTCACCGATCACGGGCTGTTTGCGGGGCTTGACGTGGCGCCGTTCATCGCGCGTGCCGGCATCCGGCCCGATTTCATCCTGCCTTCGATCTGAGGGCGGTATCGGTGTTGCCAAGGGGCGGTTGTGCCGTCAGTCGGCGGATCTCGCCTACCCGCGCGGCATTGTCGCGCGCAAGGCTTCCGTCGCGCATCCAGAACCCGTTTTCAAACCCGACGCGCAGTTTTCCCCCGGCGGCATGGGCGGCAATCAGGCAGTCGGTCTCGGCACGACCAAAGGCACAGACCATCCAGTCGGGCGAAATGGCGGCCTCGGCCATGGAGGTCAGGAACGGCGCCAGCATTGCGGGTGTCGCGTCGCGGCCGTCGTGGCCGCCCAGGACGAAAAGCAGTTGCAGCCGCGGGTCCGAGACCTCGCCCGGCCCCAGCATGTGGGCCAGCGCCATCATCTCGGATGCGTCATAGAGGATGTATTGTATCGCGATGCCGCGGGCGCGCGCGGCCATGTGCATGCGCCGTGCGGCTGCAATGTCGCCGTCGGCGGTGATCTCGCGCAGGGCAACGGAAACCAGTCTCGCGCGCGTTTGCAGGGGCAGGGCGCGTTGAAAGGCGGGGTCGTACAGGCCACGTGATTCGGTCGTGATCTGGACCGCCATGCCCGGAACCGCCCGGCCAAGCGCGGCGAGCGCCTCGTCATAGAGACCCGCGTCGAGGACGTGTTCGCCCTTGCTGTCGCGCAGATGCAGATGCAGCCCGTCCGCGCCCGCCGCGGCGCAGGCGCGGGCGGTCTCGATGATCTGGGGCAGGGTCACCGGCAGGGCAGGGTGGTCGGCACGCGTGAGGCGCGCGCCATTGGGGGCGACCATCAGCGCGGGCAGAGGGTTCACAGTACCTGCTCCAGTGCCAGACCCAGCTTGGCGACGATTTCGTCGATATGGCTTTCTTCCATGATGAAAGGTGGCGCCAGCAGCACATGGTCGCCGCGCTGCCCGTCGATGGTGCCGCCCATCGGGTAGCAGATCAGCCCGGCATCGAAGGCCGCGGCCTTGAGGCGCGCGGCGACGCGCAGGGCGGGGTCGAACGGTTCCTTCGTCGCCCGGTCGGCAACCAGCTCCAGCCCCAGGAACAGGCCGCGGCCGCGAATGTCACCGACATGGGGATGGTCGCCAAAGGCGTCTTGCAGCGCCTCGCGCAGCGCCGCGCCCATCGGGGCGACGCGCGCAAGCACCCCGTCATCGAGCAGCCGCCCCAGCACCGCCAGCGCCGCTGCCGCCGCAACCGGGTGGCCCATGTAGGTATGCCCGTGCTGGAAAAAGCCCGAGCCGTTCTCGATGGCGTCATAGATGCGCGCGCTGCACAGCATGGCACCGATCGGCTGGTATCCCGCGCCCAGCCCCTTGGCCACGGTGGTGATGTCGGGGCTGATGCCCTCCTGTTCGATGGCAAACAGCGTCCCCGTGCGCCCCATGCCGCACATCACTTCGTCAAGGATCAGGAGCACCCCGTATCGGTCGCAGATCTCGCGGATGCGCCGGAAATAGCCGGGAACGGGCGGCACCGCGCCCATGGTGGCGCCGACGACCGGCTCGGCGACGAATGCCATCACCGTCTCGGGGCCGAGGCGCAGGATCTCGGTCTCCAGTTCGTCGGCAACGCGGCGGCCGTAATCCGTGGCGCTTTCGCCCTCGCTGCGGCCACGATATTCGTAGCAGGGAGCGACATGGCTGGTCTCGATCAACAGCGGGTCGAACTGCCTGCGGCGCCACATGTTGCCACCCGTTGCCAGCGCGCCCAGGGTGTTGCCGTGATAGCTCTGGCGCCGGGCGATGACATGGCGGCGCCGGGGTTCTCCGATCTCGACGAAATACTGGCGCGCCAGCTTGATCGCCGCCTCGACCGCCTCGGAGCCGCCCGAGACCAGATAGACCCGTTCGATTCCCTCGGGCGCGTTTTCGGCCAGCCGGTCTGCCAGTGCCTCGGCAGGCCGCGAGGTGAAGAACGAGGTATGTGCAAAGGCGACCGAATCGAGTTGAGCCCTGATCGCCGCGCGCACCTTTTCATCGCTGTGGCCCAGGCAGGAAACGGCGGCGCCACCCGAGCCATCGAAATACTGCCTGCCCGATTCGTCGTAGAGGTAAACCCCCGCGCCGCGCGCGACGACCGGGGGCAAGACCTTGGTATGGCGGGGAAAAATATGGCCCATCTCGTGGTGCTGCCCTGTTGTTGCCCCGTTCGGGGCGATTGATCCGCTGTGATGCTGACAGAAATGATACATATGTTTCAATAATTGACAATCACTAAAACGTATGAAAAATTGCCCCTGTCGTGACGGGAGGAACCATGCCACAGGCCGACAGCGTCGAGGACAGGCTCGAGGACAGGATTGCTGCGCAATACGCCCATCTCAGCAGCAAGCTGAGGGATGCGGCCGATTTCGTGGCGACCAACCCGGTCGAGGTGGCAACCCGCAGCCTGCGGTCGATTTCGGGCAGCAGCGGCCTTGCCCCGGCGACGTTTTCCCGCCTCGCCCGCGCGCTGGGGTTCGAATCCTATGAAGAGATGCGCGAACTTTCGCGCGTCGCCGTGGGACGTCAGTACACCTCGTTTTCCGAGCGCGTCAGCCGCCTTCAGGCCGAGGATCGCGCCACCGACACACCCTTTCTGATGCGACAGGCCCAGGCCTGTATCGAAAACATCGGTGCGCTGAGCGGGATGATCGACCAGGGCAGGCTGGAACAGGCGGTCGCCCATCTGCACGCGGCGCAGCGCAAGGTCTTGTTCGGGGCGTTCGGTTCGACCGGGATCGTCGAATATTTCGCCTATCTGGGAAACTATTTCTCGCCGGGCTGGCAGGTTGCGGGGCGCAGCGGCGCATCGATCAGTACCGCGGTGGCCGAGCTGGACGAACGCGATGCGCTGGTGGTGATCACCAAGCCGCCCTTTGCGCGCCGCGCCGTCATGGCCGCCGAGATGGGGCACGAGCAGGGCGCCTATGTCATCGTCATCACCGATACCCATGCCTGCCCCGCGCTGGCCAATGCCGATGCCGGATTCATCCTGGCAACCGACAGCCCCCAATTCTTTTCTTCCTATTCCGCCACCGTCGTGCTGATCGAGACCATGATCGGCATGCTGGTCTCGCGCGCCGGCGACAATGCCCGGTCGCGAATCCAGGAGGTGGAGGACCGCAATCGCCGCCTGCAGGAATTCTGGGCGGAGTAACCCCGCAATCGAGCACTTTCCGAAGCCAAACCAAACCAAGGGAGTACAACAACATGTTGAAACAGATCAAAATAGCGGCAACCGTCGCTACGGCGATGATGTTGAGCGCGCCGATGGCCGGCGCCGAGACATTCATCACCATCGGCACCGGCGGTGTGACCGGCGTCTATTATCCGACCGGGGGCGCGATCTGCCGTCTGGTCAACAAGATGCGCAAGGATACCGGCATCCGCTGCTCGGTCGAATCCACCGGCGGGTCGATCTACAACCTGAACACCATCCGCGAGGGCGAGCTGGAATTCGGCGTGGCCCAGTCGGACTGGCAGTATCACGCCTATAACGGCACCTCGAAATTCAAGGACAAGGGACCGTTCAAGGATCTGCGCGCAGTGTTCTCGATCCACCCCGAGCCCTTTACCGTGGTGGCACGTGCCGATTCCGGCATCAAGACCTTTGCCGACCTCAAGGGCAAGCGCGTCAATATCGGCAACCCCGGATCGGGCCAGCGCGGCACCATGGAAGTGCTGATGAAGGCGCTGGGCTGGACGACCAAGGACTTTGCCCTTGCGACCGAGCTGAAGGCGTCTGAACAGTCCGCCGCCCTGTGCGACAACCAGATCGACGCCATGGTCTATACCGTCGGCCACCCGTCCGGCTCGATCCAGGAGGCCACCACCTCGTGTGATGCGGTGCTGGTCAATGTCCAAGGCCCGGCCGTTGACAAGCTGGTCAAGGAAAACTCGTTCTACCGCTATGCCACCATTCCCGGCGGCATGTATCGCGGTAACCCGAACGACGTCAAAACCTTTGGCGTCGGTGCGACTCTGGTGACCTCGGCCAAGGTGCCGGAAAAGGTCGTCTACACGGTCGTCAAGGCAGTGTTCGACAATTTCGACGACTTCAAGAAACTGCACCCGGCATTTGCCATTCTCGATCCTCAGCAGATGATCAAGGACGGCCTGTCGGCACCGTTGCATCCCGGTGCGATCAAGTATTACAAGGAGCGCGGCTGGCTGAAGTAAGAGCCAGACAGAACCGGAAGGGGGGCCTCGCGCCCCCCCTCTTTTCGCGCCGGGTGATGGTGATGTCGCCGGCGCGTCAAACCGGCCGGAGACCCGCCCAAGCATGGCACGCGCAAGGGGTCGGATCCGGCAAGAAACTGGTTTCGCGCATGCGGGATGATCCTGGGGGACACGAGCGATGAACACCGCTACATCCGATGACAAACAGCTTTCGGAAGACGAATTGCAGGCCCTGGTCGCGGCCTCGGATTCCGGGGCGCGCAATCCGCACGGGCCGGTCGGGACCTTTCTGGCCGGCATTGCCATCCTGTGGTCCGTGTTCCAGGTGATTCTGGCCTCGCCCCTGGCAAACTATGTCCTGCCCGGCGACCTGATCAACAATGCGCGCCAGATCCATCTGGCCTTTGCCATCTTTCTGGCCTTTGCCGCCTATCCGGCGCTGCGCTCGAGCCCTCGCGATCACATTCCCGTACAGGACTGGATCCTGGGCATCCTCGGCGCCTACATCGCGCTTTACGGATTCATATTCTATACCAAGCTGGTCGATGCCGGCGGTCTGGCGGACGACACCGACAAGTGGTTTGCCCTGGTCGGCCTGTTGATCCTGTTCGAGGCCGCGCGGCGTTCCCTTGGCCCGGCCATGGCGGCAATCGCCATCATCTTTCTGGCCTATGTGTTCTTTGGCGCATCCGACTGGGTGCCCGAGGTCATCCGCTGGAAGGGTGCCAGCCTGAAAAAGGCCATGAGCCACATGTGGATCACATCCGAAGGGGTGTTCGGCATCGCGCTGGGCGTGTCCACGAAATTCGTGTTCCTGTTTGTGCTGTTCGGCGCCCTGCTGGAAAAGGCCGGCGCGGGCAACTATTTCATCAAGCTGGCCTTTGGCGCGCTGGGCCATCTGCGCGGCGGCCCGGCCAAGGCGGCGGTCGTGGGTTCGGCCGCGACGGGGCTGATTTCGGGCTCGTCGATTGCCAATGTGGTGACCACCGGCACCTTCACCATCCCGTTGATGAAGCGCGTGGGCTTTACCCCCGAACAGGCCGGCTCGGTCGAGGTGGCCAGTTCGGTCAACGGCCAGATCATGCCCCCCGTCATGGGGGCGGCCGCCTTCCTGATGGTCGAATATGTCGGTATCCCCTATGTCGAGGTGATTACCCGCGCCTTCCTGCCGGCGGCGATTTCCTATGTGGCGCTGGTCTATATCGTCCATCTGGAGGCCGTGAAACGCAACATGCCGACCCTGGGCGACCGCACGGTGTCGCTGGCGCGCACGATCATGGGCATGTTCGTGTTTTTCCTGGCCTTTGCCGGCTTCAGCTATGGCATCCAGTACCCGGTGCGCTGGATCACCGCGCTGGTTCCCGAGGGGGCAACGTGGATCCTGGTCGCGCTGGTGGCGCTGGCCTATCTGGCCCTGCTCAAGGTTGCCGCGGGGGTCGAGGATCTCGAGATGGACGATCCCAACGCGAAAGAGGTGCGCCTGCCCGATGTGGGCAAGATCTACAAGGCCGGGCTGCATTTCCTGATGCCTATCGTGGTGCTGGTCTATTTCCTGATGATCGAAAAGAAATCGCCGGGTCTTTCGGCCTTCTGGGCGACGGCGCTGCTGTTCGTGATCCTGCTCACCCAGCACCCGATCAAGGCGATCTTTCGCGGCGAAAGCGATTGGGTGAACAGCTTTGCGCGCGGCGGACGCGAACTGGTTGAGGGGTTGATCGACGGTGCGCGCAACATGATCGGCATCGGCCTGGCCACCGCCACCGCAGGCGTGATCGTCGGCACCGTCACGCTGACCGGGGTCGGGCAGGTGATGGCCGAGATGGTCGAATATGTCTCGGGCGGCAACCTGATCATCATGCTGATCTTTGTCGCCATCCTGTCGCTGATCCTGGGCATGGGGCTGCCGACCACGGCCAACTATATCGTGGTCTCGTCGCTGATGGCCGGGGTTGTCGTGCAGCTGGGCGCGCAGAACGGTCTGATCGTGCCCCTGATCGCGGTGCATCTGTTCGTGTTCTATTTCGGGATCATGGCGGATGTGACGCCACCTGTGGGGCTGGCCAGTTTCGCGGCCGCGGCGATATCGGGGGGCGATGCCATCAAGACCGGGTTTGTCGCCTTCTTCTATTCCCTGCGCACGGTGATCCTGCCCTTCATCTTCATCTTCAATACCGACATGCTGATGATCAACGTCACATGGTGGCAGGTGATCCTGGTCATCATCACCTCGGTGATCGCAGTGCTGGCATTCACCGCCGGCACCATGGGCCATTTCCTGACCAGGAGCCGCATCTGGGAAAGCGTGGGCCTGCTGCTGGTGGCCTTCCTTCTGTTTCGTCCCGACTACGTCATGAACCGTATCCAGGCCCCCTATGATCCCATCAGCCCTGCCCGGCTGGAACAGGTGATCGGCAAGGCGCCCGTGGGCGAAGAGATCCGCATCCATGTGCGGGGGCCCGATTTCAACTCGGGCAAGATCAAGAAAAAGACCCTGCTGTTCAAGGTGCCTGCGGGCAAGGACGGCGCGGCGCGCCTCAGGGCCGAGGGGCTGACCCTGATTCCCGAGGGTGATATCGTCAAGCTGGATGAACCGTTCCCCGGCACACCGTTCTTTGACAAGATGACCGTGTTCGATTTCTACGGGGACGAGCCCGTCGTCGTGATCGCCGCCGAATCCAGGGCCGACCAGATGCCCAAGGAACTGGTGTTCATCCCGGCCCTGATACTGCTGGGGCTGATCATGATGGCCCAGCAGGCGCGCATCCGCAGGGAAGGAGTAACGATATGAGCAAGCCCATCCGACATGTCCTGTGCGCGATAGACATCACCCGGGACGAGATCGATCGCGCGGTTCTCGAGCGCGCCGGACGTCTGGCCGAGGTCGAGGGCGCCGGGATCGACGTGATTTCCGTTCTGCCCGATTTCGGCCTGCCGATGGTCAGTACCTATTTTCGCGAGGATTATCACCAAAAGGCGGTCGCCGAGGCGCGCGACCGCCTGACGGCCTTTGCCGGCGACGTGCTGGGGCCCGAGGTCAACGCGAATGTTCGCCATGTGGTGGCGACCGGCAGCATCTACGAGGAAATCCTGATCGCCGCCGATCGCGCCGGCAGCGATCTGATCGTGATCGGGGCGCACCGTCCCGATATTGCCGATTTCCTGCTGGGCCCCAATGCCGCGCGGGTGGTGCGGCATGCGAAATGTTCGGTCTACGTGGTCAGATAGCCTGCGTGATCAGATAGCGCCCGTCACCCAGTGCCACGACCGGCGCGAAAGGGCCGAAATCGGGCCTGCCGCCCCGCGCAGGGGGCGGCGGTCGGTCGCGTCGGTCCCTCTCAGGCATTGCCCTTTTCGATCAGCGCACGGGCGATTCCGGCATAGGCCTTGCCGACCGGGCCATCTTCCAGGGCGATCGGCCTGCCCGCATCCGATGCCAGGCGTACGCTGACATCCAGCGGGATCTCGCCGAGGAAGGGAATGCCCAGCTTCTGCGCCTCGTCCCGGGCGCCGCCGTGGCCAAAGATGTGGTCCTCGTTGCCGCATTTCGGGCAGACATACATCGACATGTTCTCGATCATGCCGACGATCGGGGTGTTCGTCTTGTTGAACATGGTGATCGCCTTCTTGGCGTCGAGCAGCGCAACATCCTGCGGGGTCGAGACGATGATCGCACCGTTGACCACGGTTTTCTGCGACAGCGTCAGTTGCACATCCCCCGTGCCCGGCGGCAGATCGACCAGCAGCACGTCGAGTTCGCCCCACTGCACCTGGCCCAGCAGTTGTTGCAGCGTGCCCACCAGCAGGGGGCCGCGCCAGATGACGGCCTCGTCATCCTTCAGCAGCAGCCCCATCGACATGAAGGTGACCCCGTGTGACACCAGCGGGATGATCTTTTCGCCATCGGGGGATTTGGGGCGCTGGTTCATGCCCATCATGCGGCTCTGGCTGGGGCCGTAGATGTCGGCGTCCAGCAGGCCAACGCGACGCCCCTGCATGGCCAGCGCGACCGCAAGGTTGCTGGCCACAGTCGATTTGCCGACCCCGCCCTTGCCCGAGGCAACGGCGATGATGCGCTCGACCCCGGGGATGGGGGCGCGATTTGCCCCCGGTTTCGGGTGGCTGCCCAGTTTCAGATCGGGCGGCGGCGCGGCTGTTTTCGGGTCGCTCACATGCGCCGTCAGGATGACCGACGCGCTGCCGACGCCTTCCAGCCCCTCGACCGCCTTTCGGGCAGCTTCGACCACGGGTTCCATTTTCGGGGCCAGGTCGGGGGCGACCTCGATCAGGAATCTGACCTTGTCGCCTTCGATGGTGAGCGCGCGCACCATGTCGCGCGATACCGGATCACCGCCGTCCGGCAGGGGGATGGTCTTCAGTCTTTCTAGCACGGCGTCGCGTGAAATGGTCATGTCGTCTGGTCCTTTCGGTGTGCCTTGCCCGTCAACGGCGGCAGCGATGGCGGCTGCGTGGAATCCGCTGCCGGGATGGCGCATTGATCAGCCATCCCGAGGCAAAGGGCAAGGGGGGCGCGCGATGATGTGATTGTGGCCGCATATGGGTCAGTCCGGCACGACCCCCTGGCCGGTTGCGGCGGGCGCGGCAGGCGTGGACCATGCGCGTAACGCATATCGGGTTTGAGGAAACTCGGGATTGTCCGCCGCGGTGATCGGACTAAATAGCAGCGCAGAAGACAACGCCGATGACGGCATGATCAAGTGAGGCACAAGATGGCATTCGCGCTGACCACCACTCACCCGCAGAACGGCGTGTTCGCCCCCGCTTTGCAGGCTTTCAAATCCCTCTTGCGCGCGGCGGCCACGCGGCGCGAATACCGCAATACGCGGCGCCAGCTGATGGCCCTGTCCGATGACGGTCTGGCCGATCTCGGTCTGACCCGCGGGCAGATCGACCGCGTTGCGATCGAGGCCGCGATCGGCTCGGCCCACCACTGATCACGGGTCTTCCCTTTCCCTGTCGGAAACCTGCCCTCCCTCGGGTTTCCGAAAAAGAAGCGGCGGCGTGCCCCTCCCTCACGCCGCCGTTTTCTTTTGCCTTGCTGGTCGTTGATGCGGCCTGTCGGCAGGGAATCCGGGCAAGCTGGTTCAACCCATCCTAGTCACCCGGAATCGAAGTTCGCTACATTGGTTTTCTACTCTCCGGATCGCTTGCGATCCGGTTCGCGCCCGACCCCGCCCCCCAGGCGGGCGCGAATTGGTGGTGCCATTTCAACAGATTGCGATGTCGCACTCGCGAAAACCGGCGCGCAGATCTCAACGCGCCCCCCTCGGGGCCGGGCGCGAACCTGCCATTGTCGCAGCGAATTGAATGAAGCGCATTTCGTTTCCACCATACTAGGGCCTGTTGACGATCACCAGATCGCACCAATGCGGGGGAAAATTGCTTCCGGCGTGATAAATTTGACCGCAGCGATCTTCTGATCGGAAGGGAAAATTCGCGCGTTGGGGGCAATTTTCGCCGCGTCCCTTCGGGATTTCGCCCAAATCCGCCATTGTGACGCAAATTTCGCTTGAAAGGGGGGCACCCTGTCTGCGCAAAATTGGCTGGCACTGGTGGATTTGGGCTGAAACCGGTGCGATCTGGTGGTCGTCAACAGGCCCTGGTCACGTCATGGCCATACAGCCAGTCATAGCGCCGCAGCATCATGGCCGGTGTCAACATTCCGGCCACGCGCATCGCGGCATGGGCCGGGCCCCGCAGAAGGGGCGATGACATGTGATAGATGCGGGTGTTGTCGGTGGCGGCCCTGACGATGCGGCGGGTGCGGGCGCGGCGCCGTTTCTGATAGGCTGCCAGCGCCTTTTCGGCCTCGTCGTTGCGGTCCAGCTCTTCGGCCAGAACCCAGGCATCCTCGATCGCCATGTTCGCGCCCTGCGCCAGAAAGGGCAGGGTAGGGTGCGCCGCATCCCCCAGAATGGCCGTCGTGCCGCGATACCAGTTCGTGGCGACGGGGTGGGCAAACAGCCCCCACAGATGGACGTTCTCGCACAATCCCAGCAGACGACGGACATCGGCGGGAAAGCTGCTGAAGGCGCGGCGCAGATTGGCCGGATCGTCAAGGTGGTTCCACCCCTCGGCCACCCATTTTGCGCGTTCTTCCACGGCCACGATGTTGATCAGGCGGCCTTCGCGCAGCGGATAGGTTACCAGGTGGCGCCCGGGACCCATATAGACGGTGGCAACGCGGGGCATGTCATGGATGGGAACGTGGCGCGCCTCGACGGTGGCCCGCCATGCAACCTGTCCGGTAAAGCGTGCCGTCCGTGTTCCCTCGACGGCCTGTCGGGCGAGCGAATGAACCCCGTCCGCCCCCACCAGCATGCGGCAGTCGCGCTGGCTGCCATCCTCGAAGGGCAATGTTGCCTGATCGAAACCGATGGCCACGCCCGTTGCCTTTTTGCCAAGGATCAGCGCAACGCCGTGGCGCCGGGCCGCCTGGGCCAGCATCTCGACCAGATCGGCGCGATGCAGCAGGAGATATGGGTTGTCGTTGCCGTGTTTCGCCTGCGTCATGTCCAGGCGCAGGACCAGCCTGCCGCCGCGGTGTTCGCGCAGTTCGACCGCCTGTAGCGGCACGCCGATACGGGCAACCCGCTCGCCCAGACCCAGGGCGGCCAGCACGGCCGTGCCGTTGGGCGTGATCTGCAGCCCGGCGCCGACCTCGGTCAGCTCGGGGGCCTGTTCGATGACGCTGACCCGCGCCCCCCGCCGTGCCAGGGCAATGGCGGCCGTCAGCCCGCCGATACCGGCGCCCAGGATGGTGATGCTCTGCCCCTTGAGTGCCATGGGCAGCCCTCAGACGCAAAACACCGGAGCGCTGCCGCCCCGGTGCCGTGGAAACGTGATGCCGTTCATGGCCGTGGCCGTCACGTCAGTCGTCACGATGAACCCGCTCGGCGCGCTCGTGGCGTTCCTGCGCTTCCAGGCTGAGGGTTGCGATGGGCCGCGCTTCCAGCCGTTTCAGCGAGATCGGCTCGCCCGTTTCCTCGCAATAGCCGTAGGTGCCTTCCTCGATCCGTCGCAGGGCCGCGTCGATCTTGGCGATCAGCTTGCGCTGGCGGTCGCGGGTGCGCAACTCGAGCGCGCGATCGGTTTCCTCGGATGCACGGTCGGCAATGTCGGGAATGTTGCGCGTGCCTCTCTGCATGCCTTCGATGGTATCGCGGTTCCCTTCGAGGATGCTGTTCTTCCAGTCCAGCAGCTTGCGTTTGAAATAGGCCAGCTGACGTTCGTTCATGAAGGGTTCGTCTTCGCTGGGGGTGTAGTCCTTGTCGAGTACGGTATCCACTTTCACTTGATCCTCCCAAGGAATTCAAGAATGCGACTCGGGGTCCCGGTTATGCTGCCGGGATCAGGTGCCGTTCGGGCACCGCTTACAGAATGTCGCAGGCTTTGTCACCCCGTGAAATGCATATCTTGATGCTGCCCGTACAGGTGATACAGTCGGCACCAGCGCAAAACGCCAGGGCAATCCAGGGACAATCCGGGGGCAATCAGGCATCATGAAATTTACCGGCACCGCAAGCTATGTCGCAACGGACGATCTGACTGTTGCCGTAAACGCATCAATAACCCTTGAAAGGCCATTATTGGTGAAGGGTGAGCCGGGCACCGGCAAGACCGAACTGGCCCGTCAGGTGGCCGCAAGTCTGGATCTGCCGATCATCGAATGGAACGTCAAATCCACCACCAAGGCCCAGCAGGGGCTGTATGAATACGACGCCGTCAGCCGCCTGCGCGACAGCCAGCTGGGGGATGAACGCGTCAACGACGTGCGCAACTATATCCGCAAGGGCAAGCTGTGGGAGGCCTTCGAGGCCGATCAGAAGGTCGTGCTGCTGATCGACGAGATCGACAAGGCCGATATCGAGTTTCCCAACGACCTGCTGCAGGAACTCGACCGGATGGAATTCTTTGTCTACGAGACCGGCGAAACCATCCGTGCGCGCCATCGGCCCATCGTCATCATCACCTCGAACAACGAAAAGGAATTGCCCGACGCCTTTCTGCGGCGCTGTTTCTTTCACTATCTCAAGTTCCCCGATGCCGAGACCCTGCGCCAGATCATCGAGGTGCACCATCCCGGCATCAAGCCCCAGCTGGTGACCGAGGCGCTGACCCAGTTCTTCGAGATCCGCGAAACGCCGGGGCTGAAAAAGAAACCCTCGACGTCTGAGGTGCTGGACTGGCTGAAGCTGCTGCTGGTCGAGGATCTCGCCCCCGAAGACCTGAAGCGCAAGGGCAAGGACGCGCTACCCAGGCTGCATGGCGCGTTGCTCAAGAACGAACAGGATGTGCATCTGTTCGAGCGCCTGGCCTTCATGGCCCGCGGCGGGCGCTGAAGCGACTGCCCTCACCGGCCGTCAGGTCAGCGTTCACACATACATGTAACGCGCCGACTGTCCCAGGCGGTCGCGGCGTTCGCGCAGTTCCAGCCGGCCGACGGTGCGCAGGTGTACCTCGTCCGGGCCATCGACGATGCGTAGCGCCCGGCCCCAGGTATAGATGTCGCCCAGCGGCGTGTCGGGGCTGATGCCCATGGCGCCAAAGACCTGGATCGCGCGGTCGGACACCTCGCATTGCAACTGTGGCACCAGCGTCTTGATCATCGAGATTTCCTTGCGCGCTGCCCGCGCCCCGTGCCGGTCGATCAGCCAGGCG
>JASBSZ010000016.1 GCA_030148665.1 Alphaproteobacteria bacterium
TCTTTGTTTCGGCCCATGTCGCCTTTTACCGGCCGCCTTCTGGAGTTGAGGGCAGTGCCCGGCCCGGGGTGGGCGCTGCCCGGCCTGTCGGCCGGGCGTAAAGGGTGGAAAACTGCGGGACATGGCTGAAATGCGATTGCCGTGTGCACCCCGTCAGCGCCTGCGCCGCCTTGCGGCGCGCCCTGACGCGCCATCCTTGCCGGTGTTGAAGGAAACATCGGGAAGATCGACGATGCTGCGCAGGATGGGAAAGGGCTCGACCGCGTTGGGAATGGCGGATGCATTCACGAAATGCTCCTGAAAGCGCGGCTCGATGGCCGTTTCCACCTTGTCGATGCGGCGCACGAGCGCCTCGATCTCGCGGCGCGCGTCGATGTTCAGCAGCGCAATCCGCGCGCCGGTGCCGGCGGCATTGCCGGCGCTGGACACGCGTTCCAGCGGGCAATCGGGGATCATCCCCAGAATCATCGCGTGCCTCGGCGAGATATGGGCCCCGAATGCACCGGCCAGGCGGATCGAGCCGACCCGATCGGTGCCAAAGCGGTCCATCAGCAGGCGCGCCCCGGAATAGAGCGCGGCCTTGGCCATCTGGATTTCGCGGATGTCGCGATTGGTCACCGTGATGCGTCCCGTACCGGGCCTGTCGCCGGGCCTGTCCGCGCCGTCGCTGCCGTCCCAGACCAGATATGCATGGGTGCGCCCGTCGATGATGCAGCGGTCGCTGCCCGTCTGTGCGGCCGAACCGATCAGCCCCGAGGCATCGACGATGCCCGCCAGGCGCATTTCGGCCACCAGTTCGATGATCCCCGAGCCGCAGATCCCGGTGATGCCGGTGGCCCTGGTCGCCTCGGCAAAGCCGGGCTCGTCCGACCACAGATCGCAGCCGATCACCTTGAAGCGGGGCTCCTTGGTCGCCGGGTCGATGCGCACACGCTCGATGGCGCCGGGGGCGGCGCGCTGGCCGCTGGAGATCTGCGCCCCCTCGAAGGCCGGCCCGGTCGGGGACGAACAGGCCAGCAGACGCTCGCGGTTGCCCAGCAGGATTTCGGCATTGGTGCCCACATCGACGACCAGCATCAGCTCGTCCGACTTGTGCGGTGCCTCCGACAGGGCCACGGCGGCCGCATCGGCGCCGACATGGCCTGCGATGCAGGGCAGGATATAGAGGCGCGCCGCCTGCGGGATGCTGTCCAGCTCCAGATCCGCGGCACACAGGTTCAGCGCGTCGGCCGTCGCCAGGGCGAAAGGCGCCTGACCCAGTTCGTAAGGGTCGATTCCCAGCAGCAGGTGATGCATCACCGGGTTGCACACGATCACCGCTTCAAGCACATGGTCGGCGGCGATGTCGGCCTCACCGATCAGATCGGCACAAAGGCCGTTCAGCCCCTCGCGCACGGCCCGCGTCATCTCGGCCGCGCCGCCCTCGTTCATCATCGCATAGCTGACCCTGCTCATCAGATCCTCGCCGAACCGGATCTGCGGGTTCATCGCGCCGCTCGAGGCCAGCACCTCGCCCGATTGCATGTCGCACAGATGGGCCGCGATGGTGGTCGATCCCAGATCGATCGCCAGCCCGTACACAGGCCCCTCGAAAAAGCCCGGCCACAGGCCGACGATCTGCCCCGGCTGCCGGCTGTCGCCCATGTGCAGGGCAACCGTCACCTTCCAGTCGCCCTTGCGCAGGGTCTGCTGAAGATCGGCGAGGATGGCGAAATCGGCCTGCGCACCCTTGATGCCCCATTGTTGGCTCAGCGCCGCTTTCAGCCGTTCCAGATCGCCCGAGGGATCGTGCATGTCGGGCTGGGCGACCTCGACGTAATGCAGGCGGATGGGCGGGGCCATGGTGACGGCCCGGACCTCGGCCCGCTTGCGCACCACCTGCTTGTGGACCTGGCTCTCCGGGGGGACGTCGATCACCACGTCACCCATGATGCGCGCCTGACATCCCAGGCGCCGCCCGGCGCGCAGGCCGCGCTTGGAGCGATAACGCTCTTCGACCGCGTTCCAGGGCGACAGCGCATCGGGCGTGGCGGTCACGCCGTGCTTGGGGAATTCCCCGAATGATGGCGTGATCTGGCAGCGCGAGCAGATTCCCCGCCCCCCGCAGACCGAATCCAGATCGACCCCCAGCGCGCGCGCCGCGTCCAGAACGGTGGTGCCGGCGGCCACATGGCCACGCCGACCCGAAGGTGTAAAGATCACCAGCGGCGCGCCCTGCTGGCCGCCCTCGGTATCGTCTCTGGCTGAAGCCGTGTCCGTCATCCGCTATGCCCCGGTCCTGTTACACCCGGTCCTGTTGCGCCCGCTTATGGCCCCGCCAGCGCGCCAAGACAAGCACGCAGTCGCCCCTTGGGCGGCGATTTGCGCCATTTGCCTTGAGCGCGCCGCGGCGCGGGCGTAGGATCAGCGGCGATGGCCAGGAAAGATGCAGCACGCCGGGTGAACACGGCATCCGGCACGGACGCGCCCCGGACAAGCCTTGTCGCCCGGGTGGTGGTGGCCGTGGTGATCGCCATCGCGATCCTCTTGATCTGGATCTCGAATGTCTACCTTACCCAGCGGTTTACCCAGGAAACCCGTTCGCGTGCCGAGCTGCGCCTTGCCCTCTATTCCGGCAACATCCTGAGCGAGCTCAGGCGCACTGCGGTCGTGCCATTGCTGCTGTCACGCGATCCGGTTCTGATCTCGGCCCTGAATTCCGGCGATTTCGTCGCGACCTCGCAGAGGCTCATCTCGATCAGGGATGAAATCGGCGCCGCGTCGCTGATGCTGCTTGACGGGGTGGGCCGGACCGTCGCCGCCACCGACCGCAAGCTGATCGGTACACAGCACCGCAACGCCGCCTATTTCGTCGAGGCGCTGCGCAACAAGGAAACGGTCTTTACCACCGAACGGCTGGATTCAGGAGCCCTCCAGTTCAGCTATTCCCGCAAGATCGAAAGCGGCAAGCAGGGGATCGGCGTCATCGTGGTCGAGGTCGATCTGTCACGCCTTGAAAAGAAGTGGGCCTTTGCGGGCGAGGCGATCATGGTGACCGATTCCAGGGGCAGGGTGATCCTTTCGTCCCAGCCACGCTGGAAATATCAGACCGTGGCCGAGGCGCTCAAGGTGCGCTCGGCCCCCAACGCCATCGAGCGCGCCTTTCAGGCCACCGGCGACTGGGAACAGAGCCCGGCCGACGCCATCAGCCGGGGCCAGGCCATCCTGCGAATCGATGGCAAGATCGGCTTTCAGGGCTGGCGGATCACCTATTTCTCGACCTTTGCGTCGGTGCGCGAGCGTGTGAACGGCGTGCTGGCAATCGAAATCATGGGGTTCTCGATTCTGGTTGCGCTGGTCTTTTACGTGCTGTCGCGCCGGGCGGTTCAGCAATCGGCCCTCTTCCAGCGCGAGTCGATTGCGCTGCGGGCCCTGAACGAGCGCCTCTCGCGCGAGATCGAGGAACGCGAAAAGGTCGAGCAGAGCCTGCGCGTCGCCGAGCAGAGCCTGCAGCAGGCCTCGAAACTGGCCGCGCTGGGCGAAATGTCCGCCGCCGTCAGCCACGAACTGAACCAGCCGCTGGCGGCGATGAAAACCTATCTGGCCGGCGCACGCCTGCTGCTGCAACGCAACCGCACCGAAGAGGCGCTGTCGTCGTTCCAGCGGATAGACGATCTGATCGGCCGCATGAGCGCGATCACCAGACAGTTGAAATCCTACGCCCGCAAGGGTGGCGACGAGCTGGTCGCGGTCGATCTGCGCGAGGCGCTGGACACGGCGCTGGCGATGATGGAACCGCAGTTGAACCAGATGCAGGTCTCGCTCACGCGTAACGTTCCCGCCGAACCCGTGCGGGTGCTGGGCGATCAGCTGCGCCTCGAACAGGTGATCGTGAACCTGTTGCGCAATGCGCTGGATGCGGTCAAGGAACAGGATAATCCCCGCGTGGACATCCTGCTGGGCGCCGGCGAAACGGCCAAGCTGGCGATCCACGACAACGGCCGCGGCATCGACGACATGGACCAGCTGTTCGAACCCTTCTACACGACCAAGAAACCGGGCGAGGGGGTCGGGCTGGGTCTTGCCATCTCGTCCGGTATCGTGAACGATCTGGGCGGCCGGCTGATCGCGCGCAACAGCGCCAGCGGCGGCGCGGTCTTCGAGATCCAGATGCCGCTGATCGACGACAGTGCAAGGGCGGCACAATGACAACATCCTTGCGGGTGAAAATGACGGGCAGGTAACGAAAAGATGCTGGAATCCATGACCATAGCCATCGTCGATGACGAAGAGGACATGCGCCTGTCCATTTCGCAATGGCTGTCGCTGTCAGGCTACAATACGCGCAGCTATGCCAGCGCCGAGGCGGCCCTTGCCGACATCTCGCCCGATTACAACGGTATCATCATCAGCGATATCAAGATGCCCGGCATGGATGGCATGGCCTTTCTGCGCCGGGTCATGATGATGGATCCGGCGCTGCCGGTCATCCTGATCACCGGCCATGGCGACGTGCCCATGGCGGTCGAGGCCATGCGCATCGGCGCCTATGACTTTGTGGAAAAGCCCTTTGACCCCGAACGCCTGGGCGATCTGGCGCGCCGGGCGATTCATGCCCGCCGCCTCGCCCTGGACAATCGCGCGCTCAGACGGGAACTTTCGGACGGCACCGTATTGCTGCGCAAGCTGGTCGGCTCCAGCCCGGTGATGGAGCGTCTGCGCGAGGACATCCTCGACATGGCGCAGGCCGACAATCACGTCCTGATCGACGGCGAGACCGGCACCGGCAAGAGCCTGGTCGCCCATGCGCTCCACGCCTGCGGGCCCCGGCAGGGGCGCCGCTTTCTGGCCGTCAGCTGCGCCGCCCATGACGAGGATGCGCTGGCCGCCCTGATGTTCGGCCCCCCGCCCGAGGGCGCCGGGCTGACATGGATCGAAGAGGCGCGCGGCGGCACGCTGTGCCTCGAGGATATCGAGGCCCTGCCACAGGCCCTGCAGGCGCGGCTTGTCAACCTGATCAACGAGCAGGAAATCAGCGGTCAGCCCCCCAGCCTGCGCATCATCGCGATCTGCAACATCACCGATTCCGATACCCGCTGCGAGGATGTCCTGCGCTCCGACCTGTATTACCGGCTGGCAGCCATGCGCCTGACCCCGCCACCCCTGCGACAAAGGGGCGAGGACATCCTGACCCTGTTCAACCGTTTTGCCGAAACATTCGCCGAGGAATATGGCTGCGCGGCGCCCGAAATCTCGGCCAAGGAGGCCGCCCAGCTGTTGCAGGCGCCCTGGCCGGGCAATGTCCGTCAGCTGATCAACCTTGCCGAGCGCGCCGTGTTGCAGAGCCGCCGCGGCACGGGCTCGATCGGGGCGCTGCTGTTGTCGGACAACGCCGACCTGCCCGAGGCCATGGTGGCCGAAGGCAAGCCGCTCAAGGAATATGTCGAGGCGTTCGAGCGCATGCTGATCGACAACACCATGCGCCGTCACCGCGGCTCGATCGCCGCGGTCATGGAGGAACTCAAGATCCCGCGCCGCACCCTCAACGAAAAAATGGCCAAATACGGCCTCAGCCGCTCGGATTATCTGTGAAGGGGCCGCAGACGGACCTGCCGGTCGCAGCGGCAGCCCTTTCTTCTTTGCCCAAATACGCGCGGGGGTGAATTGCCGCAGGCAAGAGGGGGCAGCCAGCCCCCTTTCACCCGATCTCCCTTTCACCCATCCCCCTTTTCACGTCGCCACCCTGCCTGCCCGTTGTCAGGACGAAACCAGCGCCTCGGCCAGCGACCGGAACAGGGGCGCGCCATCCGCGCCGCCCAGCGTGGGGTCGGCCATCCGTTCCGGGTGTGGCATCATGCCCAGCACCCGGCGGTTTTCCGACAGGATCCCGGCAATATCGGCGACCGAGCCATTGGGGTTGTCGTCATAGGTGAACGCGATCCGATCCTCGCCCCGCAGCCTTTCGACAATGGCGGGGTCGGCAACATAGTTGCCATCGTGATGGGCCACGGGAATACGGATATGCTGGCCCTTGTCATAGCCGGCGGTAAAGGCGCTGTTGCGCGTCTGCACGCTCAGCGATACATCCTTGCAGACGAATTTCAGCCCGGCATTGCGCATCAGCGCGCCGGGCAGAAGGCCGGCTTCGGTCAGCACCTGAAACCCGTTGCAGATACCCAGGACATATCCGCCACGCGCGGCGAAATCGGCAACGGCCCGCATGATCGGTGCGCGCGCCGAAATCGCGCCGCAGCGCAGATAGTCGCCAAAGGAAAACCCGCCGGGAATGCCGATCACGTCGATCCCCGCGGGCAGGGCGGTTTCCTTGTGCCAGATCATCTCGGGCGGCCGGCCCGACGCATTCCGGAACGCCACCGCCAGATCGCGGTCGCAGTTCGAGCCGGGAAAGACGATGACCGCCGTTCTCATGGCAGCATTTCCACGCGGTAATCCTCGATCACGGTGTTGGCCAGCAGCTTTTCGCACATTTCCTGCACGCTCCGGCGGGCCTGCGCCTCGTCGGTTTCGGCGAGATCCAGCTCGATCACCTTGCCCTGGCGCACCGCGTTCACGCCCTCGAATCCCAGCGCATGCAGCGAATGGCGCACCGCCTCGCCCTGCGGGTCGAGGACACCCTGTTTCAATGTCACGAATACGCGTGCCTTCATCGAATCGTCCTTCAGTTCACCAGTTTGGGCCCCGAGCCCCGGTTGCCATTGCGCGGCATCAGCCCCAGACGCCGGGCCACCTCGGTATAGGCATCGGCCAGATCGCCCAGATCGCGGCGGAACACGTCCTTGTCCAGATGCGCGCCTGTCTTGATATCCCACAGGCGACAGCTGTCGGGACTGATCTCGTCGGCCACGATCAGGCGCTGAAAGTCGCCCTCAAAGACGCGCCCGATCTCGATCTTGAAATCGACCAGCCTGATGCCCGCGCCCAGCATCACGCCGGACAGGAAATCATTGACCCTGAGCGCCAGCGCCACCATGTCGTCCATGTCCTGATGGGTGGCCCAGTTGAAGGCGATGATGTGTTCTTCGCTGACCAGCGGGTCGCCCAGCGCGTCGTCCTTGTAATAGAATTCGACGATGGGCCGCGGCAGCTGCGTGCCTTCCTCGATGCCCAGACGCTTGCTGATCGAGCCGGCGGCGATATTGCGCACGACGACCTCCAGCGGGATGATCTCGACGGCGCGCACCAGCTGTTCGCGCATGTTCAGGCGCCGGATGAAATGATTGGGTACGCCGATCGCGCTCAGCCCCTGCATGAAGAATTCGCTGAGCCGGTTGTTGAGAACGCCCTTGCCCTCGATCACGGCATGTTTTTCGGCGTTGAAGGCGGTGGCGTCGTCCTTGAAATACTGTACCAGCGTGCCCGGTTCGGGGCCCTCATACAGGATCTTGGCCTTGCCTTCGTAGATTTTCTTGCGGCGTGCCATGTTGTCTCCGATTTCGGTCGGTCTGGGCGGGAATTCCGGGCGGTACGGGCAGCGCCCGTCGCATGCCGAGGCGTGCATCGTGGCTACCGGGCCTGCCGAGTCTGTCTTGCCGCCTCTATAGAGGCTGCGTTCGCGGGGGGCAAGCACGGGCATGATCGCGGGCATGATCACGGGCATGGTGTCGCCTGCCCTCCGATCAGGTGCCATTCGTCGGTCAGCGGCCTTGCACCGCCGCTGGCGGGCCGCCATATAGGAAAGACACATCAACCCAGGTTCTGCGGAGACGGACATGACGACATTTGACGAACGCGAAAACACGTTCGAGGCCAAGTTTGCCCATGACGAAGAGATGCAGTTCAAGGCCCGCGCAAGGGCGAACAAGCTGACCGGACTGTGGGCGGCCGAGCTGCTGGGCAAGACGGGTGACGCGGCCGAGGCCTATGCGATGGAGATCGTCAAATCCGATTTCGAAGAGGCCGGCATCGACGACGTGGTGCGCCGCCTGCGTGCCGATCTGGGCGACAAGGCCAGCGAGGAAGAGATCCGCACCAGGCTGTCGGAAAACCTTGCCGTGGCCAAGGAACAGCTGATGAACGAGGTCTGAGCATCGCGCCAGACCCTGGAGACGGCCTTCAGCCATCTTTGCGATCATCCCCGTCGCCCGGCACCAGCGTGATGTCGCCCGCCCGTTCCAGCCGTCGGATCGCGGCGATGACGGCGGTCATCGCGGCATCGGCCTCGCGCGGGTCGATCGCCGGGCGTTCCGCCATTTCCTCGCGGATCTGCTCGGCCAGCCTTTTCGATATGTTGCCCAGCAGGTAATCGGCGGCGGCGCGATCCCCCGCGCCCGAGGCGCCGGCCAGGGCGGTGACCAGCCGGGCATTGTCGGTTGCGCGCACGATCCTGGGAATGTCGGCAGCCTGCACACGCGCGGGAATGTCGGCAAAGGTGAACATTGCGCGCCGCAGCCGGGTGGCCATCTCGGCGTCGCTGCCTTCGATTCGCTCCAGCAGGGCATCGCGCTGGGTGCCTGGTGCAAAGTTCAGGATTTCCGCGACCCGCTCAAGCGGCTGGCCGGGCAGGGCGCCCGTCTGGCGGCGTGCCTGCAAGATCCCGGCCAGGGCGCGGCCGACCGTGTCGAGCACCTCATGCGAAACCGGGCCCATGGTGGCAGCGGCCACGACCAGGGCATCGGCGTCCTCGGGCGGCATCTGCGCCAGCAGCTCGGCCGCCCGCGTGGGTTCAAGGCGTGACAGCACCAGCGCGCGCACCTGCAACCCCTGATCGGCCAGGACCCTGGCAAGGCAGGGTACGTCCGCGGCGGCGATTTCCTGCCAGGCGGCCTGGCCATTGCCGCCCTTGCCCTGCAGCAGCGCATCCGCCCCGGCCGGGAGGTCGTCTGCGAATTGTGCGAGGGCGTCCTCGATATCCGAGGGAAAACGCAGCGCCGGTTGTGAAATGTGAGCGAGAAATTCCTCGACCACGGCCAGGGTCGCCCGGGCGTCGAGCCGCCCGATCAACGTCATCTCGTGCAGCAGGCGCGCGGCGGCCGCCGGTGACAGCCGGTCGAGCGGCAGGGCGCTGTCCACCCCCTTGAGCAGGCGAATGATGACGGCCGCCTTGCGCACAGGCGGCAGGGCGACGACATTGCCGTCAAGGGCCGGATCGTGAGTCGCGGCGATCGCGCGTTCGACGATATCCAGCCGGCCGCCATCCCGCCTGTGCGCCGCAACGGCAGGTGGCGCCGATGCCCAGGGCAATGGCTGCCCTGATGTCTGTCCCGCGCCGGGGGCCGGCAGGTCGCCCCCGTCGGAAATCGTTATCCGCCCCTCTGCACCACCACTGGCCATTCGCGCACCCCTTCGAGCAACGCCCCCGCAGGACAGGCTAGGCAGGATTCCCTAATATTCCCTTTCCCCGCCACAACGGCGTTGCAGCCTGGTCGGCTTGGTGCCAGATTGCCGGCATGAGTAGCGCCTTCAGCAGCACGGCTTTCGGGCCGCCCGTCATCCGCCTGGCGGGCGACATGGGTGTGCTGGTGGAATTCGGCGACCGCTATCACCCCAGCATCAACGCCGCGGTCCTGGCCTTTGATGCCGCATTCGAGGGGCGCCGCCCGGCCGCGGTCATCGAAACCGTGCCGACCTTTCGTTCCTTTCTGATCAGGTTCGATCCGCTCGCCCTGCCGTTCGATACGCTTCATCAGTTGCTTGCGGAAATGCTCGAATCCCGGAACTGGTACGATTCCGGCCCGCCCGAGCGGCGCAGGAAATGGGTGATCCCGGCGGTTTACGGCGGTATTCGCGGCCCCGACCTGGCCGAGGTCGCCGACCTGATGGGCCTGCGCGAGGATCAGGTCATCGACGGCCATGCGGCCACGTCGTTCACGGTTGCCATGCTGGGGTTCTCGCCCGGGCTGGCCTATCTGGGGCAGTTGCCCGAGATCTGGGACTTTCCCCGCCGCACGACCCTGAACCCCGAGGTTCCCGCCGGTGCGGTTCTGGTGGCGGTGCGTCAGACGGTTCTGCCCTCGACCCCGATCCCGACCGGCTGGCGTCAGATCGCGCGCACGCCTTTTCGCAGCTTCAACCCGCGCAGCGATACGCCTTTCCTGCTGCAACCCGGCGATCAGCTGCGTTTCGAGCCCGTGGACGAGGCCGCCTATGCCGCCTACAGCGCCTATGACATGGATGCGCTCCTGCACGAGGAGGGGGCATGAGCGCGCAAGGGTCCGGGCTGGAAATCCTGTCGATCGCCCCGACCGCCACGATCCAGGATCGCGGCCGCGTGGGATTGCTGCGCTATGGCGTGACCAGCTCGGGCGCGATGGACGACCACGCGCTGGCCGAGGGGCAGGCCCTGCTGGGCAACGGGCGCGATGATGCGGCGCTGGAATTTGCCGGCGCGGGCGGGCGGTTCAGGGCGCATGGCACGCTGTGGCTGGCGTGTTCGGGTGCCGAAATGGCCTTGCGCGTCAACGGTACGCCGCAACGCTGGCGGCAGTCGTTTCGGCTGGATGGCGGCGATATCGTGGAAATCGGTGCCGTGCATGAAGGGGTTTACGGCTATCTCCACGTCAAGGGCGGTTTCCAGACCGAGATGGTGCTTGGCTCGCGCTCGACCCATCAGCGCGCGGGGCTGGGGCATCGGCCGGCTGCGGGGCAGCTGCTGCCGGTCCTGCCGCAGCCTGCCGACATGACGCCCCTCGGCCTGCCGCGTTCCGACCATTTCGATCGTCGCGAACTGCGCCTGTTGTGGGGGCCGCAATCCGATGTCTTTCCCCGCGCCGAGCGCGCGCGCCTGCTGACGGCCGAGATCACCGTCTCGCCCCGGCGCGACCGGATGGGCATGCGCATCGAGCTGGATTCTGGCCCGATCCATGCCGAGCGCGGGCTGACCATTGCCTCGGACGCGATCAACCCCGGCGATATCCAGGTTGCCGGCGATGGCACGCCCACGGTGCTGCTGGCCGATCGGGGATCCAGCGGCGGTTATGCGCGAATCGCCACCTTGGCCAGTGCCGACATGGCGGCGCTGGCGCAGATTCCCGCAGGCGGCGTGTTCCGTTTTCGCCTGGTCAGCCGCGATCAGGCGGTCGAGGCGCTGGCGCGTCACCGCCGGGCGCTCGATTCCCTTGCGTCAAAGGCCACCCCCGTGACCCGAGACCCACGAGACATGGACGATCTGCTGTCGTACAATCTGATCAGCGGCGTAACCGATGGAGATGACCTTGACCTCGATTGATCTGAATGCCGACCTCGGTGAAAGCTATGGCCCCTGGCGCATGGGCAATGACGATGCGATGCTGGATATCGTGACCTCGGCCAATGTCGCCTGCGGCTTTCATGCGGGCGATCCGGCCGAGATGGTGCGCATCACCCGCCTGTGCCGCGACAAGGGCGTGGGCATCGGCGCGCATCCCGGTTTCGACGATCTGCACGGCTTCGGCCGTCGGCGGATCACGGGCAACACGGCGGGCGAGCTGGCCGCGATGATCATCTACCAGATCGGCGCGCTTCAGGGCATCGCCGCCGCCGAGGGCAGCCATCTGCGGCATGTCAAGATGCACGGCGCGCTGTCGAACATGTGCATGACCGATGGCTGGATGGCCGGCGTTTTCGCCCGCGCCGTGCGGCAGTTGTCACAGGATCTGGTGATCATGGCGGTTGCCGAAACCGAAATCCAGCGCGCGGCCGAATCGGTCGGCGGCCCCTATGTGTGCGAGGTCTTTGCCGATCGCGCCTATAACGACGACGCGACGCTGGTTTCCCGGCACGAGCCGGGCGCGGTCATCCACGACCCCGGCGTGGCCGCAGACAATGTTCTGCGCATGGTCGAGGAACAGGCGATCACCTCGGTCAACGGGGTCAGGGTGCCCGTCCGGCCCCAGACCGTCTGTGTGCATGGCGACAACCCGGATGCCGTGCAACTGGCCGAAACCGTGCGTACCCGGCTGGAAAACGCGGGGATCAAGGTCGCCGCCTTTGCCGGCCCCTGAGCCCGATGCGGGATTTCGCGCGACATGAAAGGCCCCCGATGATGAAGGATCCGGCATGACCGATACCCTGACACCGCCGATTCTGGACGGGCACAACGACGTTCTGCTGAAACTGATGTCCCATGCCCGCGGCCGCGAGGCCGGCGATTTCATCGGTGGTTGCGAGGGGCATGTGGACCTGCCGCGCGCCCGCAAGGGGGGTTTTGGCGGCGGATTCTTTGCCATCTATGTCCCATCGCCCGACGATGGCACCGATCATGTCAGGGCGATGAGCGGCGCGCGCTATAACCTGCCGCTGCCCGCCCGGATCGGCCAGGACGAGGCGTTGCGCGTGGTCATGCGGCAGGCATCCATTCTGGTCGCGCTGGAACGCGAATGCGCGCTCGAGATCTGCACCACGGCGGGTCAGATCCGTTCATGCCTGAACGAGGGCCGCATGGCGGCGGTGATGCACATGGAAGGGGCCGAGGCCATCGACGCCGAATTCGATGCGCTGGAAATCCTGTATCGCGCCGGGCTGCGTTCGCTCGGGCCGGTCTGGAGCCGGCCGACGATATTCGGTCACGGGGTGCCGTTCCGCTATCCTTCGGGGCCGGATGTCGGCGCCGGGCTGAGCGGCGCCGGCAAGGATCTGGTGCGCCAGTGCAACCGCATGGGCATCATGATCGACCTTTCGCATCTGAACGAGGCCGGGTTTCGCGATGTCGCGGCGATTTCCGACGCGCCTCTGGTGGCGACCCACTCCAATGCTCATGCCATCTGCCCCAATGCGCGCAACCTGACCGACTGGCAGCTGGACGCGATTGCCGACAGCGACGGCATGGTGGGAATCAATTTCGCCACCGCGTTCCTGCGCCCCGACGGGCAGATGCGCGCCGATACCCCCGTGGATGTGATATTGCGCCATCTCGACCACCTGATCGGGCGACTCGGCGAGGATCGCGTCGGGTTCGGCTCGGATTTCGATGGGGCGATGATCCCGGAATCGATTGGTGACGTCGCCGGCCTGCCTGCGTTGCGTGCGGCCCTGATCGACCATGGCATCGATCGTGCGCTGATGAAAAAATTGTGTCACGACAATTGGCTGCGGGTACTGGAAGTGACCTGGGGCAACTGATTCCGTCGGGGAAAAGACCGGTAAAGATGTTGACTGACCGGCCGAAAGCGACCCTAATTGAATCATTCGATTTCCATACAACTGACAACCGGGAGGAAAATAATGTCTCTGTTACGCCATTCCCTGCTCGCGGCGGGGCTTGCGGTGATGACCGGCCTTGGTGCCGTGCCATCCGGGGCGGCTACGCCCGACAACATGCTGGTGATCGCCAACCGCATCGACGACATCACCACCCTGGATCCGGCCCAGTCATTCGAATTCGCCGGCGGCGATGTCAGCCGCAACATCTATTCAAAGCTGGTCAATTTCGATCCCCTCAACCTGGACAAGGGCTATGGCCCCGACCTGGCCGAAAGCTGGACCGTTTCGGATGATGGCAAGACCATCACCTTCAAGATGCGCCCGGGGGTCAAGTTCGCCTCGGGCAACCCGGTCACGGCGAAGGACGCCGAATACAGCCTGCGCCGGGCGGTGCTGCTGAAAAAGACGCCCAGCTTCATCCTGACCCAGTTCGGTTTCAGCCCCGACAATGTGGACAAGACCATCGTCGCGGTCGATGACATGACGCTGAAGATCACCACCGACAAGCGTTATGCCACATCCTTTGTGCTGAACAGCCTGACCGCCACCATCGGCGGCATCGTGGACAGCAAGCTGGTCAGGTCGCACGAGGTCAACGGCGACATGGGCAATGAATGGCTGCGCACCCACACGGCGGGATCGGGGCCATATGTGCTGGGCAGCTGGAAGCCCAATGAATCGATCACCCTGGTGGCCAACCCGAACTACTATGGCGGCGCGCCGGCGATGAAAAAGGTCGTGGTCCGCCATATCCAGGAAAGCTCGACCCAGCGGCTGCTGCTGGAGCGTGGCGATATCGACATCGCCCGCAACCTGAACCCCGAGGATATCGCGGGTATTTCGAAAAACCCCGACCTGGCCGTGGATTCCGAGCTGCGCGGGCGGATCATGTACATCGCCTTCAATCAGAAGAACAAGATCCTGGCCAATCCGAAGGTCCGGCTGGCCCTGAAATATCTGATCGATTACAAGGGGATGCAGGACAGCTTTCTGAAAGGGCAATATGTGATCCACCAGGCGTTCCTGCCGGTGACATTCCTTGGCGCCATCGACGACAAGCCCTATTCCCTGAACATCGAAAAGGCGAAAAAGCTGCTGGCCGAGGCGGGGTATCCCGATGGTTTCGAGGTGGGCATGATCGTGCGCGATGCACAGGAACGGCTGGAAATGGCCCAGTCGATCCAGAACACCTTTGCCAAGGCGGGCATCAAGGTCAAGCTGACCGTCGGCACCGGCAAGCAGATCCTGGGCATCTATCGTGCGCGCAAGCATGACATCTATCTGGGCGCCTGGGGGCCGGATTACCCGGATCCGAACACCAATGCCTCGACCTTTGCCATGAACCCGGACAACCGCGACGAGGCGGGCCTGACCGGCATCCTGGCCTGGCGCAATGCCTGGGACATCCCCGAGATGACACGCGAAACCGTGGCTGCGATGGTCGAACCCGACCGGGCCAAGCGCGCGCAGATGTACGAAAAGATCCAGCGCGAGCATCAGAAGGTTTCGCCCTTTGCCATCATGTTCCAGAAGATCGAGCAGACCGGACGGTCGAAAAAGGTCAGGAATCTCAGCCTGGGCGGGGCCATTACCGCCGTTTCCTACTGGGTCGTGACGAAATAGATGACCGCGGAAACGAATACCCGGAAAGGGCGGCGCAGGTCGCCCTTTCTGTCTGTCGCCGCGGCAACGGCCAGCACGGCGACGACCGTTGCCGTGACCATGCTGGGGCTGTTGTTCGTGACCTTCGTGATCGGGCGCGTCATGCCGGTGGATCCGGTCCTGTCGATCGTCGGCGAACGCGCCAGCAAGGAGGTCTATGACGCGGCCTATCGTGCGCTGGGGCTGGACAAGCCGATCATCGTGCAGTTCTTCTATTATCTGCGCGATGTGGTGCAGGGCGATTTCGGCCAGTCGCTGCGCACCGGCTTTCCGGTGTCCGACGACATCAGGCGCGTCTTTCCCGCAACCATGGAACTGGCCACGCTGGGCACGTTTCTGGGTGTGGTTCTGGGAGTCCCGCTGGGGGTGATCGCCGCGGTCAAGCGGGGCTCGTGGATCGACCAGATCGCGCGTGTGGTCGCGCTGGTGGGCTATTCCATGCCGGTTTTCTGGCTGGGGCTGGTCGGTCTGCTGATCTTTTACGGCATCCTCGGCTGGGTAGCCGGGCCGGGGCGGCTGGACATATTCTTTGAGGATATCGTACCCCAGCGCACCGGCATGATCCTGCTGGATTCCGCCCTTGCCGGCAATTGGGAGGTCTTTCGCAACGCGTTCGCCCATATCATCCTGCCGGCATCATTGCTGGGTTATTACTCGCTGGCCTATATCAGCCGGATGACGCGCTCGTTCATGCTGGAACAGCTGAACGCCGAATATGTGATCACGGCACGGGTCAAGGGCCTGTCGGAACGCGCGGTCATCTGGAAACACGCCTTCGGCAACATCAGGGTACAGCTGATCACCGTGATCGCGCTGTCCTATGCCGGCCTGCTGGAGGGCTCGGTCCTGACGGAAATCATCTTTTCGTGGCCGGGGATCGGATCCTACATCACGACATCGCTGCTGTCGGCCGACATGAACGCGGTGATGGGTGGAACGGTGGTCGTGGGGCTGGTCTTTGTGCTGCTGAACATATTTGCCGATCTGTTGTACAAGTTTCTGGACCCGAGGGCACAATGAGCATTTCCGATCCCGAACAGCCGAACGTTTCGCAGAGCTGGCGCGACTGGCTGCTGACCGACACGCCGACCTCGCGCCGGCATGCGCGCATCGCCGCGCTCTATCAGGGCTGGCTGTCCTTCAGGGGCAACCACATGGCCATGTTCGGGCTGTTCATCCTGCTGGCCCTGGTGCTGATCGCGGCGCTGGCGCCGTGGATCGCCCCGCATGACCCCTTTGCGCAGGATCTGGCGACACGGCTGAAACCGCCCGGCACGCCGGGCTATCTGCTGGGCAGCGACGGGCTGGGGCGCGACATCCTCAGCCGCATGATCTGGGGCGCAAGGATCACCCTGTATATCGTGGCGCTGGTGGCGCTGGTCGCCCCCATTGCCGGGCTGTTCGTGGGGACGGTCGCGGGCTATGCCGGCGGCTGGACCGACCGCGTCCTGATGCGCATCACCGACATCTTTCTTGCCTTTCCGCGCCTGGTTCTGGCGCTGGCATTCGTCGCCGCGCTGGGCGCGGGGATCGAGAACGCGGTTCTGGCCATCAGCCTGACCGCTTGGCCGCCCTATGCCCGCATCGCGCGGGCCGAGACGCTGACGATCCGCAATTCCGACTATATCCACGCGGTGCGCCTGCAGGGCGCGGGGCCACTGAGGATCATCACCCGGCATATCTGGCCGCTGTGCATCTCGTCGCTGGTCGTGCGGGTGACGCTGGACATGGCGGGCATCATCCTGGCCGCTGCCGGGCTGGGCTTTCTGGGGCTTGGCGCGCAGCCGCCCACGCCCGAGTGGGGGGCCATGATTTCCGAAGGGCGCAAGTTCATCCTCGATTTCTGGTGGGTTGCCACCATGCCGGGGCTGGCCATCTTTACCGTGTCGCTGGCCTTCAACCTGCTGGGTGACGGGCTGCGCGACGTGCTGGATCCCAAGGAGGGATCGCAATGAGCCGCCTTCTGGATGTCGAGGATCTGTGGGTGCGCTTTCCCACCCGCAGCGGCATGTTCGAGGCCGTGCGCGGGGTCAGCTTTTCACTGGGGCGCGAGCGTCTGGGCATCGTGGGCGAGTCGGGCTCGGGCAAGTCCCTGACCGGGCGGGCCATACTGCGCCTGATCCGCCCGCCGGGCCAGGTGCAGGCGAGGCGGATCGATCTGGATGGCCACGACCTGCTGTCGCTGACGGAACGCCAGATGCGCACGGTGCGCGGCCAGCGCATATCGATGATCATGCAGGATCCGAAATTCTCGCTCAACCCGGTGATGCGGGTGGGCGAGCAGATCGCCGAGGCCTATCTTCTGCATGCGAACACCAGCCGCAGGCAGGCGCGGCAAAAGACGCTCGAGATGCTCGAGGCCGTGCGCATCCGCGACCCCGAAAGGGTGGCGCGTCTCTATCCGCACGAGGTCTCGGGCGGCATGGGGCAGCGCATCATGATCGCCATGATGATGATCCCCGATCCCGAGATCCTGATCGCCGACGAGCCGACCTCGGCGCTGGACGTGTCGGTACAGATGCAGGTGCTGGACATCATGGACAAGCTGGTGCGCGAGCGCGGCATGGGGCTGATATTCATCAGCCACGACCTGAATCTGGTGTCGGCTTTCTGCGACCGGGTGCTGATCATGTATGGTGGCCGCATCGTCGAAACCTGTGCGGCCGACCGCCTGCACGAGGCGCGCCACCCCTACACGCGCGGTCTGCTGAATGCGCTGCCGCGTCTGGATGCACCGCGCCCGCGCCTGGAGGTGTTGAAACGAGATCCCGCCTGGCGGGACGAGCCAGGGGTGAGCGGACGCCAATGAACACGCGGGCTGACACGGGCGCCAATACGGGCGCCGACACGCAGGCCACTAAGGGGGCCAACGGGATCGAGATCGAAAACCTGAATGTCTGGTTCGGAGAACACGAGGACCGTGTCGATGCCGTCAGGGACGCGTCCCTGTGCGTGCCCGAAGGCGGCAGTTTCGGCCTGGTCGGCGAATCCGGTTCGGGCAAGTCCACCATCCTGCGGGCCCTGACCGGGCTTGTGCCCACATGGTCGGGCCGCATGGCGGTTCTGGGGCGCGATCTGGGGCGCCGGCGCGACCGCGAATTCTATCGCAGCGTGCAGATGGTGTTTCAGGATCCCTATGCCTCGCTCCATCCCCGGCAATCGGTCGATCAGGTGCTGGGGGAAACCCTGTCGCTGCACGGGTTCCACGATATCGACCGGCGCATCAACAAGCTGCTGGACGATGTCGGGCTGGGACCCGCCTTCAGGTTTCGGTATCCGCATCAGCTGTCGGGCGGGCAGCGCCAGCGGGTGGCGATCGCGCGCGCCCTTGCGCCCGAGCCGCGCATCCTGCTGCTGGACGAGCCGACCTCGGCGCTGGACGTGTCGGTGCAGGCCGAGATCCTGAACCTGCTGGTCGATCTGCGCGCCGAGCGCGGTCTGACCTATCTGATGGTCAGCCACAACCTGGCGGTGGTCGGGCACATGTGCAGCGATGTCGCCGTGATGCAGCTGGGCGAGATCGTCGAGACATTGCCGGTCGAGGACATGCGCGCCGGCCGTACGACGCACCCCTACACGCGCCACCTGTTGCAGGCCAGCCTGGGCGAGATGGCCGCCGGGGCCTGACGCGCGGCGCGCTGGCGGCACATGTCCGGGCAGGAATTTCGCCACGTCGCGGGCGCAATTCCCCTTTGCGCCGGGGACGTGGGCGCCGTAGAAAATCGACAGTGACATGACATCAGCAAGGGGGATGCGACATGAAACTGGATTCGAACGTCAAGGCAATCATCACCGGCGGCGCCTCTGGTCTGGGCGAGGCGGTTGCCCGCGAACTGGCGGGCGCGGGTGTCGGGGTGTGCCTGTTCGACCTGAACGAGGAACGCGGCCAGGCACTGGCCGACGAGCTGAGCGGTCATTTCGTGCGCGTCGATGTCAGCGACCCGGCCTCGGTTGCCGACGGCTTCCGCGCGGCCCGTGCAGCGCAGGGGCAGGAACGCATCATGGTCAACTGTGCCGGCATCGGCGTCGCCGCCCGCACCGTTGACCGCGAGGGCAAGCCCCAGGACCCCGCCTTTTTCGAGCGCGTCATCCGCGTCAACCTGATCGGCACCTTCCTGTGTTCGTCCAACGCCGCCGCCGGCATGGTTGCCGCCGACCCCGTCACCGAAGACGGCGAGCGTGGGGTCATCATCAACACCGCATCGGTTGCCGCATTTGACGGGCAGATCGGGCAGACGGCCTATTCGGCGTCAAAGGGCGGCATCGTCGGCATGACGCTGCCCATGGCGCGCGACCTGTCCCGCGACGGTGTGCGGGTCATGGCGATCGCGCCGGGCATCTTTCGCACGCCCATGCTGGCGGGCCTGCCGCAGGATGTGCAGGACAGCCTTGGCGCGCAGGTGCCGTTTCCGTCGCGTCTGGGGGATCCGGCCGAATACGCCGCGCTGGCCCGCCATATCGTCGAGAATTCGATGCTGAACGGCGAGGTCATCCGGCTGGACGGCGCTATCCGCATGGCGCCGAAATAGGCGGGGGGCGCGGCATGGAATTCTTTCGCGAACTGCCTGTCGAAACCGATCAGGACAGCCTGCGCAAGGTGCTGTCCCTTTCCGCCCTGCCCGAACTGTGCGGCGAGATCGGTGAGGTCCACGACATAGACGGCGACAGCGCGCGGATCGAATGCCTCTGGGGCAGTTTTGCCGTGCAGCGCCTGCCGATCAGGGGTGGCGTGCGTTTCGCGTTGCCGACCTGTCCCAATGCGCTGGCATGGACCGTGACCGCCGGCCTGCCGCCCGAGCCCGATCACGTGGTGCTCCATGCTACCATCAACAGGCGCACCCATGACCCCGACTTTATCGAGTCCATCGAGGATTTCCTCGATTCCTGGGTCGAGGGTCTTGCGGGCGCGCTGCAGGGGCCGTGAGTCGGCCCTTGCCGGTCAGTCGGGCATGTACAGGCGCACGCGGTCGCCCGGATCAAAGGGGTTGGCGGTGCGGATGCGATAGATCTGGCCATCAAGACGAACCTGGGATTCGTAATACAGCACCTTCTTGTGGCTGCCGGCCTTAACCGTGCGACATCTGCGTTCGGTCCGGTATCCGACGATCCGCTCCTGGTTCTGGTTGGCCCCGGCAATGCCGCCGATCACCGCGCCCGCGGTGGCGCCGTTCTTGTTGCCGGTCACGACCTGGCCCAGCGCCCCGCCGATGATTGCGCCGGCAACGATATTGCCGGCCTGCTGATCGGGGGCCGGGCGGCGATAGATCGGCACCTTGACCCGCTCGCACACGCGGCGGGCCTTGGCGCCGGCCTTGTAGACCGGATAGCTGTCGACCACGGTCGCGATGACCGCATGGGTGTTTGCGCTTTTGGTCAGCGCGGGAAACCGTTGCGCAAGGGCCGGCGCCGACATGGCCATCAGGCCGCCCAGCGCCAGAGTTGCGATGATGTTTGCGTGTTTCATGATCGTTCTCTTTCTTTTTGCTTCCCGGCGGGATCCCCGACTGCCTGATCCGAAAACCGCCCCGGGACGGCCGCGAGGCCCGCCCGAGGCCCGCTCACCCGCCTGATTGCCATGATTCTAGCACGTTCCGCAGGCAGTGTCAGCGATGGCCACGCCCGCGCTGCCGCTCTCTGCCGTTTTCCGCCGATGATTGCTCTACGCAGCCCTGTTTGCACCGGGCGCCCGGCGGAAGGGTGGGCAGCGGCCGTCATATCGCTTGCCCCCATCTGGAATGGCGCCTATGCTGACCCCACCTCGGGGAGCCCGTCACGGGCTGAGACTTGCATCACGCATGACCCGTTGAACCTGAACCGGACAATACCGGCGGAGGGAAGGCAAGACATTTCGTCCTCTACCCAACCTGCGCCTGTAGCTTATTGGAGGATGGAAATGATCCGAATCTCACTGATGGCTGCGGGACTGGCGCTTGCCCTTGCGGGGGCGCCGATGGCCGCGGAAAAACCCGTACTCAACGTCTATACCTATGACAGTTTCGCCTCCGACTGGGGGCCGGGGCCCAAGGTCGAAAAGGCGTTCGAGGCGATCTGCGATTGCGACCTGAAATTCACCACCGCCGGCGATGGCGCGGCGCTGCTGGCGCGCGTGCAGCTGGAGGGCAAGCGTTCCAGGGCCGATGTCGTGCTGGGGCTGGATACCAGCCTGACCGCGCGTGCCGCCGAAAGCGGGCTGTTTGCACCGCACGGGATCACGCCGGAAAACCTGGCCGTGCCGGGGGGGTGGAACGATCCGCTGTTCCTGCCGTTCGACTGGGGCTATTTCGCCTTTGTCTATGACAAGAACAAGCTCAAGACGGTGCCCCGCAGCTTCAAGGAACTGGCCGCGGCACCCGACAGCCTGAAGATCGTGATCGAGGATCCCCGCAGCTCGACCCCCGGTCTGGGGCTGCTGCTGTGGGTCAAGGCGGCCTATGGCGACAAGGCGCCCGAGATCTGGAAGGGCCTCGCGCCCCATATCCTGACCGTGACCAAGGGCTGGTCCGAGGCCTATGGCATGTTCCTCAAGGGCGAGGCCGACATGGTGCTGTCCTATACCACATCGCCTGCCTATCACCTGATTGCCGAAAACGACGACAGCAAGGCCGCCGCGATCTTTGACGAGGGCCACTACATGCAGATCGAGGTCGCCGGCAAGATGGCCACGGCGCCGCATCCCGATCTGGCCGACAAATTCCTGAAATTCATGATGTCGGAAAAGTTCCAGTCGCTGATCCCCACGACCAACTGGATGTATCCGGCCGTGCAGCTGAAAGATGGCCTGCCCAGGCGCTTTGCTGCGCCGATCCCTGCCGACAAGGCGTTGATCCTGTCGCCTGAACGGGCGCAGGCCGTGCGTGATGCGGCACTGGCCGAATGGCAGAGCGCGCTGAGCCAGTAATCACACCGGCCCTTGTGGCCGGTCTGGGCGTGGCCGGATTTCTGGCCGCGCTTTCCCTCGGGACGGTCGCCGTTGTGGCGGCCGCCGCCGATACCCCCGGCCATCTGGGGGCGGGCGACTGGGCCGCGCTGAAATTCACCCTGTCGCAGGCGCTGGTTTCGGCAGCGCTGAGCACCATCCTGGCAATTCCGGTTGCTCGCGCCCTGGCCCGGCGGCGGTTTTTTGGCCGTGACCTGCTGATCACCCTGCTGGGTGCGCCTTTCATCCTGCCGGTGATCGTGGCCGTTCTGGGGCTGCTGGCTGTTTACGGCCGCGGCGGGCTGATCAGCGAGCTGCTGGTTGCCCTGGGCTATGCCCCGCTGTCGATCTATGGTTTTCGCGGCGTCGTTCTGGCGCATGTGTTTTTCAACCTGCCGCTGGCAACGCGGCTGTTGTTGCAGGGCTGGCAGCGGGTGCCGGGCGAGCATTTCCTGCTGGCCGCGCAGCTGGGCATGAGCACCCGTGACATCAATCGCGTGATCGAGCGCCCGATCCTGCGGTCGGTGCTGCCGGGGGCCTTTGCCACCATCTTTCTGCTCTGCGTCACCAGTTTTGCGGTTGCCCTGACGCTGGGCGGCGGACCGCGGGCAACCACGATCGAGCTGGCGATCTATCAGGCATTCCGTTTCGATTTCGACATGGGGCGTGCGGCATTGCTGGCCCTGATGCAGTTCGCAATCGGCGCCGGGGCCGCAGTTTTCGCCTGGCGCCTGGCACGCGATGGCGCGCCGGGCGCCGGGTTGGGACGGGTGGCGCGGCGCTGGGATTGCGCGGGTTTCGCGGCGCGCATCATTGACGGGGCGGTGCTGGCGGCGGTGTCGCTGTTTCTGCTGGCGCCGCTGGCGATGGTTCTGCTGCGCGGGGTTTTCGGGCTCGGCCTGCTGGATGCGGGGGCTGTGACGGCGCTTGTGCGCTCGGTCATTGTCGCGCTGATGTCGACGGCGCTGACCCTGGGCATGGCGCTGGTGCTTGGCACCGCGGTGGCGCGGCACGGGGCAGGGCACATGGCGGGGTGGATCGAAAGCGCCGGACATCTGAGCCTCGCCGCGTCACCGATGGTCATCGGGACCGGGCTGTTCATCCTGCTGTATCCGCTGGTCGATCCGGCATCGGTGGCGCTGGCGGTGACGGCGCTTGTCAATGCGGTGATGAGCCTGCCCTTTGCCCTGCGTGCGCTGGTGCCCGTGATGCGTCATGTGCAATCGGTCGAGGGCATGCTGGCCGACAGCCTGGACATGGGCGGTTGGGCGCGCTTCCGCCTGGTCACCTGGCCGGCCATCCGCCCGGCGGCGGGATTTGCCGCCGGGCTGGCCGCGGCGCTGTCCATGGGCGATCTGGGGGTCGTCGCCCTGTTTGCCGACCCCGATGCGGCGACGCTGCCGCTTTACCTTTACCGTCTGATGGGATCTTACAGGATGGAGGCCGCACAGGGCGCGGCGCTGCTGCTGGTGGCGGTCTCGATCATGTTGTTCCGCCTGTTCGACTGGCTGGGAAAGGGGGCGTGATGCTGCAACTCGCTGGCGTCGAGATCCGGCAGGGCGATTTCCTGCTGGCCGCCGACTGGCGCATCGCGCGGGGCGTGCGCCTGGCGCTGATCGGGCCGTCGGGGGCGGGGAAATCGACGTTGCTGGCCTCCATTGCCGGGTTTCTGGAACCTGACGCCGGGCGCATCCTGATCGACGGGCACGACATGCGCGGCACGCCCCCCGGCAAGCGACCCGTCAGCCTGCTGTTTCAGGAACACAACCTGTTTCCCTATCTGACCGTATGGCAGAACGTGGCCCTGGGCCTGCGCCCGGATCTGAAGTTGTCGGCAGACGAACGCCGTCTTGTCGCCCGCAGCCTGGACGAGGTGGGCCTTGCCGGCATGGACGGGCGGTTGCCGGCGGCGCTGTCGGGCGGGCAGCGTCAGCGCGTGGCGCTGGCCCGCGCCCTGTTGCGCGATCGTCCGCTGCTGTTGCTGGACGAGCCCTTTGCCGCGCTCGGCCCGGCGCTGAGGGGCGAGATGCTGGACCTTGTCAGGCGCATCACCGACAAGAGCGGTGCAACCCTGCTGATGGTGACCCATGATCCGCGCGATGCTGCGCGTATTGCCGACCTCACGTCGCTGGTCAGCGCCGGGCAGGCGCATGCGCCGGTGCCGACCGGGGAATTGCTGCGCAATCCGCCCGCGGCGCTGCGCGACTATCTCGGGTAATCGCGCCACGAAAAAGGGGCGCGCCGGTCGGGCACGCCCCCTTTCAAACTGTCGGCCGTCTCAGGCCTTGCGCTTGGGTCCGGCCCAGAGCTTCTTGTTGGTCAGGTACAACAGCGAGGTCAGCAGCACCAGGAACGCGATGACCACAAAGCCCGTTTTCTTGCGCACGGTCATCTTGGGTTCGGCCGTCCACATCAGGAATGCGGCAACGTCCTTGGCCATGCTCTTGACATCATTCGGGCTGCCATCGGCATATTCGACCAGCCCATCCTCGAGCGGCGGCGGCATTTTCATCCAGCCGGACGGGAAGGTCTTGTTTTCGTAGAAGGTCGAGCCGCCTTCCTCCTTGGTCTTGCCGGTGAAACCGGTCAGGATCGAGGCGATGTATTCAGGCCCGCCCATGCCCTTGAGCAGCTGGTTGATGCCCAGGCCCATGGGGCCGTGGAAACCGGCCCGCGCCTTGGCCATCAGGCTGAGGTCGGGAGCGCCGGCGTCGGTATTGGGCGGAAACTGGTCCGACGGCTTGGCCGGGCGGGTGTCGTCCAGCTCCTTGTCATAGACCTCGATCTCCTTGGCATAGGCCTTGACCTGATCGATGCTGAGCTCGGGGCCGCCGGGATCCGCAAGGTTGCGGAAATAGAGCTGGCTGACGCCGTGGCAGGCCGCACAGACCTCGGTAAAGACCTGCAGGCCGCGCTGGAGCTGGGCCTTGTCATAGGTGCCGAAGGGCCCTTCGAAGGAGAAGGAGTAGTCGGTCACCTCGCCTTCCTGCGCCATGGCGCCGGTTGCCCCCAGGGATGCCCCCAGGCCGAGTGCAACGAGTGCCGCGAGTATGCTGTTTCTGATCATCTCGTCTGTCCTCTCATTCAGATCACTCGGCCGCCGACGCCTGCGCGTCCTTGGGCGGGTAGTGAGCGTCGAAATCTTCCTCGATGGTGGCGGGAACCGGCAGCGGCTTTTCGAAGAGGCCGAGAACGGGCAGGATCACCAGGAAATAGGCGAACCAGTAGCTTGCCCCGATCAGCGAGATCGCCGGCACCATGCCCTCGGGTTTCTGCGAACCGGCCCACATCAGCACGACAAAGTCGAGCGCCAGCAGCCAGAACCACCACTTGAAGCTGGGGCGATACTTGCCCGAGCGCACCTTCGAGGTATCCAGCCAGGGCACCAGCACCAGGGCGACGATCGAACCGAACATCGCGATCACGCCAAAGAACTTGGCGTCCACGATGCCGCCGGTCAGGAAGCTTGCGATCTGAACCACCCACACATCCTGGGTAAAGGCGCGCAGGATCGCGTAGAACGGCAGGAAATACCATTCCGGCACGATGTCGGCCGGGGTCGCCAGGGGGTTTGCCTTGACATAGTTCACCGGCTCGCCAAGGAAGTTGGGCATGAAGTACACGATCGTGAAAAAGCCGATCAGCACCACGCTCAGGGCGAACAGGTCCTTGATGACGAAATAGGGCCAGAAGGGCAGGGTGTCACGGGCTGCCTCTTCCTTCGAGCCGCGGCGCACCTCGACCCCGGCGGGGTTGTTGTTGCCGGTGGTGTGGAAGGCCCAGATATGCACCACCACCAGCGCCGCCAGGATAAAGGGCAGCAGGTAGTGCAGGCTGAAGAACCGGTTGAGCGTGGCGTTGTCCACAGCAGGCCCGCCCAGCAGCCAGGTCTGGAGCGCATCACCGATGCCGGGGATGGCGCCGAACAGGCCGGTAATCACGGTTGCGCCCCAGAACGACATCTGCCCCCAGGGCAGCACATAGCCCATGAAGGCCGTGCCCATCATCACCAGATAGATCAGCATGCCGATGATCCAGGTCACCTCGCGCGGGGCCTTGTACGAACCATAATAGAGGCCGCGGAAGATGTGCAGATAGACGGCAAAGAAGAACAGCGATGCACCGTTTGCATGGGCATAACGCAGAGCCCAGCCCGCGTTCACGTTGCGCATGATGCTTTCGACCGAGTCGAAGGCAAGATTGACGTTCGGCGTATAGTGCATTGCCAGCACGACGCCGGTGGCGATCTGCAGGACCAGCGCAAATGCCAGGACGACGCCCCAGATCCACATCCAGTTCAGGTTCTTGGGGGTGGGGATCATCAGCGTGTCATAGGCGAGCGCCACGATGGGCAGGCGCTCGTGCAGCCATTTCTCGAACCCGGTTCTGGGCTCGTAATGATCGTGTGGGATACCGGCCATTTGGTTTCTCCCTTAACCGAGTTTGATTGTTGTTGCGTCCACGAACTTGGCCTTGGGAATGTCCAGGTTGCGTGGCGCCGGGCCCTTGCGGATGCGGCCCGCGGTATCGTAATGCGAACCGTGGCAGGGGCAGAACCAGCCGTCGTAATCACCCGAGTTGTTGCCCAGCGGGACACAGCCCAGATGGGTGCAGACCCCGATCATCACCAGCCATTCGCCCTTGTCGTCGAGGGCGCGGTTCTGGTCGGTTGCCTCGGCACCCGGCTTGTTCACGTTCTCGGCGCTGGTATCCACCAGATCGGCCAGCTTGACGGCGCGGGCCTCGTCGATTTCCTTCTGGGTGCGCCGGCGGATGAAGACCGGCTTGCCGCGCCATTTGACGGTCAGCTGGGTGCCCGTCTCCATGTCGGCCACATCGACCTCGATCGAGGACAATGCCCGCACCTCGGCGCTGGGATTCATCTGGTTGACCAACGGCCAGACCGCCGCGCCCGTGGCAACCACCCCGGTGGCCGCCGTGGCCACATAGAGGAAGTCCCGACGCGTGCCTGCGTTGTGTTCTGCTTGAGACACGAGATTCTCTCCTTTGCCCTGCCCGGATTTCGGGTCGATAGTGAACTTCTGAGCCACGAAAAATTGCCCACAGGCTCCTGCGCGGTTACTACACATTGAAACGGCGAAGGTCCAGCGGACATTCGGGCGCAGGACTGGCAGGAGGGAAAACGTGATCGCATTGGCTGCCTATCAACCGGACATGGCCCCGAATCTGGGGGCGATGATTCGTATCTCGGCCTGTTTCGGCGTTCCTCTGGACATCATCGAGCCCTGCGGTTTTCCCCTTTCGGCCAAGGCGTTGCGCCGCGCGGCGATGGATTACGCCGCGCGGGCAAGCATCGCGCGCCATGATTCGTGGGAGAGCTTTCTTCAGGCCCGCGACGGCAGACGTCTGGTGTTGCTGACCACCGGGGCCACGCAGGCCCATTGGGATTTCCGCTATGCGCCGGGCGACATCGTGATGACCGGGCGCGAAAGTGCCGGCGTGCCGCCCGAGGTCGCGGCGCGCGCCGATGCCCGGGTGCGGATTCCGATGCCCGGCGGAGGGCGCAGCCTGAACGTGGCCGTGGCCGCCGGAATCGTGCTGGCCGAGGCGCTGCGCCAGGGGGTGGCGGCCGACATGGGGGGGGATATGGGCGCCGTCACGGAGGAGCCCGGACGATGAGGGCATCGAGGATATCAATGAAATGGCGCGCGCGCTCGATCCTTGCGGTGCTGGTGCTGACCCTGGTCCTGTCGCCCTGGCGGATCGAACGGCTTGGCGACAATTTCCAGATCGCCCTGCCGACGCTGGCGCTGGGATGCGCGTTGGCAAATGGCGAAGCGGGGGATTACCTGGTGCGGTTTGCGTCGCAATGGCTGGTCGTGCAGGGCACGAAACGGGCGCTCGGGACGCTGCCTGTCAACCGGCGGCCCAACGGAAATTACATGGGCATGCCCTCGGGGCACACGGCGGCGGCGGTTTTCGGGGCCAGCAACCTGGCGCAACGCTGCATTGCCGGCAATCCGGCCGTCAGGGTGGTGGTCTGGGCCACGGCCGCCTTTGTAGGGGGCTCGCGCGTTCAGGCCGGGGCCCACGACATCTGGCAGGTCCTGATCGGAGCACTGGTCGGCTGGCTGGGGGACAGGGCCTTTCGCCGCCGCTCGCCCCGGGCCTGGTGGCGCCGGCTGCGGGGGCGCGGAGGGTAATGCGTATCCGGGCGCGTTCGGCTGCGTGCCGCGGGTGGAAGCATCCGGCCTATTCCACCACAAGGTCGGCGATGCTTGCCTCGACCACCTTGCCGGTATCGTCCGAATCCGATGCGATCGCCACCCCGACCAGGGCCTGCGGCGCGTCACCGAAGGCGCGCCTGAAATCGACCGCCAGATCGACATTTTCGGAAAAGCTGCCGGTCGTTGCCGGGCGCCTGATGATGATTGCCCCGCGGGCGCCGAGATAGGGGCTGGGCAGCAGGCTGCCGGGCGGGCGGTCGCCGCCAAAGGTATAGACCAGGATCCGCGCGGCACGGCTGGTCAGCAGCTTGCGAATGCTGGCGGTCCGGCCGATTCGGCGTGCCGTGTCGGAATCGAGAAAGACGAAATACAGCGCGATGTTGCGATCGTCCCCACCCCTGGTCGTCAGGTCGGTCGGCGGGACCGAGCGGGTCGTGCTCCAGCGCCAGCTGGCGGTGGTCGCGTTCCAGTCCTCGGGCGGCAGGGGGGAAAAGATCACGGATGAACTCTGACGGGCGGTGATGTCCACCTCGTTGCCCGACATGCGATAGCTGGTTGCCGGGATGCGAAAGAATTCCAGCGCCTTCCAGTCATTCGTGAAGCGGACGGCATGGGCCGCGGATGGCAGGGCGGACAGGGCCAGCAGCGACAAGGTGGCCACGGTTGCCGCGACGGGCAGGCGTGGCCGCGGCGCCGTGGGTGGCGCGGAGGCAGGTACAGGGGGTGGAAAGGCGTTGCTGTGCAGGGTCATCGGGGCTCCGTTTCGTGCGGCTCGTTGCAACGTGATGCCCGGCACCATCACCGATTGCAAGGCTCGGCGGCATCTCCTCGCGCGATTGTCACATCCCTGGCGGACCCCCGCTGCGGGGGCTATTCCACCGGAACGGTTGCTTTCATGCTGTCGCGCGCCTTGATGCGGCTTTCCCATTCGGCCAGCAGCGGACGGTTTGCCCGCCAGTTGCGCTCGTCATGGCGGAAATCGAGGTAGGAAAGTGCGCAACCCAGCGCGATCTGGCCCATGCACAGCGGACCGTCGAGATGGTCGGCCCAGCCCCCTTCGAGCGAGTCGAGCGCCCGCACGATCTTGGCCCATTGTCCCTGTACCCAGGGGTCGTGGCGGCAATCCTCGGGGCGCAGGCGGGCCTCGTACACCATCAGGATGGCCGCATCGCAGATGCCGTCGGCAAGGGCCTCGAGCGTGGTGCTGTCCCACAGGCGCGGGGGTGCGGGGTAGAGCCCGGTGTCGAAACGGTGGTCGAGATAGCGGCAGATCACCCGGCTGTCGAACAGATCGCGCCCGTCATCGCGGATCAGGGTGGGGATCTTGCCCAGCGGGTTATGGGCCACCGGCATCGTTGCCGGATCGAGCGGCGTTCCCGAGGCCGCGACCAGTTCGACATCATCCAGATGACCGGACTCGATCAGCAGGACCTTGACCTTGCGCACGAATGGCGATGTGGGAGAGTGAAACAGTTTCATGATCGGGCCTTTCCGATTTTCATGCGTCCGAACCCGGCGACATCGATTTCGAGCCCCGGGCCGTGGCGACCCAGGCGCAGCACACGCCGCCAGCGCCCCCGGAGGACGAACCCGTCCCCCGCATCGGTGACGGCAAAACCGATCCCGTCAGCCAGATCGTCCAGCCCGGCGGGCGGTGCTGCGGAATTTCCCTGCGGGTCGGTGTCCGAGGTCCCCTTGCGGGCCAGCGCGCGGGCTACCGCCAGCCCTGCCAGCGCAAGTGCGCCGTTGCGCAGGGCGACAGATGCGATCGGGGCAAGTGGCAGGGGCATGGCCGGTCTTCCTTATCCGTGAGGCCCTTGCGGGCCGGTCCTTTGGGCCAGCCTAGCGCGGCGTCGGGGTCGAGGCAAATCAATTGGGCTGGAAACCGGGGGATCGGGAAGCGGGGGGCAGGAACCGGGGGATCGAATCCGGGGGCCAGCCCCCGGACCCCCGGCGTATTTGGGCAAAGAAGAAAGGGGGCCGCCCGGGCCCCCTCGGTTTTCCTGCAACATGTGCCGCGCTCAGGCGCTGGCCAGGCGCTCGGCCACGTTTTCCCAGTTGACGAGGTTGTCCAGGAAGTTCTGGACATAGACCGGGCGCTTGTTGCGGAAGTCGATGTAATAGGAATGTTCCCACACATCGCAGCCCAGCAGCACCTTCTGGCCAAAGCACAGCGGGTTGACGCCGTTTTCCGTCTTGGTGACCTTGAGCGTGCCGTCGGTATCGACCACCAGCCAACACCAGCCCGAGCCGAACTGGCCCACACCGGCGGCGGTGAATTCCTGCTTGAATTTCTCGACCGAACCAAAGCCGTCCTTGATGCGGGATTCCAGCTCGCCCGGCATGGAACGCCCCTTGGGGCCCATCATTTCCCAGAACTGGTTGTGGTTCCACAGCTGGGCGATGTTGTTGAAGATGCCGTTCTGGGCCACCGCGCCGGCCTGATAGGTGCCGGTGATGATTTCCTCGAGCGACCTGTTTTCCCATTCGGTGCCGGCGATCAGCTTGTTGCCGTTGTCCACATAGGCCTTGTGGTGCAGGTCGTGGTGATATTCCAGCGTCTCCTGCGACATGCCGCCTTCGGCCAGCGCGTCGTAGGCGTAAGGAAGATCGGGAAGTTCGAATGCCATTGTTTCAGCCCTTTTGTTGTTCTGAAGGTTTCCTGAGGGGGGGCTCGTGCCGGCCCCTGATGGGGCGCAGTCATAGACCCAAGCGCGGCGCGGGAAAAGGGAAAACCGCGCTTGCCCCCTTGCGCCGGCCGGGCGGGATGCGTTCAATGCAGTGCAGTCAACCGAATCCGAGGCCCTGATGGCACCTCATGTCGATCCCGATCCCGCGCAGCTGGGCCGCCTGGCCGCCACCCCCTGGGAGGGTGTGTTGCAGATGCTGAACCTCATCCGCTTTCACGCGCAGGCGCGCGCGCCCGACGGTGAGAGGCTGAGCGGGGCCGCCCTCTACGCCCGTTACGGTGCGGCCGCCGAGCCGCATCTTGAATCGCGGGGCGCCCGTCTGTTGTGGGCGGCGCGCCCCGTGCCGCCCCTGATCGGCCCGCAGGCCGAGGAATGGGACATGGCGTTTGTCGTCGAATACCCCTCGCTGGCGGCATTCCTGGACATGCTGAAAGACCCGGAATACCGGAAAATCACCGCCTTGCGCAGCGCTGCGGTCGCCGATTCCAGGTTGATACCGATGCATCCGGCCGCAAGGGACGGCTGGGCCGACGCAGAGGCCGGTGGGGGGATGGTCGAATGACCCGGCTGTTCAACCGACGTCAGCTGGACGAGGCGATGGACATCGTTCGTGCGCAGATGCCCGCGACCCCGCAATATGCCTGGCCGCTGCTCGAACAGCGGGCCGGCTGCCGGATCTGGGTCAAGCACGAAAACCACACCCCGACCGGGGCGTTCAAGCTGCGCGGCGGGCTGGTCTATCTCGACGATCTTGGCCGTCGCGGCCACTGCCCGGGCATCGTTACCGCCACGCGGGGCAATCACGGCCAGTCGATTCCCTTTGCGGCACGGCTGCATGGCATCCCGGTGCGCGTCTATGTGCCGAAAGGCAATTCCGAAGAAAAGAACAGGGCCATGGCCGCATGGGGCGCCGAGCTGCGAGTCTTTGGCGATGATTTCGAAGAGGCGCGACTCGAGGCCGTGCGCGTGGCCCGCGACGAGGGGCTGCACGCCATCGGCCCGTTTCACGAGCTGCTGGTGCGCGGTGTTGCGACCTATGCGCTGGAGCTGTTTTCCGCCTGTGGCGAGCTCGATCGCGTCTATGTACCCATCGGCATGGGCTCGGGCATTGCTGCCACGATCACTGTACGCGACCTGCTGGGGCTGAAGACCGAAATCGTCGGCGTGGTCTCGGAGGCCGCCGATTCCTATGCGCTGAGCTTCGAGCGTGGCGCCGTCACACCGACCGACAGTGCCAACACCTTTGCCGACGGGCTGGCCTGTCGGGTGCCGTGGCAGCAGCCTCTGGACATCATCCGCAACGGCGCGGCCGATGTTGTCAGGGTCAGCGAGGATCAGATCGCCCGGGCCATGCGCATCTATTACACCGATACCCACAATATCGCCGAGGGTGCCGGTGCGGCCGCGCTGGCGGCCGCGCTGAACGACGCGCCTTCGCTGGCCGGCAGGCAGGTCGCGGTGATCCTGAGCGGCGGCAATGTCGATCGCGCATGGTTTGCCGAGGTTCTGGCCGGGCAGACGCCGTCCGTCCAACCCCCGTCCAATCCCCGGCCTGACCCCGACCCGAACCGGGCCTGAACCGGGCCTGAACCGGGCCTGAACTGGGCCTGAACCGGGCCTAACCCCTGCGCATCCAGCCCCGGAAACGCTGCCTTTCCGGGACGGGTTCCTCATCGGGCAGCGGGTCGGGGCGCAGCAGGCTGAGCGTCCAGCGCGGCATGATGCGCGCGCCCGGCATGGCACAGGCCGAGCCCATGTTCATCGGGTCGAACAGCTTGACGAATGTGGGGGCGTGCAGGTCATCGGCATAGACCGCACCGCAATATGACAGGTTGCGGCGCCTTTCCAGCATCGATCGTGCCTCGTCAAGAAATGTCATGAAGGCATCGCGCGCCAGGGGCGATTGGGGTGGTCTGGCGCCAGGGTCGAAAACGAACCAGTCGCCGGCCCCCGGGACAAGGCGCGGCCAGAACGCGTCAAATTGGGGCCAGGTCAGGATGCCGTGAAACTGCCCCTCGTACCGGCGCCAGAAGGGGGAATCCTGCAAGGGCTGCCGATCATCGGTCATCGTGTTTCTCCCTATCGCATCCACAGCTTGTTCTTCTTGATCAGGTTGCGGATCTTCTGTTCCCTTCGGGGCAGGTTGTCCCGGTCGAAAAGGGCGCGCACCTTGTGGCCGCGGCCCTGATAGATCATCCGCTTTATCGGCTCGTAGCGCTTGATGACCTTCTTGATGCGGTTGGGGGCGCTGATCTCTTCCAGCAGGGCGACCACGCGATCGGATTCGCGCGCATACAACAGTGGCAGCACGCGCCAGTGGCAGGTGATGTCGCCGTCCAGCCCGTCCAGCTCGGGGCCCGGACGCCCGCCCCCCAGCGCGTGTATCACCAGAGGCAGCGCCACCTGATCCAGCCAGGGGTCGAGCGGCTGACAGATCAGCGCCTCGGGCGGGTCGTCGCGAATCGCAAGCGCATATTCGGTGAAAAGGCGGCCGAATTCCCGTGGATCGGCGCCGAAAAACCAGCCGGCGTTGAAATAGAGATAGCGCTCCCAGTATTCGTCGGGCTGGGACAGGTCCAGCGAGCTTTCGAAATCCAGGCCGAACCTGTCATAGAGCGATTTCCAGGTCTCGGTATATCCGGGGCCGTAGAGTTCGATCACCGGCCATGTGCCCTCGCGCCGCATCGACGCCGAGGGGCGCGAGAAATCGAACGGCACCTGCGTGAGGTCATCCAGAAACAGGGTATCGGTGTCGAAAAACACAAAGGGCTGGCCGGGTTCCAGCACGCCGAGGCCCTCGATCTTGTTGCCGTGGGGATAGGACTGGCCGAAATGGCGCGATTCGAAAGGCCGGATCTCGGCCCCCAGTTCGATCAGCAGCGCGCGCAATTCGGGATCGTTGATCCGCGGATCGTGCTGCCACAGGGGGCCGGGCTGGGGCTCGGCCAGAATCAGGCGCAGCTTGTCGCCGCTGGCCCGCCTGAGCGAGGCCGCCATCAGCACCGCCTCGTATTGCAGGCGCCCGGCCTGCACGATTGCCAGAACGTTCAGTCTTTCCGCCATGTCCGCACCGCCGAGACCACCCTGCACCCGCATCTGGTCACCTTATAAGGGATATTCGGGCCGCTGTAACCCTTGGTCGGACGGGTATCGGCGACACTGCCATGACGGGGTCACGACAGGGTCATGACAGGCCGGAAACAGACACAGAAAAACGCCCCGCAGTGCCGGTAAAGGTGGTGAGCCCGACAGGATTCGAACCTGTGACCCACTGATTAAAAGTCAGTTGCTCTACCAACTGAGCTACGGGCCCACGCGCGATGCGGTAGGTATAAGGGCAGGGGATTTTGGTCAAGGGAAAATTGGCCAAAAGGGCGTGAAAATCGACCATGCCCACCGCCTCTGCCACGACCGCGCTACAAAACTGGCCAAGCGCGCGGCAAATCGCTATATGCGGCCCATGGAAAATGCGCTTTCGACAAATGGCCTGCCTTTTCGCAAGATGCACGGACTCGGCAACGATTTCGTCATCATCGATGCGCGTGGCAAGGCAAACCCGGTGACACCGGCGCTGGCGCGTGCCGTTGCCGACCGGCATTTCGGCGTGGGTTTCGATCAGCTGGCGGTGATTCTCGACAGCGACCGGGCCGCGGCAGGGCTGCAGTTCTGGAATGCCGACGGATCACTCTCGGCCGCCTGTGGCAATGCGACACGCTGTGTTGCCGCCCTGCTGTTTGCCGAAACCGGGCTGTCGCGGCTGACACTCGAAACCGATCACGGCCTGCTGGCATGCGAGAACGCCGGGGACGGCATCTATCGCGTCAACATGGGGCCGCCCCAGCTGAACTGGCAGGACATCCCTCTGGCCCGCGAAACCGATACGCTGCACCTGCCGATCGAGGGCGATCCGGTGGCGACCGGCATGGGCAATCCGCATTGCACCTTTTTCGTCGATGATGCGGCATTGGTCGATCTGGAAAGGCTGGGCGCGCAATACGAACATCACCCCTTGTATCCCGCGCGCACGAATGTCGAATTCGTCCAGGTGTTGAACCGGGGGGAAATCCGCCTGCGAATCTGGGAGCGCGGCGCCGGGGTCACGCTGGCCAGCGGCTCGTGTTCATGTGCGGCGGTCGTTGCGGCGGCACGGCGCGCCCTGACCGGGCGGCATGTCCGGGTGCATGTCGATGGCGGCGTTCTGGAAATCGACTGGCGCGACGATGGCGCCTGGCTGGCCGGGCCGGTTGCGCATGTGTTCGATGGCGTGCTGAGCGATTCATTCATGACCGGCCTGGCGGGGCTGAAATGAGCGACGCAAGGGAAAAGGACGACGCCCCTCTTTTCGAGACCCTGGGATGCCGGCTGAATGCCTATGAAACCGAGGCCATGCGCAACCTCACCGCGCAGGCCGGCGTGAAACGGGCCATGGTGCTGAACAGCTGCGCCGTCACGCGCGAGGCCGTGCGCCAGGCCCGCCAGACCATCCGGCGCATGAAACGCGCCCATCCCGGGCGCAAGCTGGTCGTCACCGGCTGCGCCGCCCAGGTCAATGCCGACCAGTTCGCCGCCATGGCCGAGGTCGATCTCGTTCTGGGCAATCGCGAAAAGCTCGACCCCGCCGCATGGGCCCGCGTTGCCGAGGGGCGCGGCGAGCGGGTCGAGGTCGGCGACATCATGGCGGCCGAAACGGCGACCAGCCCCATGATCGACGGTTTCGGCACCCGCGCCCGCGCCTATGTGCAGGTGCAGAATGGCTGCGATCATCGCTGCACCTTCTGCATCATCCCCTTCGGGCGGGGCAATTCGCGCTCGGTTCCCGCCGACACCGTTCTCGAACAGGTCCGCCGCCTGCGCGACAAGGGGTTCAACGAGATCGTCCTGACCGGCGTCGACATGACAAGCTGGGGCGCCGATCTCGATGGTTCGCCCCGGCTGGGCGACCTTGTCACGCGCATCCTCGACGGCGTCCCCGACCTGCCGCGCCTGCGCATCTCGTCGATCGACTCGATCGAGGCCGACCCCGCCCTGATCGAGGCCATTTCCCACCATCCCCGCCTGATGCCCCACCTGCACCTGTTGCTGCAGGCCGGCGACAACATGATCCTGAAACGCATGAAACGTCGCCACACGCGCGAGGACGCCATCGCCTTTTGCGAAGCCATTCGCGCGACGCGCCCCGAAATCACCTTCGGTGCCGACATCATCGCGGGCTTTCCCACCGAAACCGAAGAGATGTTCGAAAACTCGCTGAGGCTGGTCGAGGAATGCGGCCTGACCTGGCTGCACGTGTTTCCCTATTCCGCCCGCGCAGGCACGCCAGCCGCGCGCATGCCGCAAATCGACAAGGCGGTGATCCGCGACCGCGCTGCCCGCCTGCGTGCGGCCGGTGCGGATCGCGTGCAGGCCCATCTCTCATCTCAGATCGGTGCGCGCCACCGCATCCTCATGGAAAGCCCGCGCCTGGGCCGTACCGAGGGGTTCGCCCCCGTGCGCGTGAATGCCGACCAGCCCGTCGGCCAGATCATATCCGCCCGCATCACGGGCCGGCAGGACGAGGCCCTGATCGCGGAAATCTGACCCCGCCTTCTTCTTTGCAAAAATACGCCGGGGGTGTGGGGGCAGCGCCCCCACCAACGCCCCAGGCCTATTTCAGAATGCTGCGCCCGGCATATTCCGCCGCCGCGCCCAGGCCTTCCTCGATGCGGATCAGCTGGTTGTATTTCGCCAGCCGGTCCGAGCGCGACAGCGATCCCGTCTTGATCTGCCCGCAATTGGTGGCCACCGCCAGATCGGCGATGGTGGCGTCCTCGGTTTCGCCGGAACGGTGGCTCATCACACAGGTGTAATTGGCGCGGTGGGCCATATCGACGGCGTTCAGCGTTTCGGTCAGCGTGCCGATCTGGTTGACCTTGACCAAGAGCGAATTGGCGCAGCCGCGTTCGATCCCGTCGGCCAGGCGCTCGGGGTTGGTCACGAAATTGTCGTCGCCCACCAGCTGCACCTTGTCGCCGAGCGCCGCGGTCAGCGCGGCCCAGCCTTCCCAGTCATCCTCGGCCATGCCGTCCTCGATCGAGATGATGGGATAGTCGCGCACCAGCGCCGACAGATACGCGATGTTGTCGTCGGCGCTCAGCACCTTGCCCTCGCCCTTCAGGTGGTACTTGCCATCCTCGAAATATTCCGACGACGCGCAATCCAGCGCCAGACAGATGTCCTCGCCGGGGCGATAGCCCGCCTTTTCGATCGACTTCAGGATGAAATCCAGCGCGTCCCGGGTGGAATTCAGCGCCGGGGCAAAGCCGCCCTCGTCGCCGACCGAGGTATTATAGCCCGCTGCAGCAAGCTCTTTCTTCAGGGTGTGGAATACCTCGGCCCCCATGCGGACAGCCTCGCGCACGGTGTCGGCGGCAACCGGCATGATCATGAATTCCTGAATGTCGATCGGGTTGTCGCCATGGGCGCCGCCATTGATGATGTTCATCATCGGCACTGGCAGAACACGGGCCGCCGTGCCACCGACATAGCGATAGAGCGGCTGCGCCGTGAAATCGGCCGCCGCCTTGGCCACCGCCAGCGACACGCCCAGAATGGCATTGGCGCCAAGCCGGCCCTTGTTGGGGGTGCCGTCGAGCTCGATCATGGCGGCGTCGATATCGACCTGCTGGGTCGCGTCCACGCCCAGAAGGGCCTCGGCGATCTCGCCATTGACGGCCTCGACCGCCCGCAGCACACCCTTGCCGCCATAGCGCCCCTTGTCGCCATCGCGCAGCTCGACGGCCTCGTGCGCGCCGGTGGATGCGCCCGAAGGCACCGCCGCGCGGCCCAGGGTGCCGTCTTCCAGAGTGACATCGACCTCGACCGTGGGGTTGCCGCGGCTGTCGAGGATTTCACGGGCGAAAATGTCGATGATGGTGCTCATGGCGCGTGCCTTTTTCTTGCAGGAATGATTGCCGATAAGGAGTCGCGCATCCTTTACCCCCAAGAGCGTCGGGATGAAAGGGGGCGGGACAAAAGGGGGCAGGGCAATCGCTTGATGGGGTCCAGATGGGGTAAAGCCGGATGAAAGCAAGGCATGCGGCCGCCCGGGTGGGCGCGGATGCGCCCGCCGAGGGGGCGGGCGGGCGCATGCCGGGCCGCAAGCGCCCCGGCAGTTGGCAGTCGGGGCCGCTGCACGGCGCTGGACAGCGACAAGAGGGTTTCAGGCGATTGCCCTGGACAAAAGGGGGCAGGGCAGTTGCCTGAAAGGATATCAGGCCCCGGTATATCAGGCCCCGGCGCGCTGTCTGCGCGCGCGGGCATTTGCACGGTGCTCGCGCGCAAATGTGTACAGCCCCGAGGCAATGATGATCGCCGTGCCGGCCAGCATCGGCATGTCGGGGCGCTCGGAAAAGACGAAAATGCCGAACAGCAGCGCAAACAGGATGCGGACATAGCGAAAGGGGGTGATGACCGAAACATCACCCATTCGCATGGCCAGGGTCAACGCATAGTAACCGGCCACATCCAGCAGCATGGCGGCCGCCATGGCGGCCGTCTCGGCCGCGTCGGGGCGCAGGGCGGGGCCGTCGAGCGCCAGCAGCACCGCCCCCGACAGGACCAGAACCCCAAAGCCGTAGGTGCCCAGCCGGATCGATGACACGCCCCTTGGCGCGGCTCGGGTGGCCAGATCGCGCACCGCCAGCGCGACCACGGCAAGAACGGCATAGAGCGAGGCCGGCTGGAAACCCTCCAGCCCCGGCCGGACGATCATAAGGACCCCGGCAAAGCCGACGATGATCGCGCTCCAGCGGCGCCAGCCGACGGTCTCGCCCATGAACAGGGCCGCCCCCAGGGTTACCGCCAGCGGCGTTGCCTGAAAGATGGCCGAGGCGCTGGACAGCGGCGTCAGCGCCAGCGCGGTGACGAAACCGAAGGTGCCCAGCATCTCGCCGGCATTGCGCAGCAGGATCAGGGGCGACAGGAAATCGCGCCCGATCACCGCCTGGCCGGCACGCCGCGCCCACAAGGCAAAGATCGTCGCGCCGCCAAGGCCTGTGAACAGCAGGATCTCGCCCACGGGAATGCGCGTCGAGACCTGCTTGATGAACATGTCGGCGGTCGCGAAAAAGGCCATCGAGGCCACCATGAGCAGGATGCCCCGCACGTTTTCCATGATGTCGAATCCAAAGTCGAAGGAAGGGGGTGGTGCGAATATTTCGCACCCGGACCGACAGATCAGTCGTTGTCGTCCCTGTCAAGGGGCTTGCCGTCCAGCGGCTCGGCAAAAAGGTCCATCTTGTGGCCCAGCAGGCGATAGCCCAGCTTGCGCGCGATCTTTTCCTGAAGGCGCTCGATCTCGGGATCGACAAATTCGATCACGCGGCCGTTCTTCATGTCGAACAGATGGTCGTGATGGGCGCGCTCGGCATCCTCGTAACGGGCGCGGCCGTCGCCGAAATCGAGGCGGTTGATCAGTCCGACCTCTTCGAACAGGCGCACGGTGCGATAGACGGTGGCCAGCGAAATGGCCGCGTCGATCCGGCTGGCGCGGGCATAGATTTCCTCGGCATCGGGGTGATCGTCGGCATCCTCGAGAACGCGCGCGATCACCTGACGCTGTCCGGTCATGCGCAGCCCGCGGGTCTTGCAACGCTTGAGGATCGAGTTTGCCATCGGCTCGCCTGCCCTTTTTCCTTCGTGTCGATCAGCTTTACGCGGCTGGAAGGCAATTGAAAAGACCCGGCCGCCGACCCTGAGCAGGGCCGATCGGGGCGGATCCCGTTTCCCGTGCCGCCTGCGGCCCGGTTGTCAGGCCCGGTTGTCAGGCCCGGCCGCGGGTTTCGCGATCGGCGCCCGATCAGCCCCGGCCCGATCAGCGCCGGCCCGGATCGGCCCAGCCCAGATCGGCCCAGATTGGCAGGTGGTCCGAGGCATGGCGCGCCTCGCCCTCGTTCAGCACGCCGCTGTCATGGAGGTGAAAGACCGGATCGATGGCGATACGGTCGAGCATCGCCAGCGGACGGGCGGAATGAAAGCTGTGCCCCGGCGCGATGATGTCGAATCGCCGGTCGAGAGGCGCCAGTGCGCGGGCCTGAGACCATTCGTTGAAATCACCCATGACGATCGTCGGCAGGTGGCGCAGGTGATCCAGCAGGGCACACAGGCGCGCAAGCTGGGCGCGCCGGTTGCGCCGCAACAGCCCGAGATGCACCCCTACCACGTTGATGCGCGTGCCTTGCCCCGGCAGGCGCACCTCGACCAGCACCGCGCCCCGCGGCTCGAGCCCCGGCAGGGCGATGCGCTGGATGCCGCCTGCGCTCAGCCCGCGCCTCAGCAGGATGGCGTTGCCGTGCCAGCCCAGGCTGACCGGGTTCGCCCCCAGCGGCACGACGTCATGCGTGCCAAGGGCCTCGATCATCTGCCGGGGCAGGGCTGCGGGGCGCGGGCCCAGGCGGCGGTCGGCCTCTTGCAGGGCAATGATATCGGCGTCGAGCGCGCCGATGACCCTGAGAATACGGGCCGGGTTGCGCCGACGGTCCAGCCCGACGCATTTGCGGATGTTGTAGCTGGCCACCCGGATCATGGGAAATCCCTTTGCAAGCGGTTCCTCGATTCCTATATGGGAAACAAGGCTTTTCTGCGAAAGGTTGGATCCCATGAAGGCGGCATGGCATTTCAGGCTGACCCGGATCATCTGGCTGGGTCTGGTTCTGGCAACGGCGGTCGCACTGGTGCTGGGGCACTGGTCGCTGGCCTTCGTGTCGCTGGCCACGCTGGTGCTGGCGCTGTTGCCGGTGTTCTTTGCCCGTCGCTTTGCCATTCACCTGCCGAACAGTTTCACCGCCTTCATCGCGATCTTTGTCATCGCCGCGATCATCTTTGGCGAGCATTTCGATTTCTACGATCGCTACTGGTGGTGGGATATCGCCTTGCACGGGGCGTCGTCGCTGGGTTTCGGTCTGGTCGGATTCCTTTTCGTTTTCATGGTGTTCGAGGGCGATCGTTACGCGGCACCGCCGATATTCGTCGCCTTCATGTCGTTCTGTTTTGCAGTGACGATCGGCGCATTATGGGAGATATTCGAGTTCACCATGGATCAGACATTCGGCACCAACATGCAGAAATCGGGCCTGATGGATACCATGGGCGACCTGATCGTCGATGTCATCGGGGCGACTGTCGGCGCCCTGGTGGGATTTCTTTTCCTCAAGGGGCGTGAGGTCGGTGGCCTGGCCCGCTTCATTCGCGATTTTCTGCGGGAAAACAAGCGGTTCTATCGCAAACTTGACTGGCCGCGCAAACCGCGCTGACAGGGCGGCGCTGACCGGTGTTACCGCCGGGCGCGGGCGTGGTGCGGCGCGCGCCATCGCCGCCGTCTTGCGTGTTGCGCGGGGCTTGCGGGGGCGCTGCCCCCGTCGCTGGCGCGACTCCCCCGGAGTATTTGGCGCAAAGAAGAAAGGGAGGCGGGAAAGGGGTGGCTGGTGCTGACGGCGTGCGCGTCTGTTCGACCGTGCTGCGGGAAGGGTGCTATTCCGGTATTTCAGACCCGGTTTCGACGAATGGTTGCAATATCACGGTAAAGTGCGGTAATTTCGGCATCAGGTACAGGCGCCGGCGGCCCTTTGGGGGACGCGCGGCAGCCGGGCAGGAAATGGCAGGAAACGGAAGGGCAAGGCATGGCGGACAGTCAGACCGCAGGCGCGCTCGGACAGCAGATATCGATCCGTCGCGCCGTCTTTGACGATCTCGACCGGGTGACCGCGCTCGACGCCAGGGTGACCGGGCTTGCCAAACCCGACTACTGGCAGGACATTTTCGATCGTTACGCTACACGCCGTCTGGACGAGCGCTTTTTCTTGGTGGCCGAGTCCCCTGCCGACACGGCGGCGGATGCCACCCCGAAATTGCTGGGTTTCATCATCGGCGAGGTCCGCGGATGGGAGTTCGGGTCCGAGCCTTGCGGCTGGGTCTTTGCCTTTTCGGTCGAACCGGAAACCCGCCTTCTGGGGATCGGCGAGCGTCTGTTTGACGACATTTCCGCCCGTTTCCGTGCGGCAGGCATCCGCACCATGCGCACCATGGTTGCCCGCGACAACCAGCTGCACATGGCTTTCTTTCGCTCGGAAGGCATGGTTGCCGGGCCGTATATTCAACTGGAAAAGAGTCTGGATGACTGATCCCGGCGCTTTTCGCACAAGGAAGGTTTGAGTCGTGCAGAAATCCAGCCGTCTGGCAATCTTTGCCCTGTTGGAGCTGGCCTCGGACCCCGAGCGGCAGGTTTCGGTCTCGGAAATCGGCGAAAAATACGGGGTGTCGTCCCATCACCTGGCCAAGGTCATGCACACGCTGGGGCGCGCCGGTCTGGTGCGTTCGATCCGGGGCGTGGGCGGCGGCTACAGTTTCAGCGGCAATGCCCGTCGGGTGACGCTGCTGGATGTGATCGGCCTGTTCGAGGACGTCTCGCCCGCCTGCGAGCCGCTGGACCTGGCCACGCCGGCGGCCGAAAAGGCGCTGTGTCAGGTGCTGGCCGAAATCGACGATATCGCCAAGGCCACGCTGGGGGCGATCACGCTGGCGACCATGCTCAAGAACATTCGCCGGATCGAGCAGAGGTCGGCGGCGCGCACCACCGCAGCCGATGACGACGCCGCAACGGCCGATCCCCGAACTGGCCCCGGCTGAAGGGCGTGTCTGCGCTCCGGCGCGCTATTGCTTCCAGCAGGACAGCTTGACGGTGAAATCCGCGGCCATCGCCGCCAGATCGACCGGATCGGCCGCCTGCCGGCTGCGGGCGATGCCAAAGGTGATTTCCTGATCGCTCAGCGTGGCGGTGATCGTGCCGGCATCCAGCGCAAAGTTCACATATTCCGGCAGGTTGCTGTCGATGCCCGGCTTTTGCAGGCTCAACCCGACGACGGCGCCACGCCCGTCCAGCACCGGCCCGCCCACATCTCCGCGTTCGAGAAATGCCGATACGCGCAGCCGGTCCTGTTCGCCGCCCGCGCCGCGCAGATCGGTGATGGTGCCGTAATTCAGCACCGCCGCATCCATCACGTCGGGAAAGGAAAAGCCCGAAATCGTGACCTTGTCGCCCAGTTTCGGCGCGAGATCCGAAAACAGCGCATAGGATGCGGGGCGGAACGGGTCGATCGGCTTGAGAATCGCCAGCTCGTCCGAGCGGTTTTCGAACAGCATGCCGACCTCGATCCCGTCATTGATCGTCAGGCGCGCGCAGCCATCGACATTGGCGACGTTGGTCAGCAGCACCCCGTCGGCATTGACGACAAAGGCAGTCGCGGCGCGGTCGGGCTGTTTCACGTCAAGGTCGCTGCCGGCCGAAACGGCCTTTTCGGTGGTCTTGTCACGCCCCAGATTTTCATCCAGCACATGGTCGTCGAGCGGCGTGAACCCGTCATACATCGCGCTGACCAGCGGCTGGATCTGCGCATCCAGCGCCACGGGCCAGACCAGCGAGAACCCCTTGATCATGCCCTTGCTCAGCCGGGCATAGCTGTACGAGACGATCCGATCGTTGCGCCCCGTCAGCACGAACCACCTGCGCCGGATCTTGCGATATCCCTCGGGCGGAACGGTGTCGAGGGTTTCCATCAGGTCGTACAGCCCCCTGAGCGTGGTGCTGTCGCCCTTCTGGCTGATCAGCATCATCCGCACGCCGCTGTCGTTCAGCGGGCGGTAATGGACAAAGGGCGGCTCGAACCGGTCGAAGGTGACCAGTTTCGACGGAAAGGGCATCGCGATCCCGGCGTCGAGATTGCGCATCTCCCTGACGCCCAGCCTGGCGGTGATCTCGCCATAACGTTTTTCCAGCAGTGCCAGCTGGTCCCGTGTCAGATAGCCGGTCGCCTGAAAGCCCTCGCGTTTCTGGAACGCGCGGATGGCGCGCCGCGTGCCCCGGCCAAAGGCGCCGTCGATCGTCGAATCGTAATCCCCCGTCCATGTCAGCCAGGTCTGGATCGCCTTCTTGCGTTCGCGCGGCAGGCTGCGTTCGAAACGGCGCGTCGCGGCGGGGTTCGGGTCGCGGATCGGGCCCGCGGCCGCCGGCGCGGCGGGTTGCGCCGTCTGTTGCGCGGTTTTCGCGGGCGGTGCTGTTGTCTCTGCCGTCGTTGCCGTGGCTGCGGGTTCGGGTTCGGGTCTGGTTGCGGGCGCTTCGGCGGTGCTGTCCGCAGCCGCGCCGGCGGCCGAGGATCCGGCGGTCGGCGCAGTCACCGGGCCGGCCTCCTGCGGGGGGACGGGGGGCATCGCCTGGTCATCGCGCGGCGTGTTATTCGCGCTCAGCGGCCAGAACTGGCTGAGATATGTCCGGCCGTCGCTGACAAAGCTGTCGCGCGGGATGCGCCCGTCGGCCCGCAGGCGCGCCAGCTGACGTCGCGCCACATCGCGGGGCAGGGGGCCGATGGCGATTGCATACCAGCCGGTCGTGGTCACGAAGGCATGGGTGTCGGGAAAGCTGCGGGCAAAGAACTGCGCACGATCGCGGGCGTCCAGGATGTCCTTCTTGGATTCGACCTGTATCCAGACCTCGGGCAGGCTCTGGGCCAGGGATGCCGCCGGCCGGTATGCCGTCAGCAAGCCGAGGATGAGAAAGGTCAACAGCCGGAAAGCGAGGGTACGGGAATGCTGGATCCTGCGGGTTGTCGTCTGGGTTCCTGTCACGCCCGGCCTCTTGAAATTGACTCGATATATCTGGCTCTGATCGCAAGATTAGCAAATGCAGCGACAATTGCACCCCCGCAATTGGATCAAAGGGCAATTGACCCCCGCCTGCGCCTTGCCTATTGAGAGGCGCGCCGCCACCGGCTGGGCGGCAGAACAAGGAATGCAAGGCTATGTCAGGTTCAGGGTCGGATTCAGGCGCCCCCCGTTGCTTTCAGGATGTGATCCTTCGGCTTCAGGCCTATTGGGCCGCGCAGGGCTGTGCGGTGATGCAGCCCTATGACATGGAGGTGGGCGCGGGCACATTTCACCCGGCGACCACGCTGCGCTCGTTGGGGCCGAAACCCTGGGCGGCCTCCTATGTGCAGCCCTCGCGCCGGCCCACCGACGGGCGCTATGGGGAAAACCCCAACCGCCTGCAGCATTACTATCAGTTTCAGGTGCTGATCAAACCCAGCCCGCCCGATCTGCAGGATCTGTATCTCGGCAGTCTCGAGGCCATCGGCATCGACATGGAGCTGCACGACATCCGCTTTGTCGAGGATGACTGGGAAAGCCCGACGCTCGGCGCCTGGGGCCTGGGATGGGAGGTCTGGTGCGACGGGATGGAGGTTTCCCAGTTCACCTATTTTCAGCAGGTCGGCGGCCATGACTGCCACCCCGTCAGCGGCGAGCTGACCTACGGGCTGGAACGTCTGGCCATGTATGTGCTGGGCATCGATCACGTCATGGACATGCCCTATAACGCCCCGGATGCGCCGATCGCGCTGAGCTATGGCGACGTGTTCCGCCAGGCGGAAGAGGAATATTCGCGCTACAATTTCGACATCGCCGATACCGATACCCTGCTGCGCCATTTCGAGGACGCCGAGGCCGAGTGCCGCAGGATTCTTTCGCATCCGGTGCTGGACCCCAAGACCGGCAAGCATATCGTCATGGCCCAGCCGGCCTATGACCAGTGCATCAAGGCCAGCCATATCTTCAACCTGCTGGATGCGCGCGGCGTCATCTCGGTGACCGAGCGTCAGGCCTATATCGGGCGCGTGCGGGCGCTGGCCAGGGCCTGTGCCGATGCCTTTGTGCAGACCGCCGCCGGTGGCGCGGACGAGGCCGCAGCATGAAGGGCAGCCACGCCATGAGCGCGCTGCTGATCTTTGCCGCATTGTTCGGCGTGGCGCTGTGGTACACGCAGAACTATGCCTATTACAGCGAATCCAGCCCGCGCGACTTTGCCATCCGTCTGACCCCGCGCGACGGCAGCGCGCCGGTTGCGCTGCCTGCGCGCGATACGCGCCTGCTGACCGGCACGTCCAGCCCGCTCAAGTTCCGGGCCTGTTTCAAGCTCGATCAGGGCGCGGCCGGGCTGGCACGGCGTTTCGCACCGTACCGGCGGGCGACCCCGCTCAAGGCGCCGTCGTGGTTCGACTGTTTCGACTATGCGCAGATCACGCGCGATCTGGCCTCGGGCAAGGCCGTGGCCCTGCTGGGCAGGCGCAACATTTTCGACGGGGTTGACCGGGTGGTCGCCATCTATGGTAACGGGCGTGCCTATGCCTGGAACCAGTTCAACGAAAAATACGCGGATCAATAGACATGGCCGATTTGCTGCTGGAACTGTTCTCGGAAGAAATCCCCGCCCGCATGCAGGCGCGCGCGGCCGATGACCTGAAACGTCTTGTCACCGACGGCCTGGTCGAGGCCGGCATCACCTATGAAAGCGCGACCGCCCATGTCACCCCGCGCCGGCTGTGCCTGTCGCTGACCGGGCTGCCCGCCAAGGCCCCCGATCTGCGCGAGGAACGCCGCGGCCCGCGCGTGGGCGCCCCCGACAAGGCGGTCGAGGGGTTCCTGCGCGGTGTCGGGCTGACGCGCGATCAGCTGGAAGTGCGCGACGACAAGAAGGGGCAGGTCTATTTCGCCGTGATCGAACGCCCCGGCCGCGCGGCGGGCGAGGTTGCCGCAGATGTGATCACAAAAGCGATCCGCAATTTCCCCTGGCCCAAATCCATGCGCTGGGGCAGTGGCAGCCTGCGCTGGGTGCGGCCGCTGCATTCGATCCTGTGCATTCTGGTGGGCGAAGAGGGCGCCAGCCCCGTTGCCATCGACATAGACGGCATCCCCTGTGGCAACACGACCGAGGGCCATCGCTTCATGGCGCCGGGGCGCTTTTCTGTCGTGTCTTTCGATGATTACGCGGCAAAGCTGAGAGAACGCTTTGTCATGCTCGACGCCGAAGAGCGGCGTGATCACATTTCTTCGCAAGCCGCCAATCTGGCCTTTGCGCAGAACATGGAGCTGGTTCAGGACAAGGGCCTGCTGGCCGAGCTGGCCGGGCTGGTCGAATGGCCCGTGGTGCTGATGGGCGATATCGCGCCCGATTTTCTGGACCTGCCGCCCGAGGTGCTGCAGACCTCGATGCGCGAGCACCAGAAATTCTTTTCGGTGCGCAACCCGTCGTCGGGGCGGATCGAGAAATTCATCACCGTTGCCAACCGCGAAACCGCCGATCATGGCGCGGCCATTCTGGCAGGCAACCAGAAGGTGCTGTTCGCGCGCCTGTCGGATGCGAAATTCTTTTGGGAAAACGACCTGCGCATTGCCAAAACGGATATCTCCGAGTGGACTCGCAAGCTCGAAAACGTGACTTTCCACAACAGGATTGGTTCACAGGGCGCGCGTATCACCCAGATCAGGAAGATCGCGCGGATTCTGGCGCACGAGTTGTTCCCCGATCTCAGCCAGGGTGATGTCGAATATGCTGCCGAAATGGCCAAGGCAGACCTGTCGTCAGAAATGGTCTATGAATTTCCTGAACTCCAGGGGGTCATGGGGCGCTATTATCTTTTGGCAGCCGGCAAGAGCCCCGATATCGCATATGCGGCAGAGGAGCATTATCGTCCCCTTGGACCGGAGGATTCCGTTCCCGTGCGACCTGTTTCGATTTGCGTCGCTTTGGCCGACAAGGGGTTTTCGTTGGGGTCGTTCTGGGGTTTTGATGAAAAACCGACCGGGTCGAAAGATCCATTCGCGTTGCGGCGCGCCTGTCTGGGCGCCATTCGGATTGTTCTTGAAAATGATCTGCGACTGTCCATTCGCGATCTGTTCGACAGTGCCATTCAGCGCGCTGTCGAGATACGCGCGGCCGCTGAAGATGAATTCAGGAGTATGAATGACGAGGAGCGGAAGGAGGCCGTGCAAGACAGGTCGGATAACCTCCTTTCCTTCTTCCACGACCGCCTCAAGGTTCACCTGCGCGCGCGTGGCATCCGGCATGACGTGATCGACGCCTGCCTTGCCATGCCCGGCAATGACGACCTCGTGCTGCTTGTCAAACGGGCCGAGGCGCTGGGGGAATTCCTGAAAACCGACGATGGTGAAAACCTGTTGCAGGGCTTTCGCCGCGCCAACAACATCCTGCGCCAGGCCGAGGAAAAGGACGGTGTTTCCTACGAGGGCGCGCCGGATGTGAAATACGCCGTCGATGACAGCGAACGCGCCCTGTTCGCCGCGCTCGACAATGCCGAGGCCACCATCCTTCCTGCGCTCGAGGCCGAGGATTTCGCCGCCGCCATGTCGGCCATGGCCGCCCTGCGCGCGCCGATCGACGCGTTTTTCGAATCCGTTCAGGTGAATACCGACAACGCCATCGTGCGGCGCAACCGGCTGTGCCTCTTGAACCGCATCCGCGAGGTCATGGGCCGCGTCGCCCGTTTCGACGTGATCGAGGGTTAGTGCCTGCACGGGCGGGCACAGGCGGGCAGGGGGGGTGGCCTGCGGTCATCTCCTGAGGATCATGCGGTCGCCCGAGATTTCGATCGTCGAAAAGCGCGAGAGATAGCTCATCCCCAGCAATGACCCGTCCATCTGCCCGTCATTGACCCAGGCGGTGACGTTGCGGTCGGTCTTGCCGGCCAGCTCGACCGTCTTGATCCTGACACGCGCGGTGCGCACCGTACCATTGGCCGTCTGGGCGGTGGAATAGTAGATCAGCCCATCGGGATCGATCCCGATACGCCGCGCGTCCTGACGGCTGAGCACCATGTTGGTCGCCCCGGTATCGACGACAAAGCGCACCGGCACGCCGTTCAGTTTCATGGTCACATAGAAATGGCGATCGGCGGCGCGGGTCAGGATGATGTTGTCGCCCTGCACAGAGACGCTCGATCGCGGCAACAGCTGCTGGCGCAACTGGTCGCGCATGCCATAGATCACGATCATGCCGGCAAACAGGAACACCCACAGCACCGCCTGCTGCAATGTCCGGTTCAGCCGATTGCGGTTGCGGGCAAAGAACCAGCCACCGACAAACAGCAACAGCAGGACCAGATAGATCAGCTGTCCGATCGTGTCACCGTTCACCGTTCAGCTCCTTTCGGGCGGCTTCCAGACGCTCGGCAGCCGCCATCCACAATTCCTCGGCCCGCGCAAGCGCCGCGTTCAGCTCGGCATCCTTGGCCTGCAACGCCTTCAGCCCGTCAGGTCCGGCCCTGTCATAGGTGTCGGGATCGGCAAGGCGGGCGTCCAGTTTCCTGCGCATCTCTTCCAATCTGGTGATCCGGGCCTCGCATTTCGAGACCTCGGCCAGCAGAGGCGCCGTGATCCGACGGATTTCCGCCGCGCTGCGTCTGGGGCGGGCAGGGGTGGCCGGCTTGTTTGCGCGTCCGCCCGTGTCGGTCCGGCGTTCGGAAAGCAGCAGCTTGCGATAGGCCTCCATGTCGTCGTCAAAGGGGCGCACCCGGCCTGCGCGCACCAGCCACAGACGGTCGGCGACCATCGTCACCAGATGGGCGTCATGGCTGACCAGGATCACCGCGCCGGCATAGTCGTTCAACGCGCGCACAAGGGCCTCGCGACTTTCGATATCCAGGTGGTTGGTGGGTTCGTCCAGAATCAGGATATGCGGCGCATCGAGCGTTGCCAGCAGCAGCGACAGGCGCGATTTCTGCCCGCCCGACAGCTTGCCCACCACGGTTTCGGCCTGCTCGGCGCCCAGCCCCCCGGCGGCAAGGCGCGCGCGCAGCTTTGCGGGCACCTCGTCGGGGCGCAGGCGGCGCAGATGTTGCAGCGGGGTTTCGTCAAGATACAGCTCGTCCACCTGATGCTGGGCGAAATAGCCGATGCGCAGCTTGCTGGACGCATGGATCTGCCCCGAGATCGGCGTCAGCCGCCCGGCCAGCAGTTTCGACAGCGTCGACTTGCCCTCGCCATTGGCGCCCAGCAGGGCGATGCGGTCGTCCTGGTCGATCCGCAGGTTCAGCCCTGTCAGCACTGGCTGGCCGTCATAGCCGACGGTGACATCCTCGAGCTTGATGATCGGGGGCGACAGCTCCTCGGGCGAGGGAAAGTGGAACTGCACCGTGGCCGCATCGCGCAGCAGGGTGATGGGTTCCATCCGCTCGATCATCTTGAGGCGGCTTTGCGCCTGTTTGGCCTTGCTGGCCTTGTAGCGAAAGCGGTCGACATAGGCCTGAAGATGGGCGCGCTGGGCCTGTTGCTTCTTTTGCTCGGCCTCGGCCTGGGCGCGGCGCTCGGCGTGCAGGCGGGCAAACTGGTCATAGCCGCCGGTCCACAGCGTCAGCTTGCGGTGTTCCAGATGCAGGATGGCGCCGACCGATGTGTTCAGCAGGTCGCGGTCATGGCTGATCACCAGCACCGTATGCGGATAGCGCGCCAGATAGCTTTGCAGCCAGATCGTGCCTTCCAGATCAAGATAGTTGGTCGGCTCGTCCAGCAGCAGGATATCGGGCTGCGAAAACAGCACCGCCGCCAGCGCCACCCGCATGCGCCAGCCGCCCGAGAAATCGGCGCAGGGCCGTTTCTGGGCGTCGCTGTCAAAGCCCAGACCGGCCAGGATGGTGGCGGCGCGGGCCTCGGCCGACCAGGCGTCGATATCGCCAAGACGGGTGTGGATATCGGCAATGCGGCCGGCATCCTGCGTGCGGTCGGCCTCGCGCAGCAGGGCCGCGCGTTCGGTATCGGCCGCCAGCACGGTATCGAGCAGCGAGTCATCGCTGGCGGGGGCCTCCTGCGCGACCCCGCCGATGCGCGCGCCCCGCGGCACGGTGATGCTGCCGCCTTCGGGCTCCAGCTCGCCGCGGATCAGGCGGAACAGGGTTGTCTTGCCGGTGCCATTGCGCCCGACAAGGCCGACCTTGTGGCCTTTCGGGATGATCACGCCGGTGTTTTCGAACAAAAGGCGCCCTTGAATGGAAAAGCTGATGTCGTCGATCCTGAGCATGGCGCATTTGCGCCACCCTTGCCCCGCCTGTCAATCGGTCGAATTGGGGTAACTCAACGCTTTTCAAGCGCGGGGCGGCGTGATAACGGGTGCGCAATTCGCACCCACGGACGGGCCGTATCGCGGTCTGCCAGACAGCCCTGAAAGGATGACCCACATGGCGATCCAACGCACCTTTTCGATCATCAAGCCGGACGCGACCAAACGCAACCTGACCGGCGCCATCAACGCCAAGCTCGAGGCCGCCGGCCTGCGCATCATCGCGCAGAAACGCATCCACATCACCAAGGAACAGGCCGGCGTCTTCTACGCTGTCCACAAGGAACGCCCCTTCTATGACGAGCTGTGCGAATTCATGTCCTCGGGCCCGATCGTCGTGCAGGTTCTGGAAGGCGAAGATGCGATTGCGAAAAACCGCGAAGTGATGGGCGCCACCAACCCGGCCGAGGCCGCCGAAGGCACCATCCGCAAGGAGTTTGCCCTGTCGATCGGTGAGAACTCGGTGCACGGTTCGGATGCCCCGGAGACCGCCGCCGTGGAAATCGCATTCTTCTTCTCCGGCCTCGAGCTGGTGGGCTAAACCGCCCCTTCGGCGTCCTGAACGGAGGCCGGATCGAAAGCTACCGCCGCCCGCGCCCATTCGGCGTGGGCGGTTTGCGTTTCAAGGTGACGGCGCAGGAGCGCCACGTGGCGCGTGTTCGCGTTCCAGGCTAGGTCGAACAGATCACCGATCGCGGGGACTAGGCCGATCACCACGTCCACGGCCAGGTTCAGCCCCATGCGGATCAGCAACCGGCGCGGGGCCCCCATGCCATGAGCCCTGACCATGATATAGGCGCCCGGGATCACCGCCACGACGTCGCCCACCACCGGAACCAACCCCAATATCGCATCCACGCCAAAGCGCAGATCCGTGCCTGGTATGGGCAGCAGGTTCTCCAGCCTGTAGGCCAGCG
>JASBSZ010000018.1 GCA_030148665.1 Alphaproteobacteria bacterium
CCGCGCATCACCATACCGGCCCGCGGCACATAATAGCTGCACCTGAGAGGCCTGAAACATGACCGCACCCGATCACACCCCGAGACAGGTCAAAAAAGCCTTGCATCGACGGGGGCATCCAAACATGCATGCCGGTTCACACTTTCGGGCAATCTGCCCCCCTTGCTGAAGCTGGGCCTTTTGATTGCTGTCCTGATTTTCGGCAGCACTGCGTTTCCCACCATGCCTGCGGCCGAGAACCTGACAAGCGCCCTGATTTCCGCATATCGCAGAAGTCCTCAGATCAAGGCGCAGCGGGCAAATCTGCGCGGCACCGACGAGGATGTGGCCAAGGCCTGGGCAGCGCGGCGCCCGACGCTCAGCGCGCAGGCTTCGGCTGGCATCAACCATTTGTTCGCGTTCAATAGCGACACCCAGTTTGCCACGCTCAGCCTGGCCGCCAGCCTGACATTGTGGGATGGCGGAATGACCGATCTGGCGATCCGTTCGGCCAAGGCCGGTGTCACGGTGGGGCGCGAGACATTGGTTGAAACCGAACAGTCCGTGCTGCTGGCCGCCATCACCGCCTATATGGACATGCGCCGCGACGAAAAGCTGCTGGAAGTCGCCCGCACCAGCCTTGAGGTTGCCGCGCAACAGGTCAAGGCAACAAGGGACCGTTTTCAGGTTGGCGAAGTCCGGCGCACGGATGTCAGTCAGGTAGAGGCCCGCCTGGCGCTTGCCCAGAGCATTGTCGCGTTACGGCAGGGAACCCTGGAAATTTCGCGCGAGGCCTATCATGTGGCGGTTGGGAAGTATCCGGGCAGATTGGCGCCGCCGCCGCCACTGCCCAAGCTGCCCAAAACCGAAGCCGCTGCGCGTGCACTTGCGCTGAAACGGCACCCCGCCATTCGCAGGGCGCAGGCACTGGTGAAAATCGCCGATCTCAACGTGGCGCGCGCCCGGGCGGCCATGAAGCCGCGGGTCATGCTGCAGGGAAACCTTGGCATCAACGCCAATGCCGTGACGGGGGACACGGCCACCGTGTCGATCGTTGGATCTGTTCCGATCTATCAGGGTGGCAGCCTGACGTCGGCCGTGCGCAAGGCGCAGGCGCTGGCGCAGAAGGCGCGATTTGATCTGCAACGCGCTGGCCAGCTTGTTTCCCAGGGCGTCAATCGGGCCTGGGCACAGCTGGCGATTGCGCGGGCAACCATTACCGCCCGGCGCAAGGAAGTCGAATCTGCGCGTGTCGCGCTGAATGGTATCCGTGATGAGGCCAGCCTTGGCAGCCGCACGGCGCTGGATGTTCTGGACGCAGAAAAGGTTCTTTTCCAGGCGCAGACAAATCTCGCGAGCGCCCGCCATGACGAGGAAATCGCCGCATACAGCCTGTTGTCTTCGATGGGCCTTCTGACGGCGCGTCACCTTGGTCTTGGTATCAAGACCTATGACCCCGCCACTCATTATCGCAAGCTGGAAAAGGCGGCCGGTCCGTCGAAACGTGGAAAGCTGCTTGACAAGATCCTGCGCCGGGCCGGCAAGGGGTAAATCCAAACGCCAATATACTGGGCCTGTATACCTCAACCGGGTCGAGAAAAAGTTTGAACCGGCAGGGTTCCCTTACTGCCTGATTTGTGGGTCACTCTTATTGGGCGACTTATCGCAAGAATCGCATCATGCCAGCATCTTTGTTGCAGGAACTTTGAGTGCGTCTCAAGCGATGGATTGGGGATCGTCCGTGGGGAGAACGGCGCCTCGCCCGCCTCGCGTCTGATCTTCGAGATCGTGTCCGGCACGGCATGGGTTTACGATACCTTCGTCCGATCGCCCGCCTTGGCCGGTTTTCGCGGGCGCGGGACGCGAAAGATGACGAGGTAGAGCGCCGGCACGAAGAGCAGCGTGATCACGGTTCCGGCGATGATGCCGCCCATCAGCGCATAGGCCATCGGCCCCCAGAACACCTGCCATGATATGGGGATCAGGGCCAGGCTGGCGGCGGCCGCGGTCAGAAAGATCGGGCGGGCGCGGCTGTCGGTGGCCTCGAACACGGCCTGCCAGCCGTCCATCTCGCGCGCGCTCAGCGCCTCGATACGGTCGATCAGGATGATCGAGTTGCGGATGAGGATGCCGCCGAGCGCGAGCACCCCGAGAATGGCGACAAAGCCCAGCGGCGCATGGGCCGCCAGCAGCGCCACGACCACGCCGACAAGGCCGAGCGGGGCCACCGAAAGCGCAATCAGGGCCAGGCGAAAGCTCTGCAGCTGCATCATCACCAGGGTGACGATGATCACGATCATCAGCGGCGCGGCGGCGGCGATGGGCGCCTGCGACTGGGCGCTTTTCTCGACCGCGCCGCCCAGCGCCAGCCGGTATCCGGGCGGCAGGCTGCGCCGGAACGCGGCGATTTTCGGCGCCCGCGCCTTGACGATGGTCGCCGCCTCATCCGAGGTCGCGATCGCTGCCTTGACGGTGATCGTCGGCATGCGGTTGCGCTGCACCACGACCGGCTGTTCGGTTTCAAAATGAAAGGTGGCGACGGTGGAAAGCGGAATACCGAGGCCGCGCCCGGTATTGATCTGCAGGTTGTAGAGCGGGGCGAGCGAGGTGCGGTCGCTGCGCGCTGCGCGCGCGGTCACGTCAATCAGATAGGTGCCGTCACGCAGACGAGTCATCCGCTGGCCGTCATAGACCAGCGCCAGCCCGGCGGCGATGTCGCGCGACGACAGGCCCAGCTTGCGCGCCTTGTCCTGCAGGATGTCGATGCGCACGACCCGTGCCGGCGCGTTCCAGTCGAGCGTGATCGCCTCGAGCCGCCTGTCCGAGGCAACCACCGCCTCGAGCCGCCGGCCCAGGTCGCGCACCGTGTTGACGTCGGGCCCCGACAGGCGATAGGCGACCGGCCGGCCCACCGGCGGGCCGATCGCCAGCGGCTTGACCAGCACGTCGAAACCGGAAAATTCCTCGGCGGCGATACGCTTGAGTTCGACACGCAGCCGCTCGCGCGCCGCCAGTCCGCGGGTCTGGATCACGATCTCGCCGAAATTCGGCTCGGGCGCGTGCACATCCATCGGCAGCAGAAAGCGCGGCGCCGAGCGGCCGATGTAGCTCGTCCAGTAGCGTACTTCCGGGCGGCCCCCAAGATGCCGTTCCATGCGCAAGACGGCATCCCTGGTGGCGGCGATGGTGGCGTTCTGCGGCAAGGTGAAATCGACCAGCAGTTCCGGCCTGTCCGAGCTGGGAAAGAACTGCATCTCGACAAAGCGCATGCCCCAGATCGAGGCGGCGAAGGCCGCAAGGGTGAGCGCGATGACCAGCCAGCGGGCGCGCATCGCCAGGCGGAGCACGCCGCGGAACAGGCGCCGCGCAAGGCCCGGACGGGCCTCGTCATGGGCGAGGCTGCGCGGCAGCATGGTGGCGCCCAGCACCGGGCTGTAGAGCACCGCCACGCCCCACGAAACCAGCAGCGACACGGCGATGACGACGAACAGCGAAAAGGTGAATTCCCCGGCGGCCGAATTGTTCAGCCCTATGGGGATAAAGCCCGACACGGTGACCAGCGTTCCCGAGAGCATGGGAAAGGCGATGGTGCGCCAGGCATAGGATGCGGCGGCGCGCCGGTTGTCGCCGCGCTCGAGCCGGTAGATCATCGATTCGACCGCGATCATGGCATCGTCCACCAACAGGCCGAGCGCGATGATCAGCGCCCCCAGCGACACCCGCTGCAGGGTAAAGCCCGTGGCCTTCATGACGACAAAGGTGATCGCCAGCACCAGCGGCACCGCTAGCGCCACCACCAGACCGGCGCGCAGGCCGACGGAAATGAAGCTGACGATCATGACGATGGCGACCGCCTCGAACAGGGCGCGGGTGAAATGGCCGACCGCCTCGTGCACCACCGCCGGCTGATCGGCAACCTTGCTGATCGTCACGCCCACCGGCATGCGGGCGCGTTCGCGCGCCAGCAGTTCGTCGAGCGCACGGCCGAAACGCAGGATGTCGCCGCCCTTGCGCATGCCCACGGCCAGCCCCACCGCCGGGGCGCCGTCATAGCGGAAGACCTCTTTTGGCGGGTCCTTGTAGGCGCGCCGGATCTCGGCCACCTTGGCAAGCGGCACAAAGCGGCCGCCGACATGCAGGTTGACGGCGGCAATGTCTGCGGCGTTGCGAAAACGGCCGCCGACCCGCACCACCACGCGCTCGTTGCCGGCCTCGATCACCCCCGAGGGCACGATGGCGTTCTGCGCGGCGAGGGTGGCCTCGACCTGCCGCTGGGTCAGGCCGAGGGTGGCCAGCTTGGCCGGCTTGAAATCGAGATAGATCACCTCCTTGCGCGCGCCAAAGACCTTGACCTTGCCGGCGTCGTCCAGCTGCTGCACGTCGCGCCGCACTGATTCCGCTAGGTCGCGCAGCGCGCGCGGACTGTAGCCGTCGCCCTGAAAGGCGTAGAGGTTGCCAAAGACATCGCCGAAACGGTCGTTGAAACTGAACCCGGCAAATTCGGGCGGGAAATCGGCGCGGATGTCGTTGAGCATGTTGCGCACCCGCTGCCACACCTTGCGCACCTGGCGGCCACGGGTCGTCGGCAGCAGGTTGACATAGACGATGGCCTGCCCCGGACGGGTGATCGAGCGGGTGAAATCGAGCTCGTCCACCTCTTCCAGCTTCTTTTCGATGCGGCTGGTGACCTGGTCGAGCGTCTCTTGCATGCTGGCGCCGGGAAGCGCGGCCGACACCACCATCGTCTTGATGGTAAAGTCCGGGTCTTCCCGCCGGCCGATGGTGACATAGGCCATGGCCCCGGCCAGCATGCTGACGATCATCAGATACCAGACAAACGAGCGATGCGACAGCGCCCAGTCGGAAAGATTGAAACGCCCGTTCATGGTGCCACCCTGCGGCCGACATGCTGGCCGTCCCTGAGCGAATGGATCCCGCGGATGACGACCTCTTCGCCCGCGGCCAGCCCCTGGCTGACCCGCACCAGGCCGCCGGCGCGCCCCGAAATACGGATGCGGCGCCTGTGCACCACGCCCGCCGGGCGCTCGACCACCCAGACAAAACTGCCGTCGTCCCCGGCCAGCACGGCGGCGGCCGGGATCGAGGCGAAACGCGCCACCTCTTGCGGCGGCCTGACATGCACCAGCGCGCCCAAACGAAAGGCCGCGGGCGGCTGATCGAGCGCGAGGTGCACGCGGTACAGCCGCACGGTGCGGTTGGCTACCGGATCGACCGAACGAAAGCGCGCCCGCGCCTTCAGACCGGGCAGCGCCAGAAGGCTGACCTCCAGCGCCGCCCCCTTGCGCAGCGCCGCCATATCGGCCTCGCCGAGATCGACGATCACCTCGCGTTCGTCGGTTCCGGCAAGGCGCAGAACCGGCTGCCCCTGGGCGACGGTCTCGCCGGCATGGACCATCAGGCGGGTGATGGTCCCGGCCCACGGGGCGCGCAGCACCGACTGCCTGCGCAGATCTTCGGCCTGCTTCAATGCGGCGCGGGCCTGGCGCAATGCCGCATCGGCATCGGCCAGCGCGCGGGCCGCATGCTCGAATCTGCGCTGACTGTCCACCCGCTGAACGACCAGCTTGCGTTCGCGCTCGAGCGCATCGCGGGCCGAGCGGTACTGCTGTTCGGCCATGCTGACATCGGCACGGGCCTTGCGCAGGCGCGTGTCCAGCGTTTCCGGGTCGAGCCGGGCGAGCTCCTGGCCGGGGGCGACCTGCTGGCCCAGCTCGACCGGGCGTGCGGCGATGGTGCCGGCCAGCGGAAAGCCGAGATCGGTTTCCACGCGCGCGGCGACGGTTCCCACATAATTGGCGGCGCGCCAGCCCTGGCGCGCGGCGATCGCCGAAACCACCGGGCGCGGCGCGCCGGCCGAGGCGCCCCCGCTTGCCGTCTCCGCCGGTGCCGCTGGTGATGCTGGTGCCGCCACGCCGACGGCGATAGCCGCCAGCGTCCCGGCCACAATGGCGGCCCGGCACCGCTCGGCCGCTGCCCGATGCCACTTCATTTCGATTGCGCCTCCGTTTTTGCGGCGCCGCCGACGCCTGCTGCATTGCCGGCGCTTGCCGCGCTGCCGCCCCTGCCTGCCTGTCTACCGGCCGCCGGGCCGCCCGCGAACCTCACCCGCCGATCCGGAAACAGCAGATAGGCGCCATAGACGACTACCAACTCGCCCGGCCTGAGACCCGAGGCAACGATGAAACGTTCGTCGAGAAAGGCGCTGACCGTGATCGCGCGCAGATGCACGCGCTGGCTTGCCGGATCGACCACCCACACGGCCGGCCCGCCCCCGCTGGACATCAGCGCAGACGACGGCAGCGCGATCACCGCACCAAGGCTGCGCCGGACGCGCCCGCGCACCGCCTGGCCAAAATCGGGCGTGGCGTCAGGTGGTGCATCAATAGCAACCTTGACCTCGACGGTGCCGGTGGCCGGGTTGATCAGCGGCGATATTTCGCGCACATGCCCGGAAAAGACCACCCGCGGATCGTCGAGCAGCGCGAGCCTCACCGGAAATCGCGCGACTAGCCGCGACGGTATCTGCTCGGGCGCATCGAAACGCGCATCCAGCGCCCCGCCGACGGCCAGCTTCAGCACCGTGCGCGCGGCCCCGACAACCGCGCCGGGATCGGCCAGACGGGCGGTGATGATGCCGCTTTCGGGGGCTTTCAGAACGGTATCGGCAAGCGCCTTTTCGGCCTGGCGCAGGGATGCGCGGGCGCGTTCGTAGCGGGCGCGGGCGATCAGGAATTGCCGCTCGGCCTCGTCGCGGCGCAGGCGCGTGGTCGATCCGCTGGCGAGCAGCCCTTCCTGACGCCGGAAATCGCGCTGCGCCTGGTCGAGATTGGCTTTGGCCGATTCCACCGCCGCCCGGGCCGCGGCGACGCCCTGCTGCTGCTGCACCGAATCGAGCCGTGCCAGCACCTCGCCGGCGGTGACCTTTTCTCCGATATCTGTGTTGACGGCGATGACCCGCCCGCCCACCGCAAAGGCCGTGCTGATTTCACGGCGAGGGACGATTTCGCCGGTCAGCGCCGATACGGTTTCGACCGGCTGCGGCGCCACCCGCACGACCCCGACCTTCAGCGGCAGCCGGCCCGCCGCCGGTGCCGCGCCCGCGGTTGCGCCGATCAGCGCGGCCGAGGCAAAGGCCGCCGCCATGACCGGGCGCAGAAAGCGACGCGCGGATTCGGCCGCAGGTTCGATCCATGCCATCCTGTGCCCCGGCCTTGCCATTACGCCTGCACCCCGCGCGGCAGGCGCGCGATCATTTCCTCGACGCGCGCGAGTGCGCGGATCAACCGAGCCCGCCCACCGGGGGCCACCGAAAAGGTCGCCATCTGCCGGATGCCCTCGAGCGCGCACCACAGCACGAAAGCCGCATCCTCGTCGGCGTATTCGCGGCGCATATGCTTGTGCAGTTCGGCAAAAAAGGCGGCGACCGGCCTCAGCAGCGCGGGGTTTTCGGCGGCCGCGGCGTGCAGCGCCACCGGCAGCGAAAAGCGCCCATCGAGCAATTCGCCCGTGACCGAGCACATGGCCGCGAGGGTCGGACAGGGCGAATCCGCATGCTTCTGCCGGTAGCGTTCGATACGGGCGCGGCTTTCTTTCAGAACTCGCGCGACAAGGCCTTCGAGCAGCGCCACCTTCGAGGGGAAATGGTACAGCACCCCGCCCTTGCTCAAACCCGTCTTGCGCACCACAGCGTCAATCGTCAGATGGCGTGCGCCGCTTTCCTCGGCAATCTGCATTGCCACGTCGAGAATCTGATCGCGTCTGTTGCCGTGCATCCGCTTTTCATCCCATAGCTTCATCAGCGCCTCTTGGCATGTCGGCCGGTCTGTGGCTGGCTAGGTTGTACGCAGTAAGTATACCGTCTAGACGGTACTGTAAACGGGAAATTTCACCACTTTTCTTCCGCGCCTTGGCAGCGGCCGCCCCGTCGCCAGGGGCACTTCAGGGAGGTACTCGAGTGTTCAGGTCTTGCGGGTCGATTCTGCAATCGCGCCGAATGCGCTCGTCACACAGACGCCCGAAGTCAACTGCCGGCACGACCGCCGCGTTCAGTGCTGTCCGGCCCTCGACGGGTAGATCGACCGGTCGAGGCGCTTTGCTGCTCGTCGCCGTCCCGCTAATGAGTCGTGGGTGCCCAAGTATCTCAACAATGGAAGTCTGAACCGTTTCGGGTTGGCCGGACAAGCCAATACTTCAGGAACCGGTATAAAGTTTCCGGTCCCGTTTCTCATATCCGCACGCGCCGTGGCCATCAAATCGCCGCCGTTGCTGCGGCGCGCAAGCTTGCTACTCTTACCACTAGTTCATGACTCCGAATTCCAACAACCGCCAAAACGGGGCATCGTCTCGTTTCCTTCCTCTGACATAATCCTATTTCGAGCCTGTCAGCCGAAACAAGGCCGCAGAACGGCCACCTAGCGAACGTCCGATCCAGGTCGATTGTCGGCAAACGCGACCCCCATCGAAGTGTTTAGGTTGCGTTACAAAATAATCACGCGTTTTCAAGCGATTACGGAAAATTCACCAAATCACCGCAGTCATGAGGTTCAGAGAAAAACGGCCCGGAGAGACCAATTTTGGCCGTTTCGCGCAGGCGAAGGTGATTAGCCAACCCGCTTAACCCTTGAAAACAACGGGAAAATTTGGCGCCTGCGGGGGAAGAGAAACCTTCCTCTCAGGACAGTGGCGGAGGGGACGGGACCGGGGGCGAAGGTTCTCTGGCCACTCGATAGACTTCGCGAAAGCTGATGTACCCTTGGAAGCAGCGGTTCGACTACCAGAGATTGCGCTCACCGCTCGCCCATCGCATCCTGAATCGTTCGAACGACTGGAGCGAAGAAATATGTAATGAGCCGGCGCTTGTCTGTCGTCACATCGATCGTCGCCGTCATGCCTGGGCGTAAAGGAAAACGATCCTTGCCTGCTTGCAGGTATGCAGTCTCGGGGGCCACCCGTACGACGTAGCCCCACTGACCCACTGGGTCCTTGGTCGAGTCAGCGGCGATGTCGGTCACCCGCCCCTTGACGAAACCGAAGCGCTCGGACGGATAGGCATCAAACCGGATGTTGGCCGACTGGCCCACCTGGAGAAAACCGGTGTCCCTGGTCGGAAAGATCCCTTCGACTTCGATTTCCACGTCACTCGGCACGATCCGGAGCAGCTCCTCGCCGGCCTTGGCCACTCCCCCAACCGTAAAGACCTTGAGTTGGTTCACGATACCGGAGACCGGCGCTCGCAAAGTGGATGCATTCAGCCTCCGACGCGCTGCACGAACTTCTTCGTCCAGCTTTGCGAGCCGAGCGTCAATTTCGGTCTTTCTGCCCAGAAGGCTGCTGCGCAAGCTCGTGATCATCCTGCGGCGCTCATTTGCAAGGGACTGCCTTTCAGCGGCTTTCTGATCGAGTTCCCTCTCGAGAATGGCCTTTTGACGTTCAAGCTCAACGTATGCCTGTTCTACGTCGAGAAAGGCCGACCTGCTGGATGCACCGCGTGACAGTAGCTTCCGCGCGGAATTCAAACGCTCAGCCTGGATCGCCAGTACTGCCTCGATTCCAGCGGAGTTGGCGCGGACCACGGCTTCGGATTTTCGAACCGCTTCTTCGCGCAGGCCAATCTGTTTCAGTTTTACTTGCAAGTCGCTGATTTCCGATTCCAGAAGTGCCCGCTGCTCCTGAGTGAACGGTCGGCCCCTCAATGCCGGCGGCGGATTGAACAATCTGATGCCTTCCGCTGGCAAGATCTTGCTTGCCGAAGCTGCTTCCAAGACCTTCGTCATGGCGTCAATGCGCGCCATTTCTATGCGCAATCGGTCGGTTTCCGATGCGATTGTGGCCAACTGCACCTTGGCGTCCGTGGCATCGAGTTCGATCAATACCTGACCTTTTGTGACCGACATCCCATTTCTGACATTGATGGCGTTCAGGCGCCCCGAAAACTCTGGCTGAACGACTTGTACACGACTCACAGGCACCACCCGGCCCTTGCCGCGTGCCACGACCTCGATCCGGAAGTAGATCGATATGGCGAGAATGGATGCAAATACGGCGATGGAGAGCAATACCGTGAGATGCAGTGTCGGAGACGATATCCGCAATTGGCGTTTCCGAACGGTCATCGAAACCTCTCGAAATCAACGATCTGATCGGCCGCGTCGAACAGGCTCGGGATGTGCGTAATGACAATGAGCGTGGCGACACGCCTCAACTCCAGCAGCTCGGCTGCCATTCGCCTTTGAGCAACCCCATCCAGGGCGCTTGTGGGTTCATCAAGAATTATGACTGCGGGTTTCCTCAATAGGGATCGTGCGATCGCTACGCGCTGCCTTTGCCCACCGGAAAGGGCCGACCCTCTCTCGCCCACAGCTGTGTCAAGCCCCATCGGCAGTTGCCGGACAAGTTCTTCGGCAGCTGCAATCCTGAGGGCGCGCGCGATTTCTTCGTCATCAATCCCTGCGTCACCAAGTGTAAGATTATCTCGAAGGGTCCCCGAAAACAGATAGGAATCCTGCGGGACATACGCGATGCGCGAGCGTACATCCCGGGGATCGAAATGTACAATATTCTCACCCCCCAGAAGCACCTCACCTTTGTCCGGCACCTCAATGCCCGCGGCCAGCCGACCGAAGGTGGATTTTCCAACCCCTGATGGGCCGGTCACAAGTGTCAGGGTTCCCTGTTCCGCTCGAAAATTGAAGTCACACAGCACCGGAGCGCCGGGATCATAACCGAAATTGACATCCCGAAATTCAAGGCAACCCTTGATTTTCGCTGGAAGCCTGGGAAGGGCCCCAAAGGGTTCGGTTGGCGTGTTTACCACGTCTCCAAGCCTTTGGCGCGATACCCGGATATTCTGCCAGCTTTCCCAAAGGCCTGAGAAGTTCTCGATCGGACCTCGCACCTTTTCGGCGAGCAAATGAAAGGCGATCAGTTGTCCGAGCGTCAGTTTGCCGGCAAAGACCAGTTGGGCCCCGAAAAAGATGATGCTTATCGTGATCGCCCGGTCGAGCGTGAACAGCAGCCTGTCGTTCCAGATATTCAGGATGCCAACCCGATATCCCGCATCAAGATTCGCGTCGAGTGTACTGTCCAGTCGCTCAAGCATCGTATCTTCTGCTGCCAGCGCCTTTACTGTCGCAATCCCGGAAATTGTCTCGACCATCTGGGTTTGATGTGCAGCACCGGCATCGAACTGGGTGCGCAACCGGCGCCGCAGGAACGGGCCAAACCCCATGTAGATCAGCACCTGCAGGGGAAGTGCGAACAGAATGATTGTGGTCAACGGTACTGACAGGGTCATAAGAACTGCGATGTAGACGGTAACAAACAGCAGATCGAGAAACACACCCGTCGTTGTTCCGACAAGAAAATTGCGGATCGTGTCTGTTTCGCTGATCCGGGCGATGGTTTCACCGACCGACCATTTGCGAAAGTGGCTGAAGGGGAGTTTGAACAAGTGCCCGAAAATGCGGGTGCCGAACTTGAGTGTAACCCGGTTCGCGGTCAACATGCTCAACAGCTGGGACAGAACCGTGAATGCGAGTTGAAAAACGCTGACCGCCGCGAAAATCGCAACCACAGCGACCAGTGATGCCTGGCGCTGGAAGGGGAGGATACGGTCGATGATAACCTGAAAGATGAATGGCTCGACCAATCCCAGCAGGCGTAGACAGATCGCCAGAAAGACCAGCTCCACATAGAGTGGAGTGAATTTCCACAGCGTCCGTCCAAACCAGGAAAGCGGGATTTCGCCTGCGTTTTCGGCGCTCCTTTCGCTCATCGGCAATCGGCGGCCTGTCGCGGTTCAGAGATCACGCACACACCGGGCAGCGCGTTTTTGTCTGGCGAGACGGCAATGACGATGAAATCGTCTGCGGCGGGAAACGCACTGGCAAGACGCTTCCGAAGGTCGTCTTTGGTCAGGGCATCGAGATCTTCCACGATCTTCAGAGCCCGGCCGGGCGGAAAGCCGTCAAGAGCGGTTTGCAGTTCGGTGCGGGCTATGGCCATCGACAGGGTCGGCAGCTTCTGAAAGTTTGCCTTGAGCGGCGCCTTTCGCCGGGCCAGATTGCCGGAGGGTCCGCTCTTGCGAAAATCCGCATAGGCCTTGCGCACGGCTTGCTCCACGGCGGCCAGTTTGCCGGGCTCGACCTGTCCCAGGATGAAAAAAACCCGCAGTTCGCGCGTATAATTGCTGAACCCTGCCGAAAAACCGTAGGACGCGCGCAGGCGTGTGCGTACCGCGTCGAACAGAACACCCTTTTCGCCGCTCAGAGCACTGGTCAGAACCAGATCGCCCTCGTCACCGCCAAGCCGAGTGGGAGGCAGCGGTGCGATAAACGCAAGGGTGGTTGTTTTTGCATCGGGCATGTGGAGCAATATCCGGCGTGGCGAGAAATCCGCCTTGACGCGGCGCGATATTTTCGGCGTCGTGTCCGGCAGGCCCGCGAACAGGGAGTCGACCACCTTTCCCGCCATCTCGGCGTCGATATCGCCAGAGACAACCACCGCCTCGGGATGGCGAGTGATGGTTTCGTGGTGCCATTTGACGATGTCTGCGCGGGTCAGATTTCTGAACACGCCCGGCGCATCGAGCGACAGGGCATTGCGCAGCGGCTGGTTGCCGAACACGGCCCAGCGGACGGCATCGAAGCCTGCGTGAAAGGGCCGCGCGCGGGCTGCGGCAAGTTTCTGCGCCACACCGTCGCGGATGCGCGTGAACCATTTTTTGTCGAGTGCTGGCGCACGCAGATGCGCATTGGCGATTTCGATCGCAGGCATCAGGTTCTTGCGCCGCACGACAATCTCGCCGATGACATGATCTTCAGCCGCAAGATAAAGGCTGGCGTCGGCCTTCAGATCGGCGAAGCGTTCGATCGCCTTGCCGGCCGGGTATCCCTTGGCGCCCCCCGAAAGGATCAGCTTCGTTCCGATGACCGGCGCAGCATGGTTGACGCCCGCCCGATAGGCCCAGTCGGTGGGCCAGGCAGCGGCGACTGCGACGTCCTTGTTCCCGGGCAGGTGCAGAAGTGTGTAGGCGATCCCGCCGGGGCTGACCTCGCGGCTGGCTGTGGGCGACGCAGCCTGGCCGAGAGCCGGGATGAGAGCGACGAGAAGGGCAAGGAGAAATCTGATCATTTGAAACGGTCCTCTGATCCGATGAAGGCAACGGCCGTGCGGCCCCTGCCGGCGAGTTGATGGAGAAGGCTGTCCAGCGCCGCGCGCGACAGCCGGTCGGGCAGGCGTCTGATCTTGTCGGGGTCAAGCGGCTGGCGCAGGGCTGCGGCACGGCGCAGGGTGTAATTGGCCATCCAGCGTGCGGTCTTGTCGGCTTCCTTCCAGTCGGGCCAGTAATCGTCAAAACGCTTCAATACTCGGGCATAGGTGGCCTTGGGGATGCCATCGCGGGCGATCCGGGCAAAGGTTTTCTCGAAAGCGGCGCGCAAGGCGGCCAGTGTCACCCCACTGTCGGGCCAGGCGGTAAAGCTGATCTCGATATTGTCTTCGTCGATAGGCCAGATCTGGATGTCAAAGCTGCGCGTGATCGACGCATCAAACCGCAAAGGCCCGGCCAGACCGCCGGGCAGGTTGGTGTCGAGAATGTCGCGCAAGAGGGCGGTCTCGGCCTCCAGCAGGTCGAACTGGACCGGCCGGGGCAGCGTGACGACCCGTCGCCAGATCAGATGCGTAACGGCATGTGGATCCGGGAAACGCAAGGTTGTCCTGTCCGGTTCGGCAAGCTTGAAGGGCGGCTGGGTCGGTGGCGAGTGCTTCTTCTGCACCTTGGGCCAGCCCGTTTTCAGCATCGCCTGCCGGATCTCGGCGCGGGTCACGTCGCCGATGATGACAAGGCGCGCCTGGTCCGGTCGGTGGCTGGAATCATGCAGCGCGCGGGCGGCATCGTAGCTGAGCGATCTGATCTCGGCCGGCGTGCCCAGCGGCGACAGCGCATCGCGATTGCCCGCATAAAGGAAGGCGTCCATGGCCAGTTCGGCCTGCGCCCCCGGGTTGTCGATCAGGCGTTGTTCGTATTCGCGCAACAGGATCTTGCGCTCGTCCTCGGCAAATGGGCGCGGCAGGTCGAAGGGTTTGAAAACGCCGGACAGGCGGCGCAGGATGTCGGCAAGCTCTCCGGTGCCGCCCGACAGCCAGTAGCCCAGCGCGATCCGCTTCGTCCAGGCGTTGGAATGGCGACCCGCGTTCAGCTTCCCGTTCCCGACGGCGCTCAGCCAGGTCAGGTGTTCGAGATAGTGGAAGGCAAGCGGTGTGACCCGGTCGCCCTGCGGGAAGATCACATGCGCCTCCAGGCGGTCAGGCAGCGGTGAGGGGGTGACAAGGACGGTGGGGTTTTCAACAGGTTCGGCAGCAAGCGGGGTAGATGGCGCGGCGAACACAAGAATTCCGCAAAGCACAACAGAAATCCGCAAAGGCGACGACAAAATTGGGGTTCTCATTTCAACGTCTTTCCGCTGCTCGTTATTCCGCCTGTTTTATTGGCCAGGCACCCATGGAGATCAGGTAACTCATGTCAGATCATCGACTTGGGGGCATGATCCCATATCACCCTCGAGATCACTGTCTGAAGGAAACTCGGTTTATTACCAATCCGACTGCTGCCACCGCTGCCCAACCTCGGCTCCCGGTTTCTGCGCCCGTTCATATTATCTTCCACTTTGGCCCCTTCTTTTAATCAACCATAGCGCGATATACGCAATCACCCCTATAGCTAGGATCAAGATCGGCAGTTGCCTTGCCGTTACAAGCCCAACCATAAGAGAAATATACGCAACCGCGCCCCAGAATACGGCACCTGCGGCCCCTATTAGAGCGATCCTCTTCATCATTTTTCCTTTCCAAGAAGGTGACGCCAGCGCGGCCGGCGTCACCAGAGTTAAATCATTATCGGCAAATTGCCTGCCCGATCGCTTCGCCGACTATTGCGCCCAGCGCTCCGCCGATTATGCCGCCTCCTACAGCAGCCGGGCCAGAAAGCCCGGCGCCGAGAGCCGCGCCCATCCCTCCGAAAGCGCCTGTATATCCAGCTACGCAAGCGCCATATGTGGACGACGGACCGGTGGTGTTAGATGCGGATGCTACAGCGGTGCCGCCGCCACCGCCTCCACCACCGTCTCCGCCACCGCCACCGCCGCCGCCACCGCCGAAGCTGACGTTGCTGTAGAGATCAGTCATGGCGTTCTTCAAATCTTCACACATTTTCCTGTCCTTCTTCCTTGTGCGGCAAGGGTGTGCTACCCTTGCCGCGTTGCTGTCTGCCGGGTTTTCCTGCCCGGCGGCTCAATCGGGTGGGGGAAGCTCAATCCTTTCCCCACCCACTTCGACCCGACCCGATGGCCGGTGCGAAGCCGGTGTCGGCGCCCTCCTCGCGCCGGATTCCTCGTTATAGTCCTGGCGGCACATCATGCGGCCACACCTTCATTCTGTTGCCTGTTGTGGGGACGCCGCCACCGGTTGATTCGGCGCACCGTGCCATCGGGATTCCGGCGCAGGCTGGTCGCATGGTTTTCATCTGGAAAGACATTGCCCATCATGTCTTTCAAGACCTCGCGCGTATTGCCAAAGGGTGTCACCCAGTCGTTGAGAAAAAGCCGGTCGCCGCTTTTCCATTCGTCGAGCCGCAATGCCCTGCCCGACGCGTGTATCTCGCGCTCAACATCTTCTGACAGCCAGGCCCAGGTGATCATCGCAGTCGGAATTCCTTCTGGCGAGAGGTAGAGTCGAACCTGCCGCTGCCGCAGAGCCGGAAAAATTTCGATGTTGAAATAGCCGCCGAGTGGAAATTGGCCATGGTACTGCGACCGAGCAAGCAATTCGAGCGCATAGCCAATGGCCGCATACTGGTCGATTTCGCGCTCGCCATCTTTTGCCGTGCACGGCGGGCGGTTTGCCGGTTCCGCGGCGTTCAAGGCATACTGCCGTGCCGATTCGCGCAGGCTTTCACAGTCGCCATAAGGGGCAACCAGGTGGTCGAATTGAATGCCGTCATCGCTGCTGGCTGCTTCCGTCCAGGTTGCATATCCTGCAGGGCGGCGTGCCTCATCGAGCGCAACGAACACCTGCCGTTCCCTCATGCGCTCAAGCGCCGCTTCGTAATACGCGCCCATCGGCATTTGCGCGCTCGGCCCGGCCTCCACAAGATCGAGCATGACGATCGCCCCGAGGCTGCGATAGGCGTCAACGGCCGGGTTTTCCGCGTCGGGCTCCGGCAGGGGCGGAAGGCGGTTGGTGACATCTGCGGCGCGCTCTGCCAAGGTCTCGATCGGCAGGTGCCGCATCGCCTCCGCCCCGGCAGAAAACAGGCGGCGCGCCCAAGCGCCCGGATTGCGGCGGAACAGTTCAACCGCCGCCAGCCGTGCGACCGGATAGTTCTGGCGATAATGATACGGTGTGGAGGGATCTGCGATTGCGGCGGAAAGCACCTCGAGATCCCGGCCCAGATAGGCCTCGTTCTCCTTGCGCCAGACGTCACGCAAGGCGGCGAACAGATCGGGAAGCCGGTTGCGCGCATGTTCGATAACAGCAAGTTCGCCCAGAAATGCACAGGTTTCACGGGCAACGGGCGGCATGGTTTCATGTTTGGACAGAAGTATCTGAAGGGCATGGGCCGCCTCATGGGCAAGGCAGATCACGTCATCGAACGTGCCATGCCAGGCCATCTCGACGCGCGGAGCCTGTCCTTTCCCGAGATCGGCCGTGTATGGCGGAGACATATTCTCTGTGCCCGTCGGCTCGGTGAACTCCACCCGATGCAAGAGGCCCCTGACGTCGGCACCTTCGCCCAGGAATGTCGCAAGAGCCGGAATGACAATGTCGGAAAGAGCTTCGGAACGCGCGCCGGCACTCCCATGTTTGCGACCGGATTGCGAAAGACCGATGGCGTGCGTGTCCGGGGCGTCATGAACCTGGCCGCTGCGATGGGACGCAATAACATCCTGAACAACCCTCAAGTCCAGACCGTGAATATCCAGCCAATCACCAATACTCTGCATCAATCTACCAGTAACCGAGTCGATCAAGCGGGGAAAATTCCCGTTCTCATGTTCCTTTAAGTTAATCAATTCCAGGGAGATTCGGTCAACCGAAAAAATCCTTTTAAAGGTTAATTTTTCTGTTGACGGGGGGGGGTAAGGGCAAAGTAAAATACACGCCCTGCGTGATTTTGTTTGTGTGGAAATGAAAAAGAACCTCGGCGAACCGGCCTCCGGTTCAACCGCGCAGCAGCCCTTGATCGATTTCCGGGTCATCCCAGGCACCAGCGGCCGCTGCCAATCTGTCGATCGTCTCTCGCAGGCCCGGGTCGTCAGCCATCAGGTGGAAGGTGTACAGCCGATTGACGATCTGGCACATCAGCGCGCGCATGGCCTCGTCGTCAAGATGCGAGACCTCGGTCCACGGAATTTCCCGCCCTTCGGCATCGATCACCACGACGTCCGAATAGTCCCCGGTCCTGCTGACTGGCGTGATGCCGGCATGCAGGTCTTCGAGTTTCGTATTGCGCACGCACAGCATGGCCAGAGTTTTGGCCAGCTTGGCTGCAATGCGTTTTTCATCGGCTTCGTTCATTCCGCGATCATAGCGCTGGATGACAGGAAGGGACAGGTGGAAGCAATTCCCGCGCACAGGATTCACCCGAAGATCTTCAGCTTAACGGCCACCCCTGCGATCAGCGCCAGCAGCAACCCGGTGGTGATCAGCCGCACGATGGTCTGCCAGGCAGTGCGCCTGGCCATGCGAAAGCTCGCCAACAGCGTGCGCAGGTCGCGGATGTCGATGGCTGCTTCCGGGCCTTCGAGCCCGACATCGGCGAGTGCCTTGCGGGCGCCCTTTTCGGCGGCGCGGGCGAGGATGGCCTCGAAATCTTCCTCGGGCATGCGGACAAAACCCGCATCCTTGTGCGGTGGTGTCATGGTGTGGTTCCTTGTCAGTGGTAAATCGATCAGGCGGCCGGCGCAGTCGGCAGCAGGTACTGGATCGCGATGCGCACATCACCGCCGGTGAAGCTGCCGCCGTTTGCGGTAAGCACGATCGGCGTGGGCGCATAGAAGGCCTGCGGCCCGATCACCCCGACATTGGTGCTACCGGCGGCGATACCGAGCGTGCCACCGAACTTGGCGGGTGTGCCGGCAATACCGCAATCATATGAGGTGGCTCCGGTGATGGCCGTCACCGTTCGGGTCGAGACTGCCAACACGATGGCGCGGTCGGGAATAGTGATGGTGGAAGTCACCGACGCTCCAGCAAGCCCAGCCAGCAGTTCCTCGACCACATGCACCCCGATGGAGGCCCCGCTCGGCGCCTGGGCCAGGGTCATGTCGGCCAGCACCGGCGCAGTGCCGCCCGCCCCGACAAAGCCCGCGAATTGCGGTACGATGTCGGCGTCGGCGTAATACGTCACAAACAGTAACGTGGTATTGTTGGCCGAAGGGCCGATGTGCAGGGCTGGCCCACCCAGATCCGCGGTTTCGTCAATCGTGCCGGTATAGCTCCAGGCCGCCCCATCATAGGAATGGTAAACGACGATCTTGCTGCCACGATGGATCAGCCGGAAGTAGGCGCTCCAGCCCTCGAGTGCGATGCCGTTCTGGATGGCGTTGTTGAAGGTGCCCGAGGCGTTCCACTTCAGAATGCGCACGCGCGGGGTCATGTCGGAGTAGGAGCCGACACCGATGGTGACAAAGGTCCCCGCCGCGCCCATCAGCACGAAGCCGTTGGAGCCCCAGGTGATGGTGGACTGGTCCGAGGAACAGGCAAACTCGACCACCTCCCAGTTTGCGGGCAGCGGCTTGGTCGCGATGTACCTTGCGGCCTCGATGCCGGAGGTCGAGGTGATCGTCAGGCCGTTCACCGGATCGTCGGTGATGGTGCCCGCCGCCCCCGTGGTGTTGCGCGAAGCCGGAAAATCGGCAGAAAGCGGGATATCCACGCGCTTGGCGAAGGGGTTGTAGGTCACCGGCCCACCGGACCCACCGCCGCCGGTTTGCAGGGCGCTCCAGCCGGTGGCGCTGTCATAGGTGACGATCCCACCCACGCCCTGATCCCAGGCCAGCCAGCCGGTTTGTGGGATCAGCCATAGCCAGGTCCCCCCCGAGAACAGGGCAACGGAATCGTCCCAGCCGGCCCATGCGCCAGTGGCACCTACGGCAACGATGTAGCGATCCCCCTCGGCCGGCGTCGCGGGCGGTGCGGTCAACGTAGAGGAAATCACCGAGAGCTGAACCAGCCCATCGAGCCGGGAGAGGGCCTCGTTGACGGTGACATGCTTCTGGGCCTGAGCGGCAGCCAGCAGTGGCAGGGCGAGGTTTGGAGTGGTCATCAAACTGCCTCCGAAATCGTGAGGGTGGTCGAATAGGGCATGCCACGGCCCAGCGCACCGATCTGGTATATGCGCAGATCGAGGCTGCTGACCGGCCCGCCGAAATCGGCGCTCTGCAGGACGGCGGCGTAGGTGAACGCCGGGCTGGTCAGGCCGGTGACCGTGCGCACCACGGTGCCGCCGCTCAATATCTCCAGATCATAGCTTTCGGATGCCTCGGACATGGGCGCATCCGCCAGCACCCAGCTGTCGGCCGAGAGCGCCCGGTCGCGGCGGATCCAGCGGATTGCCAGATCACCGTTCGCGAGCCTGCGCATCCTCGCCTGTGCCGGGGCAAAGGGCATCAGACCGCGCCCCGAGGGGGTAAAGGCCAGCGCCTGCATGATGGCGTCCGAGGGCGCGGCATTGCCCGGCCCGATGCGCCAGTTCCAGGGGATGCCGAGATCGGCCTCACTGATCGGCAAGGACTGCACCGCGCTGTCCAGAACCACCACCCGCGCGCCAGCCAGTGCCGGGTTGCCCATCGCATCCTCGGTGCCGCGTTGGCCGCGCAACAGACGGGTCAGGCGATAACGCCCGGCCGAGACCAGCTCCGCATTGCCAAACTGGATGATCTCCCAGACGTTTGGCGTGCTTTCCACGGCCAGCGCATTGGCGCCGCCCAAGAGTTCGGTGTCGGTAACGCTGACCAGCGTGCCGGAGGCGAGATCGACCAGCAATTCACCGCCCGCATCAAAACGCCAGAGCGGCCCGGCGGGGAGGTCGGCGGCCAGCGTGCCCATCTTGGCAGGCGTGTCCACGGTCTCGAGCAACGAAAATCCCGAGGTGCTGGCGCTGCGCCAGACGGCGGCCGTGCCATACCAGGGTCTTGCAAACACCGCCGCATAGGGCCGATGCGCTGGCACGCTGTCCGAGATCTGCGGCAGGTCCATCAGCGCCACCTCGGCCGGGCCAAAGACGGTTGGGCTGGGCAGACTTGCCGGTCGGTACTGCCCAGGCGGAAGATCATAGACCCGCGCATCGGTCCGGATCGCCTCGATCGCCCGCGCCCCCGCATCCGCTACGCGGGTGATGCGGTAGTCAATCAGCCGCCCATCATGGGCGAGTGCGATGACATCCCCCGGATCCAGCCGCAAC
>JASBSZ010000031.1 GCA_030148665.1 Alphaproteobacteria bacterium
GACGCTGGCCTTCTGTTGGGCGCATGGCCGCCGCAAGCTCAAGGAAATATATGACAGCGATGGCTCGCCCATCGCCGCCGAGGGCCTGCGCCGGATTGCCGAGTTCTACAAGATCGAGGCCGAGATCCGCGGCCTGCCCGCGGACCGCCGCCTCGCCGAACGCAGGGCCCGCACCAAGCCGCTGATGGATGCGTTCGGCATCTGGCTGAAGGCACAGCTCGCCCGCGTCTCGGGCAAATCCCGCCTTGGCGAAAAGCTGCGCTATATCCACAGCCACTGGGACGGCCTGCAGGTCTTCCTGACCGACGGCCGCGTCGAAATCGACAGCAACACCGTCGAGCGCACAATCCGCCCCATCGCGTTGAACCGCAAGAACGCACTGTTTGCAGGCCATGACGAAGGCGGCAGGAACTGGGGCCGCATCGCCTCGCTGATCGAGACATGCAAGATGAACGATGTTGAGCCCTTCGCCTACATCAAGTCAACGCTTGAGGCCATCGCCGCAGGCCACCCCGCCAGCCAGATCGACGACCTCATGCCGTGGGCCTTTAAACCAACGTCAAGCTGAAGTCGCGACGGGGTGTGCGCATCGCTTACGCTGTACCGGCTTACAGTCCGGAAGACTGGTCGGTTCGCTGAGCTGAACATTGGCAATGTGCGAGAGAGGCTGGCACAGGAGTTGGAAACTCTGCGAATTGTGCATGATCCACTTGATGCGGAGGGTGGCTTCGATGCGGACCCTTCGCATGCAGAGGTTACTGGCCTCCCACCTGGGAATTCTCCCGAGGCCGACATGATTGGCGACATGATCGCCGAATGCGTAATTGACATGCATCCGGCTACAGATGAAGGGTGATCGGCGAAAGACGCGGGCTGCGGGAGCCGTCAATGCCGCTTCGCGCCACGCACCATCCCATCTGTCTCCAACCGCAACGCCATCCGCCACAACGGCGTCTTCATGAACATCGCTTCCTCGAACCTATAGCTGGTCGCTCCGCGCTCCTGCTGGAGTAGCCCTGCCCAGCAGAGCGGCCGCAGCACTTGGATGTAGAGCTGGCCCATTACCTCGTCGTAGCGTGGGGTCGGACCCGTCTCGGGCTCGCCGAAAAGCACGCGGCGGAGGTGGGCGCCGGTGGCACCGTCTTCTGCTTCGACGTTCAGCACGTTCAGGAACACGTCCCAGTTGCCGAGGATCGGCGCGTCGTCGAAGCGCGACAGGTTGGCGTGGTTGATGCGGAACAGGAAGAAAGGGACGACCGTGCCGAAGATGCGGCCGGGATATCCGACCAGCGCCTGACCGGCCTTGGTCAGCCGGAACTCACCCTTGTAGTGCCGGCCGAGCTTCATCGCGATCATCAGGTCGTGCAGGATTTCAAGCGGCGGGAAATCCCATTCGTTCAGCACCTTGTTGACGGCGAAGAGATCTGCTTCGGTATGTCCGGGCCAGTCGAACTCGGCTGCGGCCCAGTGAACGAAATTGCGCTTGAAGGCTTTGGACGGGGTGAGGCCGATGGATCCATGCTCCTGGACGTAGGCGAAGGTTTTCAGAACGCCGCGCAAGAGCGGCGAGAAGCTCATGGCGGGTTCATCATCAGCGAGGGAGCGAAACCCGATCACCTCAAATTTCCCGTGCAAACCAACGAATGCGGCCGACGATGTGGATTTCGTCGGCCGTTCGTTCATAAGGGCTGTAGACGGGATTGTCGGAGATCACGCGTATTGCGGGCGGGTCGCTGTTGGGGATGTGCTCGAGTCGCTTGGCGACCAGCCCCATGCCGTCGTCCAGAACGAAGATGCCGGGCGGGTTGGGTGTGCGGCGGGCCATGTCAACCAGTACCGTGTCGCCGCTCAACAGCGTCGGCGCCATGCTGTCGCCCTCCACATGCATGATGCGCAGCTGCGAGGGGCTGGCGCCGAGGCTGCCCCTTATCCAGGAACGGCGGAAGTGATAGGCGCGACCGGCGCTGTCCTCGTGATCCTGTACCACCGCGCCACCCCCCATGGAAGGGCGTGTGTTCGCGTGGGCGATGGAGACGAAGGCCTCGTCCGGGTTCTCGATGAAAGGGGGCGTGCCTTCGACATCGCCGATGCCGTGGATCAGCCAGTCGCGCTCCACCTTCAGCACCTGCGCAACCGCGCCGAGACGCTCGACGTTGGGACGGGTCGAACGGCCCCGCAGGATATCGTAGACGAAGGAACGGTTGACCCCGGCCATCTCGGCCACTTGCGCGGGGCTCAGCCCGAGCTGCCGCGCGCGAGCCCTGAGGCGGTCGGCCAGTGTATGATGCAAGGTCATGTTGCCCCAGCGGGTTGTGGATGAAATAGGATAAAACAGGATTGATCGCGATGCGTCAAGCGAATAGGGACAAAGGATAAACAAGCGGGGCGGGAATCGGAGGGCGCAAGTGCATATCGATAAGTTGTATTTTACTCTCCCCGAGATCCTGAAACGCTGGTCGATCACCGAGGACGATCTCATCTACCTCGCCGAAAACGACACGCTGCGGCTGTCGGTTCGGGTCTTCGGTGTGCCGATCGAGTTCGGCGATTGCGAGGTAACACCGGACGGCGGGCAGGCGCGGGTGCCGTGGGAGCGGACCAGCTATGACGGCTTGCTCGATCTGCATGCACAGGACGTCTTTCAACTGTTTCGCTGCGGTGAAATCCATGTGCGGGCGTTCCGCACCGCGCGGGCCGATTATGCGGCTGTGCAGGACGGAGCGGAGCCGGTCCTGGTGTTGATCGGGGATCTCCTTCTGCGGCGGGATGAGCGTGATCGCTTTGAAATACAATCCGGATTCTCCGGTCGCACCAAGGCGGGCGACGAGAACACCTTCATCGTGTCCGCCGATTACCAGGAGGTGCGCTGCAACGGTTATCGCTTCAAGCTCGGCCCGATCCAGGCCGAGGTGGTGCGCGCCCTGCATTCGGCTGCACAGGTGGGCGAGCCCTGGCAAAACGGCAAGGCGATCCTGAGCATGGCCGGCTCGAAGAGCCTGCGCATGGCGGACGTATTTAAGTCCAAGAAGAACTGGCGGCAGTTGATCTGCTCTGACCGCAAGGGCGGCTATCGCCTGAACGTGGATTGATTCGCCTTTCACGCCCATGATCCGACCCGCGGATTACCCCCGGTGGGGGATCGGCTGGGGGATGGTGGGGGATCACCCATCCCCCACCTGACCGGAAACCTCACGCACGCAAGGCGCAAGTGATCCCCCTCTGCATCCCCCGCTGATCCTGACGACATCCCCTTGCGGGATTTGGCATCACTTCCCCGAAGCCATCAACGAGGGGAAGCACGATGCGGAAACCACATTGTCTCAACCAGAAGGAACTCGCCCGGCGCTGGACCATTTCCCACCGCACGCTGGAACGCTGGCGGTGGGCCGGTGAAGGCCCGGCCTACATGAAGATCGGCGGCCGGGTGGTCTATCGACTCGAGGACATCATCGCCTTCGAGCAGGGCCAGTTGCAACAGACCGCCGACACCGCGCCGGGAGCAGCGTGATGGGACGTCTGTCGCCCATCACCGATGCCGAGGTGGTGCCGATCCACGGGCTGAATGGCCCCGGGCTCGACGAGGTCGGGTTCTGCGCCTGGATCGCGCAGGCCGAGCCCGGCGAGACGCTGGTCTATCACCGGGGCTTTCTCGCGGTGGATGCGACCTCGGTCGTCTCGCGGCTCTCATCCGAGCAGCAGCGCAGCCTGCAACAGGTGGCGGCTGCGGCCATGCGCGCCGCGGACCAGGGGCTCGCGCACCTCGTGCAGACCCGGCTCGGCCCCGACGAATTCGCCTACATCGCCATCGCCCGCCCCAGGCCTGGCCCGCCCGGCGCGTCCCTGTCCATGCGGCTGCTCGAAGCGGCCTGACTGTCAATCGGCATTTAAAGTTGACCCCCCATCGGCGTCCAATTTTGACCCCCCCTTTCGCGCTGAGCAGGCCCGGCGCTGCGAAGTCTTCCTGTAACGCAGCGGCGGCGGGCCTGCGGGGTTGGGATTTGACGCTAGCCG
>JASBSZ010000037.1 GCA_030148665.1 Alphaproteobacteria bacterium
CCCCCAGGAAAACTTGGCTTCCCCCGGATTTTATCGGAATCGGTCGGACAAGGGAAGGTAGCGCAAGCCATTGAAGGGACTACATATTGGGCCTTTCTCGGATCATGCCGGACGATTTGATGGCGGTCTGTCTCTCCGCCAGCTACATGATAGTAACCTGGATCGCACCTTCCTTCACAGTCTGAAATGGATTGAACTGTCACGCAGCGTCGGCGTATCGTAGCCTCGATCGGCTGGATCGAGGGGAAGGAGCGGGGCATGGTCAAAAACTATCAAGAACTTCTCAAGGAAGCGAGGGATCTCGATATCCCGACAAATTCTGGAATCTATAAGCCAAGATCTGAAGCATGGTCGGAGCTACAAATTACTGAATGGGAGCTTCACAGAAGGATCAACGAAGAACGGAGGAATCGCAGAGAGCACCGGCTTTGGTGTGTGGCTCTGTTTGCCGCCATTTCTGCAGTTTTTTCTGCCTTAGCATCTTGGTGGCCAGTACTTACCGGTTCTGGGTCAACGCAATAGATCAGAGAAGATTCGACGCCAACACCACCCCCATTGCGATGCCGGATATGGACGGCGCCTGCCCGTCAGCGCCGCGGGCTGTCGCGCACTGCCCCCTGCCGCCGGCCGACGTGGTCAGCCAGTCGCGCCCAGGCGTCCCGGGATCCGGGCCGGGATCCGGGCGCGTCCCGTGGGGGCCGACAGGCGGTCCATGTGCCAGGCAAGGGCCTGGTTGCTGCTGACCACCGGGATGCCGAGATCGGCCTCGAGCCGCTCGATGATATCCAGGGTCCTGAGATTCGTGCAGGACAGGAACACCCCGTCCAGACCGCCGCGCGCGGCCAGATCGGTCGCGGCCTCGCAGATCGATTCGGGGGCGATCCGGGCGACGCGGGCCTCGACCCTTTCGCCAAAGGAAAGGGTTTGCGCCACCTTCAGCCCGGCTGCCGCAAAGGCGCTCAGAATCGGGGCGACGACCTGGGGCACATAGGGCGAAACGATGCCTGGCCGGGTGACGCCAAGGGCCCTCAATGCGGCGATGGATGCGCTCAGCGGGTCGCTGACCGCCCTGCACCGCGCCTGCCCTGCGATCAGGCGCGCGACCCGATCTGCCCCGATCTGGGCGGTCCCCGATGTGCAGGCATAGCCGATGACATCGAAATCGGCACCCGGGGGCAGCAGGGCCGCCGCCTGTGGCAGGCGCTGTTCCATCGTTGCGATGGTGTCGGGGGTCAGATCGTCGCCCGAGGGCACGCGGCTGACATAGAGCGCGGTCTGCGCATCGGCAAACATGCGGCGGAAATCCTGCTCGACCGTTTCATCCACCCTGAGCACGACCAGCCCCAGGCTGCGCGCACCGATCGGGCCGGTCAGATGGTAGGGAAAGGCGCTCATGGCAATATCTCGGGCAGTTCGGCCGGCGTGCGCCGGCTCAGCAGTTCGGGCCCGTGGGCGCGCAGCACGATGTTTTCCTCGTGTACCATGATGCGACCGGGCGACAGCTCGACCCCGGGCTCCAGTGCAAGGACCATCCCCTCGCGCAGCACCGTGTGGTCGAGCGGGGTGAATGACGGCCATTCGGTCAGCGAAATCCCCAGCCCGTGACCCAGCCGGCCGCAAAGGGGGGCATGACCCGCATCGGCCAGAGCCCCGGACAGCAGTCGGTGGACATCTGCGGCTTTCATGCCGGGGCGCATCCGGGCAAGGGCGTTTTCGGTTGCCTGAAACAGCGCGGCATGGGCGCGCCTTGCCTTGTCGGATGCGCGCCCGATCGCGAAATTGCGGTCGAAATCGCAGAAATACCCGTTGCGCACGGCGCCGGTATCCAGCATCAATACGTCGCCCGACGCCAGCGGCCGCATGCCGGCGGGCGAAATCACGTCGCCATAGCCATCGCGCCTGGCACCGCCGGCGACGTAACTGACCCAGTCGGCCCCTTCCTGCAGCAGCGCGATCTGGAAATCGCGAAAGACCTGCGCAAGGGGCACCCCCGCGGCGGCAATATCGGGCACCCGCGCAAAGGCGCGGTCGGCAATGGCGCAGATCTCGCGGATCATGCGGATTTCGGCCTCGGACTTGATCTCGCGCACAGGCTGGATGACGTCGGTTCCATCGACAAGAAGGCGCGGCCGGATGCGCGCCTCGAGACGCCGGAAATCGGCCAGCGGCATGCGCAGATGGGTTTCCGCCCCCGAGGGCACGCCGATACGCCCGTCTTGCGGGGTCAGCGCGGCCAGGGTGTCGACCAGCAGGCCAACCCCGTCATCACGGGGGTCCGGCGCGTTCCAGGTGCGGATGTCGTCGATCCAGCAACGCCCCATCAGCGCCGCACCGATCGCGGGGATGACGGCCACCGGCTCGCCACGGGCCGGAACCACCACGAACCAGGGGCGCGCGGGGCTTTCCCAGAACCGGGTCAGAAAGCCGGTCACGTAAAAGATGTCCGCGGGCATGGTCAGCAGCAGCGCGTCCAGCCCGGCCTCGTTCATGGCCGCCCGCAGCCGGCGCGCCCGTGCGCGGAACTCGGCCGCCGGAAAGACAAGCGAGCGTTCAGCCATCTTCCGGCCCCTCGCTGAGAATGGCCAGAACACGCGCGTCCCGCGGCAGGTCGAGCCCGGCCAGCAGGGCGGCAAGCCCGGCCGCACCCGACGGGGTGGTGCGCAGGCCGAAATCGGCAAGCGTGGCAACGGCCCGGCGGGCCTGCTCATCGGACAGGGTGGCAAATTCGTCGGCGTCGCGGGCAAGCCCGGCCAGTGCAATCATCGAGGGCGTCTTGCAGTCCAGCCGCCCCATGCATGATTCGGGGCCCTGCGTCGTCGTCAGCGCGCCCTGCCGGATGCTGTCGATCAGCGCCGGCGCGGCCTCGGGCTCGACCACCAGGATATGTGGCGCGTCTCCCCAGACCTTTCGCACATGCGCCGCCACCGCCGCGGCCAGCCCGCCGACACCGGCCTGCAACAGGACATGCGTGGGCGGGGTGTCGATCTGTTCGGAAATCTCGGCGGCAAGCTGCAGATAGCCCTGCATCACGCGCAGGGGCCAGTCCACATATCCGGGCCACGAGCTGTCGGAAATCAGCGTCCAGCCATTTGCCCGCGCATCCCGTTCGGCGGCCTCCATGCTCTGTTCATAGGTCTCCCCGGCCCTTGCAACCCGCGCGCCCCTGGCCCTCAGCCGACGGGCAAAGGCATCGGGCACGCTCGCGGCCAGATAGACGATGGCCTGCGCCCCGAACAGATGCGCGCCCGCGGCCAGCGACAGGCCGTGATTTCCGGCGCTGGCACAGACGAGGACACGGTCACGCAGGGCATGCGCCCAGTCATCGCCGACAACATGCGCGGCCGCCTCGGCGGCGATAGCATGGCTTGCGCCAAGGGCCTTGAAGCTGCCCAGACCCATGCGGTTGCTCTCGTCCTTGACCCACAGCCGCGCGACGCCGCACCGGCGGGCCAGATCCGGCAGCTCGACAAGGGGCGTGACATGATGCGCGGGGCACAGCGCCAGAAGGCGCGCGACCGGCGCGGCCGAGTCCCGAGGCATCGGCCCCAGATCGGCAATCCCCCTGCCCCGGTACGGGTTTGACAGCCGAAAAACCATCTCTTCGCCCTCCCTTCCAGGACGCCACCCTGTCAGCCTAGGGCCTGTCGGCACGTCTCGCAATACCGCGAACCGCACGCAACAGGGCAATCGCTTGATGGGGTGCGGCCGAATGCAAGCGAGGCATGCGGCCGCCCGGGTGGGCGCGAATGCGCCCGCCAAGGGGGCGGGCGGGCGCATGCCGGGCCGCAAGCGCCCCGGCGGTTGGCAATCGGGGCGCATTGCAGCCGTTGACCGCGACAAGAGAGTTTCAGGCGATTGCCCTGACCTCACGCAAGGGGCGCGAATGCGGTCGAATTTTCCGCGCGGGATCGTTCAGCCGGGTGCCCGGCCCCGACGCCAGGCGGCGCCGGTTCAGCCCCCGGCCGGAACGACCTGCGCGTCGGCCATTGCGCGCCCGGCGGCCAGGGCCTCGGTGTTGAGGCGTTCAAGCCTTGCCGGCATGCGCGCAGCCGTGGCCCTTTCCAGCGCGTCAAACGGGCAGATTTCGGCCAGGCCGACCAGCGCGCCCAGGGCCACCAGATTTGCGGCCCGCTTGTTTCCCAGCCCCTGCGCGGTTTCGGTGAACGGCAGCGCCAGGCAGCGAAATGCGCCCTGCGGCGGATCGCGCACCAGCGCACTGTCCACCAGCACCAGCGCCCCCTCGCCCAGCAGATCGTCCGAGGCATGCGCCGCCGCCTGATCCAGGATCAGCAGGAAATCCAGCCGGCTGACCAGGGGGTAGGCGGCCTCTCCGTCGCTGACGATCAGATCGGCCCGGCTGAGGCCACCGCGCGAAACGGGCTCGTAACTCTGCGACTGGGCAACGTTGCGGCCCTGATCCACCAGGGCAGAGGCCAGGATGCGCGCCGCCGTGATCAGGCCCTGCCCGCCGCTGCCGCTGAAACGGATCTCGGTTGCGTTCATCACCTGTCCTCCCCGCTGTCACGCTGGCGGGCTGCGACCATCGCGCGATAGGAGCTGCCATATTCGGGGCGGTCGGTCTGCTGCAACACACCGGTTTTCAGGGCATTCGGGCGGAACGGCACATCGACGGTACTGCGATAGGTGTCGGGGCGCATGACAGCCTTCTGGCCCAGCATCATTTCGGGGCTGGCGCCCAGGTCATTCTTGCGCCCGTAGATCTCGGTACAATCCGAGATCACCTCGACGAACGAAAACCCGTCATGGGCGATCGCCTTGCGGATCAGATCCTTGAGCCCGGTCACCTGCAATGTCACTTCGCGCCCGACAAAGCCGGCCCCCGCAGCGGCCGCCAGTGCGCAGGCATCGAACACGGGCTCGCGGTTGCCGGCCGGGGTGGTCGTCGTATAGCGATCGGCGCTGGTGGTAGGCGAAACCTGCCCGCCGGTCATGCCGTAGATTTCGTTGTTCAGCATCAGGCAGGTCATGTTCAGATTGCGCCGGCAGGCATGGATCAGGTGGTTGCCGCCAATTGCCAGGCTGTCGCCGTCGCCGGTGATGACGATCACCGTCAGGTCGGGCCGCGCCAGCGCCAGCCCGGTCGCAAAGGCCAGAGGCCGGCCATGGGTGGTGTGAAAGCTGTTGGCATCGACATAGGCGCTCAGCCGCCCCGAACAGCCGATCCCCGACACCACCGCCAGCCTGTCCTTGTCCAGCCCCAGCTCGTGCACGGCCCACAGCAGCGCGCGCAGGGCGATCCCGTGCCCGCAGCCGGGACACAGGAAATGCGGCATCATGTTCAGGCGGATATAGTCGTTGATGTCAAAGGGCCGGTCCTGGAGGTTCATCTCGGTTTCCATGTTCATGGCGCAAGCTCCTCGCGCACCCTGGCGGCAATGTCCGCCGGCGACAGCGGTTCGCCGTCAAAACGGTTCAATCCGGTCACCTTCAGGTCGCGGCCCAGCAGGCGCTCGACCTCCAGCACCAGCTGGCCCTGGTTCATTTCGGGCACGATCACCGCCCTTGCGCCGGATTTCGCGACGACATCCCTCAGGGCCTGTTCCGGGAATGGCCACAGGGTGACCGGCCGGAACAGCCCGGCGCGCACGCCCTGCGCACGCAGATCGTCCACCGCCTTTTGCGCCGCCCGTGCGGTGATGCCGATGGCGACGATCATCACCTCGGCATCGTCGGCGGCCTGGCTGTGCCAGCTCTCGATCAGCTCGCGGTGCAGCACCAGCTTGTCCGACAGCCTGCCGATGGCGGCGCGGACCTCGTCCGGTTTCTGGGTCGGAAACCCGTCGGGGGCATGGGTCAGGCCGGTCGTATGTGCGCGATAGCCGTCGCCGGGGCGCGGCATGGGCGGCACCAGATCCTCGGTCACGGCGTAGGGCTGGAATTCCTCGCGCGGGCCGGTTGCGAATTTGCGCGTGGCGGCGGTTGCCGTGGTGCCCAGCTCGACGGTTTCGACCAGATGGCCGATCACCTCGTCCAGCAACAGGACGACCGGCACCCGCAGCCGTTCCGACAGGTCGAAGGCGCGGATGGTTTCGCTGTAGGTCTCGGCAACCGAGGCCGGCGCCAGCACGATCACCGTGTGGTCCCCGTGGGTGCCCCAGCGCGCCTGCATGATGTCGCCCTGTGCCGGGCGCGTGGGCATGCCGGTGCTGGGCCCGCCCCGCATGACATTGACCACCACGCAGGGGATCTCGGCTCCGCAGGCATAGCCGAGGTTTTCCTGCTTCAGCGAAAAGCCGGGGCCGCTGGTCGCCGTCATCGCCTTGACCCCGCCCATTGACGCACCGATGACGGCGGCCATCGAGGCGATCTCGTCCTCCATCTGGACGAATGTGCCGCCGACCCTGGGCAACTCGCCCGACATGGTTTCGGCGATTTCGGACGACGGGGTGATCGGATAGCCCGCAAAGAAACGGCAGCCGGCCGCAATCGCGCCCAGCGCGCAGGCCTGGTTGCCCTGAAGGTTGAGACGTCGCGACGTCATTGGGCCGCCTCCGTTACAGCATCCGTTACGGCAGTATTCGTGATGCGGATTGCAAAGTCCGGGCACAGCAGTTCGCACATGCGGCAACCGGTACACAGATCGGGCAGGGCCAGTTCGGCCACCAGACGGCCGTCCAGCCGCAGACAGCGTTCCGGGCACATCTTGACGCAGATGTCACAGCCCTTGCACCATTCGTCGATGATCTCGACCACCGTGTTGACGGGGCCGTGACGCGCAACCTCGCGGTGGCGGTGCAGGCCGCTGGCGGTCTCGTCCACACGTTTGCTCCCTGCCATGGCCCAGGCGCGCCCTTCCAGAAAGGCGTTGCGGTTGATCTCGACCGTTCTGGGGGGCACGAAGGCCTCGATCACCTCGAGCCAGGCCTCGGGCGCGAAATCCAGCGCCGTCGAAAGCGCACCCAGCAGCACCGTGTTCGCGGCCCGGGCATTGCCCAGCCTTTCGGCCATGCCGGTCGCATCCATGGCGTAGCCGGTCGAGACCTGCTCCATGATTTCCTCGGGTGTCTGCGGAGCATAGGCGGGCTCGGCCCCGCGGCCACGGTCGCGACAGGCAAAGGGCGGCACGATGCGCTGGCAATCGGCGATGAATATGCCGCTGTCGGGTTTCATGAAGTTGATCCAGCGCAACCCCTCGGCCCATTCCAGCGCCACCAGGATATCGGCCTCGCCTTCGGGGATGGTCGGCGACCAGACCTGCGCGCCGAAACGGACATGGCTGAACACCCCGCCGCCGCGCTTGGCCATGCCGTGCACTTCGCTCTGCTTTACCTGATGGCCCTGGTTCTGGCACAGCTGGGCCAGAACCTTGGACACCATGATCACGCCCTGTCCGCCCACGCCGACAATCAGCACGTTGGTCGGGCCGCTGGTCCTGCTGCTCATGCTGCACCGGCCCCCGCCGCGATCGGGGCAATGCTGTCGGTCGGGCATATCTGCGCACACAGCGTGCAGCCCATGCAGGCGTCGGGATCGATCGCCACCTTGTGGCGGCCCTCGTGCCAGCCATCCGACCATGTCAGCGCCGGACAGCCCAGATTCATGCAGGACTGGCAGGCAATGCATTTCTCCTGATCCACCGCCAGCGCGGGACCCTTGATCTTGACCGGGTCCAGCACGCAGGGCCGGTCGGATATCACCACCGAGACGCCCTTGTGCTCGATCGCCTCGCGCAGGGATCGCAGCATGGTGGCCATGTCATAGCTGTCCACCCGGCGCACCCATTCAACGCCCAGCGATTTCACCAGCTCGACGAAATCCACCCGCGGGGCGTCATCCCCGCGCAGGGTCTTGCCGGTGGCCGGGTGATCCTGACCGCCGGTCATGGCGGTGATGTGATTGTCCAGCAGAAACACGGTGATGTCGGCCCCGTTATAGACCGCGTCGATCAGTGGCGGGATGCCCGAATGCAGAAAGGTGGAATCGCCGATGGTGGCGACAACGGGCCGGGTCTCGATGCCGGCCTTGACCATGCCTATCGCGTTGGCGATGGACGACCCCATCGAAACCGTGGTGTCGATCGAGCGCAGCGGCTCGATCGAAGCTAGCGTGTAACAGCCGATGTCGCCCGCCACCCTTGCATCCAGGGCGCGCAACGCCATGTAGCAGCTGGTATGCGGGCAGCCTGCGCACAGCACCGGCGGGCGCACCATCGGTGCGAAACCGAATGCCGCCTTGCGTGCGGGGGCATCGATCACCCCGGCCCTGGCAAGGCCCTCGCGCACGACTTCGGGGGAAAACTCGCCCACCCGCGGGAACCATTCCTTGCCCTCGACGGACAGTCCCATGACCTTGATCGCGTTCTCGATGATCGGTTCCAGCTCCTCGACCACGAGGACGCGCTCGACATGCTGGCAGAAATCGCGGATCAGGCGTTCCGGCAACGGATAGCTGGAGGCCAGCTTGAGAACCGAGGCCTCGGGCATGGCCTCTTTCACATAGGCATAAGGCACGCCGACGGTGATGATGCCGACCCTGCTGTCGCCCATCTCTACCCGGTTGAGGGCGCTTGTTTCCATTTCCTCGGCCACCAGGCGAATGCGTTCCAGCACCTTGGGGTGGCGCTGGCGGGCATGGCCGGGGATCATCACGTTCTTGGCCGGGTTTTCGTCAAAGCCGCGCACGGGCGGCTCGTGCCTGTCGCCGACCTCGACCGCGCTGCGGGTATGCGACAGCCGGGTGGTTGCGCGCACCATCACGGGGGTGTCAAAGCGCTCGGACATCTCAAAGGCATGGCGCGTGAAATCCAGCGCCTCCTGCGCATCCGAGGGTTCGAGCACCGGAACATGGGCAAAACCCGCAAAGACGCGCGAATCCTGTTCGTTCTGGGACGAGTGGATGCCCGGATCGTCGCAGATCGCAATCACCAGCCCGCCATTCACCCCGATATAGGAAAACGACATCAGCGCATCGGCCGCGACATTCAGCCCGACATGTTTCATTGCCGCCATGGCCCGGACGCCCGCGAACGAGGCCCCGATGGCCACATCCATCGCGGTCTTTTCGTTGGTCGACCACTGGGCGTGCAGGTCCTCGGCGGGAAAACGGCCCAGATTCTCCATGATTTCGGTGCTGGGCGTGCCGGGATAGGCCGCGGCAACACGCAACCCGGCCTCCCATGCGCCCCGCGCGATTGCCTCGTTCCCGGTCATCGGTCTGGCGCGAGAATTGGCGCGAGCGTTTCGCGACAACTCGGCTGCGGGTTGGTTCATCCGGCAATTCCCCCCTGTTGGCATGGCCGATTCAATGCCCGCCAACCTATCGGGGGCACCCCACCCCTTCCTTGATTCAGATCAAGAAAGAGGGGTGGGGGCGATCATGCCGCAGACCTGTTGCCATTTCCCCCCTGACCTTTCGGCTATACCGCCCGACAACACCGCCCGGCAGCGCCGCCCCGGATCAGAAACCCGGATCAGAGGACAGCGGGCAGGCTGTCCTTTTCCGCCGCCTTGCACAGCCAGTCGAACATGTAGTCGCCCACGGATCGGAAACAGACCAGATGCAGGGTTTCGGCATCTGACAGCCACCAGGCCGCCGCCACCTGCCCGATGCGCGAGCGGCGAAATTCGCCAACCGGCAGCGCGTCGGGGGCCATGTCGGCGGGGCTGCCCTTGGCGATGACCTCGCGCACACCGGCGCCTGTCAGGGTGAACAGGGCGCGGGCGTCGGACACGTCCACCGCCAGGTGGTGCTGGTCGGCAAGCGCCTTGTCCAGCCTGCCGACGGCGGCAGGGGCGCGGGCGTGATCCATGAACAACAGCAACTCGTCGGGCGACATCCAGGCCACCGCGCCACGCTTGCCGCTGCGGATGCGGCGCTGTGCGGGCATGGCCAGGCCGACCGCCCCCTTGACGGCCGCCGCCATCTCGGGCGCGCCAAGGTCGCCGCGCAGCGTCACCATGCCCACGGGTGCACGACGCGCGACCACAACCGCGCCTTCAAAGCTTTGCAGCGGGGCCTGCATCCAGGGCTCAGACATTCTGCCGCTCTCCTTCCTTGTCGTAGAAACAGGGATCGACCACCCGCGCCCGGATCACCTTGCCTCCCTCAAGCGGGAAGGACAGCGTTTCGCCCATGCGCCGGCTGCCGCCGCGGATCAGGGCCATGGCGATGGAATGGCCCAGCGTCGGCGAGAAATAGCTGGAGGTCACATGCCCGATCATGTTTTCCATGCCGTTTTCGCGCACCCCGCCCTCGACCGCATGGGCGCCGCTGGGCAGCACGTCCTCGGGGTTCTCGGTCAAGAGGCCGACCAGCTGCTTGCGGTCGTCGCCTTGCATGTGGGGGCGTTCCATCCCGCGCTTGCCAAGGAAATCGGCCTTTTTCCTCGACACCGCCCAGCCGAGGTTCAGATCCTGCGGGATGACCGTGCCGTCGGTTTCGTCGCCCACCATGATGAAGCCCTTTTCGGCCCGCATCACATGCAGCGCCTCGGTGCCATAGGGCTGCACGCCGTGGCTTTCGCCCGCCGCCAGCGCCGCGCGCCAGAATTCCAGCGCCCGACCTGCAGGCACGGCAACCTCGAAGGACAGCTCGCCCGAAAACGAGATGCGATAGACGCGCGCGGGGATGCCCGCGATATTCCCCTCGGCCCAGCCCATGAAGGGCAGCGCCTCGGCCGACAGGTCGATATCGGTTTCCATGTCGGCCAGCAGCTTGCGCGCATTGGGGCCGACCACGGCGATCTGGCCGAATTGCTCGGTCACATTGGCGACAAAGACCTGCCAGCCCCACCATTCGGTCTGCAGCCATTCCTCCATCCAGGCATGGACATGATCCGCCCCGCCCGAGGTGGTGTGACACAGGAATGTATCGTCAGACAGGCGCACGACCACGCCATCATCAAACAGAAACCCGTTTTCGTTGCACATCAGCCCGTAACGGCAGCGCCCGACCTTAAGGGTGGACATCATGTTGGTATACAGCATGTCCATGAAACGCGCGGCATCCGGCCCCTTGACGATGATCTTGCCCAGGGTCGAGGCATCGAGCAGCCCCACATTGCGCCGCGTGTTCAGGATTTCGCGCGTGACCGCCTGTTCCACGCTTTCGCCCGCGCGGCGGATGCAATAGGGCCGGCGCCACTGGCCAACAGGTTCCCAATGGGCGCCGTTGGCATCGAGCCAGTCATGGATCGGCGTCTTGCGCAGGGGCTGGAACAGCGGGCCGCGCGCCATGCCGGCAATGGCGCCGAAGCTGATCGGCTGCCAGGGCGGGCGAAAGGTGGTGGTGCCGACCTGCGGGATCTCGCGGCCCAGGCTGTCGGCCAGCACCGCCAGCCCGTTGATGTTGGACAGCTTGCCCTGATCCGAGGCCATGCCCAGCGTGGTATAGCGCTTGGTATGTTCGACGCTTTCATAGCCTTCCTGCGCGGCAAGGCGCACGTCTGAAACCTTGACGTCGTTCTGGTAATCCAGAAAGGCCTTTTCCTGCAGATGCGCGCTGGCCCCCTGGGGCATCATCCAGACCGGCTGAACCGGGGCGTGTTCCTTGGCCGCCGCGCTCGGGGCCTTGCCGGCCTTGCCCCTGTGACCCAGCTCTTGGGCGGCCCGCTGTCCGGCCTCAAAGGCGTCTTGCAGGGCGGGCGCGGTATCGAGATGCCCGTTTGCCGTGCCGGCCGAGATCACGAAACCGCTGCCATCGGCGCCGCGCGGCGGGCGGTCGGGATCGGGGCGGAACAGGGCCTGGCCCTCGTCCCAACGCAGCTTGCCGCCGCAGTGTGACCACAAATGCACCACCGGCGACCAGCCGCCCGACATGGCCACGGCATCGCAGGGGATATGGCCCAGCGCCGCGCCCTCGCCCGCATGCAGGCACAGGGTGACGCCGCGCACGCGCTTGCCGCCATCCACGCGGGCAATGGCACGGCCGCGCTCGATACGGATGCCGCGCGCGATGGCGGCGGCGATCAGCGGGCTGTCGGCATCAGTGCGGGCGTCGATGATGGCGGGCACGATCAGCCCGGCGTCATGCAGCGCGATGGCCGTGCGATAGGCGTCGTCGTTATTGGTGACGACAACCGTGCGGTCGCCGATGCTGACGCCCCAGTTCAGCAGATAGTCGCGCACGGCGCCGGCCAGCATCACGCCGGGGATGTCGTTGCCGGCAAAGGGCAAGGGGCGCTCGATGGCGCCGGCGGCGTTGATGATGCGCCCTGCCCTGATGCGCCACAGGCGATGGCGCGGGCCTGGCAGGTCGGGTGCGTGGTCGGTCAGACGCTCGTAAGCCAGCGCATAGCCGTGGTCATAGACCCCTGCCCCCATCATGCGGCTGCGCAGGGTGACGTTTTCCATCTGCGCCAGCTCTGCCAGCGTGGTGGCTATCCAGTCCTCGGCGTCGCGGCCGTCGATTTCGGCCCCATCGACCGGCGCGCGGCCGCCCCAATGGGGGGTCTGCTCGATCAAGAGCACGCGCGCGCCCGCACGCCCCGCGGCCAGTGCGGCGCTCAGCCCCGAGATGCCGCCCCCCACCACCAGCACATCGACATGGATGTGGAAATGCTCGTAATCATCCGGGTCGGCCTGTTGCGGTGGCTTGCCCAGGCCGGCGGCGCGGCGGATGACCGGCTCGAACAGTTTTTCCCAGGCCACGCGGGGGAACATGAAGGTCTTGTAGTAGAAGCCCGCCGGAAAGAATGCGCCCAGCGCCTGGTTTACCGCGCCGATGTCGAAATCGAGGCTGGGCCAGTGGTTCTGGCTGGTGGCGGTGAGGCCGGAGAACAGCTCGGTCGTGGTGGCGCGCTGGTTCGGCTCAAAACGATCGCCGGTGCCCAGACCCACAAGCGCATTGGGCTCTTCGGGGCCCGCAGCAACCAGACCACGGGGGCGGTGGTACTTGAACGACCGACCGACCATCATCTGGTCATTGGCCAACAGGGCAGAGGCCAGCGTATCGCCCGCATAGCCCTTCATCCGCTTGCCGTTGAAGGTGAATTCGATCTGTTTGGAGCGGTCGATCAACCGGCCGTTTTTGGCAAGGCGCGTGCTCATGTGGCGGACCTTTCGCAAGAGAAGGCGACAGAAAGGAAAGAGAGGCTCAGGCGGATCATTTCACATCCCGCCATGTCCAGTTCGGACGCTTTTCAGAAATCTTGTCCTGGATTTCCTTGGGCGGCTCGGTGGTCTGGGCACTGTAGGTGCCAAAGACTTCCAGCGTCATGGTGCAGCGCGCAGCGTGGAACCACTTGCCGCAACCGAAGGCATGCCGCCAGCGCTCGAAATGCACGCCCTTGGGGTTTTCGCGCATGAACAGGTAGTCGTGGAACTCTTCGTCCGACGAACCGGGGCCAAAGCGCTTCAGATGCGCTTCGCCGCCAGCGGCCAGTTCGGTTTCTTCGGCTTTGACACCGCAATATGGGCAT
>JASBSZ010000014.1 GCA_030148665.1 Alphaproteobacteria bacterium
CATGATCGAACGCGCGTTTTGCGCCCTCAAAGACTACCGGCGTATCGCAACCCGATACGACAAACTACTCAGAAACTTCCTCGCAGCGATCGAAATCGCAGCTATTATTTTGTGGTGGACCTGATTGAGTCTCGACCCTAGCCCAATACCACCCTTCTGGCGTTGGTCCGAGGAATCCACTTGGGTGAACCGGTCGAATATGGTCTCATGCGCCTCGGGCGGGATTCCGGTGCCGTGATCGCGTACCGAAATGACGATCCTGTCGTGCTCTCCGGCCACGCACAGCTCGATTTCCTGACCGCTGTACGAAAACTTGGCGGCGTTCGAGATCAGATTGTCGAGAACTTGGCGCAGCCTGTGCCTGTCACCCATGGTGACTAGATCATCTTCGAGTTGAGATGCGACGATTCTTACATCGTGCCGGGCCGCATAGCCCTGATTGGCCTCGATCGCTTCGCGCACGACGGCTGCCAGATCGATCGCGCTGCGCTCGATCGAGATCTGGCCTGATTCCAGCTTGTCCATGTCCAGCAGGTCGTTGATCAGAACGATCAGGCGATCGCTATTCTTTTGCGCCATTTTCACCAGCCGCATTGCCTTGTCGGGCAGGTCATCCCCGCCGACGACCTCGATCAGCCCCAGCGCACCCTTGATCGAGGTAAGTGGAGTGCGCAATTCGTGACTGACGGTCGAGACGAACTGCGCCTTGGTGCGCTCGGCGTCCTTTCGTTCGGTGATGTCGCGGTAGATCGCTAGAAAGCGCGGTCGCGCGCCGACGGGTTCGACCAAGTGCAGGTAGATCTCCAGCGCGCGGCGGCGCTTGTCTAACATCTCGTAGGTAACGTGTCGTTCAGGCCCCTGGATCAGGGCCTGACAGCGTTCCTTGAGCGTCTCGAACTGGGATTGCGAGATGAACTCGCTGATCTTGTGGCCACGCCATTCGCGCCCATGGCCGGCAGCGCGGGCGGCGGCGGCGTGGTTGAGATAGATGAATTCATAGGTTTCGGGCCAGAACAGATAGACCTCGTCCTGAATCAGGTCGAGTGATTGCGACAGCAGCCGGGCATCCTCTTCTGCGGCCCTCTGGTCGGAAATGTTTTGGGTGACGGCGACGATACTGGTATCGCCCGTGCGCGTGGTCACGACATGATACCAGACGCGGATAGGGTTTCCCCTGCAGTCGGTTCTTTCACCCACAACCTGGCTGGTTTCCCCTGTGAACAGGGGCTTCAGAAATTTCCGGTAGTCGGTCTCGTCCACTCCCATAAGCGCATCGATCACCCTTTTGCGGCGATATTCGTTGTCCGACCATCCCAGGCGCGTTAGTGCAGCCTTGTTCGTGTATTTGAACTTCAGTGTTGCAGGGTCTATGAGGGAAACGGAAATCGGCATCATATCGAGCGTCTCGAAGATACCGAATACCTCGAGCAGGGCCTGTTCTTGTTGCTTAATGAATGGCCGCACTGCCCAGAAAAAGATAATTGGCGTTGTAACGATGACCAGCAAGGTCGTGTCAAGAGCGGAAAGGGTCAATCCGTGCTTGTCAATGTGACGCGAGGCAAGACTGGGCAGGTGTGGAAACAATACCATGATCAGGGATTCCACACCCATGATTGTTATCGCTATTTTTGCGACGAGTCGAGCATAGGGTGCGTACCGTTGATCCGTTCCAGGAAGTCCGGAAGACCTTGGCAAAAGAATCGCCGCTATATTTCGACTCGTCCTGCTCATATTTTCAACAATCCACATCAATTTGACAAAATTATGGCTGGATATGGAAAAAATAACCGCGAGAAAATAACCGCATGGGTTCTTGGGACTATTAACCGATCAACTTGTTGAATTTGCGTGATGTATCTGATTCATCTCTTGAAAACGAACAGGAGGTGGAGCTTGGCAAAGGGGCCTGTACTATACAACTAGCCGGACGTTCGAGCCATCGTAGGCCTCCACGCCCGGCGCGATTGCCCACACCGAAACCACAGGCCATGAAAATAGAACCTGCTGGCACTGTCTTCGGGAGGCGGTGCGGGGAGAGGCACGGGGTTTGTGACTGTTACCGCATCCAAGGTGTGATCGGGAAGAGGTTTGGCGATTACACCAAATCACCGATCTCAACCTCCAGTGCATCAGCCAGCTTTTTCAACGTTTCCACCGACCCCGTACTGCGCCCTTTCTCGATATCGATGATCTGGATGCGGTTGACCCCGGATTGCCGCGCCAGTTCGGCTTGGCTTATCCCTCGGTACTCCCGAAAAACGGCCAATGGGCTTTCACCGGCCACCAGGCGCTTCACGATGTCGGATGGGAAGGATTCCTCATCCGTTTCCAGCGCCTTGCGCGCTGCAATGATATCCTCGAGGTCATCGCGCGCCGAAAGCAGACGCTCGTATTCATCCTTGGGGATGGTAACCATCTCGTTCATATCGTCCTCCTAATAAACGCTGCCGCGCGAGGCGATTTTCAGCACGTCCAACACCTCGCCGTCATGCATGATCACCCGCCAGTCACCCACTCGCAGCCGGATGGCATCAACCCCCGAGAGAGCCTTCACGTTGTTGGCCTGCGATGATGGGTCGGCGGCATATTCCTCGATCTTGCCAATGACGCGCTCGGCGGTGTTGCGCGGCATTTTCCGCAGGGCTTTCACGGCGGCTTTTCTGTAGGTGATCGGCTTCATGTGGTTATATGTAGTTTATAACTACACAGTAGTCAAGAACGACATGAAGAGAGATCCCGATTTCCGTGTCACGCCCCCGTCACGAATGCGGCCCACTGGTTCATCACCCCCCGTCGCCGCTCCAACAGGTCCGAGCGGGCATAGGTGCGCTCGACCACATTTCCGATCCGGTGCCCGAGGATCGTCTCGGCTACCTCGAACGTGCACGCGTCGGTGTCCTGCACCCAGGTGCGGAACGATGTCCGAAATCCGTGCAGGGTGCCGGATGCTCCTGCCCGTTTCAAGGCGTTTCCGAGCGCCACATCCGAAACATGGCCGCGTGTCAGCCCCGGAAAGAGGTAGTCGTCCGAGACCTCGGCGGCGGTATCCACGATCTCCTGTGTCGGCTCTGTCAGCGGAACCCGGAAATCCTGCACATATGCGCTGCGCCCCTTGATGCGCGCGGCCGGTACCGTCCAGATATCGCCTTCGATTTCTTCGAAGCGCGCGCCGCGGCAGCCGTGGCTGCGCACCAGCGTCAGGATGCACCACCGCAGGCACAGGTTGACGGCGCTTGGCTCGTCGGACAGCTTGGCGTATAGTGCTGGCACCTCCTGCCATGGCATGGCTTCGAGGTGGCGAACCTTGTGGTCGACCTCCCCCAGCATGTGCTTTGCCGCCTCGACCGTGAAGGGGTCGCAGTCCACACCCATCAGGCGGGCCTGCTCGAAGATGATCTTCGTGCGATTGATCGCCTTGATCGCGGTGGGGTGCTTTTCCCGCCAGATCGGCTTCAGCGCTGCATGGATATCCAACTGATGGATCGCGCTCATGCGTTTCCGTCCGAGCGCCGGGATCATGTAGAGCTTGATCGGGCTCATCCACCGGCCTCTAGTTCCACCGCCGCGAAGGGCATCGCGCTTGGCCTCGAACACGATCTGCGCCATGCGCTCGAAGGTGGGATCCTGCCTGTCCATCTCCCGGCGCGCCGCTTCGCGCTCGGCATCGCGGACGGAAATCGGATCATTCCCCTTCGCCAGCACCGCCGCCCAGCGGTCACGCATCTTGCGGGCTTCGGCCAGTGTGATGGCTCCCTGCGACCCCAGCCCCATGTCGCGCCGTCGGCCGAGATACGAATACCGCCACACCCACTTGCCGGCGCCGCCTTTTCTGACAAGCATGAGGCCGCCGCCATCGTAGAGCCGCCCGTCGCCGGCGTTCCTCACCTGAATGGCTGTCAGTCTGTTCCGTTCCCGTCCCACAATTGGTCCCACATTTGAGTCCGCGTTGCGGCCTTTGTCCGTGCGACGGCATGCGACAGCAACGTTTTGAATCATTTGAACTATAGACATGCGGGAGCACACTATGCAACGATGGGCAGCGCGGGTGTGGCGCATATCACCGGCACCACCCTCGCCCCCGGGGCGCCGGAAAGGGAAAACCCGGACCGAGCGGGTGCCGTGCCGGCCATGCTCCCGATTTCAAGGTCTGGCAACAACAGCCGCAAAGACAGGGACAGGGCATGACCGATTTCGTTTTCTCTCCACCCGTGCCGCCCAGCGTTGCGGTCAGCGGCAGCAAGGCCCGTCTGCCCGTGCGACGGATATTCTGTGTCGGGCGCAACTATGCGGCGCATGCGCGTGAAATGGGCCGTGACCCCGATCGCGAGCCGCCGTTCTTTTTCACCAAACCCGCCGATGCGGTGGTCGATGACGGCGCCATCATTGCCTATCCGCCGCTGACGAAAAACCTGCACCACGAGGGCGAGCTGGTGGTCGCCATCGGCCAGGGTGGCGACAACATTGCCGCCGAAGATGCGCTTTCCCATGTCTGGGGGTATGCGATCGGAAACGATCTGACCCGGCGCGATCTGCAATTTGCAGCGCGCGAGCTGGGGCGCCCGTGGGATTGGGGCAAGGCCTTTGACAATTCGGCTGTCTGCGGCCCGGTTCACCCCTGTCGTCAGAGCGGCCACATCGCGCGCGGGGCGATCCGCACCCTGGTCAATGGCGAAATCCGGCAAGAGGCCGATCTTTCCGACATGATCTGGTCGGTCCCCGAAATCATCGCGATCCTCTCGACCGCCGTTTCCCTGCGACCGGGAGACCTGATCTATACCGGCACACCGGCCGGGGTCGGACCGTTGGTGCCGGGCGATCGCTGCACGGTCGAGATCCAGGGTCTCGGCACTCTGACCACCACCATTGCAGGGCAGGGCTGAACGCAGGCGGCGCGCGTGCCACGCCCGACTTCCAGCCTCTTGCATGGGGCCTGATCGGAAATCGTCCCGCCCCTTGTCAGCGGTTGTCCGGGCGCGGGCGGCCGGGCAGGAAGATCGCGCAGCGCACCCTTGTCAATGCCCTGGCCGCGCTGTTTACTGAGCCGCGTGCCAGCGGGACGACACGCCCTGGCGGACCAACAGATCAGGTGGACGGATGGACAGCTACATTTACGAGGTAATCCTTTCATGGCTGGAATTTGCCGTGCGCTGGACCCATGTCATTACCGCCATCGCCTGGATCGGCTCGTCCTTTTATTTCATCGCTCTCGACCTGGGGCTGAAAAAGCGCGCTGGCCTGCCCGAGGGTGTGCAGGGTGAGGAGTGGCAGGTTCACGGAGGCGGTTTCTACAACATTCGCAAGTACATGGTCGCCCCGGCCGAGCTGCCCGAACATCTGATCTGGTTCAAATGGGAAAGCTATTTCACCTGGCTCAGCGGTTTTGCCATGCTGTCGCTGGTCTATTATGCGCGCGGAGATCTGTTTCTGGTCGATCCCCGGGTGATGGACCTCAGCCTGGTGCAGGCCATCGGCATTTCGGTGGCAAGCCTGGCGTTCGGCTGGATCATCTATGATCTGATCTGCAAGAGCCGGTTCGGCAACGACAATACCCGTCTGATGTTGCTGTTGTATGTCCTGCTGGTCGTCATGGCCTGGGGATACACGCAGGTCTTTTCCGGGCGCGCGGCCCTGCTGCATCTGGGGGCCTTTACCGCCACGATCATGACGGCAAACGTGTTCTTCATCATCATCCCGAACCAGAAGATCGTGGTTGCCGACCTCAAGGCGGGGCGCACGCCAGACCCGAAATACGGCCGGATCGCAAAGCAGCGTTCGACCCACAACAATTACCTGACCCTGCCCGTCATCTTTCTGATGCTGTCGAACCATTACCCGCTGGCCTTTGCAACAAGGTACAACTGGATCATCGCCAGCCTGGTGTTCCTGATGGGGGTCGTGATCCGTCACTATTTCAATACCCACCACGCGGGAAGGGGGCGCCCGAACTGGACATGGGGCGTGGCGGCCGCGATCTTTGCGGTCATCATCTGGCTTTCCACCCAACCCAGCATCTATTCGGCCCGGATCCAGGCGGATGGCAAGCTGCCGCCTCTGGCCGAAAGGATGGCGGCCTCGGCGATGTTCCCCGAGGTTGTCGATGTGGTGACGTCTCGTTGCTCGATGTGCCACGCGCGCGAGCCCGCATGGCCGGGTCTGGCCGCGCCTCCGCGTGGTGTTACGCTTGAAACCGAATCCGAGATCGCCTTGATGGCACCGCAAATCTATCTGCAGGCCGGGCGGAGCAATGCCATGCCGCCCGCCAATGTCTCGGGTATCGAACAGGCTGAACGCGACCTGATCGTGTCATGGTTCGAAAAGGCCTCGGCAAACCGGGAATGACCGCGCCGGGGCGGCTGGCGTCAACGCGCAGTTCATCTTTTTCCCTTATCCCCGATCCCTGAGCGGATGACATATGGGGAACGGGGATGAGCAAACCCGAAACAGACGCGCCGATCATCATCAAGCGCAAGAAGATGATCGCCGGCGGCGGACATCATGGTGGTGCCTGGAAGGTGGCCTATGCCGATTTCGTAACCGCGATGATGGCCTTTTTCCTGCTCATGTGGCTGCTGAATGCGACAACGGAAAAACAGCGCAAGGGAATCGCCGACTATTTCAATCCATCCATTCCCCTCAGCCGTATCTCGGGCGGAGGAAACGGAATGTTCAAGGGTGACAGCGTATTTTCCCAGCAGAACCTGACCCATGACGGCACGGGCGGCGAAAGGCGCGCCTCGGCGCGCGCGCCGCGCAAGGACCGCAGACAGCGCGCCAAAAGAAAAGGGCCGAGCAAGGCGGAAAACGCTGCCCTGAGAAAGATCGAATCCCGGCTGAAGGGAAACAGCGGCGAAAGCGACGTGGCCAATCGGTTGTTGCGGCACATCCGTACAAGGATCACCGACGAGGGCCTTGTGATCGAGCTGTTCGATCTGCCCGATGCGCCTCTGTTCCAGCGTGCCGGCAGCAGGCCGACCAGGCTGCTCGAACAGTTGGTGCGCATGATTTCGGATGTCTTGCGCGGAACCGGAAACCGGATTGCTGTCGGAGGCTTTACAAGGTCGTATCCCATCGTTCTGAAAAAGAATCCCACATGGGATCTGTCAACCGAGCGTGCCCAGAAGGTCCGCCGCATGATGGAATCGGCAGGCACCGATCGCACACGGTTTCGCCGTGTGGTTGGGTGGGCTGACAGGAAACCTGCTACTGCGAACCCGATGTCGGTACGAAACAACCGTGTCGAAATCATCCTGCTGAGGCGCGTTCCCGGCGATTGACCCGCAGCAACCGGGCCTCGCAGATATTAGGGCCTTTTTAAGTCATGTCGCTCATGCTGCGGGAAACCGATGCAATCAAGAAGGCGCGACATGACGATATCATCCTCTCTGAATGCGGGCGTTTCCGGTCTTGCCGTGAACAGCTCGCGGTTGGCCACCATCTCGGACAACATCGCGAATTCGGCAACTTACGGGTACAAGCGGATGACAGCCGATTTCCAGTCCATGGTTCTCAATGGCGGCGGCGGATCGTACTCGGCGGGCGGTGTCAGGGTCAGCACCCATCGTGAAATCGACAGGCCTGGCCCCCTGATCACGACCGACAATCCCACGGATCTTGCGGTTTCGGGGCGGGGGATGATCCCTGTCACGCCGGTTTCGGCGATAGGTGGCACCACCGGTTCGCTGCCGACAATGCTGGTGACGACGGGATCTTTCCGCCCTGATGAGAACGGCATATTGCGTACCGAAAGCGGTCTTGCCCTGATGGGCTGGCCGGCCAACCCGGATGGCACGATCCCCAACTTTCCGAACGACACGTTTACCGGGCTCGAACCCGTTCACGTCGAACAGAACCAGTTTGCCGGCGACCCTACCACGTCGATCTCGCTGGGGGTCAACCTTCCTGCAACCGAAACGCGGGCCGGGTCGGCGGGAACGCCCAGGGATCTGTCGGTCGAGTATTTCGACAATCTGGGAACGTCCCAGACCCTCAGCCTCACGTTTACGCCCGTGGTGCCGGCCAGCGGCGATTCGAATCAGTGGAACATGTTGGTGAAAGACATGGCCACGGGGGGTACCACGGTCGGCGAATACAATGTCACATTCGACAATTCCCGTACGTTGGGCGGCACCATTTCATCGGTCAGCACGGTTTCCGGCGGCGCTTATGATCCCGCGACCGGCAGGATTCCCCTGACCTTGCCGGGGGGTACGATCAATCTCGATATCGGCGCACCCGGCACGCGTGGCGGCCTCAGCCAGCTGTCGGGCAGTTTTGCGCCGGTCTCGATCGTCAAGGATGGCTCGCCGGTCGGCAATCTGACCTCGGTCGAGGTCGATGCCCAGGGCAATGTGAACGCGATCTATGATGCCGGCTTCAGCCGCCGCATCTATCGGGTCCCCCTGGTCGATGTTCCCAATCCGAACGGCCTGATCGCCGGGGACAATCAGACCTATCAGGTCTCGCCGGAAAGCGGGTCGTTCTTTCTGTGGCAGGCCGGCGACGGGCCGGTGGGCCAGATGGTCGCCTTTGCCCGCGAGGAATCGACGACCGATATCGCTGGCGAGCTGACCCAGCTGATACAGACCCAGAGGGCCTATTCCTCGAACGCCAAGATCATTCAGACGGTCGATCAGATGTTGCAGGAAACGACCAATATCAAGCGATAACAGGGGATCACCCACAAGATGAGTATGCTCGGCTCACTTCTGAATGCCTATTCCGGTCTCAGGGTTGCGGCACGTTCGGCCGAGGTCGTCTCGCAAAACGTGGCCAATGCCATGACCGACGGTTATGGGCGTCGCGAGGTCGAACTTGTCGCGACTCTTGCCGGCCGGCAGCCAAGCGGTGTCGCCATTGCCGCGATCACGCGCAAGGTCGATTCGACAACCATGGCCAGCCGGCGCCTCGCCCAGGCCGAATCTGCCGGGCAAAAGGTGCGCACCGACATCCTGAAAAGGCTGGAAAAGGAGTTTGGTCTGCCTGGCGAAAAAGGCTCGCTTTCCGCCCTCAGCGTTGCTCTTGAATCATCGCTTGTCGCGGCGCAGAGCCGCCCGGAATCGCAACCGCGCCAGCAACGGGTCTTGTTTGCGGCCCGTGATCTGGTCGACCGCCTCAACCGTGTGGCCCAGGCGGTACAAGACATGCGGATGCAGGCGGATTCCGAAATTTCCCGTCAGGTCGATCTTCTCAACGGCAACCTGCGCAAGATCGCGCGCCTCAATCGGGATATCGCGATCGAAAAATCCGCACGCCGCCAGATCAGCGGATTGCAGGATGAACGTCAGCGACTGGTCGATCAGATAGCCGACATTGTCCCGATCAGGACCTATGCGCGCGAAAAGGGACAGATCGCCATTTCGACTCCGGGCGGGGCGGTTCTGCTGGACGGTTTGCCAGCGACTTTCGAATTCTCGAAATCCGGTGTGATTACCGCCCAGCTGAACCTCGGCTCGGGTGCATTGTCGGGTTTGCGAATCAATGGCAGGGAGGTCACTCCGGGTCAGGGCGGCGGCCCGCTTGACGGTGGGTCCCTTGCCGCCTGGTTCAATATCCGCGACCGTCTTGCCCCCGACGCCGCGTCCCAGCTGGATGCCTTTGCGCGTAACCTGGCCGAGCGTTTTCAGGACCCCGCAATCGATCAAACGCGATCGGCGGGCGATCCCGGTCTTTTCACGGATGCCGGCGCTCCATTCGACCCCGCAAACGAAATCGGGTTTGCCGGCCGTATTTCGCTGAACGCGGCTGTCGACCCCGGACAAGGTGGTGCCCTGTGGCGCCTGCGCGACGGGTTGGCGGCGGCCTCGCCAGGGCCGAGTGGCAACAACAGCCTGTTTGGAGCAATGATCGGGGCGTTGCAGGCCCGTGTTCCGCCGGCATCCGGCCAGCTGGCCCCGGAACCCGTCACATTGTCCCGGATGGCCGACAATATCGCGGGTCAGATTGCGACCAGCCGCCTGGAATCACAGACTAGGGGCGCCTTCGACGCATCTCGACTGGCCGAGCTGCGCCGGAACGAGCGTGCCGCCGGGGTCAATACCGATCAGGAGATGCAGACATTGATGCTGATTGAAAAGGCATATGCCGCGAATGCCCGGGTCATTTCGACAATCGATGCCATGCTGAAAAAACTGATGGAGATCTGAGATGAGCTTTGCTTCCATTGGAGATCTGTCCTCGAGCCTGGCCATGAGGGCGATCAACCGGGACCTCAAGGCACGTCAGCTTCGCCTGTCAACCGAGCTTGCCAGCGGTCGGGTATCGGATGTGGTTGCCGGAACAGGAGGAAATACGGGCGCGCTCGGGGCGGAGGAACGATCACTGACAATGCTTTCGACATATCGGCTGACCGCACAAGAGATGTCCTTGCGCGGTCAGGCCCTGCAATCGGCGCTCGAAGTCATTGGAAATCAGGTCGGCAAGGTTGGCGGACAGGTGTTGAGCGCTGGAAAGTCCGGCCTCGCTTCCCAGGTCGATCTCGCTGGCAAGGCCGCTCTTGCGGGATTGGAAACCGTGGTCAGCGCCCTGAACACGCGGGTGGCGGGGCGCAGCCTGTTCGCGGGTGAGGCAACCGGCAACAATGCTGTCATCCCGGCGCAGGCTATCCTTGACGACCTGCAGGCGCGGGCCGCCGGTGCAACGGATATCGGGCAGATCGAACAGATCGTGAGGACATATTTTCAGGACTCCGGCGGAGGTTTTGAAACGAGCAGCTATCAGGGTGCGGCCCGCGCCGAGGGGCCAACACAGATTTCCGAAAACGCGGCCGTCCGCTTTGACGTGACGGCACTCAGCCCGGAAATTCGCGATTCGCTCGAAGGGTTCGCGCTGGCCGCCCTTGTGACAAGGAACATCTCGGCGCTGAGTTCACTGTCGGCGCGAAAGGGGCTGTTGCAGCAATCATCGAATATCCTGTTGAAGGCGCGTGACGGAGTCATTGCCCGGCGCGCCGAGATAGGCGTTGTTCAAGCCAGGGTAGATGCCGTTCAGGCCCGAAACACGGCCAGCAGGACAGCTATCGAGATTGCGCGCAACGCCGCTCTTTCCGTGGATCCGTACGAAACCGCGACGCAGCTGCAGGGGGTCGAGGCCAATCTTCAGGCATTGTACCAGGTAACCGTGCGCCTGTCGCAAATGTCATTGGTCAGGTTCATGAGATGACGCGGATTCTTGTCATCCTGGGACTTGCCATCGCTGTCGTCGCCCAGCATGTGGATGCGCGTGCGGCTCCGGTCAGGCTGAAGGACCTCGTGAATTTCGACGGTGTTCGGGGCAATGATCTGGTCGGATACGGGCTGGTTGTAGGTCTGAACGGAACCGGTGACGGTATTCGCAACGCCCCGTTTACCGAGGAAACCATGTCGAATATCCTCGAAAGGCTGGGGGTAAACGTGACGGGCGAGAAATTTCGCCCAAAAAATGTTGCCGCCGTGTTCGTGACTGGCACACTCCCTCCCTTTGCCCGGGCAGGCAGTCGAATTGACGTCACGGTTTCCACCATAGGTGATGCAAAGAGCTTGCGCGGCGGCACCCTGATTCTCACACCTCTCAACGGGGCAGACGGGCAGATATACGCGGTTGCGCAGGGTCCGGTCATTGCCGGAGGGGCCGTTGCGCAGGGAAAGGCTGCGAGCATTACCATGGGCGTTCCGACAGCGGGGGTCATCCCTTCCGGCGCCCGCGTCGAGCGGGAGATAAAGTTTGACTTTACCGGCATGAGGAAAATGCGGCTGGCCCTCAGAAACCCGGATTTCACGACGGCCTTCAAGATCGAACAGGCCATCAACAACCAGTTCCGACGAAAGGTTGCCCTCATGCGCGATGGAGGAACGGTTGAAATAGATCTGCGAAAAGCCGTCGGTCTCAACGCCGCCCACCTGATCAGCAGAATCGAAAATATCCGTGTCGAGCCGGAACAGAAAGCGCGTGTCGTGATTGATCAACGCTCGGGTACCATCGTTCTTGGCGAGGATGTCCGTATTTCCAGGGTGGCCGTCTCTCAGGGCAACCTGACATTGCGGGTACGCGAGCGGCCCGTGGTTGTTCAACCGAATCCCTTTGCGCAGGGTCAGACCATCACCGTGCCACGCAGCGATGTTTCCCTGACCAAGGAAAAGGGAACGGGTCTTGCGCAGGTTGATGGTGAAACCTCGTTGTCTCAGCTGATCCAGGGCCTGAACGCGCTGGGTGTTTCGCCGAATGACCTGATCGATATTCTGAAGAGCATCAAGGCCGCTGGCGCGCTGCACGCCGAATTCGTGCTGCAATAATTCCGGGCTGCCGGTGCCGCTGCGAAGATGTTTACCGTTGGCTTGGCGAGCCGACCGTACCTGCCACAAGGTCCCATATCGCGCGCGCCGTGCGGCTGACATCCTCTCTGGATTTTGCAGAAGGGCGCCAGCGGTCATTGTTGAGCTGAACGAGGGCCAGACCCACCCGGCGCGCCTGGATTCGGGGGAGACAGGACAGCACCGAACGGGCACGCTCGGCCGGTTGCGACGAAAGGATGAGTGCTGCGCAGCACGGATGTTCGGCCTGTAGACAGCGCGCCAGATCATGTGCGGAAACTCCATCACACCCGGCTACCGGGGCCGGATCTGTCGCCCTTTTCCGGCGAGGGGTGTCATCGCAATTGGCAATTCGTGTGCGGAATTCCTCGACCACCTGACGCAGGAGATCCGTGTCGGAAACCGCCCCGCGAAGCTCGGGTCCTCCCTGACCGTCATTTCCGGGTCGTCGAGGCGTCCTCTGACGAAGGGCGCGGATGACCATGCGCGCCTTTTGCCCCGGGGAGAGGCGGTCAATGGCCTTCTGGCCATTTTCGACGTGTCCGGAGCCGGCGGTTGCAGGCGGCATGGTCATTGATAGCCTCTTACCAACGCTCCGGCGAGCAGACCCCAACCGTTGGAAACCACGAAAAAGGCCAGCTTGAACGGTAGCGAGACGATCGCAGGGGGAACCATCAGCATGCCCATCGACATCAGCACGGCGGCCACGACAAGATCGATGATCAGAAATGGAAGAAAGATCAGGAAACCTATTTCAAATGCGCGCTGAATTTCGCTGAGCATGAATGCCGGCAACAAGACCGAGAGGGACATCGCACCGCCGGGGCCGGTGCGCGGAGACGGAAGCGCAGATGTCAGTGCCGCGAGGGTATCTGGATCGGTTCGCGCCGTCATGAATTGGCGAAAGGGCGTCATGATCAGAGGAAAGGCCTGCTCGACCTGGATCTTGCCGTCCAGAAGGGGTGCCACGCCATTTGTCCATGCCTGGGAAAATACGGGTTCCATGACGAAATATGTGAGGAACAGGGCCAGACTGACGATCAGCATGCCGGGCGGCGCCTGTTGAAGGCCGATAGCCTGTCGCAGGATGGAGAGAACCGTGACCATGAACGGAAAACAGGTGATCATGATGGCCAGCGCCGGGGCCACGCTGAGCAGGGTGATCAGGACGAAAAGCTGAACACCCCGCAACGTCAACATGTCCTGCGGGCCGAGATTGATCGACAGCTGCTGCGCGCGGGCGATGTCGGGAAAGATTACCACCCCGGCCACAATTGCCATCAGAGCAAGCCAGCGGGACATTTTCAGCCCCTGTCATCCATTTCCGCCACCTCGGTCAGGCGGACCGCCAGTTTTCCTTCTGGCGCCTGTGTCAGCATGCCCCGCGCAATCAGCCGGTTGCCGACAAACAGCTCGACCGGATCGTCAATCTCGCGGTCAAGCGGGAGGACGGCATCGGGGGCCAGATCGACGAGTTCGCCGATCAGGGGATGCGCGCGGCCGACGCAGACGGACACGGAAACCGGGACGCGTGACAGTGGCGTGGTGCCCAGCTCGCCTTTGGGGGCAATGTCTTGTGGGGTTGGGTCGGTCGTGGTGCTGTCATCCATGTGACTCCTCCTCGGTTTTCAGGTGGAAATAGGTTTCGACCTTGTCCCTCAGCGTGGCGAGCGCGCCGGCCTGGTTGATTTCGGTCTCGCGCCGGGATGACTGTATGACGATCTGGCCTTCGCTCAGCTCGGCGTCGCACTGGATCGTGGGCCGGGCGGGAATATCGGTGCGAGACCCGATCAGCCGCGCAATGGCATCCCTGTCTGACGGGGCGCAACGCAGGGTAATCCGTCCGGGTATGGCCTGATCGGAAATGGCCGCGAGTTCCGAGACCAGAAGATCGCCCAACCCCACATCGGCGACGGCCGGCAGGACGACATCGACGAATGTCAACACGAGTTCGCGCAAATCGTGCAGAACGGCCCGGCGTGCCTCGACATGGGTAAAGGTCATTTCATGCAGCTGTTGAACCAGATCCTCGGCAAGCGCGATCTCGTGTTCGTGCAGTGCGGCGCGCGCGTCGCGGTCTCCGGCCTGACGCCCCTTTTCAAAGGCTTCGGTTCGGAGCTTTTCCAGTTGCTTGCGGGTGATGAACAGGACATCGGGCGTGCCGTTTTCCCCCTGAGGTGTATCGAGATCGGGAAGGGCTATCATCAGGCGGTCTCCTCGTCGGATTCGATCCAGCTTTTCAAGACTTCTATTGCCTCGTCCTGGCGCTCGTTGATGATCTGGCGAAGCTGAGCAACCGGATCATCGACGACATCATGCGCGTCAGGGACGACGGCCGCGCCAGCATCAGGCGCCGGCAGAGCCGAACCCTCGGCCGCAGGTGTCGCAGCCGGGGCCGCCAGGGCAGGCCGGGCAAGTAGGGGGCGTAACACGGTCAGCCCCAGAACCAGTGCGACCAGGGCCAGCAGACCCGCCTTGATGATCGCCGTTGCGTCGAGCGACAGCCGCGAGATCAGGGAAGGAACGGCGCGGGTTCCCCTTTCGGGAAGGGGCTCGAATTTCATCGTGCGCACGGTGACGACATCGCCGCGTGCCTTGTCGAAACCGACGGCGCTCTGGACGAGGTCGCGCAAGGTGGCCAGCTCCTGTTCCGGGCGGGGCCGCCAGGTGATCGAGCCATCCGGGTTGGTAATCTTGACGTTGTTGACCAGCACGGCAACGCTGAGCTTTCTGATCTGCCCGGGGAGCCTGACCATCTCGCGCGTCGTTTGTGAAACCTCGTAATTCACGATCTCGCGGGTTTCGCTGCGCGACGATCTTGACGTTGCACCCCCTTTGCCCGGTTTGTTGGCTGGCAGGTTGCTGGCAACCGTGACCTGGCCGGCGCCGCTGTCGGTGGAATTTCCCGAAACCTCGCGATTGTCGGTGCTGATGGCCACGCGGCTGTTCGGGTCGACACGTTTTTCAACCGTCTTTTCCTTTTGGCGTATCAGATCGACGGAAACCTCGACCACGGCATTGCCCGGCCCGACGCGCGCCTCGACCAGTTGCTGGATGCTGCGGCGCAGTTCCCGTGCCTTGCGGTCGGCGCCTGCATTGTTGTTGTCCAGCGGGATCAATCCGCGGTCGGCGTCGATTATGGCGACATCCTCGGGCATCAGGCCGGCAACTGCCGAGGCAACGAGAAAGCGCAAGCCGCGCACCTGCTTGTCTGTCAACCGGCCCGATGACAGGCGCAACGTGACCGAGGCGGTCACCTTTTGTGGTTTGGCAAAGGGGCGCTTGTCGGGGCTGGCGATGTGAACCCTTACCGAGCGCACATTCGGCCAGATCAGAATCGTGCGGGCAAGCTCGCCCTCCTTGGCGCGCCAGTATGCGGCATCGAACATGCGGGCGGTGGTGCCGAACCCCGAAAGGTTGTCAAGCAGCTCATACCCCTTTGCGGTATTGGCCGGCAGCCCCTCCTGTGCGAGGCTCATGCGCAGCTCGTCCCGGCGTGTGGCATCGACATAGATTGCATCGCCGCGCACGCGATAGGCCACACCGCGCTGGTCGAGGGCATTGACGACCTCGCCCGAGACGGCGGGATCCAGGCCGGAAAACAGCAATGCCATCGTGGGAGAGGTTGCCATTCGGGCAAGAACGAGGATCGCCACGAACATCGCAACCGACGAAAGGATGACGATGATCCTTCGCCGCATGTCCAGAGCCTGCCAGAACGTCGTGACCTGATCCAATATGCTGCCCTCAACCTGCGGGGGACCGTTCTGGCCCCGCCATGGAATCGCAAATTGGGCCAGCCGTCTTAACATTTGGTTAGCCAGACGCGGTTTAGGCTGCTCTCGTTTCGCAAGATCGCGCACCCGGAATCGAGGAAGGGGAATCTTGGCCGAGAAAGAGAAGAACGAACGGGAAAAACCTGCGAAATCAGGTGGGAAAAAGGGTCTGATCATCGGGCTCGTGTTGGCGATTCTGCTGGGCGCCGGGGGATTTTACGGCAGTTATTCCGGCCTTGTTCCCCTGCCGTTCGGGGCCGGGCAGCCCCCGGAAAAGGATCGGGCACAGACCGCGGCACGGGATCCGGCCTCTGGGAAATCGACACCAGCGCCGGAGGGGGGCGCTACACCCGAAGGAACGGCCTTCGTCGATCTCAAGCCGATGGTCATCTCGCTGGGGGAAAAGGCTGCAAACAATTACCTGCGCCTGCACGCTACCCTAGAGGTTGCGACCGCCAAGAAACAGCTGGTCACGATGCTGATCCCGCGGGTGATGGACGTGTTGAACGAATATCTGCGCGCTGTCACCCCTGCCGATATCGAGAATCCGGCGATGATGGGCAGGTTGCGGGCCCAGCTGCTGCACCGGGTACAGCTGGTTACGGGCGCAGATGCGGTGCGCGATCTGCTGATCGTCGAATTTGTCCTGAGCTAGGAGGGTTACATGGGCTTTCTGTCCGATGTCTTGTTGCTGTCAGCCGCGTTGCTGTCGGCGCTGTATTGCTGGGTTCTGGCCAGGCGTCTGAAAAAGCTGAACAACATGGACAACGATCTTGGTGCGGCCATCGCGGCTCTGTCAGCCCAGGTCGAAGAGATGCGTATGGCGCTGGCCGATGTGGCGCAGTCAGCCGACAGTCGCGTCGAGATGTTGCAAAGCGTCACTTCGCAAGCGAATCGCGCCGCCGACCGGCTGGAGCTGACCCTGGCCGCACTGCATGAGAACGAGATTGCGAAAACGGGCATTGATCCGCTGGACAGGGCGACCGATGTCGTGGGTCCGCGTGCAAGGCCGGGAGGCGCAGGTCGATCACCCGGCGTACCCCGCATCCGACCCCGAAGCAGAAGAGCGGTAACGGAGCCGCAAACATGAGTTCGCCAGGATCGGCGCGTCCGGGGCCGCTGGCTGTCATCATACTGGTCTTTGTGACGTCGGCCATCATCCGGGCCGAGGGGATCGATCTGGCCGGCGCGTCGGAAAAGGTTGCATCGGCGCTCGACCAGGCGACGGGGGCGCGCAACGCTGCACAGACGCAGGACCGCGCGCCCGCATGTCAGCGTTCGCCGGATGTCGAGGCCTTGATCGATGCGGTCAGGAAAAGGCAGCAGAACCTCGATGAACGCGAGGCACGTCTTGCCGACCGGCTGCAGGCACTCAGGGTGGCCGAAAAGAAGCTGAAGGAAAACCGTGATGCGCTGATTGCCGCCGAAAACAAGCTGGCCGCGACCCTGACAATTTCCGACAAGGCGGCGGAAAAGGATCTGGCGCGCCTGACCACCGTCTATGAAAACATGAAACCCCGCAATGCGGCCCGCCTGTTCGAGGCAATGGCCCCGCAATTTGCCGCCGGGTTTCTGGGGCGGATGCGCCCCGATGCGGCGGCGCGCGTGATGTCGAACATCGCCCCGGAAAAGGGATACGAAATCAGCCTGATCCTGGCAGGGCGCAATGCCCGCGCGCCGAGGAAATGAAATGGTGGCGGGATCAGCCTTTGTTAACGCCTGTGCGCCCATTCTGGTAGCGGGACGATTCTGTCCGGTAACAGGGGTACAGGCACCTGATGGTTGGCATTATCGGCATCATAATGGTCATCGGCATGATCTTTGGCGGTTTTCTCGCCGATGGCGGAAAACTCAGCATCATCGTTCAGGCCGCGCCGTATGAGCTGATCATCATCCTCGGGGCGGCGATCGGGGCCTTTGTCCTTGCCAATGACGGTACCAACCTCAAGCACACGCTCAAGGATATCGGAAAGGTTTTCAAGGGACCACACTGGAAAAAACAGGATTACCGCGAACTGCTGTGCCTGTTGTTCGAATTGATCCGACTGGGTCGGCAAAACCCCATGGCCCTGGAAGAGCATATCGAGAACCCGGCGGAATCGGCGATCTTTTCCCGCTTTCCCCGAATACTCGCCGATCATGAGGCTACCGCCCTGATCAGCGATACCTTGCGGGCCGCGCTGATGAATTATGACGACCCGAACCAGGTTGAGGAGGTGCTGGAAAAGCGCATGGAACGAAATCTGCACCACGCGCTGCATTCAAGCCATGCGTTGCAGACCCTGGCCGACGGGCTCCCGGCGCTGGGTATCGTCGCGGCGGTGCTGGGTATCATCAAGACGATGGGCTCGATCGACCAGCCGCCGGAAATTCTGGGCGAGCTGATTGGCAGTGCGCTGGTGGGAACCTTTCTGGGTGTACTTCTGGCATACGGGATCGTCGGTCCCTTTGCCGCCAAGGTCAAGGTGGTGGTGGAAACCGACCAGTATTTTTACCAGCTCATCCGAGAGGTTCTTGTCGCCAATCTGCATGATCACGCCCCCAATATCTGTATCGAGGTGGGGCGACAGAATACGCCCAGCCCCCTCAGGCCATCATTTTCCGAACTGGAAGAAGCACTTAAAGAGGTCAAGCAAGGAGCAGCGGCATGAACCCCGCCGCGATCATGCTGGCGACAGTTCTGCTGTTGCAGCCTGCGATGGCTCTGGCGGGAATCACCGTCAGGTCAGGTGAGCATGCGGCCTATTCGCGCCTTGTCTTTCCATTGAAGGGAAAGATGAAGTGGCGGATGAAATGGCTGGGCGACCGCTATGAACTGCGTTTCTTTCCTCCACCGGGGCGGATCGACCTGTCGAACGTGTTCCGTTTCATTCCCCGAACACGCCTCAGGAGCATGCAGGCGCCCGCTGATCTGCCCGGTGTCGTCATGATCCCCGCTGCTGGATATCACGCGCGGGCAAGGGAACTGCTGCCAGGTTATCTGGTGGTGGATTTCCGCGCAGGCCCGGTTCGTGTGCGCGAAACGGGCCCGTTGGTCACGCCCGGTCCCGCGAGGGCCAGCATGATCGGGCCACCCTGGCCACCGCTTCTGACAACCAGTGCGGGCAGAGGCGAGACAGAACCCGGCCAGGGCCCTGCCGGCTCGACGACGCAGGCACGGTTGGGCGGGGAATCGCAGAAAACGACATCAAGACCGGCAAAGGTTCCGCCGGTTGATCAGGCAAGCGGTGAGACGGCCAGGGTTTTCTTCCCCGATATCCGCCTGATGCTGGCGCGCGCCCATCTGTTGGCCCAGCTGCGCAACGCCAGAGAAGAGGGTGTCATTCTCCCTGGCCCCGAGGGGGGACACAAGGCCGATCGCGCCGCCGGAGCCGATTCCGCAAATAGCGGGATACCCCAACCGGGCAACTCCAATGGATCCGTTGGACTCGAGGCGCGACGGAACATGTCGGTCCACCCGGTCCCTGGCACACAATCAGTAGCTGTTCCGGCGCTCAACCCCGATGATCTGGCACGATGCCCGGATGACAGGGTTTTCCGTCTGCCGTTCGACCGCAGGCAAGGGCGCATGCCCGTCGCCCTTGGCGCCCTGCGGTCTGGAATCGTGAACGAGGCCGGCAGGGTCGATCCCGGGAAACTGGAAAACATGGTCAGGTTTTTCATATCGCGCCGCATGGGTGTCGAAGCGCGGGCGTTGCTGGACAGCTATCCCGGTATTCTGACGGACGCATCCCTCCTGGCGGATATGGCAAGGGTGATCGAAATAGGAGCGGGTGCCCCGGACGGCGCACTCGGGCGCTATGTCGGGTGCCCCGGCGAGGCCGGGATATGGGCGATTTTCTCGCGCCCCTACCTGACGGCCACATCCTATGCCGATGGCCAGAGCCTGCTTTCCGATTTCGCCATGCTGCCGGCGGGTCTGCGGCATCTTCTGGGGGCCGGGCTGGTCGGCCGCTTGCGAAAGGCCGGCGCACTGCGTCTGGCGTCGGGCATAGCCGCACTGACCCAGCGCGCACCCGGCCCGGAGAGCGATGAATTCAAACTGGAAAAGGCACGCCTCGACCTGGCAATGAACCGCACCCGACAGGCACGCAAGGAACTGTCCACGATCGCCAGCGGCCGCTCGCCCATTGCGGCCGAGGCCATGACCTTGTTTCTTGAAGCGGGCCTTAAGGCCGGCGTCCCCGCGCCGCCCGACATGCTGGATATCGCGGCATTCCAGGCCTTCAGCCTGCGCTTTACACCTGCCGGGGCCAGGCTGAGAAGGGCCGAAATCCTGCAGCGCGCCATTGCAGGGGATCAAGGCGAGGCTTTTGACATTCTTGCCCACGAGACAAGAGTTGGCGCGGTGGACAAACAGGACGCGGCCGAGATTGCCGCTGGCATCTTCCGCTCGTTTTCCCTCGAAAGGATGGATCCCGCGCAGTTTGTCAAACTGTTCTTCCGTTTCAGGGGGTTGCTTGGCAGCGCCGCGAAATTCGACGACGTCAGACGTCATGTGGCACGCGCCTTGATCAAATCGGGATTGCCCGCGGTTGCTCTGCAGGTTCTGTCGCCCATGAGTCGGCGTGAATCGCCCGCGACACGGTTGATTCGCGCGCGCGCCCTGATCGATCTGGACAGCGCGCGCATGGCACTGGACCTGTTGGACGGGATGACCGGACCCGAGGTCGGGAAATTGCGCACTCAGGCCCTGGAGCGATTGGGTCTGTACGGTCGCGCAGTGGCGTCGGAACCCGGTCTGACCGACAGCCCTGCATTGCAGCAGACCGCCTGGCGCGCCGGGCGGTGGGATATCGTCAGAAAGGGCCGGAACAAGCTGCGCAAGGATGCCGCGATCTATGCTGAAGGCGGCCCCGGGGATGGCATGGTTCGCGATGGCGTGCCGACATTTGCAACCCATCTGAAGGCGCCCGAGAAACCGCAACTGGCCGGGCTGCAGGGCCTCCTGAAGGCAAGTCGCCAGTCGCGCCAGACAGTTGAAAACCTCCTGCGGCAAAACCCGGCGCCGTGACGGGCCGCCGGGATTTACGGTTTCTCAATGCTGCCGACATAGCGTGAGGCGGACAGGATTCTCAGAACGGGATAACGGGCGCAGATGTCTGGAAATATACTCGCAAGCCTGGTCAGCTTGGTTTCGAAAGTGTGCTCGTCCGGCGAACGGCATTTGCCGCCCATGCCTGGCATGGGGACGGTCCCCGTTCCCTGGCGCAGGTGGTTGCGATCGGGACATGCCCGGCCAATGGTGGCTCTGGTCTTGGGGGCCGCCCTGACGGCATTCCTTGCGATCATTCCGGTCAATGCCGGGCCGGTTGACGCGTCGCAGCAGTGCAGGGCATCCGCACGCCGGGCGGCACGGATGACCGGGGTGCCCGAGCCTGTTCTTCTGGCGATCTCGCTTGTCGAAACCGGCCGACGCCGGGACGGTCAGTTGAGGTCCTGGCCCTGGACAATCAACCTGGGTGGCAAAGGGTACTGGTTTCGCACCCGCCGCGAAGCACAGGAATTTGCCCGTACAATGGTCAGCCGCGGGGTGCGCAGCATGGATATCGGCTGTTTTCAGATCAACACCAGATGGCATGGCGCGGCATTTCCTTCGGTGGACGCCATGTTTGACCCTGCCGGTTCAGCGGTCTATGCCGCGCGCCTGCTGGCCGCTCTGCGTCGCGAAAAGGGCAGCTGGCAGGCTGCTGCGGGGGCGTATCATTCACGTCGCCCCGCCCGGGCCAGGGCCTATGCCGCCCGCTTTCAGCGCGTTCTGGATACTCTTGTGGCTGAAATACGCCGGCCCTCGGGCGACCCACGCCTGACCCAGGCCGCGCCGAAACCGAAAGATCGCCGCCCGAACACCTATCCATTGTTACGGGTCCTGGCGGAAACACGTGCTGCGCCAGGGTCGCTCGTGTTCATATCGGATCATGGTGGCAAGGGTCTGTTCTGAATGAGCAAGGGCAGCGAACAGCCGGTCTCAAGACTGTTTCAGCCGACCATCATGCTGGCCATGGCCCTCATGGCGGTCATCGTGATGATGATCCTTCCAATGCCGTCGTGGGTGCTGGATATCGGTCTTGCCGCATCGTTTGCGCTGGCGATCCTGATTTTCACCCTGACATTGTTCATCGAGCGGCCTCTCGATTTCTCGTCCTTTCCGACGATATTGCTTTCTTCGCTGATGTTGCGGCTGTCGCTGAACGTCTCGTCAACGAAACTGATCATCGGGCAGGGACATACCGGCCCCGGTGCCGCCGGAAAGGTTATCGAGGGTTTTGCGAACTTCGTCATGGGTGGAAGCGTTCTGATCGGACTGGTCGTGTTCGGTGTCCTGATGATCGTGAATTTCATCGTTATCACCAAGGGCGCCGCGCGCATGGCCGAGGTTGGCGCACGTTTCGCACTGGATGGCATGCCGGGCAAGCAACTGGCCATCGACAGCGACATGTCCGCAGGCGCAATCAACCACGACGAAGCCAAGAAACGTCGCGAGACCGAGCAGGCCGAGACCACATTCTTTGGCTCGCTCGACGGGGCATCGAAATTCGTCAAGGGTGACGCGGTTGCAGGGCTGCTGATCACCATGCTGAACCTCGTTGTCGGGCTGAGCATCGGCGTGGCCGTTCATGGCATGCCATTGGGCAAGGCGCTGGAAACATATGCAATATTGACGGTCGGCGACGGGCTGGTCACACAGATACCGGCGGTCATCATCTCGATCGCATCGGCCCTGTTGCTGTCGCGCGGCGGAACGACCGGATCGGCCGACAAGGCCCTGTTCGAACAGCTTGGCCGCCACCCATCGGCATTGATCACGGTGGCCGTGTTGCTGTTCCTGTTCGCGTTGGTGCCTGGGCTTCCATTCCTGCCCTTTCTGGCGGGTGCCATCGCGCTGGGGATCTGGGGCGCGGCAATGGCGCGGCGCCGAAAGGCCAATGAGGCGAAAGAATCCGAAGCTGTCGAAGAGCTGCCGCCCCAGCCTGGCGAATCCCTGGGCGACAGGCTGGACCTGGACGAAATCCATGTCGAAGTTTCGACCGACCTCGTCCCGATGGCCATGGACGAGGCAACCGGTCTCGACGCCCGCATCGGCAACATGCGCGACCATGTTGCCAGCAGCTATGGCCTGATCCTGCCGGAAATCCGGTTAACCGATAACCCCGGTCTGCCGGACGGAACATACACGATCAGGATTCAGGGGGTCGAACAGGCGCGGGACTGGCTGGACCCGAACAAGGTGCTGGTTCTGCTGGGAGAAGCATCCCCCGATGATGGCCAGAACGTGCGCGAGCCGGTCTATGGGGCGCCGGCGCGGTGGATCGCGCCCGAAAACCGTGAAGAGGCCGGCATGGAAGGGCTGACTGTCGTCACCCCGGCCGAGGTTCTGGCAACGCATCTGCTGGAGATCATCAAGCGCAATTTCGCGAAACTTCTGAATTTCCGCAGCCTGCGCAAGATACTGGACGAATTTGTCAATCTCTCGGATCCTGCCCGTGCCGAGATGAATCGCAGAATGCTGGATGCGCTGATACCCGAGAAGGTGCCCTTTGAGCTGTTGTTGTCGGTATTGCGACTGCTGCTGGAAGAACAGGTTTCCGTCCGCAACCTGCCGCTGATCCTCGAGACCATTGCCGAAGTCAGGCCCCGATTCGAATCGGCCGAGGAAATCGCCGAGGCTGTGCGACATCGGCTGGGTTTTCAGATCGTTTCGGAACTGCGGCGCCCGGATGGCTCGATCCCGCTGGTGCAGCTGTCCCCCGAATGGGAGACGCTGTTTCGCGAGCATGCCCTGGGCGGCGAGGGCATCCGGCAAGAGATTGCCTTGCCGCCGGACGAATTCAACCGGCTCGCCAGATCAATCGGGGATCAGCTGAACCACGCGGGTGAGGCGGGCGATTACCCTGCCGTAGTGACCTCGACAAGGCGGCGCCGGTTCCTCAGAACCGTGCTGTCTGCCAAGGGGATTACCAACCCGGTGATTTCTTTTGACGAGATAGGCAATTCTGCCCGTCCCGCCCTGGTGGGGGTGGCCTGACATGGCGGATCATCTGCAACAGCTCCTGGCCCAGTTTCAGGCGCAGATGACGATTCCTGCCATAGTGTTTCTCAGGGTGGCGGCCGCCATGTTCCTGATTCCCGGCTTTGGCGAGCGCGGTGTTCCCGTGCGATTGCGACTGGTGCTGGCGATCGCTTTCACGATGGTGACATGGCCGCTTGCCATTCAACGGGTTCAGTTCCCCTGGCCGCCGTTTTCCCTGCGTCTGATCATTGATGAATCCGTGGTCGGGCTGGCAATGGGGGCGTTTTTCCGTCTGTTCATTCAGATGCTGGAGATGGCGGGCACCATCGCCGCACAGGCCATGTCGTTGTCCCAGCTTTTCGGTGCCGGGGTGGGGCAGGACCCCATGCCCGCCATCGGGAATCTGCTGGTGATATCGGGTATTGCTCTGGCCATGATCGGGGGGTTGCATATCAAGCTGGCCCTGGCCCTGGCCGATTCCTACAGGGTTTTCCCGCCGGGAACCCTTCCGGCGCCGGGTGATTTTTCCCAATGGGGGATTCGGGGTGTGGCAGGAGCATTTGCCCGCGCATTCGCCCTGGCTGGCCCGTTCGTCCTGTTGTCGCTGATCTACAATATCGCGCTGGGCGCGATCAACCGAGCCATGCCGCAGATGATGGTGGCCTTTATTGGCGCGCCGGCGATCACGCTTGGCGCGCTGATCCTGCTTGCGGTGACATCGGCCTACATCCTGTCGGTATGGGTGGGGCGTATGGATGCAGGCCTTTTCAACCCGTTCGGAGACATCTGGTGAGCGGCGAAGAACCCGACAGCGGCGAAAAGACCCAGCAGCCCACCGAATACAAGCTGCGCGAGGCCCGCAAGAAAGGCGAGGTTGCCAGATCGACGGATATTTCCGCTTCGGCCAGCTATTTCGGCCTTGCCCTGTCCGTGGCCCTTTTCGGGCAAGACAGCGTCGATCGCCTGGGCGCAACACTATCGTCAATGCTGGGGCAGGCCGACGATCTGTCTGCGCTGCTGCTGGGGCCCGGCGGGGCCGCGCCATTGCTGGGCCTTGTGGTCACGGTGCTGCTTGCGGTCCTGCCCTTTCTGTTGTTGCCACTGGTTCTGGTCATCCTTGCCTATGTGGCGCAGCGGGCCGTCATATTCACGCCTTCAAAGCTGGCGTTCAAACTGTCTCGGATTTCGCCAATCGCGGGGTTGCGCAACAAGTTCGGCCCGTCGGGCCTGTTCGAGTTTTTCAAGAGCCTGGTAAAGCTGTTGTTGTTTTCGGCCATTGCGGCATTGTTTCTGCGCGCCCAGCTTGGCCGATTTATCGGTAGCATCGCCGGCCAGCCGGGTGCGGTCGCCGTGCTGATCGGGGCGAATCTGCGCGGGTTGTTATGGTGGGTGACCGGTATTTCGGCGGTGATCGCGGTGGCTGACTATCTGTGGCAATACCGCGCGCTGCGCCGCAAGTTGATGATGACCCGCAAGGAGATCGAGGATGAGACAAAACAGAACGAGGGTGATCCCGCGCTCAAGCAAAAGCGCCGCCAACGCGGTTATGACATTGCCACCCGGCGCATGTTGCAGGATGTGCCGGATGCTGATGTTCTGATCGTCAACCCGGAACATTTCGCGGTGGCCCTGAAATGGGATCGCCAGCCTGATACGGCCCCCATATGTGTGGCCAAGGGGGTCGATGAAATCGCTGCCCGCATGCGTGAAATCGCCCGAGAGGCCGATGTTCCGATACATCGCGATCCTCCAACGGCGCGTTCGATACATGCAACGGTCGAGCTGGGCGAGGAAATTCGACCTGAACAGTATGGCGCGGTCGCGGCGGCCATCCGCTATGCCGAGCGGATGCGCAAGATGGCACGCGAACAGCAATGGCGGGGATGACCATGCATGATGTCAACGCGTTGGCAAGGTTGCTGCAGATCGTCACCCTGCAGCAGGAGCGCGCCCTGGCATCATTTCACCGGATCGACATCAGGCGGCGCGGTGTCGAGGCGGCGATTTGCGCCCTGCAGACCAGGACCCTTCGCGTCCCTGCCGAAATTGCCGAGGCACAGGCCGCGGACAGGTGGCAGATATGGCAGCAGGCCAGCCTGAAATCCCTGGAGGATGAGCTGGCCTGTATTCAGGTGTCTTGGGATGATCTCAGAAACAAGGCGCAGCAGGCACAGGCCAGAAAGCAGATCGTGGAAAAGCTGATTTCCCGCAACAGGGCCGCGCTTGAACGTGCGAGGGCAAGAAGGGCGATATGGGATCAGGCCGTGTTCAGACGTCCTGCCGCACAATGTCGTCGATAAGAACCCTGGTCACGGTCGGGCCCAGAACCTTGTGCGCCGCCTCCAGCAGCTCGCCGCGCAGATCCAGCATCTTTTGTCCGGCCGTGAATTTGCCATCAAAACCACCCGAATTGGCATGGCGAAACAGCGCCTGCAACAGGGCATCGCGCAAGCGTGGCTCGCGATCAAAGACCACCTGCTTGCTGCCTTGGGTGACCTCCATGCTGAGCGAAAGGACGACCAGCGCCGTGACATGTTTGTCATCGACGACGGGCACGACAAACTGATTGTCCAGCTTGACATATTCGCGCGCGCCCGCCCCCGTGTCATTTGCCGGGGTGTCATTTCCCTGGGCAGGGTTTTCGGATGCTGCGCCAGAGGTTTCAGAGGGCGCGATGCCATCGTTGCCTTTCGCGGCGGTGCGTCCGGATGTTGCGGCCGCATCGGGCTTGGTGTCGGGCCTCAGCAGGAATCCGGCGCCGGTTCCGGCGGCCAGACCGACAAGGGCAAGAATGATCGGCAGGATCCTTTTCATCACATCACCTCAGAACGGCAGAATCCTGTCGAGGAATTGCTGCCCGGGTCGCGGTTGTTGAGCTGTCGAGATCTGACCCCGCCCCCCATATGAAATGCGGGCCGAGGCAATCTTGTCATAGGTGATCTCGTTGTTGCGCGAGATATCCTCGGGGCGCACGAATCCGGTCACGAGCAGTTCCCGCAACTCGTAATTCACGCGCACCTCCTGGCTTCCGTGGATCTTGAGATAACCGTTCGGCAACACCCCCGTCACCGTTGCCGCGATGCGCAGGGTCAGTTTTTCGTTTCGCTTGACCGAACCCGAACCGTTTGCCGAGCTGCTGGATGAAAGGTCAACGGCATTTGCGCTGGTCGCGCCGCCAGGCAGCCTGCGGTCGATCAGCTGCGGAATGCCCAGCAACGCCGGCACGCCCATCTTTTCACTTCCTTGCCGTGCGCGTGACGAGCTGTTCGACAATTCGGCCTTGTCATCGATCGCGATGACGACGGTCAGCAGATCGCCCAGGCTGCGGGCGCGCCGATCCCCCAGCAGCGAGCTGGGCCCCGAATGCCATAACGAGGCAATGGATTTTCCCGGCCTGCGTTCCCTCAGGGCGCCTGCTGAAACCATGGCGTTGAAATCGTCGGTTCCGGTTACCGGCGAAAGGGAGGGCACCTTGCCGATATCGGCCGTGCTTGCACAGCCTGTCAGCAGGGCAATGGCGATCACGACCGGAATATTCCTCATGGCCCGACCCGTATCTCGCCAGGGGCCGAGACCATGCCCGATATCACCGCGTGCGAGGACAGGTTCATGGCCTTGATATGATCGCCGATCCCACCGCGCGAAAGCGCGCGCCCCTGAGTCGAGATCGTCAGCGCACCGTTGTCATACACCAGCGTGACCACCTGGTTGCGCGTGACGACGGCGGGTGCCCCGATATCATCGCGCGCGATGGGGCGGCCCGGATACAGGATGCGGCGGGTTTCCTTGCCGATCACCTGTTCCTCACGCCGATAGGCGCCACGGTTGGTCTGATCCAGAACCGTCACGTCGCCAGCCCCGAGTATCGCGCCGGCGCGGATGGTTCGCGTGGTTGCCACGCTCTGCGCCGCGCCGGGCGTTGGCAGCATCAGCGCCAGGATTGCCACAAGGTTTCTCATCTGATCTGCGTGGTTGCGCCGAGCATCTGATCGGTAGCGGTAATGACCTTGGCGTTCAGTTCGTAACCTCGCTGTGCCTCGATCAGTTCGGTGATTTCCCGCACGGCATCGACCGAGGAATTTTCCAGATAACCCTGTCGAAAATTTCCTAGCCCGTTTTCCCCTGCGACGCCGGTGAATGGCGGGCCGGACGCGTTGGTTTCGGCGAACAGGTTGCTGCCCAGCGCCTCGAGCCCCTTTTCGTTGGTGAATCCGTTCAGGGTGATCTGGCCCAGCAGTTGCGGGTCGGGTTGCCCGCCGAAGCTGGCATAAACCTCGCCAGTGTCGGAAATGGTGATGTTGCGGGCGTCCGGCGGGATGGTGATTTCGGGAACCACGGGATAGCCGTCCGAGGTCACGATCTGGCCTTGCGCCGACCGTTTCAGCGCCCCGTCACGTGTATATGCCGAGGTGCCGTTTGGCAGACTGACCTCGATATAGCCCTTGCCGTCGATGGCGAGGTCCAGTTCCCCGCCGGTCTGGGCCAGCGAACCCTGGGAAACATTCATCGAAACGGCGGTCGGTCGTACGCCCAGACCCAGCTGCACCCCGGTCGGAACAACGGTTCCATCCCCGGCGGTGATCGAGCCCGCCCGCGTGACCTGCTGATAATGCAGATCGGCAAATTCGGCACGGCGCGGGTTATAGGCGGTCGTGTTCATGTTGGCGAGGTTGTTCGAGATCACCTCGACCCGCATCTGCTGGGCGCTCATGCCCGTTGCCGCGATTCTGAGTGCACGCATGGTTTCCCTCCTGATCCTATTGGCCAAGTGTCCGGATGACCGAGCGGATGCGCTCATCCTCGCGGTCGAGGAATTTCTGGCCCAGCTCGTATCCGCGCTGAATTTCGATCAGCCGCGAGATTTCGGTGACGGGGTTGACGTTGGATTGTTCAAGAAACCCCTGAACGACACGCCCATCCGTGACAGGGATCACATCACCCGAAATTGCGAACATTACCCCCTGCCGACGGCTGAGCTGCGCCCCGGCGGCCGGCATGACGATACCCAGCTGGGCCAGTGGAACACCGTCAGCCGAGAGCGTTCCATCGGGGGCGAGGGTCACGTTTTTCGCGTCAGGCGGAATGAAGATCGGCGCGCCCCCGCTGTCGAGAACGCGCAGGCCATCCGGCGTCACGAGCTCGCCCTCGGCATTGGGGGTGAATGCCCCGGCCCGTGTCAGGCGCAGGCCATCCGGCGTGTCGATCTGGAAATAGCCACGCCCCTCGATTGCAAAATCCAGTGGGTTTCCCGTCTTGGCCAACGCGCCCTGTGTCGTATCGGTTATGCGCCCCACGGCCGCGGGCATCGAAATCGACGCATTGTCTTGCCCGGTGGGGGTGATGAATTCGGCAAAGACAAGATCGCCACGGCGGTATCCTGTGGTGGAAATGTTGGCGACATTGTTGGCAATCATCTGCAACTGACGCATCAGCCCCGACTGACGGGCGATATTGACATATCCCGTGTTATCCATGGGGCTCTCCTGTGAATGACGCGCTCATGATGCGGTTCCGGCAATCAGGGGAATGATCTGACCGGTAAAGAAATCGACAAGAACGCGGCTCATCATTCCGATGGACAACCAGAATGCCACCAGTATGGCGGCCAGCTTGGGAACCGATGTCAGGGTCAGTTCCTGGATCGAGGTCAGTGCCTGCAGCAGCCCGATGGTCAGCCCCACGACCAGTGCCGCGATCAGGACCGGAGACGATATGCTGACGGCTGCCCACAATGCCTGCCGCAGCGTGTCGTACAACGTGGCCTCGTCAAGCATCAGACCGGCATCCTCAGGATTTCCTGATAGGCCTCGACCACCTTGTTCCTGACGGTAACGGCGGTTTCGACGGCCAGTGCGCTGCGGGCCATTGCCTGGGCAAGGTCGGGCAGGCTGGCCTGGCCCATCATGGCCTTTCGCGCGGTGTCTTCGCCCTCGCGAACGGTCGAGATCAGATCCTGGGCATATCTGGCGAAACCCTCACCTGTCGCACCCGAAGGGCCGGGGCGAGTCGCCATCTGGGCGTTGGAATACAGGCGCGCGGCGGAAATGGCATTGATACTCATTTGCGTGCTCCGTTTCTATCGTTTCAGAAGGTCCAGCGCCTCGCGGGCCATCTGGCGGCTCTGGTCGAACATTCTGAGATTGGCCTCGTAACTGCGCTGGGTTTCCCGGGCATCGGCTATCTCGATCACGAGATCCACGTTCGAGCCGTCGTAATAACCGTCGGGGCCGGCGAGGGGATGGCCCGGGTCGTGAATTTTCCTGAGAGGAGAGGGATCAAGCCGGGGCCTATTCGCGGTGACCAGCGGCAAATCGGTTGTCGGGTCCAGTTGCTGTGCAAAGGCGACCGTCTTGCGGCGATAGCCCGGCGTGTCGACATTGGCGATGTTTTCGGCGGTCAGGCGCAATCGGGTTGACTGGGCCTTCATTCCGCTGGCGGACAGGAAAAGCGCGTTGTCGAGCGTATTCATGTGCCCCTCCGAGTTACCGGCCCAGGCTTGCGCGCAGGATATCGAGGGACTTGAAATAGATTCCCATGGCCATGTCGTATTCCTGACGGGTACGCGCAGCCTTGGTCATCTCGCGTTCGAGCGAGACATTATTGCCGTTTGGCGCAGCCTCGGCACCAGTGTCGTCCATCGGTTGGAAGAGGGCGCCCGAATCAGTGCTCTGGATGTGGCCGGCACGCGTGATCCGCAGCGGGGTAACCTGTGGGCCGTCACCGAAAACTTGCGCAAAAGGGGGCAGGTCGCGTGCCTTGTAGCCCGGCGTATCGGCATTGGCGATGTTATTGGCAATCAGCGCCTGGCGCTGTTCGGCGTGGCGGGACAGGGCCCGGGCCGTACGGAGTATGTCGAAATTCATGGTCATAAGGGCTTCTCCCCTGGTCCGTCTAAAGCAAGGCTTAACCCTCAATCCTTTAGAAATCGTAAGCGGAACAGCGCAGGAGGAAGCATCCATGGCCAATATCTTTTCACCGCTTGTGGCGTCACTTTCCGGGGTTTCGGCGGTTGCGCCTGTCGGTCGTGTGCGTGCGACGGATAATGGCACGATACAGGTGCAGGGATTGAACGGGGTGTGTCGGCTGGGCGATCGGGTAACCATCGATCTGGACGCCGGACGCACCCTGGCTGCCGAGGTGCTGCATCTGGGGGTTGACGGGGTGTCGGTACTGTCGGGTTCCATGGCACATGGTGTTGCCCTGGGCGCCAGGGTGCGACCAGACGGACAAGGGATGATGATCTGGCCCGACGACAGCTGGGTAGGACGGGTTCTTGATGCTTCCGGGCAACCGCTGGATGGTCGGGGCGTCCTTCCCGGGCCCGCGCCTCGGCCCTATCTGAACATGTCTCCGCCGCCGGCCGACCGCCGGGAACTGGGAGCGCGGCTTGAGACCGGGATACCCCTGTTCAACACGATCCTTCCGATCGTGCGTGGGCAGCGCGTGGGTCTGTTTGCCGGATCGGGCGTGGGCAAGACAACACTGATCGGTCAGCTTGCCCGCCAGGTCGAGGCGGATGTCACCGTCATCGCACTGGTCGGGGAACGTGGGCGTGAGCTGCGCGAATTTACAGACGGGGTTCTCGGGCCCCAAGGGCTGGCCCGGTCGGTGGTGATCGTCGCAACCTCGGACATGTCGCCCCTCGACAAAAGGCGGGCGGCCTGGGCGGCTGTTTCCGTTGCCGAATATTTCCGCGACCAGGGCAAGCATGTTTTGCTGATCGTGGATTCCATCACCCGTTTTGCCGAAGCGCATCGCGAGGCTGCCCTCGCCGCTGGCGAACCGGCGACGATGCGTGGGTTTCCACCGTCAACCGCGCAGCTGATCATGTCGTTATGCGAGCGCACGGGACCGGGTATCGGCACCGCCGGCGATATCACGGCTGTCTTTTCGGTTCTTGTTGCCGGCTCGGACATGGAAGAGCCGGTGGCCGATATCGTTCGTGGGGTTCTGGATGGGCATGTCGTCCTTGATCGTGCAATAGCCGAGGAGGGCCGGTTCCCCGCAGTTGACGTGTTGAGATCGGTTTCGCGCAGCTTGCCCAGTGCAGCCAGCGCATCGGAAAATGCGCTCATCGCGCAGGCGCGAAAGGTGTTGTCGGTATATGAATCGGCCCGATTGATGGTGCAGTCCGGCCTTTATGCTGCTGGCAGTGATCCTGCAATCGATCATGCCATCATTGTCCGGCCGCGGTTGGAGGAATTGTTTTCCCAAGACACGCCCCTTTCGATCGAGGCGTCATTTTCGGCGCTTGGCAGATGCCTGGTCGCGCCATCGGATCAGGATACAGGCCAGTGATCCCGGTTGAATATGGCCTGTACGAAAGGCCAAGTAATGGCGTCATTGCCGATATCGCGATTCGATGAGCGATTCGATCATGGCACCGTTGCCGGTGGTATCGGACCAGGAGTCGCGCAAGAGCTCCAGTGCGGTCGATCCCGGTTGCCGTGTTGAAGGGTCTTGTACCCCCTCACGGACGAGATATTTTCGTATGACGGCTTCAACCTTGCGGTCATCGGCAAACTGGGACAACCGGCTGACACCGATTGTGGTTCCAAACCGCGATTTCAACATATCAACCTGCCGATCGATGTCGAGTCCTGCAAATTGCCGTGGCAGGCCAAGCGCGCCCTCGACCACCCTGCGCATTGGCGGAGAAGCCAGCAGAACGTACCAGCCAGTCCTGTCTCCGGTGTCCCTTGCGGCGAGGGTCCGTATCTCACGCCGGAAATTCATGGCAAGGCGCAGCGGTGGATCGGATTTCCCCACGGCGATTTCGAACTGCCGTGTCTTGTAGGCGTCGATGATCCTGTCTGCAAAGCCGGGCTGCCCGGTTGCCGCTCCGGTCGGAGCGTCGAATGAAAAGGCCTTTGCAAGACGCCGATAGCGTCGGTCGGACAGACGGTTTGCCATCGCGCGGGGGTTTGATATTCCTTCCTCCAGTATTTTTCGAATGAAGAATTTCTTGTCGAGGTCGGCATCGAGACCAAATGCCCCCAATGCGACCTGCAGGAGGCGTCGATCGAGGACCAGTTGACGAGCGGATCGAACCGCACCGATATTGGCGCGAAAATAGGCGACCGCCCGCGTCATTTCCGGTGACCTCGAGAACAAGGCAGTCTGCCGGTTCTGCGTCCGCTTCAGAAAATTCCACCCGGCAAGGCCGCCAGTCGGGACCACAGGTTGATAACTCATCCGCGCACCGTTTCCAGAAGGCGGCGCTCACGAGGGAGAAGGCAACGCAGTGCCTTGAGCGCCTGATAGAACCGACCCGAAACGACCGATTGCGTTGCCAGATCCAGTTGATGACGGCTGTCCAGATCCGTCAGCACCTGGGAAAGCTGTTCGATCCCCCTTAACAACTGGTGGCGCGCTTCACCGGGATCGGCATCGCCCGAGAGAACGAGTTGGGCAATATAGCACACACGTCTCACCGGTGTGTTGACCTCGTCGGGGTGAATTGCATCGCGAAGCCTGAGGATATTCGCGTGTGGTGTCAGGATGTTCAACCGGCTGCGGCGGTCTCCGTTTTCGATGACGACGCCATTGATCAACACGCGTTCGCGGGGACCGAGTTTCAGTACCAGTCCGCTCATGGATTTACCTCTCGCTGGTTTCCAAGGCCACGCATGACCGCCATGTTTATGTCAACGAGGGTACGGGCATTGCCGCCACCGGAAAGGATGTTGTCGGTCTCGTGGTGGGTAAATTCTGCCAGGAACAGGATACGCGCCCGGAGCATGTCGGGCAGGCCGTTTTGAGTATCGGCGACATCCGCCGCAAGGGTGTTCCACAGCTTGCGATTTTCGTGCAAGGCGGCAACAAGGGATGGAAACCCCGCCGAGGGATCATCGATAGCACGACGCATGTCGCGCGTGATCCGGGAAAATACCTGGTACTCGACATCCCGGGCTGTCCGGGTGCCGGCTCGTACGCCGGAGTAGGCGGATCGGGCCGTTTGCATCGCGTTCATGGGCGTGGTCCTGCAGTCGATAATGGATAAGGGCCGGGGCGGAGTTCCGGGGTGACTCAATCGTCACCCCGGAAAACCGGCATTACCTGAACAGTGCCAGCACATTGCGCGGCGCCTTGTTGGCGATCGAAAGCGCCTGCGTGCTGAGCTGCTGCTGGACTTGCAGGGCCTGGAGCCTTGCCGACGCTTCCTCCATGTTGGCGTCAACGAGGGAACCAATGCCCTCTTTCATCGAGTTCATCAGCTTCGAGACGAAATCCGACTGGGTCTTGATTCGGTTCTGTGCCGCGCCGAATGCAGCCGATGCCTTGATCGCCGTCTGGATGACATTTTCGATCTTGCTCAGTGCCGAAGATGCACCGGCCGCGGTCGAAATATCCATTGTGGCCAGATCGGCGAGGCCGCCGGTCCCGCGCGATGCTGCAAAGCTGTAAGAGACCGCAGCGTTCGTCTTGTTGGTGATCTTCAGCTTGCCGGCCGTGGTCACATCAAGCGTGAACTTGGTCGTGTCGAGTCCCGCCGATATCAGAGCGTTTTTCATGCCGCCGACGATGGAGGTGGCGGTGTCACCCTCCTTGATCATGTACTGGGCCTTGACGCTGCCGACAGTCATCGTCAGCTGATCGCCGACCACAAGGCCGCCGGTCTGGGTGGTGTCCACGCCCGCGGTATTGCTCTTGAGGGCCGAGGTTCCGGTGGTTCCTCCGGCATTGTCGAGGAAGGCAAAGGTATCGAGAATGATATTGTCATTCGTGCCGCCATCATTGGCATCGATCACGTTTGCGACACCCGGGTCGGTTCCGACAGATGCCGCAGCGGCGGCAAGTGCGGTGCCCGCCGAGAGTGACAGGTTCTGCGTGTCTACCCCGATCGAGCTGGAGGTGACATTGCCCGAGGCATCGCGGTCAAGCGACGCAAGGACATCCATGCCCGCATTGCCGTTGGTATTGGTTGTCGTGGTCGATCCGTCGATCAGGTTGCGTCCATTGAACTGTGCGGCGCCAACGGTTGTCGAGATCTGGTTGCGCAAGGCATCCAGTTCATTCTGGAGCTTGGAGCGATCGACATTCGACCCTTGTGCAGCGATGATCTTGGCCTTGACGTCATTCAGCAGTTTCGTCACCGTTTCCGAGGCTTGTCGGGCGACAGCGACCGTGGACTGACCCAGGGCGAGCGAGCTGGAGATGGTCTTGAATCCGCTGACGTCGGATTCCATGACCTTGGAAATGGCCCAGAGAGATGAGCCATCCTTGGCCGTTGCAATCGATTTGCCGGTCGAGATTTCATCCTGTGTCTTGCTGAGGCTGGCATTGATGCTGCGCAGGGTCTGAAGCGCGACGAGGCTGCTGGAATTGGTGAGGATGCTTGTCATGGTCGTTTCTCCGAACGAATGGCTGTTTCAGCCAGGTTTGATTTGGCCGCACGAATCGCGGTGCGTGGCATCGTTCTGACTATTGCGGATGGTTGACTGGGTCAGTTCCGCGCCACCCGTGGGTGCAGGTCCCAGCATTCTGGACAAGAATTAAACAGCTACTAACAATGATGCCGAAAACAGGAAAAATACCCGCCTTCGGCCCCAGAGATCATTTGAATTTTCCGAGAAAGCGTGATTTCCCCAGCCGGTCATATACGCGCAGGCCCGTGCCTTCGGCGATGATAACCCTTCCCTCTCGCAGGCCGGCAAGAGTAGCCTCGATGATTCGACGATTCTCTTCCCCCCGTTTTCTTATCCGGTCCAGCAGGCATGAGGCGATATCCCCTGGCCGGAGATCCGAGGCGAGGGAATCGACCAGCACCTGCTGACGCCCGGCGAGATCGGAAAGCGCGGCGTAGTTGCCCGCGACGAGCAAATCCCGTTCATCGTCGAGAAGAGACAGGAGCTCTTGGATCGTTTCGGTGGTGTTCCTTGTTGTCATGTCCCTTCCTTCAGGGATCGGTAGATGTCGTCGGCCAGACCAAAACCACCCGCCGTTTCGATTGCCCGCGCCTGGGCATCGGCAAGGAAGGAAGAAAAAGCCGATTCGCCGGCACCGCCGCCGAATGCCTCTCTGGTCCTGTCGGCGCCGGCTGCACGTAACATCTGGGAAATAAAGGTGGATTCCAACTGACGCGCCGCCTTTTTCAGGGAATCGTTACTGTGGCTCGCCCTCGGAAGGACATTCTGTAGAGGCAGGTTGACGGGCAGAATCAAGAATCTTCTCCTCATTCGGGAATTTTCCTCATTTGGGCATTTCCGGGTAAAGAAATCGTAATGCTTTGCGGCCAGCCTGTTTCCGAACGCAGTAGGAAAATGCAGCACGGGTCGATGTTTCAGGCAGTACGCAAGATGGTCGAAATCTCGGGGGTCAGGCCTGATCGGGTGAAGGATTCGCACCCGAATCGGCATCGCAAGGGCACAAGGGAAATGCATCACGCCCCGTTCGCCGCGCAGTTGTTTCAGGGTCCGGCTGGCATGTTGCGCGGGTTGGGGAACATAATTTCGGAAAATCGACGGATCGGGTCCGGTTCTGCCGAAACGCCTCGGGCTCAGCGCAAGGGTGACCAGGCGCCGGGCCGGCAGATACCAGGAGCCGGCAGGTTTGAGAGTGCCCAACCGGCACAGGGATTGCCGAAAGCTGGCAAACAGGGGCTGTTCCCGCGATTTCCCGGAACTGATACTGGCGGTGGTGACCCCGTGTCGCCTGGTCTCGGCGTCGGGCAGGAACCGATACAGGAAATACCCGGTTTCGGCCGCATGGATGGCCCCGTTGCTGCGCGAGGCCCGGTTTTGTCGATCGCGGAACACCCGATGACATACCGGTCATTCGATACGCTATCCGTTTCGACGGGGCTGCCTGGTGCGGTGGCGAGGACACCGGCGATGACTCGTCCCCTGGTCCAGCATGCATCACCCGATGGTCGCGGAACGAAAACCGTGAATCACCTTCCGGATGTGGCGCTGGGTGTCCGGTCGGAGATGGGGGTTGACGCCCGGCCGTCCGTCGGGATGCAGCAGGTGCCGCATGGCCCTGCCTCGGAAAAGCGACCGATCCCCAGGGGCAATGGGGCGCGCAACTCGCGGAACCCGCACAGGATGAACGGCCGGGGAATGTCCGGTCGGTTGCCGCTGGCTCGACCGCCAGGCAAGGCGTTGGCCCGCGAGGCTGACAGGCCGCATGTTTCTGCATCGGAGCCGCCCGATCTGGCGAATGTCACTGTACATACGGCGGAGGGGCCTGCGCGGTCTGCTCCGCAGACGCCGATGACGACGCAGACCCAGATAATGGGGTCAGCGGGGCCGATCGTCACGCAGATCGCCGCAGCTATGTCCGGACGGGGCAAGGATCAGGTCGAGATTTTTCTTCAACCGCGTGAACTGGGAAAGGTGAAAATGTCGATCCGTCACACAGACAAGGCCATTCTTGTCCACTTGGTTGCCGACCGCCCGGAAACACTCGATCTCATGCGGCGAAACAGTTTCATGCTTGAGGCCGAACTCAGGCAGATGGGCTATGGCGATGTGGGATTTTCCTTTGCCGATGGCGGTCAGCGGCATCATCCCGAACCACGACAGGGCGATCTGGCGCGTGAACGCCCCGTGCCGGTGGTTGACCGAGGAGGGTGGGCCGCGTCGGTAGTATCGGAAAAAGCAATCGTCCCGCCGGTGGTTGCCGACGGACGACTCGACCTGAGGATCTGAAGAAGGAGTACATGTCGTGGCAGTCGATCCCATCACAACATCGGTCGGGCCGGGCAAGGCCTCCACTCAGGCGTCGGGAAAGCAGGTGAACAGCGCCAAACGGGGTGGCATTAACGCCGCGGGGTTTGACACCTTCCTGAAACTTCTGACTACCCAGATGAAGAGCCAGGATCCCCTGAACCCCCTGAAATCGACAGATTTCATTGCTCAGCTCGCAAATTTTTCGTCGGTTGAGCAAGAGGTCCGCATGAATGAATCGCTTTCGAAAATCGAGGCGGCGCTGGGCGGTGATACGGCCAATGCCCTGGCCGGCTGGGTGGGGCAGAGCGTCAGGGCGGAAGGGAAGGTCCGTTTTCAGGGTCGCCCTCTGGAAATCGAGATCGATCCCACAGCCGGCGCCGAAAAGGCCCAGCTGGTTGTGCGCGACAATACGGGTAACGAGGTACAACGCCTTTCGGTCCCGTTGGATCAGCCCACATTTTCATGGAACGGCGCTGCTCAGAACGGGGTATCCCTGCCGCCGGGCGATTATGAGCTTTCGATCGAAAGTTTTTTCCAGGGCAAGATGATCGACAGCCACCCGGTCGGGACATTCGCGAATGTGGTAGAGGCGCAGCTCGACCGGGGAAAGGTGTCGCTGATCCTCGACAACGGGCTGAAGGTTGCTGCCGACGCGGTTTCAGCAGTGCGTCGCGGCCAGGCCACGCAATAGGGGCGCTATTCGGCGTTTGCCATTGGTCCGGCCGGGGCCATGGCAATTTAGGCGCTCGCGTCACATAATTGCACCCGCAAACGGAAGGCCGCGGGGCAAGGAGCAATCAGGTGCAGATGGCAACAGACAGCGCGGAAAGCGATACGGCGGATATCGCAAGATGGCGCGCTGTACTGGTCGAGCAGGGAATCATTTCGTCGTCGTCGAGGTGGGTGGCCCTTGCCGGCGGGCGTACAAACCGTGTCTGGAGGGTTGCCGAGCCCGGTTCCCCATTGGTCTGCCGACTGTTCGGCGCCGACAACAACCCACTCTATCCGAACAGGCCCGAGGCCGAGCATCTGGTTCTTGGGGTGCTTGCCGGAAAAGGCATGGCCCCCGACCCCGTCGCACTTGTCAGGCATGAAGGCGAGGTCATGCTGATCAACCGCTATGTCGCGGGCATGACGGGGCCGGGCAATCCGCGTGATGTGGCGAGATTGCTTGGTCGGTTGCACGGGTTTCAGGGCAACCTTCCCCTGCGACGTATCGGGGCCGGCGGGGACGCCCTGGTTGCGCAGACCGAGCGGATCCTTCGGGCTTGTCGGGGCCTGCCTTCGGACCTGCCTCGACGGATGGCCATTCCTGATGTCGCGGTGCCGCGACGGGAGGTACTGCTGCACACCGATGTGGTGGCCGGAAATATCGTAACCACCGATTCGGGGCCGGTACTGATCGACTGGCAGTGCCCCGCCATCGGCGACCCATGCGAGGATATCGCATCATACCTGTCGCCGGCGATGCAGTATCTTTATGCCGGCAAGGTCATGCACCCGTCGTGCAGGGCGGCCTTTCTTGCGGCCTATCCCGACCCCCGGGTCGTGGAACGATATCGTACCCTGGCGCCACTGTACCACTGGCGCATGGCAGCATACTGCCTCTGGCGGGTGGAACGCGGTGCGCGGGACTACGGCCGCGCGCTGAAGATCGAGCTAGCCGCCCTGCACCAGGCCCAGCGCAATGAACAGAAGGCTGGCCGCGATTATGCCCAATCCGAAATATCCGGCTGAGCCCATGATCGGCCTGCGATCCTGTGGCTTTTCCTGCGATGCGATTCGGATCAGGGCGGCCTCGGTGACCTTTGGCAGGCGTGGCCCGAAACGCGCAATGATCCGTGCCGTCGCCACGAGATCGCGGATTGCGGCACGCGGGCCGACATTGTCCATGATGTATGTTTCCACCACGGGGCGGGCGACCTCCCACATGTTCAGCGCCGGATCCAGCGAACGCGAAACGCCCTCGACAACGACCATGGTGCGTTGCAGCAGGATCAGCTCGATCCGGGTTTCCATGCCGAACTGTTCGGTCACGTCAAACAGGTGGGCCAGCAGACGCGCCATCGAGATGTGGCTGGCATCGACGCCAAAGATGGGCTCCCCGACCGATCGCAGGGCCTGTGCGAATTCATCGACGTCCTGATCGGCCGGCACATAGCCTGCCTCGAAATGGACCTCGGCCACCTTGCGATAATCCTTGCGGATGAAACCCATCAGGATTTCGGCATAGACGCGACGCGTGTATTCGTCGATCCGCCCCATGATCCCGAAATCCAGCGCGATCAGATCGCCGTTTTCCGCAACTTTCAGGTTCCCCTGGTGCATGTCGGCGTGGAAATAGCCGTCGCGCAGCGCGTGGCGCAGGAACATCTGGATGACCCGCGCCCCGAGTTCCTCGAGGTTGTGACCCGCGGCGACAAGCGCCTCGTTGTCGCCCAGCGGAATGCCCTCGGCCCATTCCAGGGTCATCACGCGGCGTGCACACAGATCCCAGTTCAGGCCGGGAACGCGAAAACCCTGGTCATCGGCCGTGCTGGCGGCAAATTCCGCGGCGGCGGCGGCCTCCATCCGCAGGTCCAGCTCGCCTTTCACGACAGAATCGAAATGCGCGACCACGTCGTTCGGGTGCAGCCTGCGAGAGGCCGGCGAAAGCAGCTCGATCATTCCGGCGGCCAGATAGAAGGCATCGATATCCCGCCGGAACAGGCGTTCGATATCGGGGCGCAGGATCTTGACCGCCACCTCCTGCCCGGTTTCACGCAAGGTCGCCCGATGGACCTGCGCGATTGACGCCGCCGCGACAGGCTCGCTGAACGAGGAAAACAGGCTTTCGACGTTGGCACCCAGCTCGGCCTCGATGGTCGTGTGGGCCTCGGCCATGGAAAACGGGGGCAGCTTGTCCTGCAGGATTCGCAGCTGGCTGGCCAACTCGTCGCCAACGACATCGGGTCGGGTCGAAAGGATCTGGCCGAACTTGATATAGGCGGGGCCGAGTGCTGTCAGTGCCCGCAATATGGGCGGCTGGCTTTCATCGCCCTTCAGCCCCAGCCATTTGAAAGGCCAGCCCATGATCCGGGCTGCAATACGCAGGGCGGGCGGTGCGTCCACGGCCTCGAGAATCAGTTTCATCGCGCCGGTGCGTTCAAAGGTGGCGCCCGTGCGGATCAGCCGCCAGATGTTATGAGGTCCGCGCATGTGTCAGATTTTCCAGCCCGAGTGCAGCGCAACGATCCCCATCGAGAGGTTGCGATACTTGACGTTTTCAAAGCCGCCCTTGCGGATCATGTCGGCGAATACCTCTTGAGGGGGAAACTTTCTGATGCTTTCGACCAGATACTGGTATGAATCCCGGTCATTGGCGATGATCTGTCCCAGCGGAGGAATCACGTTGAAGGAATAGCGGTCGTACAACCATTGCAGGGCAGGGGTGGGCATCTGGCTGAATTCCAGTACCATCATGCGGCCACCGGGCCTGAGGACGCGAAAGGCCTCGTTGATCGCGTCCTGTATGCGGGTGACGTTCCTGATTCCGAACGAAATGGTGTAGACATCGAAACTGTTGTCCGCAAAAGGCAATGCCATCGCATCGCCACAGACCCATTCCAGCCGGTCTGCCATTTGGGCGGCTTCGGCACGTTTGCGTCCCTCGTCAAGCATGCCCTGGGTCATGTCCACGACGGTCACACGCGCATTGGGCGCACGCTTGAGAAACCGGAACGCGATATCACCCGTGCCGCCGGCCACGTCCAGCAGGTGTTGCCCGTTGTGCGGCGCCAGCCAGTCCATCATCGCGTCTTTCCACAGGCGATGGATTCCCAGCGACATGGCGTCGTTCATCACGTCATATTTCGAGGCGACGTTGGTGAATACACCATGTACCATTTCGGCCTTGGCCTCTTCGGGAACGGTGCGAAAGCCGAAATGAGTGGTTTTTGTGCCTGAGTCTGTCATGGGGGCCTTGCCGGATCATGAAACTGCCTATTCTTATAGGGAAGTTTGCGGGGGACACAATGCGCCCCGGCGAGGCCTGCAACAAAAGGTGAAGAATGCCGGAATTGCCCGAGGTCGAAACCGTCAGGCGCGGATTGCAGCCCTTGCTCGAGGCGCAGAGGATCCTGCATGTCCGGTTGCGCCGTGACGGGCTGCGCCGCCCGTTTCCGCCCGGCATGGCCGATCGGCTGGCCGGTGTCCGTGTGGAAAGGTTGCGTCGGCGCGGCAAGTACATCCTGGGCGATCTGTCATCGGGCGATGTGCTGCTGATCCACCTGGGCATGACGGGGCGCTTTCATCATGGCCGGGGCGCGCCCGGCAAACATGATCACATGATGATCGAACTTCAGTCCGGCGAGACGGTTTTCTACAACGATCCGCGTCGGTTCGGTGTGATCGACCTTTTTGCAGGCGGGGATGAGGCAGCCCATCCCCTGTTGTGCAGGCTGGGTCCCGAGCCCCTGGGCGCGGATTTTCACGAGGATCATCTGTACCGGGCCTTTTCCGGGCGCCGGAGTGCCGTGAAACCGGCCCTGCTCGACCAGCGAATCGTGGCCGGGCTGGGCAATATCTATGTGTCCGAGGCCCTCTGGCGCGCCCGGCTCAGCCCGTTGCGTGCAGCGGGGCGTATCTCGCATGCGCGCATCGTGACGCTGGTGCAGGCGATTCGCACGGTGCTGGACGACGCGATTGAGGGCGGCGGTTCGACCCTGAGGGATTATCGCCGCATCGATGGGGAAATCGGGGGGTTCCAGGAAAAATTCGCGGTTTACGGACGTGATGGCGGATCTTGCCGACATGCTGATTGCAAAGGAAAAATCAGGCGTATCACCCAGGCCGGACGCGCGACGTTCTATTGTCCGCGCTGCCAAAGATAACTTGAATCGGGCGTCCAAACTGGTATTTGAGGCCTTCATGAGCCGCTCGGAGGGAACCAATGGCCTATGAGACCCTGATTGTCGAAGTCGAAGATCACGTTGGCCTGATTCGCCTGAACCGTCCCGAGGCGCTGAATGCGCTGAACAGCCAGATGCTGCAAGAGCTGGCCTCTGCCGTACAGGGCATGCAGGACAATGATTCCGTGCGGGTGATCGTGCTGACCGGATCGGACAAGGCCTTTGCCGCCGGTGCCGACATCAAGGAGATGTCCGAGAAATCCTTTGTGGACATGTTCTCCTCGGATTTCTTTACCCCCGAGACCGAGGCCTTTGTGCGTTGTCGCAAGCCGATCATCGCCGCGGTCGCCGGGTATGCTCTGGGTGGCGGCTGCGAGCTGGCGATGATGTGCGATTTCATCATTGCCGCCGACACCGCCAAGTTCGGCCAGCCCGAAATCAACCTCGGGGTCATTGCCGGTATTGGCGGCACGCAGCGGCTGACCCGTTTCGTGGGCAAGTCCAAGTCGATGGAAATGCATCTGACAGGGCGGTTCATGGATGCCGAAGAGGCCGAGCGCGCAGGCCTCGTCAGCCGCGTCGTCCCGGCCAGGAAGCTGATGGAAGACGTGATGGCAACCGCTGCCAAGATCGCCGAGAAATCGACCCTCACCACCATGGCGGTGAAAGAGGCGGTCAACCGCGCATACGAAACCACCCTGCGCGAGGGCGTGCTGTTCGAACGCCGGCTGTTCCATTCGCTGTTCGCAACCGAGGATCAGTCCGAGGGCATGGCGGCCTTTCTGGAAAAACGCGAACCCCAGTTCCGCGGCAAATGACGCGAAAAAACCGCTTGCGACCCGTTGACTTGCGCCGGACTCGCGTCTAGAAGCGCGTTTCATCTTTCGATAACCGAAAAGACCGGAATTTGCACATGGCCAACTCGCCACAATCCAAGAAACGCGCGCGCCAGGCGGCGCGGCGTACGCTCGTGAACAAGTCTCGCCGTACCCGGATCCGTACCTTCATCCGCAAGGTCGAAGAGGCGATCGCCGGCGGTGATCAGGCCGCCGCTGCCGAGGCATTGCGGGCCGCCCAGCCCGAGATCATGCGTGGCGTCACCAAGGGCGTCATGCACCGCAATACCGCCAGCCGCAAGATTTCGCGCCTGGCCAGGAAGGTCAAGTCGCTGGGCGCCTGATCGGGCACCACGAGACCTGGCAGAAAATGTCGTGACGCGGCCCTTTGGGGGCTGCGTCTTTTTTGGTGTCTGGCGATCAGCATCGGACAAACGTCTCGGTTGCAACGAATGATTCTGACCCTTCGCGATACGCGTGTTCCACGCGGCAGGAAAACGGGTGGCAGGATGGCAATTCCGGGGCGCGCCCTATGGCCCGCAACCGGGTGAAACCATAGATTTTGGGGGTGAGGAAACATCTCCGAGATTCGCCCCTCACGAATATTCGAGTCAAGTGTGAAGAGTCGTTGAAAGGTCGCCACGCGACCTGCTAGCTTCGCCGAGTGATTCAAACCGTCTGGGGGGACATGATGATCACGGACGGGGACGCTGACGTCACCGAAGTGCTGCCGCAGGAAGCCTGGGACATTCTGAAATCCGAACCCGATTCGGTTCTGGTTGATGTTCGCACCAAGGCCGAATGGTCCTATGTGGGAATCCCGGATCTCGACGATCTGGGAAAGGCACCTCTTCTGGTTGAATGGCTGGCCTATCCCGAGATGACCGTGAATCCCGAGTTCACCGGCGAATTGTTTTCACGCTTCGGGGACAGGTTTCCCGGAAAGATCCTGTTCATTTGCCGCTCGGGCGTGCGTTCGCAAGATGCGGCCGAGTATGTGGCCAATGTGTTGGGCGAGATAGGACGCAGTGCCCTGTGCATCAACGTATGCGAGGGTTTCGAAGGTGACCTCGACGGGCACAAGCACCGGGGAAACCTGAATGGATGGAAAAAGCGTGGACTTCCCTGGAGGCAGTCCTGAACAAGAAAAAGAAGAACGGATCGGAAATGACCAAGGACAGCTGGGGGCGCGTACGTGATGAATTGCAGCAGGAAATCGGCAGGGATGCCTTCAACAACTGGATAAAACCGCTCGAGCTGATCGGCGAGGAAAACGGTGTCGCCCGTTTTTCGGTGCCCACCAGTTTTCTGGGCGATTGGGTTGCGCGCAATTACGGTGACCGGATATTGCAGGGATTCGCCAAGGGCGGTTGTTCCATCGAGCGTCTCGATTTTTCGGTGCCCGCCCGGCCCCGGCAGGCGAACGAAGGCCGACCAGCACCCCGTCAGGCCGCGCGTTCCGGCCGCGGTGAGCCGTCACAAGGGGATCGGGGAAATCGGGCACGGGAAATCGATCTGCCAGGCTCGCCGCTGGATGCGCGTTTCACCTTTGACAGTTTTGTCGTTGGCAAGCCGAATGAACTGGCCCACGCAGCAGCACGTCGGGTGGCCGAAGGCGGAGCAGTAACCTTCAACCCGTTGTTTCTCTACGGCGGCGTTGGGCTGGGCAAGACCCACCTGATGCACGCGATCGCCTGGGAGGTGCAGAAACGCCAGCCCGATGCACGCGTGCTGTATCTGTCGGCCGAACAGTTCATGTACCGCTTTGTTCAGTCGCTGCGTTTCAAGGACATGATGGGCTTCAAGGAAATGTTCCGCTCGGTCGATGTGCTGATGGTCGACGACGTGCAGTTCATTGCCGGCAAGGAAAGCACTCAGGACGAATTTTTTCACACATTCAACGCGCTGGTGGATCAGAACAAGCAGATCGTCATATCGGCTGACCGCGCGCCGGGCGAGATCGACGGTCTGGAGGAACGGATTCGTTCACGCCTGCAATGGGGGCTTGTGGTCGATCTGCATCCGACCGACTACGAATTGCGCCTGGGCATCCTGCAATCGAAATCGGAAATTCAGGCCGGGTTCTATCCCGATGTAAGGGTTGCCGATGGCGTGCTGGAATTTCTGGCCCACCGGATCTCGACCAATGTCCGCGTTCTGGAAGGGGCGCTGACGCGGCTTTATGCCTTTGCGTCGCTGGTCGGGCGCGAGGTTACGCTCGAGGTTGCACAGGAATGCCTGGCCGACATCCTGCGCGCATCCGATCGCAAGGTCACGATCGACGAGATCATCCGAAAGGTCGCCGATCATTACAATCTGCGCCTGTCCGACATGCTTTCGCCACGGCGCGCGCGCTCGGTTGCCCGTCCACGCCAGGTGGCCATGTTTCTGGCCAAGACGCTGACATCCAAATCCCTGCCCGAGATCGGCCGCCGCTTTGGCGGGCGCGACCATACGACGGTCATCCACGCCGTTCGCAAGATCGAGGAACTGAGGGCCATCGACTGTCAGATCGCCGAGGATGTCGAGTTGCTGCGCCGCATGCTCGAGGCCTGAGTGCGCTGCATGGCGGTGCCATCCGGCCCGGAAATGCGATAAATTGCATCGCCGGCCCCCTGCGGGGGGCTTGTGGACTTGACCGACCGCGCAATCCCGTCAACAAAGAAAAAGCCATATGTTTCGAGGGGCGTGGCCATCATGTTCCCTCGTCCACCCGAGGAGTGAGGGCATGAAAGTCAGCATCGAACGCAGCGCGCTTCTGAAAGCCATGAGTCAGGCACAATCGGTGGTCGAGCGGCGCAACACGATCCCGATCCTGGCCAATGTGCTGATCGAGGCCGAAGGCAGCACCGTCAGCTTTCGTGCGACCGATCTGGATATCGAAGTCATCGACAGGGTTGGTGCCCAGGTCGAAAGACCCGGCGCCTCGACGGTTGCGGCGCATATCCTGCATGAAATCGTGCGCAAGCTGCCCGACGGTGCAATCGTGGAATTGTCCGACGATGGGGCCTCGGGGCGGCTGGAAGTGCGCGCGGGGCGGTCGCATTTTTCATTGGCGACCTTGCCGAAAGAGGATTTCCCCGTCATGGCATCGTCGGAATACAGCTGCAATTTCTCGGCCGCCGCGCCGGTGTTGCGCCGTCTGTTCGACAAGTCGAAATTCGCCATTTCGACCGAGGAAACCCGATATTACCTGAACGGCGTCTACATGCATGCTGCCGATGGCAACCTGCGATGCGTGGCAACCGACGGTCATCGTCTGGCCCGCATAGATGCCCCGTTGCCCGAGGGTGCCGACGAAATGCCGGGCGTCATCGTCCCGCGCAAGACGGTGGGTGAACTGCGCAAGCTGCTGGATGACGACGACATGCAGATTGCGGTTTCGGTATCCGAGACCAAGATCCGCTTTGCCACCCCCGAAATTACCCTGACATCCAAGGTGATCGACGGCACCTTCCCCGATTACACGCGGGTGATTCCGGTGACCAACAGCCGCCGGCTGGAGGTCGACGCGGCCGAATTCGCCCAGGCGGTGGATCGGGTGTCCACCGTTTCGTCCGAGCGCTCGCGTGCGGTCAAGCTGTCGCTGGACGAAGACCGGCTGATCCTTTCGGTCAACGCCCCGGACAGCGGCGCCGCCGAGGAAGAGCTGGCCGTCGCATATGGGGACGAGCCACTGGAAATCGGATTCAACGCGAAATATCTGCTGGAAATCGCCGGGCAGGTCGATCGCGAGAATGCAGTCTTTCTGTTCAATGGCTCGGGCGATCCGACATTGATGCGCGAGGGCAACGACGAGACAGCCGTCTATGTCGTGATGCCGATGCGGGTGTAACCGGTTGGCGGGTCTGTCCGTCATCTCGCTGACGCTATCAGGCTTTCGCTCATACCGCTCGGCGCGACTGGATATCGATGATCGGCCCATTGCATTTTTCGGCGCCAACGGGGCAGGCAAGACCAATATCCTGGAGGCCGTGTCGATGCTGTCGCCCGGCCGCGGAATACGGCGGGCAGCCATCGCCGAAATGATCGGCCGCTCTGGTGCGCGGGGCTGGAAGGTCGCCGCGACCATCCGGCGCAAGGGGGAATTGCACGAGATCGAAACCTGGGTCGAGGGCATGTCGGCGCGCCAGTTGCGTCTGAACGGCAAGGCGGCGCCCCAGCTTGCCCTTGGTCGGCTGGTACCCATGATCTGGCTGATTCCCGCCATGGATCGACTGTGGATCGAGGGGGCCGAGGGTCGCCGTCGTTTCCTCGACCGTATGACCATGAGCTTTTTCCCCGACCATGCCGAGGCCATTCTGACCTACGAGAAATCCATGCGCGAGCGCAATCGCCTGCTCAGGGACGGGGTGTGGGACGAGGGCTGGTACCGCGCAATCGAGGCCAGGATGGCCGAATCCGGCGCCGCGATCACGCAAAGGCGGATGCAGACGCTTTCGTTGCTGGGCGAGGCGCAGGAACGGGCCACGACTCCCTTTCCCGTCGCCGGGCTGTCGCTGGTCTCGCGCGATGACATGGCCGGAACCTGGGACCAGGCCGATCTGGCCGCCGCCCTGGCCGAGGGCCGACGGCGCGACATGGCCGCGGGGCGCAGCCTGACCGGACCTCACCGTGCCGATCTGACTGCAACATATATTGCCAAGGGGATCGAGGCGCGCCAATGTTCCACAGGCGAACAGAAGGCGCTGCTGATTTCATTGATACTGGCCAATGCGCGGGCGCTGTTGCGTGAAGGCGGCGTTGCACCGATCATCCTGCTTGACGAGGTTGCGGCCCATCTGGATGCCGACCGCCGCGCGGCGCTGTATGACGAGATCTGTGCGCTGGGCGCTCAGGCATGGTTGACTGGAACCGAACCCGACCTGTTCGCGACATTTGCGGGCAGGGCGCACCTCATGGAAGTATCCGAAGAGGCGGGCATATCGATTGTCCGGGAAAGGGACATGACATGAGACATCTTTTACCCGTGCTGGTGGCGCTGCTGGTGGCGGTCACGGCCCCGGTTGTTGCCGTGGCAGGCGCGCTGGATCGCCAGATCGTGCGGCAAAACCACTATTACGGAGTCGGGTGGCAGGCGGATGGCAACCACTGGTCGATCGACGTTGTCCTGACACCGGGGGGTGCCCAGATAGCCTATCCCTCGCTCGGCTGTACGGGCAGTTGGAAACTGATCGCGGCGACTGACCAGGAGCTGACCTATGCAGAAAGCATCACCGATGGTCAGAAGGACTGTATCGCCACCGGGGTGGTCAGGCTGCGCCTGCTTCCGGCCGGGCGGTTTCTGTACAGCTGGCAGGAAACCGACGCCCGTATCGATGCCAGGGCGGTGTTGCTTCCGGCGGGCAAGGCGCGCATGCCCTATATCCAGCAGCTTGTCGAGACGTTGAACAATGTTCCGCTCGACTATCTGGAAGCACCGTTCTACGAATAGGCCCGATGTCGATCTCCTTACACCAACTGGCCCTTTACGGGGGTGCCCTTCTCGTTCTTTTTCTGGTGCCCGGGCCGGTCTGGGCCGCCCTGATCGCACGCGCATTGTCAGGGGGGTTTCATGCCGCGTGGCCGCTGGCGGCCGGGGTGGTCGTGGGCGATGGGCTGTGGCCGGTCCTCGCGGTGTTCGGTGTGACCTGGCTGATATCGCTGTACGGTGATTTCCTGGTATTGTTGCGCTATGGAGGGGCCCTCATGCTGGCAATAATGGGGCTGGCATTGCTGCGCCGCCCCGGCCGCGCGATCGACGGTGACAGCCGTCTGACGGCTCCAGGGGGATGGGTCGGGTTTTCAACGGGCGTCCTGGTGATCCTGGGCAATCCCAAGGCGATCCTGTTCTACATGGGGATCCTGCCGGGGTTTTTCGACATTCGCCAGATCAACGGTTGGGATATCGGGGCGATAGCCCTCGTTTCGATGCTGATCCCGTTTTCGGGCAACCTGGCTCTGGCGTTGTTTCTGGGGCGGGCACGCAGGCTGATTTCATCGCCATCCGCGCTGCGTCGGGTCAATATCGGCTCAGGGATAGCGCTGCTCGCGGTCGGCGTGCTGATCGCCCTGAGCTGAGATACGAAAACCCCAAAATCTGGTGTCGGATGGGTGACATTACCCTGACCAGCGCGTATATGTGGGGGGTATGAAACTGGGCGGAAATCATGGCTGAAAACCTGCGCGAAAACGACGAATACGGTGCTGAATCGATCAAGGTTCTCAAGGGCCTCGAGGCGGTGCGCAAACGTCCCGGCATGTATATCGGCGATACCGATGACGGCTCGGGCCTGCACCACATGGTTTATGAGGTCGTGGACAACGGCATCGACGAGGCGCTGGCCGGCTATTGCGATACCGTCGAGGTCATCATTCATGCCGACAGTTCGGTCAGCGTGCGCGACAACGGGCGCGGCATCCCCGTTGGCATCCACGAGGAAGAGGGTGTATCCGCCGCCGAGGTCATCATGACCCAGCTGCACGCGGGAGGCAAGTTCGACAGCAATTCATACAAGGTATCGGGCGGCCTGCACGGCGTTGGCGTGTCGGTCGTCAATGCCCTGTCCGAATGGCTGGAGCTGCGTATCTGGCGCGACGGCAAGGAACATTTCGCCCGCTTCGAACATGGCGAAACGGTCGAACATCTGCGCGTGGTTGGCGACGCGGATGGCAAAAAGGGTACCGAAGTGCGCTTTCTGGCGTCGCTCGATACATTTTCCGACCTGAATTACAATTTCAGAACGCTCGAAAACCGCCTGCGCGAACTGGCGTTCCTCAATTCCGGTGTGCGCATCCGCATCGAAGACCGCCGCCCGGCCGAAAAGCTGGTATCCGAAATGATGTATGAGGGTGGCGTGCGCGAATTCGTGCGTCATCTGGACCGCTCGAAAAACCCTCTGATCCCCGAGCCGATCTACATTACCGGCACGCGCGACGATATCGGGGTCGAGGTGGCGATGTGGTGGAATGACAGCTACCACGAAAACGTGCTGCCCTTTACCAACAACATTCCCCAGCGCGACGGTGGCACCCATCTGGTGGGTTTCCGTGGTGCCTTGACGCGCACGATCAACAACTATGCCCAGTCAAGCGGCATCGCGAAAAAGGAAAAGGTCAGCTTTACCGGCGACGATGCCCGCGAGGGGCTGACCTGCGTGTTGTCCGTCAAGGTGCCCGACCCGAAATTCAGCAGCCAGACCAAGGACAAGCTGGTTTCCTCCGAGGTGCGCCCCGCCGTCGAGGGGCTGATGAACGAAAAGCTGGGCGAATGGTTCGAGGAGCACCCGAACGAAGCAAAGGCAATCGTCAGCAAGATCGTCGAGGCCGCGCTGGCCCGCGAGGCCGCCCGCAAGGCGCGCGAGCTGACCCGCCGCAAGACCGCGATGGATGTCGCCAGCCTGCCCGGCAAGCTGGCCGACTGTCAGGAAAAGGATCCGGCGAAATCCGAGCTGTTCCTCGTCGAGGGCGACAGCGCTGGCGGCAGTGCCAAACAGGGCCGTTCGCGCCAGAACCAGGCGGTTCTGCCCCTGCGCGGCAAGATCCTGAATGTGGAACGCGCCCGCTTTGACCGCATGTTGTCCAGCCAGGAAATCGGCACGCTGATCACGGCACTTGGCACCGGCATCGGGCGGGACGAGTTCGACATTTCCAAGCTGCGCTACCACAAGGTCATCATCATGACCGATGCCGATGTGGACGGCGCCCATATCCGCACGCTGCTGCTGACCTTCTTTTTCCGCCAGATGCCGGAACTGATCGAGGGGGGTTACCTGTATATCGCCCAGCCCCCGCTCTACAAGGTCAGCCGCGGCAAGTCCGAGGTCTATCTCAAGGACCAGGCGGCGCTTGAGGATTACCTGATCGAACAGGGTATCGAGGGCGCCGTCCTGCGCCTGGGCACGGGCGAGGAAATCGCCGGCGCCGACCTGAACCGTGTCGTTCAGGGTGCGCGCCAGTTCCGCCGCGTGCTGGAGGCCTTTCCGACGCATTACCCCCGTCACATCCTTGAACAGGCGGCACTTGCCGGGGCCTTTGATGCGGGCCAGGCCGACGACGATCTGCAGGCCGTGGCCGACCGCGTTGCCCGGCGCCTGGATCAGGTCGCCGCCGAATATGAGCGCGGCTGGACCGGGCGCATCACCCAGGATCACGGTATCCGGCTGTCGCGCATCCTGCGTGGGGTCGAGGAAATTCGCACCCTTGACGGCGCTGTCCTGCGCTCGGGCGAGGCTCAGCGCCTGGCGCAGATCTCGCAAGCGACGCGTGCGCCTTTCGACAGCCCTGCACGCCTTGCCCGCAAGGAACGCGAAAAGGTCATACACGGGCCGACCGATCTGCTGCAGGCCGTCCTGAAAGAGGGTGAAAGGGGCCTCACCATGCAGCGCTACAAGGGCCTGGGCGAGATGAACCCCGAGCAACTGTGGGAAACCACGCTCGATCCCGAGGCCAGAACCCTCTTGCAGGTCAGGGTCGAAGATCTGGCCGAGGCCGACGACATTTTCACCAAGTTGATGGGTGACGTGGTCGAGCCACGGCGCGAGTTCATCCAGAAGAACGCGCTGTCAGTGGCCAATCTCGATTTCTAGGGCCTGTTGACAATCACCAGATCGTACCGGCGGTTGGCGCGAACCCAGCCTGCTGGGGGATTTCCGGCGATACGAATCCCGGGTTCATCCCGCTAACTGCCCGTGCCGCTGCTGCAGGCCCGTCTGATATAGTCGCTCGTCATCAGGTCCAGATGCGCGCCGCCGCCGTTCTTCAACAGGGTGATTTCATCGTCGCTCTGGCGTGAGAAGCGGCCCGATCGCAGATCGCGGTAGTCGGCGACAACATCATGCTCTGCGATGACCCCGGCCGCGAGCGGGATCATCAGTTCGCCCGTTTCCATCGCCGTCTTGCGCGAATCGACAAAGATCCGGGCGCGCTGCAGGGCGCGATCATCGGCCTCGCGCATGTCGGGCAGATAGGCCCCGATCAGGTCGAGATGCTGGCCAGGTTGTAACCAGTCACCCCTTACGAGCGGCTGTCTGGACATTGTACAGGTGGCTATGATGTCAGCCTTGCCCACGGCCATTTCCAGGTCGTCGGCCCGCGCGATCGGGTGATCTGGATATGCGCGGATGATGTCGTCCACCTTTTGCGACGTGCGGTTCCAGATCGTAAAGCGGGCATCGGGGAAAAGCGCGGAATATGCCTCGACCAGCGATCGCGCCACGGTACCGGCCCCGACAATCAGTATTTCACGGCTGTCGGGGCGCGCCAGATGCCGGGCCGCAAGCAGCGAATCACCGGCGGTTTTCCACTTGGTCACCAGGTGAAAGTCGATCACCGCCTCGACAATGCCGGTCCGATCGGAAAACAGCGTAACAACGCCATTGATCGAACTCGGACCATCCTTGCCGTCATTGCCCGGAAAGATCTGGCAGGTCTTGACCGCGATTCCCAGCCCGTCGATCCAGGCATGGCGTGACAGCATGGTATCGCTGCCCCTGTGCATTACCACATCTTCCAGCTGGGCCTCGGGCAGGTCGTGCCCTGCGGCCAGTGCATCGGTCAGCGCCAGCCAGTCCAGCCTGTTTTCACCAACTGAATCAATAAACTGAAAATCCATCCTTCCCCCTTTCAGGTCTTCTTGGCGGCGCGCACGAGGCGTTCGAGAACATCGAGAAAACGCGATCTGTCGCGCCGGGAAAAACCCTTGCCGCCACCTTTTCGGAACGGGTCCGCGGCCCTGAGATCACCCATGAGGTCGCGCATGGCAAGGCGCTCGCCGATATTTGCCTCGGTGAACACGTCGCCGTCATGGCGTATTGCAGCGGCGCCGCCCTGGATCACGCGCGCGGCCAACGGGATGTCGGCGGTGACAACGATATCGCCCGCGCCGGCCTGCTCGGCGATCCATTTGTCGGCTTCGTCCGCGCCCTGCGGAACGATCACTGTCCTGACCAAAGGGTGGGGGCTGGGCCTTATGCCGCCATTGGACACGATCACCACGTTCAGGCCATGCCTTTCGGCAACCTTCCGGGCCTCGTCCCTGACCGGGCAGGCATCGGCATCGACATAGATCGTGGTCATCGGGCGCCCATCCACATTGTTCGTGGCAAACTTATCGGCCGGGGCCGCGCACGACAAGCACCGCTGTTGCGGTTGTAATTCCCGCCCCTTTGGGCAAGAAATGTTCGAGCCAACAGCCAGGGGGCAGAACATGCGCCATATCCTTGCAATCGATCAGGGCACCACGTCCAGCCGCGCCATCGTCTTTGACAGCGCCTTGCGGCCCGTTGCGACGGCTCAGCAGGAGTTTCCCCAGCATTTTCCCCGCTCGGGCTGGGTCGAGCACGATCCCGAGGACATCTGGGACACGACCCTTGCCACCTGCCGCAAGGCGCTCGAACAGGTGGACATGACGCAGGTTGAAGCCATCGGCATCACCAATCAGCGCGAAACCGTGGTCGTGTGGAACCGGCAGACGGGCAGGCCCATCCACAACGCGATCGTCTGGCAAGACCGCCGCACCGCCGAGCATTGCGCCCGATTGCGTGCGCAGGGGCTAGAGCCCATGATTACCGAAAAGACGGGCCTGCTGCTGGACCCGTATTTTTCGGCGTCAAAGATCGCGTGGCTTCTGGACAATGTCGAAGGCGCGCGCGTGGCGGCCAGGGACGGGATGCTGGCCTTTGGCACGATCGACAGCTTTCTTGTCTGGCGTCTGACAGGCGGCCGGGTCCATGCGACCGACGCCACCAACGCCTCGCGCACGATGTTGTATGACATCAATGCCGGGCGATGGGACGACGATCTGCTGAGGCTGTTCGACATCCCCGCCTCGATGCTGCCCGAGATACGCGACAGCGCCGACGATTTCGGCCAGACCGACCCAGCCCTGTTTGGCCGCGCCATCGCCATCAGCGGGGTGGCCGGCGATCAGCAGGCTGCCACCGTCGGGCAGGCATGTTTTTCGCCCGGGATGATGAAATCGACCTACGGTACGGGTTGTTTTGCCCTGCTCAATACAGGCAGCGAAAAGGTGACCTCGACCAACCGGCTGCTGACGACCATCGCCTATCAGCTGGATGGCAAGCCGACCTATGCGCTGGAGGGCTCGATATTCGTTGCCGGCGCGGTGGTTCAATGGCTGCGTGACGGGCTGGGCATCATCTCGGATGCGTCCGAAACCCAGGCCCTTGCCAGTTCGGCCGACCCCGAACAGAGGGTCTATCTCGTGCCCGCCTTTACCGGTCTTGGCGCGCCGTACTGGGATGCCGAATGTCGCGGGGCGATTTACGGCCTGACACGGGGCACCGGCCCGGCCGAACTGGCGCGCGCCGCACTGGAATCGGTGGCGTTTCAGACGCGCGATCTGATCGAGGCGATGCGCGCCGACTGGGCGGGCGGCGGCGAGACCGTCTTGCGGGTGGACGGAGGGATGACGGCCAGCGACTGGACGATGCAGGCCATTGCCGATCAGCTGGCCGCGCCCGTCGATCGCCCCGAAGTGACGGAAACGACCGCACTTGGCGCGGCCTGCCTGGCCGGGCTTGCGTCAGGGATGTTCGCAAGTAAGGAAGAATTTTCAAAGAGTTGGAAGCAACAGCGAAGATTTGTTCCACAGCTTGACGAGGCCCGCCGGCAAGCCGCCTATGACGGCTGGAAGGACGCAGTACGCCGAACATTGTCCAGAACGTGAGGAAAATTTCGTAATATCATGATTTATATGGCAAAATCCATATAGGACAGATAATTTCGTAGATCCGTGCGCAGATCCCCTCACGGGTGGATCTGGGTGCAACAAGTCGGTTATTCATTCAAGTTATCATACCATATTATCGTTTATAATAAGCAACTTATAACTCATTTCTCATGTATGAACGCAAGCGGGCCAATGCGTCCTCGTCCTGCTGGTACACGGCCGCACGGGCATCGCTTGCCACCGGCTGGTTGCCGCCCCGTCGGATCAGTGCCTTGATCGCGGCGACCGGGGCGACCGGGCTGTTGCACGCGGCCTCGGCCAGCGAGGTAATGGTGCGGTCCATGTCCGGCGCGTCGACGATCAGGTCGATCAGCCCGAATGACAGGGCCTGGTCGGCTGACAGTTTTCTTGCGGCCAGCAGAATCAGGCTGGTCCGGGCGGGGCCGATCAGTTCGTTCATGCGGACCACATCCGAGGGCTGGGGCAGAAAGCCGTTTCTGAGCACCGGATAAAAGAACCGCGCAGCTGGCACCGAAATCCGCAGATCGCAGGCAAGTGCGATACCGAAACCGCCTCCGGCCAGGGTGCCGTTCAGTGCGCAGATGGTCAGACATGGCAGCGCGGCCAGACGGGCCGAAACCTGCTCCCAGATCGGGCTGGTGGTAAAGTTGCCGCCGGCCCGCGCCGCGGTCAGGTCGGCGCCGGCGCAAAATACCTTGTCTCCGGCCCCGGTAATCACAAGGCAGCGCAGATTGTCGGCCATCGCGGCATCGGAAAAGATCTCGTCCAGCCGCGCAAGCATCCCGGGGGTCAGTGCGTTCGCCTTGTCTGGCCGGTTCAGCGTGACAGTCCAGATGGCCGCATCCCGCTGTAGCGCGATCATGAAACCAGCCCCACACGCCGACGTACCGATTCCTCGCGCAGCGAGACGACGCCGCCCAGATAGTCGTCGGCATCATCGCCGCACATCCATGCAAGGGCCTGAGCGGGCCATTCGGGGGGAATGTGGTCATCCCAGTTCATCTGCGCCACGGGGTTGATGCCCGATTTCCTGATTACCTGCTGCATGTCGGTCGCAACCGTGCCGGGCGACAGGACCAGCGCCCTGATCCCCTGCCCGGCAAGCTCGGCATGGATGCAGCGGTTCAGGTGATGGACCGCCGCCTTCGAGGCACAGTAGTGGCTCCAGCCCTCGAGCGCCGAGGTCGCGGCGCCCGATCCGATGGTCAGGATGGTTCCGCCGTCCTTCATGTGGGGCAGCACCGCGTGGACGCAGTTGAAAACCCCCTTGACGTTGACGTCGATCACCCGCGCCCAGTCGTCAGGGTCGATGTCGCGGATCATGCCGATGGGATCGATGATACCGGCATTGTTGATGAGGATGTCGATACCGCCAAGGTCGCGAACGGTCTGCGCCACGCCCTCGGCAACCGACGAGGGGTCGGCAACATCCATGGGAATCGCAATCGCGCTGCTGCCGAGTTCACCCGCTATCCGCCGGATATCGGGGGTCGAGCGCGCAGCAAGCGCCACCCTGGCGCCCAGCGCCGCAAAAAGGCGGGCGGTGGCCTCGCCAATACCGCGTGACGCGCCGGTGATCAGAACCCTCTTTCCGGTAACATGAGACATCAATCAACTCCATCTGGCCGGGAAATCCCTTCCCTTTGGGGCGAGAAAATCCAAAGCCCGGGCGCAATGCAAGCGAAATGACGCAACTGCCCGATCAGACGAAGTGATTTCTTGACGCAACGACAAAAGAGCGGGATGCTGGGACAGGTTTATTGCAGGCATCAGCATTTTGAAAAGAGGTCCCTATGCGCAATCGATTTTTCCCCGCAATTCTCGTTGCCGCAATCTCGGCGGTTGCGGTGGCGCCAGCACAGGCGGCGCTGACATCCCAGCAGATACGCGATCAACTGATATCCATATACCGTTCGATGGGTTATACCGTCGCCATCGGTGAAGAAGTTGACAATGCTGGCACGATCACGCTGGACAGCCTGACGATGTCACGCGAGATACCGCAAAGCGGTGCCACAATATCGGTATCCTACGACAAGATCACCCTTTCGCCGAACGGCGATGCTGTCGAAATGACCATCTCGCCGAATATCAACTTTTCGGTCGATATTCCTGCCGAGAGGCCCGGCCGCAAGGATGTCAGTGTCGCCGCCCACATGGTCACCACCGATTTCAGAGCAATGTTTTCGGGTGATGTGAGCAATATCAAGGCCGAGGTCAGCCTGGCCAAGGCGATCTTTACGCTGGATGACGTGTTGAGTGCCGGACAGAAAATGCCGGCCACCGCCAGCCTGGTTGCCCATGATTCGTCAGGCACCTATCAGTTGGGCCTGCCAGATGGCGGAGGGCGCACCATTGACGGCGATGCCACCCTGGGGAATGTGGTCTTTTCCATCGGGATCGATGAGCCGGGCGGTAAGGGCTATGTAAAGGCTTCGGGTTCGCTGGCCGGCTTGCAACAGTCGTTTTCGGTTTCGACCCCGGATCTTTCAAAATACGACATGAATGATCCGACCGCAGTGATCACGATGATCAAGGACGGTCTTTCCGTCAGCGGCAGCCTTGCCCTGGGCAAGATGGCGGTGCAGGTCGATTCCCTGGTGAGGAACAAGACGAGCAATGTTGCGGTAACGTCGGACAGCGGGAACTTTGGCATTTCCCTTTCCCGAGACAGGGTCAGCTACGGCATCGCGGAAAACGGGGTGCGGATCCGCATCGCCTCGCAACAGCTGCCCATCCCCGAAATAAAGGTCGGATATGACCAGCTGGCGCTGAATTTCGATCTTCCGCTGGCTCAGGCGTCGGCGCCGTCGGATTTCAGCGTTTCCGTCGCGTTGCGAAATCTTGCCGTGGACGATGCCGTGTGGTCAATGTTCGACCCGGGCGGGATGCTGGTTCATGATCCGGCAACCCTCGCCGTTGCGCTGAGCGGCAAGTTGCTGGTTCTGACCGACCTGCTGGATCCCGAAAAGGTTGCTCAAATGGGTGGTCCGCCCTGGATCCCGACGGCAATCAACCTGAACGAACTGACCGCATCGGCCCTGGGCGCGATACTGACGGGCAAGGGGTCGTTCAAGGTGGACATGAGCAGCGGCAAGACGATCAACGGGCTTCCTCTGCCTGTGGGGGCGGTCGATCTGGATCTGAAGGGGGCATATGGGCTGATCGATTCGCTTGCGTCGATGGGACTGCTGAAGGACAAGCAGGCCATGGGATTCAAGGGCATGCTTGGCGCCTTTGCCAAGCCGGTCGGAGAAGACCATGTAACCTCGCGTATCGAGGTTACCCAGGAAGGCGAGATTACCGCGAACGGGCAGCGCCTGAAATAGGGCGCGTTCGGGGCCTGCCCTTGAACCTGGCAATGGTATTGCCTTAAGGCATGCCCTAATCAGGCATGCACATATTCGGGCAGAGGTCATGGCGGAAAACTTGCAGAAACTCACCGGGGCGTTGCTCGAGGCGGCCCGGACGGCCGGTGCGGACGGGGCCGATGCGTTGGCCGTGTCGGGGCGCGCGCTGTCGATCGAGGTCCTGAACGGAGCGCTGGAACATGCCGAACGCTCGGAAGGCGTCGATATCGGGCTGCGCGTTCTGATTGGCCCGCGGCAGGCCTGCGTTGCCGCCTCGGACACGAAACCGGAAACCCTGGTCGAAATGGCCGAACGCGCCGTTGCCATGGCGCGCGAAGCCCCCGAGGACGATTCGATCGGCCTGGCCGAACCCGGACAGCTGGCCCGCGAGTGGGATCTTGCGGCGCTGGAACTGGCCGACCCCGCGGACGAGCCTGACCCGACCGCGCTGGAGCGCGCCGCGCTCGAAGCGGAATCCGCCGCGCTGGCCGTGAGCGGCGTCAGCCAGGTTCAGGCAAGCGGGGCAAGCTATTCCCGCAGGAAGATTCACCTCGCCACGTCAAACGGGTTTTCGGGTGGATACGCGCGCACGGACAACACGGTCTACAGTGTCGCCATTACAGGCGAAGGCCTGTCGATGGAGCGCGATCATGCCGCCGAATCCCGCAGCTTTCGCGCGGACCTGCCGCCGGCTGCGGAAATCGGCCGTCTCGCCGGCGAGCGTGCTGTCGCCCGAAAGGGTGCCGCGCGGCCGCCCACGGGCGCATGGCCTGTTCTGTTTGACGAACGTGTCTCGGCCTCGTTGATCGGGCACCTGCTGGCCGCGATCAACGGGACGGCAATCGTGCGCGGCTCGAGCTGGCTGCGCGATGCGCTGGGAGAACAGGTCCTGCCGACCGGGCTGTCGTTGATCGAGGATCCGTTTCGCCCGCGGATTTCAGCCTCGCGCCCCTTTGATGGTGAGGGCCTGCCCACGCGTCGGCGCGAGATCGTGAAGGACGGTATCCTTGCCGGATGGACGCTCGATCTTGCGACCGCGCGGCGTCTGGGCATGGAAAGCACGGCGAATGCCTCGCGTGGCACGGCGGCGCCGCCTTCGCCGGCCGCCGGCAATGTCGCACTGACGCAAGGAGGGCAGAGCCGTGACGCGCTGATCCGCGATATGGGCACCGGGTTGCTGGTCACCTCGCTGATGGGTGCATCGATCAATCCGACGACGGGGGATTATTCGCGCGGTGCCGCGGGGTTCTGGGTCGAAAATGGCGAGATCGCCCGTCCCGTCAACGAATGTACGATCGCCGGCAATCTGCGTGACATGCTGCTGAGCCTGCGTCCGGCCAATGACGCGCGCGCGCACCGCTCGCGTATGGTGCCCAGCCTTCTGGTCGAGGGGCTGACCATTGCCGGAGAGTGATCTGAGCCTGCTGCGCGACGCCGCGCTCGAAGCCGGTCGAATCGCCAGGCGTTATTTCCGGGCGGATCAGCAGGTATGGGACAAGGGCGGCGGGCAGGGTCCTGTTTCCGAGGCCGATCTTGAAATCGACCGCATGCTCAGGGAACGCCTGTCGGCCGCACGCCCCGCCTATGGCTGGCTGTCCGAGGAAACCGAAGACAACGACGAACGCCTGTCGGCCGCGCGCGTGTTCATTATCGATCCGATCGACGGGACGCGGGCCTTTGTCGCCGGGCAGACGACATTTGCCCATTCGCTGGCGGTGGCCGAAAATGGCAGGGTGGTGGCGGCGGTCGTTCACCTGCCGCTGCGCGAACTGACGTACGAGGCCACTCCGGGCGGCGGCGCCTTCCTGAACGGGCGCAGGCTGGCCGTCTCGGAACGGGCGGGTCTGGAGGGCGCCCAGGTGCTGGCCCCCGGCAAACAGATGGTGCCCGAGCTCTGGCCAGGCGGTCTGCCGGCGTTCGAGCGGCATTTTCGTTCTTCCCTGGCATATCGGTTGTGTCTGGTGGCCGAGGGGCGGTTCGACGCCATGCTGACGCTGCGCGACGCATGGGAATGGGACATCGCCGCCGGCACGCTGATATGTACCGAGGCCGCCGCCACCGTTACCGACAGGTTCGGTCAACCGCTGAGGTTCAACAGCCCCGGCGCGCAAACCGCGGGCGTGCTGGCGGCAGGCCCGGCGATTCATGCGGGAATTCTTGCCCATCTCGGCAGTTGACGGGCCTTTCCAACGCGTCTGACATGCCGTAAACCCGCCCCATCATTCAGGAGGGATTCATGGTCCAGCGATTGCATCTGGTTTTCGGCGGGGAACTGGTTGACCCGCAACATGCGGTGTTCCGCAATGTCGATGACATCGATATCGTCGGCATCTTTCCCGACTATGAAAGCGCGTATGACGCGTGGAAGGATGCCGCGCACCGGACGGTGGATGATGCGCATCAGCGCTATTTCATTGCCCACCTGCACAGGTTGCGCGACGAGACATCTCCAAGCGGCCCGACCGAAGAGCTGGGCTGACGGGCGGGCGCTGCAATGGGCCATTCGATCGGGCTGGCGCTGTATCTTGCCTTTTCCGAGCGCGCGACCGGTCTGGCCGAACGCAAGCTGCGCGCGCGCCTGGCCGAAGGCAAGGAGCATCCCGAAAGACTGCCCGAAAGGATGGGCAAGGCCTCGCGCCCGCGGCCCGCGGGTCGTCTTGTCTGGTTCCACGCCGCCAGCGTTGGCGAATCGCTGTCGATACTGGAGCTGGTGCGCCGGTTGCTCGACCGTTACGACGATTTGTCGGTTCTGGTCACGACGGGCACCCTGACCTCGGCCGAGATGATGGCCGAACGTCTGCCGTCGCGTGCCTTTCACCAGTTCGCCCCGCTGGATGCGCGCCCTTTCATCCGGCGCTTTCTGGATCACTGGCGCCCGGATCTGGCCGTCTGGGTCGAGAGCGAGCTTTGGCCGGCCATGATCCACGAGACACATCGCCGGCATATTCCCATGGTGCTGATAAATGCCCGCATGTCGCGGGATTCGGTGCGCAACTGGCGCTGGTTTCCGGGATTCGCCAGATCGCTGCTCGGCCGTTTCGATCATGTTCTGGCACAGGACGATCTGACCGCGCGCAACCTGCGCCGCCTTGGCCTGCCGGGTGGACGAGTCGAGGTCGGCGGAACCCTGAAAGAGGGCTCGGCCGCGCTGCCTTGTGACGAGTCCGAGCGCGCGCGCCTGGCTGCGCGTCTGTCGGGCCGCCCGATCTGGCTGGCGGCCTCGACCCATCCCGGCGAGGAACAGCTGGTTGCCCGCGCCCATCGGCAGGCGGCGCGTGCGGCGCGGCGCCTGTTGCTGATCATCGCTCCGCGGCATCCAGAACGGGGTGACGAAATCGCCGCCATGCTGCGCGACCAGGGCTGGAACATCACGCAACGTTCAAGGGGGCAAGAGCCGGATCAGGACACCGACATCTATCTTGCCGATACCCTGGGCGAGATGGGTCTGTGGTATCGTCTGGCACCTGTTACCTTTCTGGGCGGATCCCTGGTCGAGATCGGGGGGCACAACCCGTTCGAGCCTGCCGCGCTGGGCTCGGCCATCATACACGGGCCGCATGTGTTCAAGGTGGCCGACATATTCGCGCGTCTGGCAGCAGTCGATGCGGTGGTCGAGGTCGACTCGGCCGAAACGCTGGCGCATGCGGTGGTCGAGGTGCTGGCCCCCGACAAGGCGGCGGCCATGGCACATGCGGCATGGGAGGTCAGCTCGGCCGGGGCCAAGGTCACCGACCGCGCGCTTGCCCTGCTGGGCGACCATTTGCCGCAGACGGGAGAAAACTGATGCAGGCACCGCAATTCTGGCAAAACCCGCCCGACCGTCCCGGAATCGCGGCGCGCCTGCTGGCCCCGCTGGCCGCCCTGTGGCGATGGATGGGGCGGCGCAGGCTGCGCAAGGGGCCGTGGAACAAGGTCCCCGTGCCGGTAATCTGCGTCGGCAACATCAACATGGGTGGAACGGGCAAGACGCCGACGGTGATCGCGCTGGCCGCGCGTCTGGGCGATCGTGGCCTGAAGGTACACGTCGTGTCGCGCGGCCATGGCGGCAGCCTGACGGGGCCGGTCAGGGTTGATCCCGCCCACCACGATGCGTCACAGGTCGGAGACGAGCCTCTGTTGATCGCGGCATTCTGCGATACCTGGGTGGCGCGTGATCGCCATGCCGGTGCCGCCGCGGCCGTCGAGGCGGGGGCCGATGTGATCCTGCTGGACGACGGTTTTCAGAATCCGACCCTGTTCAAGGATATCTCGATCACGGTTGTCGATGCCGTGGCAGGTTTCGGCAATGGGCGGGTGTTCCCCGCGGGGCCCTTGCGCGAACTGCCCGGCGAAGGGTTGGCACGCACCGATCTTCTGCTGGTGATCGGCGGGCGCAGGTCGCGCCGGCGGTTCATCGAATCCCTTCAGGGCGGGTCGCACCCCCCGATCGTCGAAGCGGTGTTGAAGCCGCTGGAAACGGGAATGTCCTGGAAGGGACAGAAGGTGCTTGCATTTGCCGGCATCGGACGGCCCGAAAAATTCTTTGCCACCTTGCGCGGCCTTGGCGCCGAGGTGGTGCACGCCCAGGCCCTGAGCGACCATCAGCCCCTGACAACGGCCCTGATGAAGCGGCTGGAAACCGAGGCCCTGTTGCGCAGGGCGCAGCTGGTCACGACCGAGAAGGACGCCGTTCGCCTGCCTGCCGATTTCCGCCTTGCGGTTGCGACCTTGCCGGTCAGGCTGGAGGTGCAGGACTGGGCGCCGATCGACGCGGCGATCGAACAGCTGGGAATCTGAGGGGGATCAATCCTTTCCCAGGATCTCGTCATTATGCTCACCCAGGCGGGGCGAGGGGCGATCGAGGCTGAGTTCGGCATCCGAAAACAGCATCGGCGAGCGCACGGACGGGATTCCCTCCAGGTCGATCTGCAGCTTGCGCGCAATAACCTGCGGGTCGGCAAAGACCTCGGCCATGTTGTTGATTGGGCCCGCCGGCACGCCGTTGGCCTCACAGGCGGCCAGGAGGTCGGCCTTGGTTCGCTGGCGTGTTGCCTGTGTCAGCTTTTCGGCCAGCACGCGGCGGTTTTTCACCCGGTCGGCATTGCTGCGGTAATCGGGGTGGTCGGCCAGCTCGTCAAGGCCGAGGATCGCACAGAGGCGTTGATACTGGGCGTCATTTCCGGTGGCGATGATGATCCAGCCATCGGCGCAATCGAACACCTGATAGGGCATCAGGTTGGGGTGTTCGTTGCCCATCGGCACGGGGGGCTTGCCGCTGACCAGATAGTTCAGCGCCTGGTTGGCCATCGTTGCCGCCGCGACATCCAGCAGCGCCATGTCGATATGCTGGCCCTTGCCGGTGCGGTTGCGTTGCAGCAGCGCGGCCTGAATGGCGATGACGGCATATAGCCCGGTCAGTATGTCGGTAACGGCGACGCCCACCTTTTGCGGCTGGCGGCCCGGCTCGCCGGTGACCGACATGATCCCGCCCATGCCCTGCATCAGGAAATCATACCCGGCGCGCGCCTTGTAGGGGCCGGTCTGGCCAAACCCGGTGATCGAGCAATAGATCAGTCGCGGGTTCACCCGTTTCAGGCTGTCATAGTCCAGCCCGTATTTCGCCAGGCCGCCGACCTTGAAGTTCTCGATCAAGACATCGCTTTCGGCGGCAAGGCGGCGCACCTGTTCCTGCCCCTCGGGGGTGCGGAAATCGATCGTGACCGATTTCTTGCCGCGGTTGCAGGAATGGTAATAGGCGGCCGAATTATCGCCCTCGTGCTCGACAAAGGGCGGGCCCCAGCGACGGGTGTCGTCTCCGGCGGGGCTTTCGACCTTGATCACCTCGGCCCCGAGGTCGGCCAGCGTCTGACCAGCCCAGGGGCCAGCCAGAATGCGCGCAAGTTCGAGGACCTTCAGCCCCTGCAGAGAGGAATCCGCCATGGCGCGACCTAGCGGGCCAGCAGGCCGTCAAGGGTGGTCTGGAAATCGGCCCACGACATGTTGGGATATTTCTTGCCGTTGATGATGAAGGTGGGCGTTGCGTCGATCTGATCCCGCTCGGCATTCTTCTGATAGGTTTCAACCAGGGCACGGGCCTTGTCGGCGTCCTGCAGGCAGGCGTTCATCTGGTCATCGGTCATTCCGGCGACGCGGCCCAGCTTGCGCAGGTTTTCGACGATACCGGCCTCGCTGTCGGCACGGGTCCATTCGCGCTGTCTGGAATAGATCAGATCGGACAGACCGAAGAATTTGGACCCGTCCCCGCAACGCGCCAGCATCGCCGCCCACAGGCCGTATCGGTCGAAATAGACGTCACGCACGACAAAGCGCAGCTTGCCGGTATCGATATATCTTGCCTTGATCTTGGGAAAGACCTCTTCGTGGAAACGGGCGCAATGGGGGCAGGTGAACGAGGCATATTCGATCATGGTAATCGGCGCATTGGCGTCGCCCATGGCCATATCCCTGATCTTTATCGCCTTTTTCGGGGCATTGGTCGTGGTTGCCTTTGAGGCGTCGCTTGCCTGTACGTCCTGTATGGCCGTCAGCCCCTGCAGGCCGGCGAGATCGGCGTCCCTGCCCCGATCGAGCCAGAGGTACCCGCCCGTGCCGACAATCGCGAGAAAGAAAAGAAACGAGATGAACTTGCGCACCATGTGAAGGCCTTTCGCGGTTATCAGTCCGCTTTCCGTGTTAGGATATTTCGCCCCAACACGGCAAGCGCCGTTCGCAGGGATTCGTCATGGACATCCGCGACATAATCGTCGGCCCGGGTATCCGAGCCGGCCTGGTTCCGCCGCTCGGCCGCCTGGCTCACAGGTGCCCGGCGGGCATGTTCGAACGGAGTCCCCGTTTCGGCAAAGCCTGTTTCGGCCGTCTGGGTAATGCGGATGTTCGATATGGCAGCATAGCCATAGCAGGCGTTTACCTTTTCACGGATGAGGGGCAGCTGGGCCTGAATGATGGGGGCGTTGGCACCGTTGGTCAGGATGGTCAGGCTTGCGCCCAGCCCCTGCCGGCCATAGCTGACCTTGATCGGACGCGAGATGTCGGCCAGAGCCTCGCCCACGATCTCGGGCCAGTGGGTCAGCAGGCGCGTTTCGGCAAAACCCCTTTTTTCGCCGGCACTGCGTATGTGGTTCTTCAGGATCCCGCCGGTCTGGACAAAGCCACGCGCCATGCGTCGGGCGCCCCGGGCGGGGTCGCTCGGCGAGGGGCTTTTCGGGGGTTTGCGCGGCTTCATGGCAGTATCGTCGCTGTCCAATTCCGTTTCGCCTGCTATTCTAGCGCAAAGACGAGAGGTTGCCAGAGCATTGATCAATACAGCACCGCACAGGCGGGAGACGGTCGGGGCCGACATGTCCGGGTCGGTACTGGAGTGGTATGACCACCATGCACGCGTGCTGCCCTGGCGGGTGCCGCCCGCGATGTCGCGCCGCGGTGTGCGGCCCGACCCCTATCATGTCTGGCTGTCCGAGGTCATGTTGCAGCAGACGACCGTGGCCGCGGTGGGGCGATATTTTCGCGACTTTGTTGCGCGCTGGCCCGGTGTCCGTGACCTGGCGGCCGCCGAAGATGCCCAGGTGATGGGCGCCTGGGCCGGGCTGGGATATTACGCGCGGGCACGCAACCTTTTGAAATGCGCGCGCGAGGTTTCGACGCGATACGGTGGCCGTTTTCCCGACACATATGATGCATTGGTCGCCCTGCCGGGGATCGGCCCCTATACGGGGGCGGCGATCGCCGCCATTGCCTTTGACAGGCCCGAGGTGGTGGTTGACGGCAATGTCGAGCGCGTTGTCGCCCGGCTGTTTGCGGTGACCGACCCGTTGCCCGCAAGCAAGCCGTTGCTGCGCAGCCATGCGGCCGTGCTGACCCCGCAGCAGCGGCCCGGCGACCACGCACAGGCGATGATGGATCTGGGGGCCACCATCTGCACGCCGCGCAACCCGGCCTGCCCGCGCTGTCCGGTGCGTGAACATTGTCTGGCGCATGCGCGTGGCATCGAGGCCGAATTGCCCCGGCGCCAGCCGCGTTCCGCCCGGCCCGCACGGAGGGGGACGGCCTATATCGCGCGCCGCTCTGACGGGGCGCTGTTGCTGGAAAGGCGGCCTGCACGGGGGCTGCTGGGCGGGATGCTGGGCTGGCCCGGCGATCCGCTGGGCGAAACGGATGTCGTGCCAACGCCGCCCCTGCCGGCCGCGTGGCGGCAGCTCGATGGCGAGGTGCGCCATGTATTCACCCATTTCTCGCTGACCATGACGGTCTGGTTTGCCGACGTCCCGCATGAGGCCAACCCCGGAGAGCGCGTGTTCCTCATGCCCGACGAATTTGATGCGGCGCATCTGCCCAGCGTCATGCGCAAGGCACACGCGCTTGCCTTTCCCCATCGGGGCCTTTCGGGCGGTTGATACGGGCGGCAATTTTCCTGAATCGTGACCTTGCGGATTTTTTCGATGCGGGCTAGGCCAAGGGTCTGGTCGGGAGTCGGGTCCGGCAGGCTTCGCGACCAACGGGCGAAACTTGAACCGGGAACAATCCCGGAAAGTGCAAGGCGGGGGCAAAAATGGGGGGGTGGAGTTTTCTCCTGCTCGGGTTTTTCATCGGCATCACACATGCCTTCGAGGCCGATCATCTGGCAGCGGTAGGCACATTGGCGTCGTCTGGCAAGGCCTCGGCGAAACGGCTGGCCCTTCTGGGGGCCAGCTGGGGCATGGGTCACACGACCACGTTGTTTCTGATCAGCCTGCCCGTGATCGCCTTTGGTTACGCGCTCACGACGCGCATCGCGGCGGGAATGGAATTTTTCGTCGGCATCATGCTGGTCGGCCTGGGCGCCAGCGTGTTCTGGAGGCTGCGCCGAAACAAGGTACATTTCCATCTGCACGATCATGGCGACGGCAGGCGTCATTTTCACGCCCACAGCCATGCCCATGCGCATGTGCCCCATGAACGGGACCCCCACCAGCATCAGCATCGCATGTTTTCGTTCAGGGCCTATGCGGTGGGGTTGGCCCATGGTGCCGCGGGTTCGGCCGGCCTGGTGGCGCTGGCGGCGGCGGCAACGCAGAATGTCGTGACCGCGCTGGCCTATATTCTGGTCTTTGGCGTCGGGTCGATCCTGGGCATGGCCAGCCTGACCTATACAGCCAGCTGGCCGCTGAAGCTGGCTGAAAAATCGGCCACGCGCCTGTTGCGCGCAGTTCAGTTCCTGGTGGCAAGCGCCGCCGTTTTCATCGGCGTCAGCGTGATGTTCGAGCAGGGTCCCGTTCTGTGGGGCGGCTGATCTGGCGGGCATGCCGGCCCGGACGGGGGACATTTTACCAAAAGGTTGAATGATGGGCAGGCGGCCGGGGCAGGGCAATTGCGCGACCATAGGTGTTGCGGCCGAATGACACGCTGAAAAAATACACGTAAAAACAGTTAGTTGCAGCGTTTTCTGCAGGGCCTATTCCTCCTTGACTCTACAGCCACCCTTTCCTAGTTTCCGCGCGACAGTCGAGAGGGGTCTTTGTTGGATGCCGGATGCGCCCGATCCAGGGGATCTGCGGGAACTGGAGGCCCGGATCAGGGCCGCCAGGGACAGAAAGGAAGGCGGCTTTCGACATGATGGCCAGCAAACGGCGATCGGGGCCGTGTGGCAGATGGTTCTTGAGCTTGTCGTCGGCATGGCGATGGGCGCGGGCATCGGGTATGGGCTGGACGCCCTGTTCGGGACGCTCCCGATCTTCCTGGTGCTGTTTTCGCTGCTGGGCTTTGCGGCGGGCGTTCGCACCATGATGCGCACCGCCCGCGAGGTGCAGGAGCGGGCCGAAAAGGCCGCAGCCGAGGACAAGGCGGCGGACAAGGCGAAACAGGGCGAATGAGTAACAGGCCCGCTGGGGCCAGAAGGCGAAGGTGACGAAATGGCAAGCGATGTGGCCGAGGGTGGCTTCAATATCCAGCCGATGGAGCAGTTCGTGATCAAACCGCTGTTTGGCGGGCACGAACTGAACTGGTACACGCCCACGAACATGACCCTGTGGATGGGAATCGCGATTCTTGCCGCAACCCTGCTGCTGATCGTCGGCACCAGGCGTCGCGCGATCGTGCCGACCCGCACCCAGTCGATTGCCGAGGTGTTCTACAGCTTTGTCTACCGGATGGTCGAGGACATCAACGGCACCGCGGGGCTGAAATACTTTCCCTACATCCTGACCCTGTTCACCTTTGTCCTGGCGGCGAATTCGCTGGGCCTCGTCCCCTATTCGTTCACCACGACCAGCCAGGCCGCGATCACCGTGACCCTGGCCCTGACGGTGTTCCTGTCGGTGACGATCATCGGCATCATCAAGAACGGCCCCCGGTTCCTCAAGGTTTTCTGGATCGACAGCGCGCCGCTGGCGCTGCGGCCGGTTCTGGCGGTGATCGAGATCATCTCGTATTTCGTGCGGCCCGTCAGCCACTCGATCCGACTTATGGGCAACATGATGGCCGGCCATGCGGTGATCAAGGTGTTCGCGGGTTTCGCCGGCGCGCTGGGCGTCTTTGCGGTGTTCCCGGTTCTGGCCATCATGGGTGTCCTGGCGCTCGAGGTGATCGTTGCCTTCATCCAGGCATATGTCTTTGCAATTCTGACCGTGATCTACATGAACGATGCCCTGCATCCGGGTGGGCACTAGGTCGGAACCCGAAAATCCAGCCATTCTTATCAAAGGAGAAATCAAATGGCAGTCACTGGTGATCTGGTACAAATGGGCGCACTGATCGGTGCAGGTCTGGCCTGTACGGGTATGGGCGGCGCGGCCATCGGCATCGGCCATGTTGTCGGCAACTACCTGTCGGGTGCCCTGCGCAACCCGTCGGCCGCTGCGGGCCAGACCGCGACGATGTTCATCGGTATCGCGTTTGCCGAGGCCATGGGGATCTTTTCGTTCCTCATCGCGCTGTTGCTGATGTACGCTCAATAAGCGGCGGAACCCAGGACATGTTCGGGCGATCCCGTCGTTGCGGGGTCGCTGGGGTTTCCGGGGTGACGGCACTGCGCCGACCCAGAGCTTATGGAGGATGCAATGGCATCTGATATCGAAATGGCGAAAGCAGCCGGCGAGGCGGTGAAGGAAGCGGGCGAATCCGTCGGGATGCCGCAGCTTGACTTCGGCACCTATCCGAACCAGATCTTCTGGTTGGTGGTGACGCTTGTCATCCTGTTTTTCCTGATGAAGCGCATCGCCATCCCGCGGATTGCCGCAATCCTGAGCGAACGCCAGGGCGCCATCGCAAGCGATCTGGAACAGGCCGAGGAAATGCGGCGCAAGGCGGTCGAGGCCGAGCAGGCCTATAATCAGGCGCTGGCCGATGCCCGTGCCGAGGCCAACCGCATCATCGCCGAGGCCAAGGCCGAGATCCAGAAGGATGTCGATGCCGCGACAGCCAGGGCCGAGGCGGAAATCGCCGCCAAGGCCGCGGAATCGGAAAAGCGCATTGCCGAGATCCGCGCCGGTGCAATGGAAGCGGTGGAACAGGTGGCGCGTGATGCGGCGGTCGAGATTGTCGAACTCATCATGCCCAGCCTTGCTGATGCCAAGACCATCGAAAAGGCCGTCGCCGCGAGGGTGAAAGGATGACTCGGATGAAGATTGCAAGATTCGGCGTCCTGCTCGCGGCATTGTCTGTCGGGGGCCCTGCCCTTGCCGGCGGCGAAGAGCCCTTTTTCTCGCTCTACAATTCCGAGTTCGTGGTGGTCATTGCCACGGTGTTGTTTGTCGCGCTGCTGATCTATCTCAAGGTCCCGGCGATGATCAACAAGATGCTCGACGCGCGCGCCGACCGTATCCGCGAGGAACTGGACGAGGCCCGTCGCCTGCGTGAAGAGGCCCAGGGAATCCTGGCCTCGTACGAGCGCAAGCAGAAAGAGGTCAAGGAACATGCCGAGGGCATCGTCACACATGCCCGGCAGGAGGCCGCCGCCGCCGCTGCCCGCGCCAAGGAAGATCTGAAGGAATCGATCGCCCGCCGTTTGCAGGCAGCCGAGGAACAGATTGCCTCGGCCGAGGCATCGGCTGTCAAGGAGGTGCGCGACACCGCCGTCGCCGTGGCCATTGACGCCGCGCGCGAGGTCATTGCGAAACGGATGACCGCCAAGGACGGCAACGCGCTGATCGATCAGGCGATCGACGAGGTCGGGCGCAAGCTGCACTGACTGGCCTGAACACAACGCGCCCCAGGCGTGGCAAGATCAGGTAAAAGGCCCGGCGTCATGTCGGGCCTTTTCGTTTCTTGTCTGCCTCAACGATAGTCGTCGTCGGCGGGCAAATTGGTCACATAGCCGGAATCGGGCGCGTAATTGCCGAACTTTGCTCGCAGGCGGGGCTCTTCGCCAAACGGGATCGACACCAGGGCACAGCCCTCGTCAAGGGCGGTCCCGTTCAGGTTGGCCACGATGCAGCGCGATTGGGGCGGCCCCTGCACGACCGGAACCCTCTGGCGATACTCATAGGTCCCCCAATACACGCCCTTCACGGTCCGGGTGACATAGCGTTGCGGAACGGCATATCCGTCGGGGCGGATCATTACCGCATAAGGCTGGACATAGACGACGCCGGCGACGGGTGCCGGGGTCGCAACGGTACCGGCCCGATATCCCGTATAGGGTTCGATGTAGGGTGCGCTCGATCCGAGTGGCGGCAGTGGCGGGCCGCCATGCCAGTTTGCGGGATAGGCCGGTCGTCCCCATTCCTGTGCGGTGGCAATGCCTGATGCCAGCCCGAGTATCAGCCCCGGAATCAGTGTCGATGCGAAAAGAATCTTCATTGGACCACCCCCAAAACAACCAATAACAATACCGGATGTTACGAGTATCGGAGAGGATGAGTCAAAAAGCACCGCGATCGTGGTGTGAACGGAAACAATATGACAAATAAATCAGCGATTGTTTCCAATACCTTCCTTTATCGCCCAGCCTCATGTTCGATCCTCAGGCGGGCGATCATTTCGTCCTGTTCGATCTTTTTCTGCTTGCGCATGGCCGATTCGACGAAATCGAGGTGTTCCTCGACGGCCCGTCTGGCCGCCACATGGTCGCGCGCCTGAAGCGCATCGTTGATTGCCCTGTGCTGGGCCAGCAGGGATGATCGCGTATTGCGCTGCTGAAAGATGACCTGACGGTTGTAGAACACGCCCGAGCGCAACATCTCGAACATGGACCGCATCATGTGCAGCATGATCACGTTGTGCGAGGCCTCGATGATCGAAAGATGGAATTCGGCGTCAAGGCGTGCTTCGGTCCTGGCGTCCCGGCGGTTGCTGGTCGCCTCCATCTTGCCATAGATCGTGTCGATCAGCCTGAGATCGGTGTCACTGCCAAGGCGCGCGGCGCGCTCGGCGGCGAGGCCTTCGAGGTCGCGGCGAAAGGAAAGATAGTCGAACAGGGCCTCGTCATGGGTCGCAAACAGTTCGATCAGCGGTTTCGAAAAGGCCGAGCCAAGAACCTCGGCCACATAGATGCCGGCACCGGGACGCGTGACCAGCAGGTCGCGGGCCTCTAGTTCGGCTATCGCCTCGCGCAACGACGGGCGCGAGACACCCATGCGTTCGGCCAGGTCGCGCTCGGATGGCAGTCGCTCGCCGGGGCGCAGGATTCCACGCAGGATGAGGCTCTCGATCTGGCGGATGATCGAGGAGGAAATTCTTTCGGTCTTGACCTTGCGAAACGGCATCCTGAACACTACCCCGGAACTGCTGCGATCCTGCCACTGGTAATATTTCTTTACCAGACAAAAAACCCCCTTCGGCAGAATCGCGCGTATCGAGCATCGACTCCTGCGACGTCGGGCCGGTCGCCCCCGGATCGGTTTGCCCTTACACGGCTGCGGATGTGTCGGTGCGCGCAGCCTCGCGCGCCAGCATGGCCCGCTTGACGTTCAGGCCCCAGTGATAGCCACCCAGTGCCCCATCCTTGCGCAGGACACGGTGGCACGGAATCAGCCAGCTGACCGGGTTGCGCCCGACGGCCGTTCCGACGGCCCGCACGGCCGCGGGCTGGCCGAGATGGCGTGCAATTTGGGAATAGGTCGTGACATGCCCCTCGGGGATGGCCAGCAATGCCTCCCACACCTTGATCTGAAACGGCGCGCCCGAAAGGTGCAGCGGAGTCCCGCCCCCACCTTCCATTGCGGCATCAACCCAACCCGCCAGGAATTGCCGGTCGGTGGTGAAATCTGCCGCCGGCCAGCGCGCGCGCATGTCGGCAACAGCCGTCTCGCGCCCGGTTTCGGCGGCAAAGGCAATGCCGCAGATGCCGCGATCGGTTCCCATGACCAGCATCTCGCCGTACGGGCTGTCAAACCAACCCTGCCGGATCAGCAGGCCTTTCCCGCGGGCCGCGTACTGCCCAGGCGTCATGGCCTCCCACCGCACGAAGAGGTCGTGCAGCCGTCCGGGCCCCGAAAGCCCCGCATCAAGGGCCGCATCAAGCATGGAAAATCGCTGCTGCAGCAGCTCGCGCGCAAGACCCAGTGACAGGTATTGTCCATAGCGCTTGGGTGACACGCCGACCCATGCGGTGAATACCTTCTGGAAATGGGCGCTGCTCAGCCCCATCGCGGCGGCAATCCTGTCCAGCGAGGGGTTTTCGTGCTGATGCGCGTCGATCCAGGCTATTGCCCGCCGCATCAGTTGATAGTGATCCCTGTTTTCCGTCATGTTCGCCCTCCGAGTTGCAGGATGGCGCGTCCTGGCGGCATCATCCACCCGAATCTTGCGGTAAAGTGCTTGGATTTCCCGGACCAAGCTGTCAAAACGCGCGTCATGACGGCCCAACTCGATTACCACACGATTCGAGCAATCTTTGAACGGTTTCGTGACAGCGAACCCGAACCGCGCGGCGAACTCGACCACAGCAACGCCTATACCCTGCTGGTTGCGGTCGCGCTTTCGGCGCAGGCAACCGATGCGGGCGTGAACAAGGCCACGAAAACACTGTTCAAGGTCGCCGACAGCCCCGAAAAGATGCTCGCGCTCGGCGAAGAGGGGCTGATCGAACATATAAGGACGATCGGCCTGTACCGGCAAAAGGCCAGGAACGTGATCCGTCTCAGCCAGATCCTGGTGGACGAATACCAGGGCCAGGTACCATCATCGCGTGCAGCGCTGCAATCGCTGCCCGGTGTCGGGCGCAAGACGGCCAATGTGGTGCTGAACATCTGGTTCGGCATGCCTGCGCAGGCGGTCGATACCCATATCTTCCGCTTTGCCAACCGAACCGGCGTTGCCGTTGGCAAGGATGTTCTGGCGGTCGAGCGCGCGATCGAGGACAACGTTCCGGCCGAATTCCAGAAACACGCCCATCACTGGATGATCCTGCACGGTCGCTATGTCTGCAAGGCGCGCAAACCCGTTTGTGCCAACTGCATCATCGCGGATCTGTGCCATTCAAAGGACAAGACAACATGAACAAGAAATACCAGGTCGTCGGCATCGGCAACGCCATGGTCGATATCCTCAGCCATACGGATGAGGCATTCCTTGCCGACAATGCCATTGAAAAAGGCATCATGCAGCTGATCGACACCTCGCGCGCGACCGAACTCTATGCCCGGATGGGCCCCGCCGAAGAGGTTTCCGGGGGCTCGGCCGCCAATACCATTGCCGGATTTGCCATGCTCGGCGGTCGCACGGCCTATGTGGGCAAGGTGCGTGACGACCAGCTGGGCATGATCTTTGCCCACGACCTGCGCGCCCTGGGCGCCGATTACGACACCCCGATGGCCCCGCCTGACGCCGCTGCCGAAACCGGTCGCTGCATGGTCCTGGTTACCCCCGACGGCGAGCGCACGCTGAACACCTATCTCGGCGTTTCCGAAGAGTTGCGGCCATCCGACATCGACGAAAACCTGATGGCGTCGGCCGAATGGATCTATCTCGAAGGCTACCGCTTTGACGGCCCCGACAGTCACGAGGCCTTTGCCAAGGCGATCGACGCCTGCAAGGCGGCCGGAGGTCGCGTGGCCCTCACCTTGTCAGATCCGTTCTGTGTGGAACGCCATCACCAGGCCTTTCGCGACATGATCCACGATCATGTGGATCTGCTGTTCTGCAATGTCCACGAGATGGAGGCGATGTATCCCGCCCCCGATCTGGAAACCGCGATGAAGACAGCAGCAGCCGAGGTCGATATCGTTGTGTGTACGGCATCCGAAAAGGGGGCCTATGTACTCAATGGCGGCGGGATGGAGCACGCCAGCGCGATTCCAACCGATATCGTCGATGCCACCGGCGCAGGCGACCTGTTTGCCAGCGGTTTCCTGTATGGACTGACTCACGGCTACGACATGCTGACCTGCGCGCGCATGGGCTGTGTTGCCGCGGCCGAGGTCATCAGCCATATCGGTGCGCGACCGGAACGCGACCTCAAGGAGCTGTTTCACGAGCACGGGCTGATCTGACGGGCTTCTTCTTTGCCAAATACGCGCGGGGGTGAATTGCCGCAGGCAAGAGGGGGCAGCCAGCCCCCATTGCCCCTGCCATGCTATTCCTTCAGCTTGGCGTGTACCTCGTCCAGGTCGATTTCGGCTATCGGCATCTTGTTCGACGGGTCGTCGATGTCGTATTTGAACAACTCGAAATCCTTGTGATACATCTCGCGCACCAGATGCATCGACAGGTCGTCGAAATAATCCTCGACCGGATGTGCGCGTTTTGGCCCGTGGCCCGATGATTCATTGAACCGGGGCATCTTGTCGATGTCGATCTCGTGCTTGACCTCGATCTGTTTCAGGATGTCCTTCATGCCTTCCTGAAAATTCTCGGTCGAGATGATCCTGTCATATCTTGCCCCGCCATGCACCAGGGTCGAGGCATGACCGGCCACCGATGACCAGTGGATGTCCGGGTCCATGGGGCGGCGAAAACGGATCGTGTCGCGGGCGAACAGCAGAAAGCGCCGGAAACTGGCGATCTGGTCGAAATCGCCATCAACCGTGATACCGTATTTCTGGATCAGCAGCGGCACCAGCTTGCCGCGATAGCGTCGGCCATTGCGCTGAATGCCGCATATCTTGTCGAAAAAGGCTGACAATACCCGGGTATAGGGGTTGCGGACACAGGTAAAGGTGAATGTCTGGCCTGCCGAGATCACCGCTTCGAGCCGCGGTTTCGAATGATCCAGAGACCACTTGTGAATCCCCGAAGTCGCATCATGGATATCGCCATCGAAATATGTTCCATGATCGATGTAATGCATGACCTGACCGATGGTGGAGCAGGCGCATTTCGGGATCACGCGATAAACCAGCGTTTCGCTTTCGGTCATCCAGGTTCCCGGAAATCCCATGCCCAATCCCTCCAGACGGTAGCCCGACGTGGCGCATACCACGCTCTTATTGTTCTCGTTGACCGGATAATGCGCAAAGAAAAGGTGTTTTTTCAACGAAACTTTGGCTTTATGAAGGCAGAGACAGGCGCACCATGCGAAAACAGGGGCAGATGAGCAGGCCAAATGGCGAAAATTGCCTTCATATTGTTGTGCCACCGCAACCCCGAGGCCATCATACGCCAGGCGCGCCGGCTGACTGCGCGGGGCGATTACATTGCGATTCATTTCGACGCACGGGCCGGCAACGAGGCATTCGCGACCATCCGCAATGGCCTGGCCGACAATGACAGGGTCGCGTTCGCGCGCCGGGTGAAATGTGGCTGGGGTGAATGGTCGCTGGTCCAGGCCACGCTGAACGCGCTGGTTGCCGCCGAACGCGCCTTTCCCCGCGCAACCCATTTCTACATGGTGTCCGGGGATTGCATGCCGATCAAGTCGGCCGAATACCTGCATGATTTCCTGGACCGAAACGACCGCGATTTCATCGAGTCGTTCGACTATTTCAACAGCGGCTGGATCAAGACCGGCCTGCGCGAAGAGCGTCTGATCTATCGCCATCTTGTCAACGAGCGAAAACACAAGGCGCTGTTCTATGCCCTGCTGGGCCTGCAGCAGAAGCTGGGCCTGAAAAGGGACATCCCCCATGACCTGCAGATGATGATCGGGTCGCAATGGTGGTGCCTGCGCCGGGAAACCATCGAGAAGGTGCTGGAATTCGTACGCCACAGGCGCGATGTGGTGCGCTTTTTCAGGACCACCTGGATACCGGATGAAACCTTTTTCCAGACCATCGTGCGCAACATCGTCCCTCATGGCGAGATCGAGTCGCGCACCCTGACATTCCTTATGTTTTCCGACTACGGGATGCCGGTGACCTTTTACAACGACCAGTATGATTTTCTGTTGTCACAGGATTTCATGTTTGCGCGCAAGATCTCGCCCGAGGCACACGCCCTCAAGGCGCGGCTTGGCGATCTTTATGCCAGTGGGCGAACGGATTTCGACGTTTCGGGCGAAGGGCGCCGATTGTACCAGTATCTCAGGGTCAAGGGGCGCGAGGGCCGGCGTTTCGCGCCGCGATTCTGGGAACAGGAAAGCACGCTTGGCCGAGACCGCACATTGCTGGTTCTGGCCTGCAAGAAATGGCACGTCGCCAAGCGCCTGCTGCACCATATCCGCAACATGACCGACCTGCAGGGTGTCGGGTATCTTTTCGACGAGTTCGACGCCGGCCTGCCCGGTCTGGGCGGCCTGGAGAACAGCATGGAAAAACGTTCTCGCCACCGGCGCGCCTTTGTGCGGCTGCTTTTTGATCACTATGATGTCGATCGCCTGGTCATCTGCGTCGATACATCACGGCTGGACCTGCTGCGTGATTTCCAGTCGGACCGATGCCAGACGCGCCTGCTGGAAATCGAATGCGAGTTCAGCGATGAATACCTGGCGGGCCACGCCCGTCGCACCGGGCTGGCCTCAGAGCGCACCACGCCAACGGTGATGGCCCGCCTGATCCCGACCATCCGGCGCGAATTCGCCGCAGATTCCGAGGCAATCCGTGATGCACACTTTCCCGGATACCACCTGTTGCGGGAACGGGCCACGGAGGCGGAAAACACAAATGCCCTTGCCGCATTTCTGGGTGTGACGGAAGATGTGGCAAACCGGATCATCACGACCGAAAACCTGTTTGCGGAGTAGCAGATGCCATACGAATATGACGACCAGAACATTTTCGCGAAAATCCTGCGCGGCGAGATCCCCTGTGACAAGGTACTGGAAACCGAGCACAGCCTTGCCTTCAACGACATCAACCCGCAGGCACCCGATCATGTTCTGGTGATCCCCAAGGGGAAATATGTCTGTTTCGATCATTTTGCCGATGCTGCCTCGGACGCCGAGATCGTCGATTTCAACCGCGCCATTGGCGAGGTCTGCCGCATCCTGGGTGTCAAGCCGGGCGAAGGGGGCAATGGCTATCGCCTGATCTCGAACAACGGTGACAATGGCGTGCAGGAGGTCCCCCATCTGCATGTGCATGTCGTCGGGGGGCGCTGGCTGGGCCGGATGCTGCAAAGGCCGGCATGACCGGCCCTTGCCGGATCAGGCAAACAGCTCGGGGCACTCGTGACGGCAGTGGTTGCGCGAGATGATATAGATCAGATGCACGGTTGCCAGCCCCGCCAGCAGACAGAAGAATGAGATATACGCATATCTCAGGAACAGGAAATCGACCACCGTCACGCCGATCAGCGTAAGGCCGAAATAGAACATGTGCCGATAGCGCGACATCAGTGGCGGCAGGATGATCAGCGCCAGGTACAGCGCGTTCGTGACCGAGCGCGGCATCAGGAAATCCAGCAGCATCGTGCCTTCGTAGGCCAGCGACCTGGAATTGATGGTCACGTCCACCCATTCGGGTCGGATGAGGTGCGGCACATACAGGATCAACCCGAATCCCAGCCCGACCGCGGCAAAGAACAGAAAGATGTATTTTCGCCGGCTTTCCTTCGGCTCCAGCACAAAGACGGAAAGCGGTATCCAGAAGGGCCACATGAACCAGGTAAAGAATATGTAGATCAGCGCGCTTGCCTGGACCAGCTGGCTGTCTCCGCCGGTCATGCCCGACCAGACAAATCCCTCGGAAAGCTGTTGCAGGCCGGCAAAGACCGGCATCAGCGAAACCGGCAGATAGCGTTTGTTGACCGTCCATGCCTTGACCCCGGCATAGGCTCCGCCAACCAGAAGGCCGCTACCCGCGATGATGCTGACTGATTCCGAAAAACACATTCTGCCGCCTCCGGGCGATTCGCATGAACGGCCAAGCTGGCCGAACGGGGTGCGACAATCAAGCCCGACAATCGCGCCGGGCGGGCAAAAGATGACAATCAGCGCATCCCGGGCGGGTTTCGGGCGAACCGGCCGCGCCGATGATCATGTTTCCGGGTCGTCATGTCTGGATGTGAGCGAGATGAACACGTTCTCGAGATCGGGCTCCTCGCTGGTCAGATCGCGCAGCACGATGCCGCTGCCACAAAGTACGTCCAGAATCTCCTGGGCCCTGAGGCGGGCGCGCGAATAGGTCAGCGCGATGGTCCCGTCCGGGCGAATTTCCGATCTCACGGCCGATGGCAGCGCGGGCAGCTGCGAGACCGGGCTTTCGGGCGTGATGACCAGGGTCTTGGAATCCATCGTTGCCAGCAGGTTCTGGGTGCTGTCCTGTGCCCTGACCAGCCCACGATCGATGATGGCGATTTCGTCGCACATCTCTTCGGCCTCTTCCAGGTAATGGGTGGTCAGGATGATGGTCGTGCCCTGTTCGTTCAACTCGCGGATATAATCCCACAACATGCGGCGCAGTTCGATATCGACACCGGCCGTGGGTTCATCCAGCACCAGAATGGGCGGCGAATGGACCATCGCCTTGGCCAGCAGCAATCGGCGGCGCATGCCCCCCGACAGCGACCGCGCATAGGCATCGGCCTTGTCGGCAAGACCGACGCGGGCAAGGATTTCGTCGGTGCGTCGTGCCGATTTGGGGATGCCGTACAGCCCGGCCTGTACCTCGACCGATTCGCGTGGTGTTAGAAAGGCATCGAGATTCAGCTCTTGCGGGACGACACCGATGGATGCGCGCGATTGCCGGGGGTTCACATCCTGATCGAAACCCCAGATCGAGACCTTGCCGGCACTTTTCACGACCAGTCCGGCCAGAATGTTGATCAGCGTGGACTTGCCCGCGCCATTCGGCCCCAGCAGGCCAAAGACCTTGCCCGTGCGGATGTTCAGATCGATACCCTTGAGGGCCTCCTTGCCGCTGGTTCGCCGGGTGGGGGCATAGGTCTTGCGCAGGCCTGAAATTTCGATCGCGTATTCTGTCATGAGACCCCCATACGGCGCGTCGGCCCCTTGCCCCCGCGCCAGCGTTCGCTATCATGGCGCCGAACCCCAGGTCAATTCTTGCGGCGCACAGAAATGGAGCCAACCATGACGATCGAAGCCCCGGAAACCGAAACGGTCACGACCGCGCGCATTTCCTGTGACGGCGGCGGCGGGGCGCTGGGCCATCCCCGGGTGTGGCTGCACATCCCCGCCGACAAGGGATGGGTGGAATGCCCCTATTGCGACAAGCGGTTCGAGCTGGCCGGTAAAGAAACCGTCGCCGCACATTGAGGCGGGGCATGGGGCAGGCCGGTCGATGCCGTCCCCTTGATCCGAATCCGGGTCGAACAGGGGGTGCTGTCCTGCGGAAAACCTGAAACGCCATATGCGCAAGGTCCACGGGACAGATGTCATGAGCAACGAAAATTTCGGCCCCGATTTCGGCCCCGGCCATCATCTGCACCTGATTGACGGCTCGGGATTCATCTTTCGCGCCTATCACGCGCTGCCGCCGTTGACGCGCAAATCCGACGGGCTGCCGGTGGGGGCGGTCAGCGGGTTCTGCAATATCCTTTACAAGTTCGTCGAAGATCAGAAAGGCCGCGATGCGCCGACCCATGCAGCGGTGATTTTCGATGCCAAGGGCAAGACCTTTCGCAACGATATCTACCCCCCCTACAAGGCCAACCGCCCGCCCCCGCCCGAGGATCTGGTGCCGCAATTTCCGCTGACCCGGCAGGCCACGCGCGCCTTCAACATCCCCGCGATCGAGCTGGATGGATTCGAGGCCGATGACATCATCGCCACCCTGGCCGAGCGCGCGCGCAATGCCGGTGCGCGGGTGACGATCATTTCGTCCGACAAGGACCTGATGCAGCTGGTTGGCGGCGGGGTCGAGATGCTTGACCCCATGAAGGGCCGGCGCATCGGGCTGGAAGAGGTCGAGGCAAAGTTCGGCGTTTCGCCCGAACAGGTGGTCGATGTGCAGGCGCTGGCGGGCGATCCGACCGACAATATCCCCGGCGCGCCGGGGATCGGCGTCAAGACGGCGGCGTTGTTGATCCGCGAATATGGCGATCTCGACAATTTGCTGGCCCATGCCGACGAGATCAGGCAGCCCAAGCGCCGCCAGACCCTGATCGACCATGCCGACCAGATCAGGCTCAGCCGGCAGCTGGTGCTGTTGCGCAAGGATGCGCCCGTTGATGTGGATCTTGCCACGCTGGAGGTCCATGACCCCGACCCCGAACAGCTGATGCCCTTTCTGGCCGAGATGGAGTTCCGCACCCTTGCCAAACGCATCGCCGAAAAGATGGGGGTCGAGCCGCCCGAAATTCCGCCAGCCGGGCAAGGGACGGACAACCCCGGCAACAACGGTGGCGGCGCGGTAGAGGCTGTGCCATTTGACGCCGACAAATATGAATGCGTGCGTGACGAGGATGCGCTGCAGGTCTGGCTGGACCGGATATACGAACGTGGCTATGTGGCGTTTGACACCGAAACCACCGGATTGGACGAGATGCGGGCCGGGCTGGTCGGCATCTGCCTGTCGGTCGAGCCGGGCGAGGCTTGCTATATCCCCCTGACCCACAAGCAGGGCGAGGGCGATCTTTTCGGCGCAACCGCGCTTGCCCCCGACCAGATGCCGCTGGATCAGGCGCTGGCAATGCTGAAACCGATGCTTGAGGACGATTCGATCCTCAAGATCGGGCAGAACATGAAATACGACGCCAAGATCATGGCGCGTCTGGGGGTGCAGGTTGCCCCGATCGACGACACGATGCTGTTGTCATATGCCATGCATGGTGGGCTGCACGGGCATGGGATGGACACGCTTTCCGAACGCTATCTCGATCACAAGCCGATCCCGATCAAGCCGCTTCTGGGCAGCGGCAAATCGGCGATCACATTTGACATGGTGCCCATCGACGAGGCCGTGAAATACGCCGCCGAAGACGCAGATATCACCCTGCGCCTGTGGCGGGCCTTCAAGCCGCGCCTGCATGTGGCGCAGGTCACCACCGTCTATGAAACACTCGAACGCCCGCTGGTGCCGGTGCTTGCCGAAATGGAGATGCACGGTATCAAGGTCGATCGCGATCACCTGTCGCGCATGTCCAACAATTTCGCGCAGAAGATGGCCGCGCTTGAGGCCGAGATTCACGAACTGGCCGGGCGCAGTTTCAATGTCGGCTCGCCCAAGCAGCTGGGTGAAATCCTGTTCGACGAGATGGGCCTTGAGGGCGGCAAGAAGGGCAAGACAGGCGCCTGGGCCACCGGGGCCGATGTGCTGGAGGATCTGGCCGCCGAGGGCAACGAACTGGCCGCCCGCGTGCTGGACTGGCGCCAGATGGCCAAGCTGAAATCGACCTACACCGACGCCTTGCAGGACCATATCCACCCCGAAACCGGGCGGGTGCATACGTCATATGTGATCTCGGGCGCGTCCACCGGGCGGCTGGCCAGCACCGACCCGAACCTGCAGAACATTCCCGTGCGCACCGAAGAGGGCCGACGCATCCGCGAGGCCTTTGTCGCCGAAGAGGGGAACCTTCTGGTCAGCCTCGACTACAGCCAGATCGAGCTGCGCATCCTTGCCCATATGGCCGATCTGCCGGCAATGAAACAGGCGTTTCGTGAAGGCCAGGACATTCACGCCATGACCGCCAGCGAAATGTTCAACGTGCCGATGGATCAGATGACGCCCGAAATTCGCAGGCGCGCCAAGGCGATCAATTTCGGGGTCATCTACGGGATTTCCGGCTTTGGTCTGGCGCGCAACCTGCGTATCCCGCGCGCCGAGGCGCAGGCCTTCATCGATCGCTATTTCGAACGCTTCCCCGGCATCCGCAGCTATATGGATGAAACCATCGAATATGCGCGCGCGCATGGTTTTGTGAAAACCCTGTTCGGCCGCAAGGTGCATACGCCCGAAATCAACGCCCGCGGCCCGCGCGCCGGGTTTTCCAAACGCGCGGCGATCAACGCCCCGATTCAGGGGACGGCTGCGGACATCATCCGCCGCGCCATGATCCGCATGCCACAGGCCACCACGCATCTGCCGGCGCGAATGTTGTTGCAGGTGCATGACGAATTGATATTCGAGGTCGCGCGCGATGCGGTGGACGAACTGATATCGGCAGCCCGCAAGGTGATGGAGGAAGCCCCCGCGCCCGTGGTCAGGCTATCGGTGCCGCTGGTTGTCGATGCCGGGGTCGGGCAGAACTGGGCCGAGGCGCATTGAGCGGGGGTGATCCTCGCCGATGACGACTTGTCCCGGGCGCTGGCGGTCTGGGGCGGGGGCGGTTTGCCGTGGCGGATCAGACGCCGATCTCGTCCGATCTCACGAATGGGAAGAATACGCCCCCAGACCAGACGCCGAACCAGCTGGTGCCGTCGTCAGTCGCGTGATGTTCGCCGATATCGACCAGGCGATAAAAGCTCTTTCGGTCAATCAGGGCTTCCAGGTTGGCCCGGACCAGGACATAGGGCGATGGTGCGCCGGTCTCGGGGTCATGGGCCAGCCTGATCGGGTGGTCCGGCCCGGCAATCACGATATCATCAACATTGGTGACAAAGGTGATTTCCCGATTTTGCCCCTGACCGGCAACCTCGAAATCGACGGCAACAAAGGGAGCGTCATCAACCGTGATGCCGACCTTTTCGACCGGGGTTACCAGGAAATAGCGATCACCATCCTTGCGCAGTATGGATGCAAACAGTTTGACCAGAGGCTTTCGTCCGATGGGTGTCCCCATATAGTACCAGGTGCCGTCACGCCCGATACGCATGTCGAGGTTTCCGCAAAACGGAGGGTTCCACAGATGAACGGGCGCAGGGCCTTTTGTCGCGCTCTGGCGTGCGGTCTCGACCAGACTCTGGAAAGCGTCCTTCACGATGTTTTGTGACGTGGTGTGATTTGTCATTTGTTTAACCTGTGCGAGTTGGGTTTAATGTGGCGAATCCGGGCCTTCATGTCACGGGGGCATTTCATATTGGACGGGATGGCAGGAATGGCGGCTACAAACGACGATCTGGTAAGGGAAATCGGGGCACTGGCCGATCGGTTGCATGACGCGCGCAGCAGCATTGCAAGGCGGGTCATCGGTCAGGAGAGGGTGGTTGATCTGGCCCTGACCGCGCTGTTGTCGGGCGGGCACGGCCTGCTGGTCGGGGTGCCGGGGCTGGCCAAGACCCGCCTTGTCGAAACCCTGGGCACGGTGATGGGCCTGTCAACCAGCAGGATACAGTTTACACCGGATCTGATGCCGGGGGACATTCTGGGATCCGAGGTTCTGGAAACCGGCGCCGATGGCAGCCGCGCCTTTCGTTTCATCGAGGGGCCGGTATTCTGCCAGCTGCTGATGGCAGACGAAATCAACCGCGCCAGCCCGCGCACCCAGTCGGCCCTGCTGCAGGCAATGCAGGAACACGCGGTGACCATTGCCGGGCAAGAGCGCCCTCTTGCGGCCCCGTTCCATGTTCTTGCAACCCAGAACCCCATCGAACAGGAGGGCACCTATCCCCTGCCCGAGGCGCAGCTTGACCGTTTCCTGTTGCAGATCGATGTCGATTATCCCGATCGCGAGACCGAGCGCGACATCCTGCTGGCAACCACCGGCGCGACCGATGTGCAGGCCGATCCGGTCTTTGCCGCGGACGAGCTGATCCGCGCCCAACAGGTCGTGCGCCGCATGCCGGTGGGGGAAACGGTCGTGGATCTGATCCTCGACCTCGTGCGCGCCGGTCGTCCCGAAGGCAACGAGGCAACGGACGAAGTGCGCGAACATGTCAGTTGGGGGCCGGGCCCGCGGGCTGCGCAATCGCTGATGCTGGCCGTTCGGGCGTGGGCACTGCTGCATGGCCGTCTGGCGCCGTCACCCGACGATGTGGCCGCACTGGCACGTCCGGTCATGATCCACCGCATGGCGCTGGGTTTTGCCGCGCGTGCGCAGGGGGTGCGCTTGGACGAGGTTATTGATGCGATGGTGGCGCGCGTGTTGCGCCACGAGGTGGCGGCTTGACGGCGCAGGCGGGCCACGGTCCTGCAAGGCTGCGTCAGGCGGCCGAAGAACATGCGGCCCGGTTTCCGCCCCTGCTGGCCGAGGCCCAGAGGCTAGCCACATCGGTCACGCCCGGTGCCCATGGCCGCCGCCGCGAAGGGACGGGCGAGGAATTCTGGCAGTTCCGCCCGGCCATGCCCGGCGATGAATGGCGCAACATCGATTGGCGTCGATCGGCCCGCGGCGACAGTCATTTCATCCGTCAACATGAATGGCAGGCAGCGCAGTCGGTTCTGATCTGGGTCGATGACGGGCGGTCGATGGCCTTTTCCGGCGATCCGGGGCGTCGCCCGGCCAAGATCGACCGGGCACGCGTGCTGGCCCTGGCGCTGGCAATCCTGCTGCTGCGCGGGGGCGAGCGCGTGGGGCTGATGGATGATCCCACCCCCCCCAGAACAGGCCGTGCGCAGCTCGATCGTCTGATGGCCGGGCTGATCGGACCCGAACGCGACGACGATCACGTCAGCCCTGTTGCGCAGCTTTTCCCGCGTGGTGCGCGGGCGGTGCTGTTTTCGGATTTTCTCGGCGATACGGATGACGTGGTCAACACCCTGCGACAGGCCGCCGGCCAGGGCGTGCATGGCGCGCTGGTTCAGCTGCTCGATCCGGTCGAAGAGGCCTTTCCATTTGATGGTCGCACGACATTTCACAGCATGAGCGGCAAGATCCGTTTCGAGACGCTGCGTGCGCGCGGGCTGAGAGAGTCCTATCTCGACAGGCTTGCGGCACGAAAGGATCTGCTGGCCTCGCATGCGCGGCGGGCAGGCTGGCAATATCTGTGTCACCACGGGGACGACAGCCCGCTTTCCGCGTTGATGTGGCTGTATTCAACCTTGCAACGAGGGCGGTGAATGTTTCCGTTTCAGGCCTTGACATTCATGTCGCCGTGGTTGCTGATCGGCTTGCTTGCACTGCCGGTGTTGTGGTGGCTGATGCGGGCCGTTCCCCCGGCTGCGGTGCGGCGCAGCTTTCCCGCCGTGACCCTGTTGCTGGGGCTCAGGGATGAGGAATCGACGCCGGACAGGACTCCGTGGTGGTTGATGCTGCTCAGGATGCTGGCGCTGGCGGCGGCAATCATCGGTTTCGCGCAGCCGGTATTGAACCCCGGCGCCGCGAAGATCGCCTCGAAACCGTTGTTGATTCTGGCCGATGCCAGCTGGGCCAGCGCCGGTGACTGGGCGGCCCGGCAGGACAGGATCGCAGCCGTTCTGACGGATGCGCGGGCCTCGGGGCGCCGTGTCGCGGTGCTGTCGCTGACCGATCAAAGCGCGCGCACCGGGCCGCTGCCCTTTGGTACGGCCGGTGACTGGAAGGCGGCGCTGGCTGCCCTGAAACCCTCGCCGTGGGAGCCTGACTATGCGGCCGTCACGTCCTGGATCAGCAGCCAGAAATCCGCGTTCGATACGCTCTGGCTGTCGGACGGTCTGGCGCGCAAGGGGCGTGACGGGCTGGCCAGGCTGCTGATGGCACGGGGCAATCTGACCGTGGTTCAGGGCCGGAATGCGCTGATGGCACTGGCCCGGCCGCGATTCCAGGACCGCAAGATTACCGTGACCGCATTGCGCAGGGATACGGGGCAGGGGCAGGAAATCCGCGTGAATGCCATTGGCCCCGATCCTGCGGGGATCGAGCGGCGCGTGGCCACCGCCTCGGCCACATTCGGGCCAGGGGAGCGATCCGTCACCGTGTCGTTCGATCTGCCCACCGATCTGGGAAACCGCATCCGCCGGTTCGAGATTGCCGGCCTGCGCACCGCCGGGGCCGTGGCCCTTGCCGACGATGCGCTCAAGCGGCGCAAGGTGGCGCTGTTTGCGGGCACGGCGCCGCGCGAGGGACAGGAACTGTTGTCGCCCTTGCACTATCTGCGCAAGGCATTGCAGACGGGTGCCGTGGTGATCGAGGCCCCCTTGCGCACGAGCTTGCTGGCCGCGCCCGATGTCGTGATCATGGCCGATGTCGCCCGTATCGCCCCGGCCGAGCGCGATGCCCTCGCCGCATGGGTGAGAAAGGGCGGAACGTTGCTGCGCTTTGCCGGGCCGCGGATGGCGGCGGCGCGGATGCGACCCGGTGCCGACGATCCGCTGCTGCCCGTCAGGTTGCGGCCCGGCGGTCGCGATGTCGGCGGCGCGATGTCCTGGGGCTCACCCCGGCATCTGCGGCCGTTCGGAAAGGAATCCCCGTTTTTCGGCCTGACCATTCCCGATGACGTGACGGTGACGTCGCAGGTGGTCGCCCAGCCGGGGCCCCAGCTTGCGGCGCGCACCATTGCCTCGTTGCAGGATGGCACGCCGCTGGTCACATGGAAAGAGATGGGAAAGGGCAGGGTGGTGCTGTTCCACGTCACCGCCAATGCCGAGTGGTCCAGCCTGCCGCTTTCGGGATTGTTCGTGCGGATGCTCGAACGTCTGGCGATTTTGCGCAGGGCCTCGACCCCGACGCCGGCCGACATGGCCGGGCAGATGTGGCGGCCCGAGCGTGTGATGGATGGTTTCGGAACCCTGCGCAAGGCGGACGATCTGGCGGCGGTTTCCGGCGAGGCCCTGGCCGAGGGGCGGGTCGGGCCTGATCTGCTGCCGGGAACCTATCGTCTGGGGCCCCGGCAATTCGCGTTGAACGTGATCCGCCCCGATCGCGTTCTGAAGGCCGCGACATGGCCCGCGGGGGTTGCCGTCGCGGCACTGAGCGGCGCCGAAAGGAAATCCCTCGCTGGCTGGTTCCTGGCGCTGGCCCTGTTGCTGCTGGCGCTCGACATACCGGCGACGTTGCTTGTCGGAGGGCGCCTTTCGGGCCCCCGGGGAACCCTGGCCGCAATCTTTCTGCTGGTTCTGCTGGTGCCGCATCCCCCGGCCCAGGCACAGGGGGCGGGTGGCGATGGGGATGCCCGGGCGATCAGGGCAACCCGGGACACGGTGCTGGCCTATGTCATCACGGGCGATGCCCGCATTGATGCCAAGTCCGAGGCCGGGCTGTACGGCCTGTCGCGCGTGCTGACAAGACGCAGCGCGGTCGAGCCGGCCGACCCGATCGGCGTTGATGTAGAAAAGGACGAGCTGGCATTCTTTCCATTGCTGTACTGGCCGGTGACCGAGACCTCGCCCATACCGTCGGACTCGGCCATCACGCGGATCAACACCTATCTGCAGACCGGCGGAATGATCGTTTTTGACACCCAGGATGCCGATATTGCCGGCATCAATGGTGTCAGCCCGGCAAGTCGGCGTCTGCAACAGATCGCCGCCAGCCTGGATATTCCCGCGCTCGAACCCGTACCCCCCGATCATGTTCTGACGCGCAGTTTCTATCTGTTGCAGTCCTTTCCGGGGCGATTTTCGCAGGGGCAGGTCTGGGTCGAGGCAGCCCCGCCCGACGCGGTCAAGCTGGAGGGCATGCCCTTTCGCAACCTCAATGACGGGGTCTCGCCGGTGGTGATCGGCGCAAATGACTGGGCCGCCGCCTGGGCCGTGGGGCGCGACGGGGGGTATCTCTATCCGGTGGGAAGAGGAGGATATGCCGGCGAGCGCCAGCGAGAGATGGCCTATCGTTTCGGCGTGAACCTGGTGATGTATGTGCTGACCGGCAATTACAAGTCGGACCAGGTGCATGTGCCGGCGCTGCTGGAAAGGCTGGGGCAGTAGGATGGTGACCGATATCCAGTTCGCTCCGCTCGTGCCTGTTGCCCTGCTTGTGGGTGTCGGGCTGGTCATGCTGGTGGCCGTTCTGGCCGCCTTGTGGCGTGGCCTGCCCGGCTGGTGGCTGCGGGTGCTGGCGGGGGCCGTTCTGCTGGTTGCCCTGGCCAACCCGGCCCTGAGGCAGGAACAGCGACAACCGCTGAGCGACATCGTTTTCGTCGTTGTCGATCAGAGCTCCAGCCAGAAGATCGCGGACCGGCCGGCCCAGATCGCCCGTGCGGTGCAGGCGCTGAAGCAGCGGTTGGGAAAGATGGATAACGTCGAGATCCGCACCGTCCCGGTTGGCGATGCGCCGGTCGGCAGCGATGCCGGCACCCTGGCCATGACCGCGCTGCGCCGCGCCATGTCCGAGGTGCCGCGCGGTCGCATCGCAGGCGTGATCATGGTGACCGACGGGCAGGTGCACGACATTGCGCTGGCACCCGACATGCCCGCCCCTGTCAACGTGCTGCTGACCGGCCGGAAAAGCGATTGGGATCGCCGCCTTGTGGTCACCAATGCCCCGGCATTTGCCATATTGGGCGAGCCCGTGACCCTGCGCCTGAAGGTGCAGGATCAGGGCGCCGTTCCGCCGGGCGTACCGGCAGAGACCAGGCTGGATATCTCGATTGATGGCGGACGGGTGCAGAGCTTTCGCGTCCGGGTGGGCGAGCAACTGGAACTGCCCTTGCGGCTGTCTCATGGCGGGCAGAATGTCGTGCAGCTTTCGGTGCCGGGCGCGAAGGGCGAGCTGACCGAACGAAACAACGCGGCCGTGGTTGCGATAAACGGCGTGCGTGACCGGCTGCGCGTATTGCTGGTCTCGGGCGAGCCCCATGCCGGCGAACGGACATGGCGTAACCTGCTGAAATCGGACAGCTCGGTCGATCTGGTGCATTTCACGATCCTGCGCCCACCCGGCAAACAGGACGGCGTGCCGGTGAACGAACTGTCGCTGATCGCCTTTCCCACGCGTGAGCTGTTTCTGGACAAGATCGACCAGTTCGATCTGATCATCTTTGATCGCTACCGCCTGCGCGGTATCCTGCCACCGCTGTATCTGCAGAATGTCGTGCGATATGTTCAGGATGGCGGTGCGGTCCTGGTGGCCGCCGGCCCGGCATTTGCCGGGGTCGAAAGCATCTATCGTTCGCCGCTGGCGCGTATCCTGCCCGGCAGACCGACGGCGCGGGTCTATGAAAAGGGTTTTGTCCCGCGCCTGTCCGCGTTGGGCAGGCGGCACCCGGTTACACAGGGCCTTGCCGAATTCGCCCCAAGGCCGGTGGCCCGCGACGGAACACCCGGCTGGGGGCGCTGGTTTCGCATGATCGATATCGAGCGCCGTTCCGGGCAGGTGGTCATGACCGGCCCCGACGACAAGCCGCTGCTGATTCTCGATCGCGTCGGCAAGGGGCGCGTGGCGCTTCTGGCGTCCGATCAGTCATGGTTGTGGAGCCGTGGTTTCGAGGGGGGCGGGCCGCAGCTGGAACTGCTGCGCCGTCTGGCCCACTGGATGATGAAGGAACCCGAGCTGGAAGAAGAATCCCTGCGGGCCGAGGCCGTGGGCCGCGCGGTGACGGTCGTGCGCCGTTCGATGTCGGATGCGCCGCACGAATTGCAGATTACCGCCCCCGATGGCAGCCAGCAGGCAGCACCCATGCGCAAGGTCGGGCCGGGGCGGTACGAGTATCGTTTTTCGGGCAATGCGGATGGCCTGTACCGGATCAGGGATCAGGCACCGGGTCTGGACACGCGAAAGACGGTGATCGCGCTCGGTCCCGCAGCGCCTCGTGAATTCGAGGATCCGATTTCGACACCGACGCGTCTGGCGCCCTGGGTGCGGGCAACGCGCGGGGGAATCCTGCGCCTGTCCGATGGCATGCCGTCGATACGGCTGGTGCGCAACGGCAGGGTGGCTGCAGGACGGGGATGGATCGGGATCACCCCGCGCGGGGCGCATCTTACCACGAATGTCCGGCTGATGCCGCTGGTCACGCCGCTCTGGTTCCTGCTGGCCGCCTCGATATTGATCCTTCTGGCATGGCGGCGTGAAGGGAAGTGAACGCGCCATCAGTGGCAGGCTGTCCTGCCCCGGAATTGGGGTATGCGGGGGCGATAACTGGACTCAGCGGCGATTCTGGGATAATTGGTAAAAATAATTTACCAATAACGGCCAGACCAGCGAGGGCCCCGCCATGCAGATGCCCACACCCGATCAGACGATCCTGTCCCGCAAGGACCATATCGTTCGCCGGCTGAGAACGGTCTTGCCCGATGACGCGGTGATCGACGCCCCCGAGGAAACCCGCGCCTATGAATGCGATGCGCTGTCGGCCTATCGCTGCCCGCCGCTGGCCGTGGTGCTGCCCGCCAGCACCGAAGAGGTGGCCGCGGCCCTGAAGATCTGCCATGACGAGGGCGTGCCGGTGGTGCCGCGCGGATCCGGCACCTCGCTGGCGGGCGGGGCGCTTCCGACCGAAGACAGCATCATCCTGGGTGTTGCACGGCTCAACCGGGTGCTGGAAACCGATTATGACAACCGCTTTATTCGCGTCCAGACGGGGCTGACCAACCTTTCGGTCACCGGCGCGGTCGAGGATGAGGGGTTTTTCTATGCCCCCGATCCCTCGAGCCAGCTGGCCTGCGCCATCGCCGGCAATATCGCCATGAATTCGGGCGGCGCGCATTGTCTGAAATACGGCGTGACCACCAACAACCTGATGGGCGTGAAAATGGTGTTGATGGATGGCAGCATCATCGACCTCGGCGGCCCCTATGCCGATATGGCGGGGCTGGACCTGCTGGGGCTGATCTGCGGTTCCGAGGGGCAGCTGGGTGTCGTGACCGAGGCGACCCTGCGCATCCTGCACAAGCCCGAGGGCGCCCGCCCCGTGATGATGGGTTTCGACAGCAACGAAGAGGCGGGCGCCTGCGTTGCCGACATCATCAAGGCGGGCATCCTGCCGGTTGCGATCGAGTTCATGGACCGGCCCGTCATTCGTGCGACAGAAAATTTCGTGGGCGCGGGATACCCGGATGTCGAGGCCCTGCTGATCGTCGAGGTCGAGGGTTCCGAGGCGGAAATCGCGTCGCAACTGGCGCGGATCATCGAGATCGGCCAGTGCCACAACCCCGTCGAGATCCGCGAAAGCGGCGGTGCAGAGGAATCGGCCCGTATCTGGGCAGGCCGCAAAGCCGCGTTCGGGGCCATGGGGCAGATCAACGATTACATGTGTCTGGACGGCACGATCCCGGTTTCGCAGCTGCCTTTCGTTCTGCGGCGCATTGGCGAGCTGTCGGGACAATACGGGCTGGGTGTTGGCAATGTGTTTCACGCGGGCGACGGAAACATGCACCCCTTGATCCTCTATGACGCGAACAAGCCCGGCGATCTGGAAAAGGCCGAATCCATGGGGGCCGATATCCTGAAACTGTGCGTCGAGGTGGGCGGTTGCCTGACCGGAGAACATGGCGTTGGCGTGGAAAAGCGCGAGTTGATGGATGCGCAGTACAATGCCGATGATCTGGATGCGCAGATGGCGGTCAAGGATGTGTTTGATCCGGCATGGCTGTTGAACCCGGCCAAGGTGTTCCCATTGGCGGCAACCGCAAAGCGGCGCGCGCGGCCCCTGGCGGCGGAATAGGGGGCGCTGCCCCCGTCGCTTACGCGACTCCCCCGGACGTATTTGGACAAAGAAGAAGATGATGGTGACAAGCGAAAGCGAACTGGCCGAGGCAATCGCCGGGGCGAAGGGGCCGCTGCAGGTGGTGGGTGGTGGCACGAGACTGCCGGTTTCGGGCGATATGTTAAAGGTCGGGATTTCTGGCGTCAGGCTGTATGAACCGGGTGCGCTGACCCTGGTTGTCGCGGCAGGAACGCCGTTGGCCGAGGTCGAGGGGCTGCTGGCCGCCGAAGGCCAGCGTCTGGCGTTCGAGCCGATGGATTTTCGTCCCGTCATGGGCAGTGAGGGAGAGCCGACCATCGGCGGTGTTGTCGCGGCCAATGTCTCGGGGCCGCGCAGGGTGCAGAATGGGGCCTGCCGTGATTTTCTGCTGGGGGTGCGGTTTGTTGACGGGCATGGGCGCATCATCAAGAGTGGCGGGCGCGTGATGAAGAACGTCACCGGCTATGATCTTGTCAAGCTGATGGCTGGCAGCTGGGGCACGCTGGGGGTGCTGAGTGAGGTTTCCCTGAAGGTGCTGCCCGCAGCCGAGGCAGTGGCCACGGTGATCGTGCATGGGCTGGATGATGTGACGGCGGTCAAGGCGCTGAGCAGGGCGCTTGGCTCGGCCTATGATGTGTCGGGGGCGGCACATGTCGGGCAAGGGGCGGAGGCGCGCACCTTGGTGCGTGTCGAGGGCTTTGCCGATTCGGTGACATACCGGGCGGGGCGTTTGCGTGAATTGCTGGGCGGCTTTGGCGAGATCAGCGTCGAGGATGACGCCGCACGCAACGCCGCCTTGTGGAAGCGGATTCGCGATGTCGAAGATTTCGCGGGGCGCGAGGGAGATGTCTGGCGCGTGTCGCTCAAGCCCTCGGATGGGCCGGTTGCCGCCGCAGCCCTGCGCGCGGCTTTTGGGGCGGAAGTTATCCATGATTGGGGTGGCGGGTTGGTCTGGGCCCTGGTGCCCGAGGGTGCGGATTTGCGGGCGGCCATGGGCGATTTGGCAGGACATGCGCGGATCATCCGGGCCAGCGCCGATACGGTTGCGCGGCTTGGACGGTTCCACCCGCGCCCCGCGCCCGTGGCGGCGCTGGAGGCCGGGCTGAAAGAGAAATTCGATCCAAGGGGCATTCTGAACCCCGGGCTGATGGGGTAGGAAAAGATGCAGACGAATTTTTCCCCCGAACAGCTGTGCGACCCGGGGATCAAGGTTGCCAATGATATCCTGCGCACATGCGTGCATTGCGGTTTCTGCACCGCGACCTGCCCCACCTATCAGGTGCTGGGGGACGAGCTGGACAGCCCCCGCGGGCGCATCTACCTGATCAAGGACATGCTGGAAAACGACCGGCCGGCAGATGCGCGCACGGTCAAGCATATCGACCGCTGCCTGTCCTGCCTGTCCTGCATGAGTACCTGCCCGTCGGGTGTGCATTACATGCATCTTGTCGATCTGGCGCGCGAGCATATCGACAAGACCTACAAGCGCCCGCTGATGGATCGCATGATCCGTTGGACGCTGGCGCGCATCCTGCCCTATCCGGGGCGCTTCAGGCTGGCCATTCTGGGGGCGTGGATGGGGCGGCCCTTTCGGCGGCTGCTTCCGGGCAAGCTGCGGGCAATGATGGAATTCGCCCCGGACAGCCTGCCGCCGGTCAGCCGCAATGATGACCCGCAGGTGTTTCCGGCGATCGGGCCACGAAAGCGCCGCGTTGCACTGATGACGGGCTGCGCGCAGCGGGCGCTGAATACCGACATCAATGATGCGACCATCCGCATCCTGCGGCGTCACGGCTGCGAGGTGGTGATCGCACGCGGCATGGGGTGCTGCGGGGCGCTGACCCATCACATGGGCAAGACCGATGAAAGCCATGCCTCGGCTGCCCGCAATATCAGGGCGTGGATGGCCGAGTATCGCGGCGAGGGGCTGGATGCCATCGTCATCAACACCTCGGGCTGTGGCACCACGGTCAAGGATTACGGTTTCATGTTCCGCAACGACCCGCTGGCCGAGGATGCCGCCAAGGTATCGGAACTGGCCTGCGACATATCCGAACTGTTGATGGAGCTTGACCTGCCCGAGGGCGGTGCAGAACCCCTGCGCGTGGCCTATCACGCGGCCTGTTCCTTGCAACATGGCCAGCAGATCAAGACCCACCCCAAGACCCTGTTGAAGCGGGCGGGTTTCGAGGTGGTCGAGCCGCGCGATCCGCATCTTTGCTGTGGCTCGGCGGGCACCTACAACCTGTTGCAGCCTGAAATCGCCGGTGAATTGAAGAACCGCAAACTGGCAACTCTGGCCGAAACCGAACCGCAGGTCATCGCCGCGGGCAATATCGGTTGCATGATCCAGATCGGCTCGGGCGCAGAGGTGCCGGTTGTGCATACGGTCGAACTGCTCGATTGGGCGACGGGTGGGCCGAAGCCCCCCGCATTGTCAACCGTTGGTGGCTGATCCCGGCAGGCGCCGAAAATTGCCTTGAGGTTTTCAAACAATCCCACAATGAGGCCATAGTTTGGCCGCAAGAATCCCTATGGTCATCTGTGGGGGCGCGTAGACGGGAACGCGCAATGAAAAAATTCTTGCTGCTCTTGCTGGCGACATGGCTGGCTGCGACCGGGGCAACCGCCGCAAAGAACGTCAAGCCGGCGATATCGCTTGTTTCGGGTGAGAACGCCCGAGCCTGGCAGGCCGTCGGCAGGGTCAACATGATCGGTACGGGTTTCTGTACCGGCGCATTGATCCGGCCCGATCTGGTGCTGACCGCGGCCCACTGCATGTATGACAAGCGCACCGGAAAAAGGATCGCCACGAACAAGATCGAGTTTCTTGCCGGCTGGCGCGAAGGACGTGCCGTTGCCGTACGCGAGGCCCGCCGTGTCATCATCCACGAGGGTTACAGATACAACAGTCCGCGTAAATTGCAGCGTGTCGCAACCGATATCGCCCTGATCGAGCTGGACAGACCCATTCGCAACAGTCGCGTCATGCCCTTTGGCTGGGCACGTTCGCCGCGGGTTGGCCAGAAGGTCGAGGTCGTCAGTTATTCCACCGTTCATCCGCAGATTCCGGCATTGCAGGACTCCTGCCGTGTGCTGGGGCGAGATCCGGGTGTTCTGGTGTTGTCGTGTCAGGTCACTTTCGGGGCCTCGGGCTCTCCCATCTTCGTGGTCGACAAGGGTGTTCCGCGTATCGCCTCGATCATCTCGGCCAAGGCGGAATGGAGAAACCGCGCTGTGGCGCTGGGCACCTCGCTGGGCCGGCCGCTGGAATCCCTGATTGCGACGATGGAGGGTGGCAGAGGCCTGTTCACCCGGATCCAGCCCGTCAGTTCACCGGGTGGATCCCCCGCTCAGTGACATCTTGACGCGCGGAAAATCATTCCCATATCTCGACTGACAGGTGCCTCTTGCAGGGCCTGTCGGTTGGAATCAATGGCCTGTCCCCAAGGGAGGGCCGCAAAGGGAACATCGCTCAGAGGAGGATGCAACAATGAGAAACTTTGATTTCACACCGCTCTACCGGTCGACCGTGGGTTTTGACCACTTTGCCGATCTGATCGATCGTGCCTTTTCAGGCGATCTGGGTCAGAACACCTATCCGCCCTACAATATCGAAAAGACAGCCGAAGATGCCTATCGCATCTCGATTGCGGTTGCCGGCTTTACCGAAGACGATCTGACGGTGGAAGTGCGCGACAACCAGCTGCTGATTTCGGCCCACAAGGCGGATGACGGCGAGGAAGAAAAGAAAACCTACCTGCACCGGGGTATTGCCCAGCGGTCGTTCGAGAAACGGTTCCAGCTGGCCGACCATGTGATCGTGACCGGCGCCACCATCGAGAACGGCATGCTGTATGTTGACCTGGTCCGCGAGATTCCCGAGGCGCTGAAACCGCGGCGCATCGAGATCACCTCGGCCAGGGCAATCGAAGGAAAGAACGCGAAGAAAGCGGTATCAAAGGCGGCCTGAGCCCCTGTGATGCGCGCCCTGTTTGCTGTCCGACCCGGGTCGTCCGGCCCGGGTCTTTCGTATTCGTACCTGTTCGCGCCTAACTGATATCCAGGCACAGATATTTCATCTCCAGATATTCATCGATCCCGTGATGCGAACCCTCGCGCCCGAGGCCCGATTGCTTGACCCCGCCAAATGGTGCAACCTCGGTTGAAATCAGGCCGGTATTGATGCCCACCATGCCATATTCCAGCGCCTCGGCCACCCGGTGGATGCGCCCCACGTCGCGGGAATAGAAATAGGATGCCAGACCAAAGATCGTGTCATTGGCCTGGCGGATCACGTCCTCTTCATCCTTGAAGCGGAACAGCGGCGCGACGGGGCCAAAGGTTTCGTCATTGGTCACCATCATGTCGGGGGTCACATCCGTCAGGATGGTGGGTTCAAAGAACGTGCCGCCCAGCGCGTGGCGCTTGCCGCCGACGGCGACATGGGCGCCTTTTGACACAGCGTCGGCGATATGTTCCTCGACCTTTTTCACCGCATCCTCGGTGATCAGCGGGCCGGTGGTCACGCCCTCTTCGAAACCATCGCCAACCTTGATGCGCGCAACCGCCGCGGCCAGCTTTTCGGCGAATGCGTCATAGACGCCCTCCTGCACATAGATGCGGTTGGCGCAGACACAGGTCTGTCCGTTGTTGCGGTATTTCGAGATCATGGCGCCCTCGACCGCGGCATCCAGATCGGCATCGTCAAACACGATGAAGGGCGCGTTGCCGCCCAGTTCCATCGAACATTTCATCACCTGGTCGGCTGCCTGGCGCAGCAGGATGCGCCCGACCTCGGTGGATCCGGTGAATGTCAGCTTGCGCACGATGGGATTTTCGCAGAATTCCCGCCCGATAGCCGAGGATTTCGTCGAGGTGACGATGCTCAGCACCCCCTTGGGCAGGCCGGCGCGTTCGGCCAAAAGCCCCATCGCCAGCGCCGAAAGCGGCGTTTCGGATGCAGGCCGCGCGACAAAGCCACAGCCCACTGCCAGCGCCGGGGCAACCTTGCGGGCGATCATGGCGTTGGGAAAGTTCCACGGTGTGATCGAGGCGGCAACGCCGATGGGTTGCTTGATGACGGTGATGCGCTTGTCGCGCTGGTGGCCGGGGATGGTTTCGCCATAGACGCGCTTGGCCTCTTCGGCGAACCATTCGACGAATGAGGCACCATAGAGCACCTCTCCGCGCGCCTCGGGCAGGGGTTTGCCCATTTCGGCGGTCATGATGGCGGCCAGATCATCGGCGTTTTCCAGCATCAGGTCATTCCAGCGCCGCAGGATGGCGGCGCGTTCCTTGCCGGTGCGGGCCGCCCATTCGCGGCGTGCGTTGTCGGCGGCCTCGATCGCGCGGCGGGTTTCGGCGATGCCCAGGTCGGGTACCGCGCAGATCACCTCGCCATTGGCGGGGTTGGTCACGTCAAAGGTTGCGCCGTCATCGGCATCCGCCCATTCGCCGGCGACAAGAGCCCTCGTGCACAGCAGAGTCGGGTCTTTCAGCATATCCTGGAGCCTGGCCATGTTTTCCCCCATTTCGGTACCGGAATGATCACTGGAAATCGGTGTTCCACAAATGCCTTTCCTTCGCAAGGGGATGTAGGGATACTGTGATCCAGGTGAGGGAGAACGACATGACGGCATTCGATCTGGATGACGCCTATGCCAACGGAAAATACATAGAGGGGGCGGCAGGGTACCCGCCCCGCTGGGAAGGGTTGGCGCGGGAATTTCGTGCCCGACTGGTAGCGGCCGGAAAGGCCGAACTCGACATTGAATACGGTTCGCATCCTCGCCAGAGGATGGATCTGTTCCTGCCATCTGCCGCGCCGCGCGGCCTGGTCGTGTTCGTGCATGGCGGCTATTGGAGGGCATTCGACAAATCGTCATGGTCGCATCTGGCGGCCGGTGCGCTGGCCCATGACATGGCTGTGGTCATGCCCGGCTATGTTCTGGCGCCCGAGGCACGGATTCGCGAAATTACCCGCCAGGTGGCGCAGGCGATCGATATGGCCGCGGGGCGAATAGCGGGGCCGATCCACCTGACCGGGCATTCGGCCGGCGGGCATCTGGTCACGCGAATGCTGTGCGGCGATATCGACTGGTCCTGCTGTTTTTCGGCGCGGCTGCAGCGGGTCGTGTCGATTTCCGGCCTGCACGACCTGCGCCCGTTGATGCGGACTGCGATGAACGCGGATCTGCGTCTGGACGATGATGAGGCTGCTGAGGAAAGCCCGTTGTTGCACGAGGACGTTTTGCCGGTTCCCGTGGTCGCCTGGGTCGGCGGGGATGAGCGCCCGGCCTTTATCGATCAGGCACGGCGCCTTGCCGCAAGCTGGAGCAACGCGGAAATGGTCATCGAGCCGGGCAAGCATCATTTCGACGTGATCGACGGCCTCACCCGATCTGACAGCCCCTTGATGCAGGCACTTCTGGGTTAGATGCGGCAGGCGCCGGTTTCATCCGGCAAGGTCGTCATCACCCAGATAGCACCCCATCCTGACCTCGATCAGGTGCAGGTCGATGCGACCCGGGTTGGAGATGCGGTGCGCTGTGCCGATCTGGATATCCAGCGAATCCCCCTCGAAAAGATCGAGCATGTCGCCATCGCTTGCCACCTGGCCGGAGCCCGCAACGACCAGCCAGTGTTCGGTGCGATGCAGGTGGCATTCGAGCTGCGTGGTCATGCCCGGATGAATGATGATGTGGCGGACGCTGAACCGTTCCTGTTCGAGCAGGCGGAAACTTCTGCCCCAGTCGTGGGATTGCCATATGCCGGGCAGGGCCGGGTCCTGCGGGGTGAGGGTTGTCAACGGAATATTCACGGCATGCCCCCTGTGCAGTTCGTTATCAGGCGGCTTCAGGGTTAGAAAGTCATCGTAAACGAAGGGTTAATCAGGCCGCAAAAATACGTATGTTTCCATAACGTTAACAATTTCCATATTTTTGTTTCCATGTAGGCAATAAATCATGGGGTTCACTGCGTGCGTGCCAGACCCCGCGCGCAATCGCACGGGCCAGACAGATCGCCCCCGCATGGCCCAGCAGCAGCGGGTCGCGTGCCGGGTCGGACAACTCCGTTGCGCCGGTAGCCACGGCAAAGACGAGGTCGCCGTCAAAAGGTGTATGGCTGGGAAAGATCGCCCGCGCCATGCCGTCATGCGCAGCCACCGCCAGGCGCGTTGCCTGGGCCTGGGTCAGGCGGGCATCGGTCGCGACGACGGCGATGGTGGTATTTGCGCCCATTTCGGCAAAGGGGTCGGGCTCGCTCAGCAAGTCGGTATCATGGCCGATTCCGCGCCCACCGAACTCGGCATCGATTTCAAAGGGCGCTGCCCAGAATTCGCCCCGCGCCCCCGAAACGACCGAGCCCAGGGGATTGGCGGCCACCAGCGCACCCACTGTCAGACCGTTTTCCAGAACCAGCGAGGCCGACCCCAGCCCCCCCTTGAGAGGGCCGGCCGTGGCCCCGGTGCCCGCGCCTTCGGACCCCAGGGAAAAATCGGGTCCCGCCGCTTCGAGGGCCGCCATGCCCAGGGCCTTGTACGGGTTTTCGGTCCAGTCCTTGTCGCCGCCATTCAGCAGGTCGAACAGGATCGCCCCCGGTACGATCGGGACCCGCGCCGGGCCGACGGCGAATCCCCGCCCCTGCGCACGCAGCCCGTCGGCAACACCCGAGGCCGCGTCCAGTCCAAAGGCCGAGCCCCCGGACAGCACCAGCGCATCGACCTCCTGTACCAGCTTGTCAGGCGCCAGAAGGTCGCTTTCGCGGGTGCCCGGCGCACCGCCCATGACATGCAGCGCGGCAGTCATCGGGCGATCGCCCAGCAATACGGTACAGCCCGATTTGAGCCGGTCGTCCCGCGCATTTCCTACCGTCAGGCCGGCAATGTCGGTGATCAGGTTACGCTTGCCCGGTTTCATCTCGGGTCTCCTTGTCTGCGGCTCCAGACATGCATGATGTCCGGCCCGATCGCGCGCTGCTGCACAAGTGAAAAACGGGGATATTCGGCCAGTGCCCGGTCAGGCAGCGTGCCGATGGCCGGCCTTCCGGCGGCCCCCAGAATCAGGCCTGCGGTAAAGCCGACCAACCGATCAACAAGGTTCTCGGCCAGGAGGCTGGCCGCCATCTGCCCACCGCCTTCGCAGAACAGTCGGGTCAGGCCGCGTTGCCCAAGCCGGTGCAGCACATCCGTCATGTCCAGCCCCCTGGCGCCCGTCTGACAGGCGATCAGGACCGCCCCCGTCGCGAGCCAGGCGTCACGGGCGGCCTGGGGTACCTTGTCGCCATGACATATCCACAGCGGGATGTCGCGGGCGCTGGTCCCCAGTCGTCCCTTCGGGTCGAGCGAAAGGCCAGTGTCGCAAACTACGCGTACAGGCTGCCAGGCCATCCCCAGATCCCGGACTGTCAGCATCGGGTCGTCCGCGCGTGCTGTTCCCCCTCCGATCATGACCGCGTCATGGTTTGCACGCAGAAAGTGAACCTGCCGCCTGGCAGCAGGCCCCGTGATCCAGCGGCTTTCGCCCGAGGCGGTTGCGATACGCCCGTCGAACGAGGTCGCGAGTTTCAGCGTGACCATGGGCCTGCCCTCGCCAAGCCGTTGCAGGAAACCGGCGTGGTCCTGTCGCGCGGTATCGGCAAGGCATCCGGTTTCCACCTGCAGCCCGGCCTTTTGCATCCTGGCATGTCCTTCGCCGCGCACGCGCGGGTCGGGGTCCCGCATGGCGCTGACGACCCGCCTGATTCCCGCCGCAACCAGCGCATCCGCGCAAGGGGGCGTCTTGCCGTGATGGGCACAGGGTTCGAGCGAGACATAGGCCGTCGCACCCTTGGCCGCGGTGCCCGCCTGCGCCAGAGCTTCGGTTTCGGCATGGGGCCTTCCGCCGGGTCGCGTGTATCCACGACCGACGACGCGGCCATTGCGCAGGATCACGCATCCGACGGCAGGATTGGGCCAGACCTGTCCCAATCCGCGCTTGCCCAGTCCGATGGCCAGACGCATCCAGCGTTCGTCACCGGCGCGCACGGCCATGGCTCAGGCTTCTTCTTTCGGTGCGGGGGGGCGCAGTTCCTGAACGAAGTCGTTGAAGTCGTCGGCGGCCTGAAAATTCTTGTAGACCGAGGCGAAGCGCACGTAGGCGACGGTATCGATACGGGCCAGCGTGTCCATGACGATCTCGCCGACCTTGTCGCTCTCGATATCGCTCTCGCCCATGCTTTCCAGACGCCGCACGATGCCGGAAATCATCTGGTCGATACGGTCCGGATCGAGGG
>JASBSZ010000017.1 GCA_030148665.1 Alphaproteobacteria bacterium
GTTGCGGCTGGATCCGGGGGATGTCATCGCACTCGCCCATGATGGGCGGCTGATTGACTACCGCATCACCCGCGTAGCGGATGCGGGGGCGCGGGCGATCGAGGCGATCCGGACCGATGCGCGGGTCTATGATCTTCCGCCCGGGCAATATCGGCCGGCAAGCCTGCCGTCGCCAACAGTGTTCGGCCCGGCCGAGGTCGCGCTGATGGACCTGCCGCAGATCTCTGACACGGTTCCGGCGCATCGGCCCTATGCGGCGGTGTTTTCCAAACCATGGTATGGCACGGCTGCCATCAGGCGCAGCGCCAGCACATCCGGCTTTGCGCTGCTCGACACGGTGGGCACACCTGCGAAGATGGGAACACTGGCTGCGGATCTACCTGCCGGGCCGCTCTGGCGGTTTGATGCGGGCAGCGAAGTTCTGGTCGATCTCACCTCCGGCACGCTGGTCAGCGTTACCGACACCGAACTGCTCAACGGCGCCAATGCACTTGCTGTGGAAAGTGCGCCAAACGTCTGGGAGATCATCCAGTTCGGAACTGCGGAACTGGTCTCGGCCGGGCGTTACCGCCTGACCCGCCTGCTGCGCGGGCAACGTGGCACCGACGATGCCATGGGCAATCCGGTGCCCTCTGGCGCGCGGGTGGTGATCCTCGATACCGCCATCCAGCCGCTTTCGATCAGTGAGGCCGATCTCGGCCTGCCCTGGAACTGGCGCATCGGGCCGGGCAATGCCGCGCCGACCGACACGATCATGCGGGCGCTGACCTTCACGCCCGCGGGGCGCGGGTTGATGCCGTTCGCTCCCTCCCATGCGCGCATGCGCAGGCTCGCGAATGGAGATCTCACGATCCGCTGGCTGCGCTGCGACCGGGCGCTGTCCGCCGACAGCTGGGTGCTGGCCGATGCGCCCATGTCCGAGGCATCCGAAAGCTATGACCTGGAGATCTTGAGCGCCGGCACCGTCGTGCGAACCGTCACCGGCCTGACCAGCCCGGCTTTCATCTACACCGGCGTCCTGCAGACCGCCGATTTCGGCGGGCCGGTCAGCAGCGTGGATCTGCGCATTTATCAGGTCGGCGCGCTGGGCCGCGGCGTGCCCTTTTCCACCACCCTCACAGTAACGGAATCAACATGACCACCCCCAACCTCGTCCTGCCGCTGCTCGCCGCCGCACAGGCCCAGAAGCATGTCACCGTCAACGAAACCTTCTCCCGGCTCGACGGGCTGGTGCAGCTCTCGGTGATCTCCTCCACGCTGACTGCAGCGCCGGCCAGCCCGGCCGAGGGGGATCGTTACATTGTTGCCGCAAGCGCCACCGGCGCCTGGACCGGTTGGGATGATTCCGTTGCGCTGTTCTCTGGAGGGGCATGGCTGCGCCTGATCCCCCAGACCGGCTGGCTGGCCTGGGATCGGGCATCAGGCTCGGTGCTGGTCTGGACCGGCAGCGCCTGGAGTGGGCTGGACGTGGCCATGGCACTTCTGAGGCGCGCTGCATCTGTTCGCGTCACCGAGGGGCCAGCCGGTTCCGCCATCGAAATCGTGACGGCAGAAGAATTGCTTGCCGGCCTCTCCGGCGCCAGCGTCACCTCCACCATCACCATTCCCGACCGCGCCATCGTGCTGGCGGTCTCCACCCGAACGGTGACAGCCATCACCGGGGCCACCTCATATGATTGCGGCATCGCCGGCACGCCTGCCAAGTTTGGCGGCACGCTCGGTATCAATGCCGGCAGTACCAATGTCGGGGTCATCGGCCCGCAGGCATTCTATGCGCCTACGCCGATTGTACTCACCGCCAATGGCGGGAGCTTCACCGGCGGCGATGTGCGCGTTGCCATCCAGTACCTGCTACCGACGGCGCCAGCCGCCTGATCCCAAACTATCGACAAGGAAACGACCATGACACCACCGCACAAGGATGCGGGTTTTGTCCGCATGCCCGAGGAAGATTTCGAGGCCATCCTCGCCCGCGCCGCCGAGAAGGGCGCCCGCAAGGCACTGGCCGATGTCGGGCTCGAAGGCCCGGAAGCCGCCATCGACATCCGCGATCTGCGCACCCTGCTCGCGAGCCTCCGCATGGCGCGCCGCACCGCCTGGCAGACCATCGTGCGGCTGATCACCACCGGGCTGCTGCTGGCGCTGATCGCCGGCGTGGCCGTGAAGTTGAAGGTCTTCGGGTGAATCCTGTGCACGGGATTTTCTTCCACCTGTCCGTTCCTTCCATCCAGCGCTATGATCGCGGGATGAACAAAGCCGATGAAAAACGCATTGCAGCCAAGCTGGCCAGAATCCTGACTATGCTCTGCGTGCGCAATACCAAGCTGGAAGATCTGCACGCGGGCACAACACCCGTCAGCAAGACCGGGGATTATTCGGACGTCATGGTGATCGATGCCAAAGGGCGGGAAATTCCCTGGACCGACGTCTCGCATCTTGACGACGAGACCATGCGCGCGCTGATGCGCCAGATCGTCAATCGGCTCTACACCTTCCACCTGATGGCCGATGACCCGGGCCTGCGAGAGACGATCGACAGGTGGGCCGCGGCCGCGGGTGCCTGGGCTGACCCCGAAATCGATCAGGGGCTGCTGGGGTCTGTGACGGTTGAGAAGAAAGCGGGTAATAGCTGAGCAGGTCCTCTTCCGCTTCCGTGGATGTTGCCTTTTATCTGACAACTGCCTCTTCGGGGCACGGCAGTGCTACAAGGTCAATGTCAATACCTCGGCCAGATTGCGCGGGCGGCTGTCACGCACCCTCAGACGCAAAGCACCGGTCAGAACCTTGAAGCGGGTCCGACTGAAAGTCGGAGGGTTTGCTCCAGTGCTGGATACTAAAGCTCCCTCAGAAGTTCGACGGTATTCTGGGCAGATCGCCTTCTGGCGAATTGCACTGCGCCTGCCACCGAAAGAACGACCATGAGCAGCACTCCGGCCAAGTAGACGAAGGGAATAGCCAACATCTCGGGCGGGGGATCGAAGACTCCGGTGAGCAGCTTGACCAGCATCCAGGCCGCCAGCACCCCGTAGCCGACGCCAAAGGCGATCCCGCCCGTGATAATCAGCAGGCCCTCGGATCTCAAGAAATCGGCCAACTGGTGCGGTTTGGCCCCGACTGCCGTCAAAATAGCGAAGGCACGCTTGCGGTCCTCGAACCCCAGCGCAAGCATCAGGCCCGCCGAGGCCGCGGCGATGAGGATTGCGAAGGTCAGTTCAATCCGGGTCAGGCCCGACAGGTCAACCGAGGTCAGACTGGACCCGATAATATGGGTCACGCTGCCGATGTCCTTGACCTGCATCCCCAGCGCACCGTTCAGCGCTGTGCGCACCGCGGCGGCCACATTGGCTGGTTGGCCCGAGGTCTTCATAAGCACGTATTCGGCAGGCGCGATCCCCGTGGCCTTGGCGATATAGGCGGCGTTCGCGACCAGGAAGCTGTCTTTCGGAGCGGTCGGAAACTCTCGCGCCACACCGATGAAATGGAATGGGACGACATGATACCGGTGGTCGGTCGCGCTCATCAGGCGCAGGTTGATCCGGTCGCCGGGATGAAGCTGGAAGTCCTTCACTGTCTCTTCCGAGACCAGCACGCCGTCGGGTGTGGCTTTGAGCTTGGTAAGAATCGCTTGCGCGCCGGCCCCCCGGAAAAAGGCGTTCGAGAGCCGAGTAGCCCTCGCCAGTTCACCGGGCCGGATGCCGTAGATGTCCTGCAGGTCCGCGCCGACATAGGCAAAGCGGTGCATCATTGGCACTGCAGCAGTGACGCCCGGAACCTTCGCAAGCGTGGCAAGGTGCGGTCCAGCGGGATTGGCGGTTGTCCCGAACACGGTTACGTCCGCGCCGTTGGTCAGTTCCGCATCGACCCGGGCCTGGCCGTTGTAGGTGGTGTTGAAGATCGCGGTAGATGTCGCGAAGGCCAGCGCCAGGGCCGCCATGGCGACCCCTCCACTCAGCCGCCGGGACTGCCGCGACAGGGCCTTGGCGACGAGGGGCGACAGGTGCCCGGCGGCGGGGCGCAGGAGCCGCGAGACGATACGGGGCGCGCGCCCGATCAGCAAGTCGGACAGGCGCAGCAACAGCAGGGTTGATCCGATCCAGAACAGGGCGGGCGCGAGGAAGGCCTTGTAATCGACGGCGGTCGCGGGCACGCCCTCGGGCGCCAGCACGATCTGGTAGCCGGTGCTGGCGCTCTGCCAAAAAGCGATGGCGGCCCCGGCAAGGAGGATCAGGTCGAGCCCCAGTCGGCGCCAGAGCGATGCCCGCGCCCGCCCGACCGTGCGGCGGGCGGAGGAAACGGTCCGCCCCATCAGGTCGCGCCACGCGGGCCAGAGCACTGCGGCGAGGGCCAGCGTGACACCAGCCACCGTCGAGATCAGCGCCGCGATCAGCCAGCCCGCGAGTGCGAGCCCCAGCAACCGGGCCGAGAACACGCCCAGCGCGAGGCCAAACAGGCTGCCGCCTGCTCCAACGCTCAGTGCCTCTTCCCCCGCAAGCGACAGGATCTGTCGCGGTGTGGCGCCGCGGGTGCGCAATAGGCTCTGGTCGGTCCGGCGCCGATCGCCGCCGCTCGCCGTCACGGCGAAGGTCAGAACGGCCGCGAGCGCCACCCCGGGCAGGCCAAGGAACAGGAACAGCACGGTGGCGTAGAGGCTGTCTCCCCGCACGGCATCGAGTCGTGCTCCAAGGTTGTTAGCGACTAGAGCCTGGCCCGCGACCCGGGCCTCGAGGTTGTGCGCGGCCCCCGTTACGACGGTATAGGCGGTGGTTGGCTGCGTCGGCAGCACACGATGATCGAGCCGGACATGGAATTGCATCCGTGTGCTGTCAGGCCGGATGGCGCTCTGCGGGTCAAAGACCTGGTGCCATTGGGCTGTGGGCATGATCACCACGTTGTCTGGCGGAGCTTGCGGGGCGGCCTGTTTCGGCAGGCCGACTCCCTGGAAGAACGCATCTGCATCTGGCAGGTCGACCACGCCCGTGATTGTCACCTGCACCGGACCGAGGCCCGGGCGGTTGATAGTGATCGCGTCACCGGGCCGGGCATGAAGATTCGCCGCCGTCTGTTGCGCCAGCAGCGGGCCGTCAAGTGTACCCGACAGCAGCCGCAACTCTCGTGGGAAAGTCTTGAGATAGTCGTTGCCAAAGGCGACGACCTTGCCCGGACCTGTGGTCTGCACCGTGCCGCCGGTGCTGGCCTGAAGACCAGTCGTAGTGGCGTAGAATACCTTTCGTATGGTCGCGACCTTGGTGGCCTTTGCGATGTCGCTCCGGATCTTCGCCGGATCAGCGCCGGGGACGGCTTCGACCTGCCAGTCGATCGGGACCGAGGCGATGGCGCGCGTCGTCATCGTCCGGGTGCTGGCGGTCAGGAAGCCCGCAAGCACCGCGACCAATGCCACAGTCAGTGCCACTCCGAGAATAGTGCCGGTAAGCCGCCACACACGGTGGCGCGCGAGTTTCGATATCCAGAGCGCGAGCATCATGCTTCTTCCATTTCCTGGGCAGACTTCACCAGCCGCCCGTGATCCATTGTCCAGACAAGCGGCATGCGGGCCGCAACCTCGGCGTCGTGGGTCGCTATCACCAGTGCGACCCTGGACTCCCTTGCGAGTTCGAGCACACAGTCGAGGAAATGCTCGGCGGTGCGGCTGTCGAGTTGCCCCGTCGGCTCGTCGGCCAGGATCAGCCTGGGGGAGGTGGTGAGGGCGCGCAGCATCGCAATCCTCTGGGCCTGCCCGCCCGACAGTTCCTCGGGCAGCTTGTGTGTTAGTTCTTCGAGCGCGAAGCGGGCCAGAAGTTCGCGTGCCCGGTCCTGGGCACAGGTTGTGACGCCCGCAAGAAACAGCGGCAGAGTGATGTTGCCAAGAACATCGAGCGCGGGAAACAGGCTGGGGCTCTGAAAGACGAACTGAACCTGGGCGGGCATCAGCGTCTCGCGGGGACCCAGCGCAGGCCATTCGATATGCCCGCTGGTCGGTGCGATCAATCCTCCGAGAATGTGCATCAGCGTGGATTTCCCGCTGCCCGACGGACCAATGAGAGCGATCCGGTCACGTGCCGCGATTTCGCAGTCGATATTGTCGAGAACATCGATGGGCGTGGTTCCGGAGGCCGAATAGCGCATTCCGATCCCCTCGGCGCGCGCAAGTATTTCAGTCATGGTCGATCCTCCCGTCCTTGAGCCGGACAACGCGGTCGGCGCGGCTCGCCAGCGCCTCGCTATGGGTCGTAATCAGCGTCGCCTTGTCCGTCGACCGTCGTGCTTCGAACAGGGCCAGCAGATCCTCCTCGGTTGCCTTGTCCACTTCGGCGGTGGGTTCGTCGGCGACGAGGATCGGCGGATCGAGCGCCAGCGCGACGGCCAGCCCCGCGCGCGCGGTTTCGCCGCCAGATAGATGCACAGGCAGGGCGTCGCGGCGGTGGCCCAGGCCGACGGCCTCGATCAGGTCGTTCAACCGCGCCTCGTCGGGCCGGCCGCCCAGTCGCATCTGAAAGCGGATGTTGTCTGCCACTGTGAAATGGGGAAACAGATTTGCCGATTGCATCAGGATTCCGAAGGCCCTCGCGCGCAAGTGCGCGCGAACCGCCTCGGGGCGGCGCGTCATTTTCGTGCCGTCCACGGTGACCATGCCCGCGTCCGGCTCATCGAGTCCGGTGAGGCAGTTCAAGAGCGTCGACTTGCCGCTGCCGGAGGGACCGGTCACGGCGACGATCTCGCCCGGCGCGAGCGCAAGGCTGACGCCCCTGAGCGCCGCAACCTCGTCGTCACCCACATGGTAGAATCGGTAAAGCTCATGCGCGCAAAGGCGGTCCATGTCACTGCCACCGGAAGGAGCGCGACATCAGCCTCCATTGGTCGACATTGTCGGCGCCATAGGGGGCCGAGAGGTTCAGTGCCGCCAGTTTGCCACCGTACTCGAAGAGATAAAGGTTATGTTCCAGCCGGACTTGCTTGCCGGTCACCGCGTTCGGCTCGGAATTGTCGGCATAGGCGATGCGGAAGGCCCGACCTCCCGGCAGCGTCACCAGGCGAACGTTGTTCACGATTACCGCGCGGCCCCTCTTCTCAAGCGCGGGAATGTAGCTGTCCTTGACCCAGGCGAGGTTCAGCTTCGGCGGCGCCTGCATGATCGTAACCTGCACTGCGTCCAGCTTGTCGACGAAACGAACGTTCGTGCCATTGTCGCTACGTGCCCAACCCTCGGGCACCTTCAACGCATAGCCTGCGGCGGAGCGGTAGGTGATGAACACCTGCGTATCGGGAATGTCGCCCGGCGGGTTCTTTTCGGGCGCCACGGCCTTTTCGGCCCACGCGGGAAGTGACGTGAGGGGAGCAATAGGGCCCGCGGCTGCGGCGGCGGCGATGAGAAGCGCGAGCACAGGTTTTGGCAGGAGGCGTTTGGCTGACATGACATTCTCCATTCGGATTGGGGCGGTCTGATCCGCACGGCTCATATCTGGCGAACCAGTTCCAATGTACCTTTGCCGCGCGCTTACAATTCTGTAAGAAAGGCTTATCCTGCCAATGTCAGCACGGGACCTGCCAGCCCGCGCGCTTGAAGGCATCGACCGATGGGTGTCAGGCGAACAGGCACTGACAGGTAGAGGCCTTGACTTGGACGACCAGAATCAAACTGACCGGAGGATGGATGGGCGAGATTGCGCGAACGGCACCGGGTGTGGGGCTGGCCCTTGGTGGCGGAGCGGCCCGAGGGCTGGCGCATATCGTTGTGCTGGAAGCATTGGATGAACTGGGGGTCAAACCCTCTTTCGTGGCCGGCTGCTCAATTGGTGCGCTGCTCGGGGCGGCCTATGCCTCGGGTCTGAGTGGCGGCGAAATTCGGGAACACGCGCTGTCGGTGCTCGGCTCGCCGGGTGCGGCCGCCCGGCGCCTGTTCTGGTCGGGCCGCAAGGATGAAAAGGCAAAGCCCATCAATCTGGGCCTGTTCCGGCCGGTTTCGCTGAATGGTCTTGGACTGGTGCGGCTGGTATCGCCGCCGGGCATGGCAAAGCGCATCGAGGACGCCGCCATTCCCTTCGCCGTCAGTGCCACCGATTATTACGCCGGGCGCGAGGTGACGATTGTAACGGGAGACATGGAAGAAGCCGTGGCGGCGTCGATCGCGATACCTGGCGTGATCGAGGCGCCCCGACTGAATGGCCGGGTCATGATCGATGGCGCCTATACCAACCCGGTGCCGATGGATCAGGTGCGCGCACGCGGATGCGATATACTGGTTGCGGTGGACGTGACCGGCATGCCTGTCGCGCCGCCATCCGCGACAACACCCGGGCCGACGGAATTGATTCTCGGCAGCACCCAGGTCATGCAAAAGGAAATCACCCGCCTCAAGGCCGAAGCGGCGCGGCCCGAAGTGATGCTCACTCCGGCCATTGACCGGTTTGGGGCGGCCGATTTCCTGAAGATCCGCGAGATCCTCGCCGCCGCCGAACCGGAGCGTGATCGGCTCAAGCGACGTCTTGAGCCGATGCTGGCGGAAAACCGGAATGGGAACTGAGGCGGATTCGGAACAAGCACCGCTCGTGGGTGTTGGCAGGCAAGCTGCGCCCGGGATCCCTGGCGGGGCCGATCGGGGGGCTCAATGGCCTGTCCCTGATGAGGTCGCTGCCGCCCAGGCGCGTGGCGCGGTCAATCGCAGTCGGGGTCGCACTAGCCGCAGCCTTGCCGGCATCATCTCGGCCAATGTTTTTTTCTCACGCTTCGACATGCGCCTTGTCGGGCTTTGGCCTTGAGCTCCTTAGCCCTCCGGGCGGGTCTGGAGACTGCGCATTGCCGCGATCTGGTGTATCAGCCTGGGCGCGGGAATTGTGCGGAAGATGTCGCGCATCATGGCAGCATCTGCCCTGAGCCCGGCCCAGAGCCCCTGCTTGGCCTCCTTGGCGGGGCTTTTGACGCCCGGCCAGGATACCACCCGCAGCCGTGCCTTTGCGGCAATTACCCGCTCGTTGAGATAGACCTCAAAGCCGAAGTTGGGCAGGTCTGCAAGCTCGCCAACAGGCGGCAGAAGGCTGCGGTGCAGCACGCGTTCACCCGAGATGTAGTCAAGCCCGATCGCGCGCCACAGCCAGGGCGCGTTCCCGCGCAGGCTGATCGTCATGTCCGCCTGGCCCGCATCAACAGGCGTGATGAGCGCGGTGACATCCGCCGCCGTGAGCCCGACGAGATCGGCGTCAAGCATCAGAACATGATCGGCCCGCATCGCTGCAAAGCCGGTCGCGAGCGCCTTGGTCTTGCCGCCGTTTCGGAGGTGCCGGATCAGCGTCACGCCGGGCGTTGATACCGCGACCTCGGCGGTGTTGTCGCCTGAGGCATCGTCAATCACCAGCACTTCGTCGATCATTGGATGCCCCGCCACCGCCTGCAACACGGCGCCGATCCGCGCGCCTTCGTTGTAGGCCGGGATGATGCAGGATACGCGTGCGGTGGTCATTTCCGCTTCTCCCGGCGACGAAAATATCGGTTGATCCCCCAGAGTGCCAGCACCACCAAGGGCACCAGCGAGAACCAGAATATCCAGGCATCCACCCGCTTGTAGGCAAAACCGAGGCTATAGCCGATCGCAAGGAAGAACAGACTCTTGGGTAACGTCGCAATGAAATTGTACCACAGGAACGGAAGGAAGCGCATATGTGCCACCCCCGCAGCGATCAGCGCCACCGCCCCCAGCGTGTGGGTCAGTTTGCCTGCGATCAGCGTGCGCCCGCCCTTGTCGTGAAAATGGTCTGCCAGGGTGGTGAGCCGTGTATCGCTCAGCCGCAGCCGGGCGCGCCAGCGGGGCGACAGGCACCGGATGCCGCTTTGCCCGAACAGATAGAACAGCGTATCGCCCACCAGATCGGCCAAAACCACGACGACATAGGCTGCAAACGGGTTGAACGCGCCCAGATGCGCAAGGTAGCCAGCAATGACCGTGATGATCGGCCCTTCGAGAATGGCAATCGGCGCCAGCAGCCACAGACCGTGGCCCTGCATCAGCTGTACCACCTGATCGAGATCGATCATTGACCTTCCTTTCCGGTTTGGCCCACGGTGTTTCCCTGCCAGTCAAAGGAACTGCGCGTCCAGGCCAATGTCCAGAGCACCGGGATCATCGCATCACGCAAAACGCTTACGGCGATGATTTTCGCCCCGGCGGGCCAGTTGGCAAGGCACACCAGCCCCCATTCTGCGCCATACCACAGCACGGGGAAGCCGATCACCAGCCAAGCGGGAAAGCCCCCTGTGACGGCGCCGAGCGCAAGCAGAACAAGCGGGACCATCGCGCTGGTCAGCGGCTCGGCCAGAAACAGGCCGGGGAAGGCCACGCGGCGAATAATGGCCCATCTCAACTGGCGCTTCCAGACTTTCGCGACTGTCCGGTGACCCACGGGCTGCGGAAAGGGTCGGTGTGCCAGGCGGATCTTGAGACCCGCTGCGCGCACCAGCCTGGTAGATGCCGCATCTTCGGCGATTGAACCCCCGAGAACCGCAGGGCCGCCGGCCTTATCGAGAAAAGAGCGCTTCCAGAACAGTGTCTTGCCCTGCGCATAGCCCAGCCCGACCTGATCGGCCGCAATCTGCCAGCGCGCCTGGTAGCCGTTCAGAAAGGCGCATTCCAGGGTTGCGCCGAATCCCTGGGGCTCCACTCCGGCGGCGGGCGATGTCACCAGCCCCGTATGCGTGTCCCAACGTGCAAGCAACTGCCAAAGGTAGTCGGGCGGCAGGATGATGTTGCTATCGGCCATTGCCACGTATTCGCCATCGGCCGTGCGCCAGCCCTTCATCAGATTGTTGATTTTGGGGTTGCGACTGACCAGATCACTACCAATCAGAAGCTTTGCATCCACGTCCGGGTGGGCTGCGATCAGCCGCTGCACGATGGGCACGGCGGGGTCATCTGCATCTTCGACGCAAAACCGTACCTGATAATTCGGGTAATCGAGGGCGAAGCTGGAACCGAGCGTCTTTTCCAGCCGATATTCCAGCCCCTTGAACGGCCGCAGGAGGGTGACGCGCGGGGCATTTGATGGAACCGGGCAAGGTCCAACGCCTTTGCGCAGGCGCGGCATGGCCAGCGCGAGGCTGATCAGGTGAACGGCCACAAGCGCGAGTGACGCCACCAGCATGAGGATTGCGAAGAAAGGCATTTCCCGTCCCTTGATCGTTTTCGGCGCTCTCCCGGGGCGAACCTGGTTCTACGCGTCATTCCAAGTCCATCAGACCTAACCATTATGCGCGCGGTGATAAAGGCCGCCGCGCGAAATCGTGTGGGTTCTAACAGCCGAATGACGAGTGGGGCATCGGGGCAACGCGCCAGGGCAAGATACTGATTGTCCAGTCCTTCCGACAATCGAACCTTACGTCATTGTAATGTCAGCGCATGGTATCACGTGATTGCCACCTCATATCAGGGTCATCGGATCCAACAAGCCGGTTGACGAGGGAGGCGCTCGGACGATCGCCGGCGAAAACCCAACGAGCACGCCACTCCCGACAGGGCCTGTTGGGGAAATTCAACATGAAACCAAGAAACGGAGAAGAGACTATGGATATAGAATCGTGGGACACCCTTCCTGGCGAAGCCGGCGAACGCGTCATCGAAAACCGGGTTCCAATTCCGACATGGGATTTCTGGCTGGTCAAATTGCTCGCTGTCACCGTGGGCGAGACATTTGCAGACATGATCGCGGTCAGATTCGGGCTGGGGCTCACCATGACCGGTGTCCTGATGGGGGTTGCCCTTGTGGGGCTGCTGCTCATGCAGTTCAGGCAGAAGCGCTATGTGCCGATCTGGTACTGGCTTTCGGTGGTACTGATCTCGATCGAAGGCACGATCATCACCGACAAGTTGCACGACGACTTCGGCGTGCCGTTGATGACAACCACAATTGTTTTCGGACTCACCCTCGCGGCCGTGTTCGGGACCTGGTATGCGAAAGAAGGCACGCTGTCCATCCACAAGGTCACCACCTCCTCGCGCGAAGCATTCTACTGGCTGGTCGTTCTGGCAACTTTCGCACTTGGTACCTCGGCGGGTGACCAGGCCGCCGAGGCGCTTGGCCTTGGCTTCTTGCCTTCGGCTCTGGTGTATGCGGGGATTATCGCCGCCATCGCCGCGGCGTATTACGGCAGGTTTCTGGGCCCTATATTCACCTTCTGGGCGACGTATATCATCACCCGACCGGCCGGAGCATCGCTGGGTGACTGGTTGTCCCAGCCGACGGCTGACAGCGGTCTCGGGCTGGGTACCGTTCCCACAAGCCTCCTTTTTCTGACGGCTATCGCTGGTACGATCCTCTATATGACTCTCGCGCGTGAGGGCGTTGAATTTGAAGAAATTGAATCGCCAACGGACGTCTAGGCGGGTTGGTAACGATATTTTCCGTTCAGCTATGGATTGCTCGCCCGTTTTCGGTCAATATACTTGCTGATTGCTCACGGAAAACAAAGGGCACCGCCGTCGGGGAACCGGTGGCGGTGCCTTGACAAGTGTATGCGGATCAGGTTCTTGCCATCCATGGATCAGCTGAATCAAACGCTTTTTGCCCTCATCAACGGGCCCGCCGATCCGGCGCCTGGCATGCTCTTCCTCGCGCGTGTCCTGGCCGACTGGGCGATCTACATCGTCGCCGCCAGCCTTGTCGTCGGCTGGCTGCGCGCGGGGAGCGGGGATCGCCGGGCCCTGGTCCAGGTGGCAATGGCCACGCTCCTTGCGCTTGCGGTCAATTTCACGATCGCCGCGCTCTGGTATCACCCGCGACCGTTCGAGCTTGGTATCGGGAACCAGTTGATTGCACATGCAGCCGAGACATCCTTTCCCTCGGATCATGCGACCATCCTGTTTGCGGCGGCGTTTTCGCTCTTGGTGTTCGGAGTGGCGCGCATCTGGGCCTGGCTTGCGCTTGCGGTCGCCATGGCGGTTGCCTGGGCAAGGGTCTGGCTTGGCATCCACTGGCCGCTCGACATGCTGGGATCGATGGTGGTGGCCCTTGGCGCGGTTTGGCTTGTCGCACTCGTACGCAATATGCGCGCAATCAAGGGTGCGACGACGTTTGTGCTCGATCTTGCTGACACTCTGCTTGATCTCGTTCGCATTCCGCCCAGTTGGGTACGTCGCACCGGGAAGGGGCAATAGACCGCCTCGCCCGTCATTCTTCACTTCAGTATGAGTACCGCCGCCTTTCCGTCGGTGAACCACGGGTCGCCAGCTACGGATTCGCCCAAGCGAGGCTTGGAGATTGCGAGCGTCCTGGTACTTGTCACGACATTCGCCTCGGTAAGGTCCTTGACGATCTGGTCGCGCTCGGCGTCGATATTGGCGTCGATATGGTGCAGTAACTGCCAGTCGAGCCCGTCATCAAAGCTGGCTGCGGCGACGAACAGGCGCAGGCCCTCGGGTGTGACGTAATGGGTGCGCCAGAAGCGCACATGGTGGCGTTCGCGCAGGCTCTTGTCTGCGGTGGGCTTCTGGAATGCGAAATCATTCGGCTGGGTCTGCCAGAAATACGGGGTGACCGGTGCGTCGGCATCTTCGCTGTTGGTCAGGGCCGCGAACCCCGCGCTGGCCAGCGCGCCAAGGGTCGGTTTGAGGGCTTCGGTCCAGCCCGCCCTTTCCATCGCATCCTTGACAGAGACCTCATTGCGCGCCAGCACGATGAGGTTGATCGGCTCCAGCGGATTGCCAAAGGCGCTTTCGGTTTCATTCGGGGCGGTGCCCGAAGCGAACAGGCGGGCGATATCAGTCACCGTCCGATCGGCCATCTTCGCCACAACCACGTTGCGCGCCTTGTCATAGTTTGCCACCTGCCAGCCCGCGAAGCCGGCGAGCAGCAGGCCGGTAATGGCCGGCAGGGCGCTACTGCGCGGCGTTGGCAGCGCGGGCCTTGGCCCCGTCGTGCGCCACCATTCAGAGATGGCGACACCAATCAGCATCCATAGGGCGCCGACGAGCCAGCCATTGACCACATCGCTGAGGTAATGCTCGATAAGATAGAGACGCGAGAGACCGATCACGAAACCCACGGTCGTCGCAATAAGCGTTGCCTTGATCGGGCCGAGCCATTCGAGCTTCCACATGGTGAAAAACAGCATGCCGTAGAGTGCCACCGAAATCGCCGCATGGCCCGAGGGAAAGCTGCCTGATGTTTCCACGAAATAGGCAAGTTCGGGGCGTGGGCGGTGAAATATCTGCTTGAGCAGGGCGATTGTAACCGCATTGCCGATGACCGAGACAATCAATCCCAGCGCGAGATCAGTGCGTTTGCGCGCCCAGAGCCAGACAAGCGCGGCCAGCATCAGCGCGGTCACCACGCGCGCATCGCCCACCGCGGTAACATAGGTAAAGAGCTTGATCAGCCACGGCGTCCAGAACGCATGGATCAGGTTCGCAAGCCGCGTATCGGCCTGTACGATCGCGTCGGCCGAAAGAAAGCTGAAGGTGCTTTCGATCCAGACGTTGAGCACATAAATGATCCCCGCGCCAAGCAAAGTCGCGGTCAGGCCCGAGAACCGGGTTCTGTCGAAACGATGTGCGATGAAATCTGCCATGCGTGGGTGGCGCCCGGCCCAGGCGCGCACGTCCTCGTTCTCGGCAACGGCGCGCGCCATCGAGCGCAGGATCGAGATCACAAAAGGCAAGAGCCGTTCGACGCGCACCACCAGCCACCACAGCACGGCAAGTGCCAGCGCGACGCCACCGGCAAACAGCGTAACCCGCGTCGCCAGCGGGCCGAAACGGGTGAAAACATCGCCGAGGAAGTAGCCCGCAAGCGGAACGAGCAGGGCATAAGGAACGCCGCTTGCAATATTCCAGATCAGGAACCGCCGCCGCTGCATGCCCGAGAGCGCTGCGGCGAGTGTCACAAAGCCTGCGAGCGGTCCAAAGAAGCGCCCGATGACCAGCGCCAGACCACCGTGACGCTCGAACAAATGCCGGGCGCGGATGTATTGCGGCGATTTCGCCGGGTTCCAGCGCCGTTCGATGCCCTTGCGCGCCAGCACCCCGGCCCAGTAGCTGGCCTCGCCACCTAGGAACGATCCTATGGCGACAAACCAGGCAAGATCGAGATAATCGATTGCGCCTTGCTGGACCAGAATGCCCCCGGCGGCAACCACCAGCATGCCGGGCACGAACAGTCCGGTGACGAAAAATGCCTCAAGCAACGCCGCGACGCCGATGATCCAGTAGGACCACAGTCCGAGAGATTCGAGTGACGGCAGGATCTGATCGAGCGTGTGCGGCATGTACGATGTATTTTCCGTGTGCTGGTCACTGAATATGCTTTCCTCCATAGAGGTTTGCAACCGCGCGGGCCATTCATTCCTGTCGATATCCGTAAAACCCGGGTTTGTCGTTGCAAGCCTGTCCCGTGCCACAGGAGGCCCGGAGGTGTCTGGAACAAGGCGGACCTGGACATCATGGACAGCCTGCAACGGGTGGTTGGGTCGCGGAAAGCGCCGTTCAGCGCTCGCGCCGCTCGCGCGCCTCGCGCAGCACGGTCTCGGCCAGCACGGCAAGGGTGAGTAGTACCAACAGCCCGGCGGAGGTAACGGGGCCGACAAGCCCCCGACCGAGAAGAACCGCCACCACGACGACACCGCCAAGAGTGGCCAGAGTCAGACGCAGATCTGCCACGAACATCTTGAAGAGTTCCTTGAATACGTCGGTGATGATGCTCATGCCGGGCTCCCATTGAATGTCTTGCGCGCGACCCCAACGAGACCGAGCCCGCTGACAAGAAATACCGCCGCCAGCGGCAGCAGGATTAGGTCTGCCCCGGGCCATTCGACCCCCAGACCTTCACCCGCCCAGAACACACCAAAGGCGGACAGCATGATGCCAACGCCGAACTTGAGGGTGTTTTCCGGCACCTGCGCCAGCGGCTTGTGGACCAGTGCGCCAACGATCATGACGAGGATGAATGCGGCGAGCGCACCGAGCGATGCCTCCACCAGGAGCCCCTTGCCGGCGCCCACTGCAACCACGATGAAGGCCACCTCTAGGCCTTCCAGCAGAACGGCCTTGAAAGCGGCAATGCCAGCGATCCATTGCAGGGTGTCGGTGCCGCCAGTCTGGGCCGAAAGCTCGGCGGTTTCCTCCCGATACGCCTGGACCTCGTCATGCAGGGGCAGTACCCCGGCGGCGCGCAGTACGGCCTTTCTGAGCCAGCCCATGCCAAAGAGAAGCAGAAGCACGCCAACGAACAGCTGTAGCGCCCGGATCGGGATGAATTGCAGCGCCGGGCCAAGGATCAGCACGATCAGCGCCAGCACGCCAAACGCCGCCAATGTGCCGGCCAGGGCCGGACGCCAGCCGCGCGTCGTGCCGACGGCCAGAACGATGGTGAAGGCCTCGACCACTTCGACAATCGAGGCCAGGAAGGCCGCCGAGACGGCTGGGAAAATGACGGTCCAAAAATCGGGTGGCATCTCGGGGCTCCTGGTGTGTTGTAAATGCGACTTGCATATCGAATATACGACATCTTGCAAGTTGTAAATACGACGAATATGTAGCGTCCATGAATGATATGCGATTCTCCGAACGTCTCACCGCCCTTCAGGGGCGTGCTACCGAGGTCGAAGGGCGGGTCCTGGACTATCTTGCAGCCAACCGTGAAACGGCGCTGCATGCCTCGGCTGCGGTGATCGCGGCAGCAGTCGGTACCTCGGATGCGACGGTGATCCGCACCGCGCGAAAACTGGGGTATGGCAATCTCGAAGCATTGCGCCGGGCATTGGCGGAAGATCTGCGTCAGGATCTGACTCTGACCGAACGTATGGCCAACGAGGTCGCCCAGGCGCCGGGCGGTTCGCCCCTGTCAGGTGCGGTCGGCGCGCTGCGCGCGTCACTCGATGCCATCGAGGCACTGGACCACGGCAATGTGGCACGTGTTGTGGAATTGCTTGGCGCTGCGCGGCGCGTACACATCTTTGGGATCGGCCCGTCGGGATTCATCGCGGGATATTTCGCGGCCCAGCTTGTGCGGTTGGGGATCGATGCACGCGCGCTAAGCCGCACCGGGCTGCAATTCGCCGACGATCTGGTCGGGATCGTCAGGCGCGACACGGTGATTGCGCTGGCCTATGATCGTCCTTATCCGGAAGTGCGCGCATTGTTTGACCGAGTTGAGGAACTTGGACTCGACTCGGTTTTGCTGACCGCCAGCGGAGGGCGAATTCCCGACCCACGCGCGACGATAAAGCTGCGGGTGCCACGCGGACGACCCAAGGGTTTTGGCATGCACGCCGGCACGCTGGCATTGATCGAGGGCTTGCTGATCGCCATCTCTGCCGCCGATCCCGAGCGCACCCGCGATGCACTCGACGCGCTCAACGCGACCCGCCAATCCCTTTCCGGCCACGGTATGGATCTTTGAGGCGCCGAAAGAAGACTTACATGTTCGTGAGGTAGCGGACAGGAGGATCATGGAAACGGGGCGTAAGTTGCAATGTCGGTGAAGGCCACGCCAGAGATTCGAGTTGTTGTCATTTCGCGCTTGGACCAGTCTTGTGCCAGGCTTGACCAGTGCCACAGTCGGTAACCAATCTGGAGGGAAAGGCGCATGAAAATACTTGTTGCCGAGGACGATCAGGAAACCGGCGACTATATCCGCAAGGGGCTCTCGGGCGAGGGTCACGTGGTTGATCATGTAACCGAAGGCCGGGCGGCGCTGGTGCAGGCAACCACGGCAGACTATGACCTTTTCATCGTTGACCGGATGATGCCGGGACTCGACGGGCTCTCTCTGGTGAAATCTCTGCGCGCGGCGCAGATCGGCACTCCGGTGATCTTTCTTACTGCGCTTGGCAGTGTGAATGACAAGGTCGATGGGCTTGGTGCCGGGGCCGACGACTATATCGTCAAACCCTTTGCAATGGCCGAACTGACAGCACGCATCGCCGCCATTGCGCGCCGACCAAAATTGCAAAGGGAAGTGACAGAACTCGATGTTGGCCCTCTCCATCTTGATCTGATTTCGCGCACTGTCACCCGTGACGGCCGGAAGATCGACCTTCAGCCGCGTGAATTCCTGATATTGAAGCATTTCATGGAGCGCCCGGGCCGGGTGCAGACCCGCGCGATGTTGCTAGATGCCGTGTGGGGCATTCATTTCGACCCAAAAACCAGTGTTGTCGAAACCCATATCAGCCGACTGCGGGCCAAGATCGACAAGCCCTTTGACAAACCACTCCTGCAGACACTGCGCGGCGTGGGTTATGTCCTGCAGCCGTGATTGGGCGGCTCGCAATACGCTTGCCTTCCGCGATGCGGCTTGCGCTTGCCCTGTCGGCGCTATTCGTGGTGCTCGCCCTGGGCGCTGGCGCGATTGCCTGGATGGTGATGGGCGACGAATTGCGCCAGCGCCTGTTTGACGATGCACATACCGAGGCACAGGCTCTGGCAGATGAATTGCAGACCGGCGGCCCCGAGGACCTCGTGCGGCGCATCCGCACGGCGAGTGGTTTGGGCGGTCGTCACGGAGCCCTCTATTTCTTTCGTCCCGATGGCGGTGGTAAAGGGATCGGCAACATGCGGCCCAAATTCCTCTTCCAGGGGCCACGGGTGCTGTTGGCCGGGCGTGACGCCATCATGCAGCCCGAGACCGACAATCGCGCCGGCGAGAGCTATTTTTCCTGGGGGCTTCACGCGCCTGGTGGATGGATCATCGTCGGTCGCAACAGCCGGTGGATCACCGATAGCCGCGAAGTGCTGATACAATCCATGGTCTGGGGGCTGGGTGTGGCACTGCTGGCGACGGTGCTTATGGCGCTTGCCATTGGTCGGCGCGACGCGCAGCGGGTTGCCGGGCTGAACGCCGTACTTGCATCGGTGGCGGCCGGGAATCTGTCGGCCCGCTTCCCCAACGCGAAGCCCTCTGGCGACGACCTTGCGCGGGTAGCCAACGGGCTCAACCAGATGCTCGACAAGCTTGAGAGCAATGTCGAGCGGCTCACCCAGGTTTCATCCGATATTGCGCATGATTTGCGCTCACCCCTGACCAATCTGCGCCTGCGCCTCGAGCCACAGGCGCTGCGCAATGATCTGCCTGACGAGGTGCGCAATGCTATTGCCGCCTCGCTTGAGAGTCTCGACGGTATCTCTGTCGCCTTTGATGCAATATTGCAATTGTCACAGCTGGAAACCGGCAATCTGCGGTTGGAAACCAGGCCAACCGATCTGGACCGCATCGCCCGCGATGTGGTGGAAATGTTGGCTCCGGTGGCCGAAGAGGCCGGTCAAGGCCTTGAACTCACGGTGCCCGAGGGATCGGTTCGGGCAGATGTGAATGCCGAGCTGATAACCCAGGCTCTGGTCAATCTCATAGACAATGCCTTGCGTCATACGCGTCGTGGAACACGCATCCGCGTGAAACTGGTGCGCGACAGGGGCGAGATTCGTCTTTGTGTCTGCGACAATGGCCCCGGCATCCCGGCCGACGAAATGGGCAAGGTCACGCGTCGCTTCTATCGGCTCGACCGTAGCCGAAACCACCCCGGAACCGGCCTTGGCCTGAGCCTCGTCAGCGCCATCGCCACGTTGCACGGGGGGCAACTCGAGCTTTCCGACAATGCCCCCGGCCTTTGCGCCTGTTTTATGGTTGCCGCAGATAGGGGGCGAACGAGAGGGTAGAGAACCTTCGCCTTCGGTTCCGTCCCCTCCGCCACCATCACCATTGCGAAACATCGAACGCCCCCGGCCAACTCTGGAATTTTCCCTGTTTTCAAAGGGGTTTGCGGATTGGGTGCGAACCTCTGAGACGGGCCGCACCCCCGGTTTCGGTCTCTGAACCGCCCTTGGTCTCTGGCCGAGCGAACCTCGCGCAATTCGGTTCGGTGTGATTTTTGCAAGCGTTTTCAATGTCCTGAGTTTTCACCCCGCCAAAACTTCGCCCCCTGTTTCCAATGCCTGCAAGTGGCACATGGCCCGAACCAACAGGAGGCGTAGTGGCTGGGGCTGGTGGCAGGCTGGCGCGTAGGGATGACGGTGGTTTGCCGCGGCGCGCCCGCGTCGAAAATCGCGGATGGCACGCGCGGCGTGGTGCAACCGCTGACGTTGAGGATGGCCTGGACTTCCTTTTTCTCGGTTTGCAGTGGCGTATCCATCACCAGGTCAGCGGACGTTTCATCGAACCGTAGTCGGCCATTGCGAAATACCGGTTGGACGACACAGACAGGCTTCCTGAGCCGCTCGTCAAAAGCCTGCTCGCTCTGGCATTTCTCCTGCGGCGTCTCTCCGGCCGCGTCCTTCTTGGTCACGCGCCGCTTGCCTGTCTGGTGGAAGCTGTTTTTCACGACCTGTACCCGTTTTTCGCGAGGACATCCTCGAAATTGCGCTCGAGCTTGCTCCTCATTCCGTTGAGGCACCGCACACGATGGTTCACGGCAGCCATAAGCTTCTCGTCAAGCAGTTCCGCGCCTTCTTGGCCTGTCAATCTGCATGCCAAGCGTTACGTCTATGTTCGAAAGAACCTTGCCACTCGAAAAATGGGTGGGTTTCGGGTAGCATTGTCGGTGTTCCGGGATAAACTTTCCGCTGAAAAAGTGCATGTCCGCGGTTCGGGGCATTTTGTGCAGCCATCTTTGGTAGATGGTGGCAGCCATTGTTGAGTTGATAGGGAAGATCATGTCGCCAAAGGGTGGATACATCGGTGGTTCGACTGTAGTTCGGCTAGGCAGTGTTGGAGGCCCCGAACGGGCCAAGTCTACAGAAGAGCCAGCAAGTGTAGCGTTCCCTCGAAGCGGCGGGGTTGAAGTTGTTGTGCCCGAGAACAAGCCCCCGAAAAAGCCGCATATGGCCCACCCAACATTCAAGAAGTTCCGGCGACGGGTGAATAAAGTGGTGGCTTGGCTCCCGTATCTCGAAGTCACGCATCGGCCAACAGCGAGGGCGCTAGCTCGTATTCAAAGGCGCGTAGAGGAACTAGCCGGCTCGGAGTATGTTGAGGACGTCGCTAGCGAGGCCGCAGATTTGGCCAAGAAGTTTTATCACCTGAAAGCCAGATTGGGAAAAGCTGTGATCGCGCGCGCGAGATTTGCGGAGCGAGAAGCGAAACGGTCACTCTCGCGGGACGATAACTCGTGATTCCTGACTAATCAGTGCCGGCCAACAATGCGGAAGCAAATAACACCTTTCTCACGCAAACACCCTCTCCACCTGTTCCTCCCACGGCAGCGAGGCGATCAGGCACAGCTCGTAGATCGTGATCGCGCAGGGCTCGCGGTGGACGACGAGGCGTTCCAGCACCTCGGGCGCCAGCCAGGCGAGGCGTGTGAGGCGGCTGAGGTAGCGGTCGGAGAGCCCTTCGTCGGCGGCGAGATCGGTGAGCGTGGCGACATCGCCGTTCTCCAGCATCTTTCGCCAGCGCCACGCCCGGCCGATGGCGCGCAGGAGGCGGGGATCCTGACCGGTGGGCGTTGCGGCCTCGATCTCTTTGGGTGGCAGGATGCGCGGGCGGCCGCCGCGCTTGCGCAAGGTGAGCGGCACGTGGACGCGGATCGTGTCTTGCGTGGGCATCAGGCGGCGCCTTCCGTCTTCGGCGTCAGCAGGCTGGCCAAGGCGCCGAGCCCATCATGGCGCAGGTCGATGTCCATCCCGTTCTCACCCACCGTGACTCGCGCCACCAAGAGCTGCACCACGCGCGCCTGTTCGGCCGGGATCAGCGCGGCCCACATGTCATCGAACTTCGCGAGCGTGGCGACGACGGTGTTTTCGTCGAGATCCGGACGCTCCTTTTTCACCGCCCGCGCCGTGCGCGCAACGATTACGGGTGCGCGCAACATCCGCCGCACCTCCGCGATCACCGCCTCCTCGACCATCGCCGCCGGCAGCCGCTGCGGCCCGCGCAGCTCGGCTCTTGGGCGGCCCCGGATCACGTCCATCGAGGTGTAGTAGCAATAGCGCTTGCCCTTGCGCTTGGTGTGGTGCGGCGTCATCGCAGCGCCGGTCTGGGTGAAGATCAGCCCGCGCAGGAGGGCCGGTGCGGCCGCCCGTGTGCGCCCGGCGCGGGCGTGCGTGTTGCCCTTCAGAACGGCATGGGCGGCGTCCCACAGCTCTGGGCTGATGATCGCCTCATGCGCGCCGGGATAGACCGCGCCCTTGTGGGTGATCTCGCCGCGATAGATGCGGTTGTGCATCAGCTTGTAGAGCGCGCCCCTGTCGATGGGACGGCCGCGCTTGGAACGGATGCCGCGCGCGTCCAGTTCGCGCACCACCGAAGCCGTGGTCTCGGACCGCGCGAAGAGCTCGAATATGGTGCGGACGTTCTCGGCCTCGGACCTATTGATCACCAGCTTGCGGTCGATGGCGTCATATCCGAGCGGGACGAACCCGCCCATCCACATGCCCTTCTTCTTCGAGGCCGCCACCTTGTCGCGGATCCGCTCGCCGATGACCTCGCGTTCGAACTGCGCGAAACTGAGCAGGATGTTCAGCGTCAGCCGGCCCATGGACGTGGTGGTGTTGAAGGACTGCGTGACGGAGACGAAGGTGACGCCGTGGCGGTCGAAGATCTCCACGAGCTTGGAGAAATCCATCAGCGCGCGGCTGAGGCGGTCGATCTTGTAGACCACCACCACGTCCACCAGCCCGTCCTCGATATCGGCGATCAACTGCTTCAGCGCCGGGCGGTCCAGCGTGCCGCCGGAGAATCCGCCATCATCGTAGCGTTCCCGCAGGCAGGCCCAGCCCTCGGCGCGCTGGCTGGCGATATAGGCCTCGCAGGCCTCGCGCTGCGCATCGAGGCTGTTGAACTCCATGTCGAGCCCTTCCTCAGTGGACTTGCGGGTATAGATCGCACAGCGCAATCGGCGGTTCGGACGCGTGTTGCCGTCCATGGTCAAACCTCCCGCGAACGGGTTTGCAGGCCGAAGAAACGGTATCCGTTCCAGCGCGTGCCAGTAATCTCGCGAGCGATGCCGGAGAGCGATTTGTACTTGCGGCCCTGCCAATCGAACCCGTCTTTCAAAACGGTCACCGTATGCTCGACGCCGTTCCAGTCGCGGATGAGCTGCGTGCCCGGGACGGGATTGCGAGGGTCCGTGATCTGATGCTTGCGGCGCGCGATCCCTTCGACCTCGTCAGCGAGCAAATCGAGCATGCGCCGCGTTGCACGATCTGGCCCGCCGTAGGTCAGTTCCTGAATGCGATAGGCGAGCCGGCCCTCCAGAAATGCGCGGCTGTTGTTGGGCGCTGAGCTGCCCATCAGGGTTTCCCACTCAGCTTTCAATTCCTTGACGGACAGGGTTTTCAACGCGGCCAGACGCGACAGGACCGTTTGGTCCAGGCTGGCATCCTGGCCCGGCGCGGGCAGTGTTATCTTATTGTGATGCTTCATCAATTCCTCCGATGCGGATACGTTTTCTGCGACGACCACCGCTCTTTCGAGGCGGTAAGTCCACGA
>JASBSZ010000023.1 GCA_030148665.1 Alphaproteobacteria bacterium
TGGTGAAGGCGTTCCTCTCGGCCCGCGCCGGGGGGGATGACATGATGAAGACCTTCGTCAACACCTCGCTCGGCGAGACCTGGGTGGAGAGCGGCGAAGCGCCCGATTGGCAACGGCTGCTCGATCGCACGGAGGACTGGAACGCAGGCTGGGTGCCCGAGCGCGCCCTGTTCCTGACCGCGGGCGCGGATGTGCAGAAGGACCGGATCGAGGTGGATGTCTGGGCCTGGGGGCGCGGGCTGGAAAGCTGGCTGATTGACCACATGGTGATTGAGGGCGGCCCGGGGTCTGAGGCTTGCTGGAACGGGTTGACGGAATTGCTGGGCCGGACGTGGAACCATGCGAACGGCATGCCGATGACCATCGCGCGGTTTGCCATCGACACGGGCTTTGAGACGTCGGCCGTATACGCTTGGGCGCGCAGGGTCGGTTTTGGTCAGGTGGCGCCGATCAAAGGGGTGGAAGGGTTCAACCGGGCCAGCCCGGTGTCGGGGCCGACCTTCGTGGACGCGACCATTGCCGGCAAACGCCTGCGCCGCGGCGCGCGGCTCTGGACGGTGGCGGTCTCGACCTTCAAATCCGAGACCTATCGGTTTTTGCGGCTCGAACGACCGACGCCGGAAGCTCTGGCCTCTGGAGCATTGTTCCCGCCCGGAACATTGCACCTGCCGGGCTGGATCGACAGCGAATGGCTGAAGCAGCTGGTGGCCGAGCAATTGGTGACGGTGAAGGGCAAGCGCGGCTTTGCGAAGCTTGAATGGCAGAAGCTGCGCGAACGCAACGAGGCGCTCGATTGCCGGGTCTATGCGCGGGCCGCGGCGTGGATCCTCGGGGCGGATCGCTGGTCGGAGAAACACTGGGATGAGCTGGAGCGGCAGCTTGCGGCACTCGATGCAGAGGTTGGCACAGGCAGAGTGAGAGCCGTGCAGCAAAGTCGCAGTGGTCGCACCACACCCGCCCCGCCAACCAGCGCCGTTCCCTGCGCTCGAATTACATGAGGTAGCAGATCAGTCGTTCAGGGTGCGTTGCACGATTTCCGGGTCCTTGGCGATCATGGCCAGCAGGACACGCGCAGGTCCGTCCGGGCGGCGGCGACGATGTTCCCAATTGAGGAGGGTGCCTTTCTTCACGCCAATACTGCGCGCAAACTCCGCCTGTGACAGGCCGGTGCTGGTGCGAATGACCCGAACATCGGGTTCCGGAATGTCGATCTCATGTATGGTGGCCGGCCCATCGCCTTTGGCGTGGGCAAGAGCTTCTTTCAGGCCCCGCTCGATGCTGTTGAATGCGTCGCTCATCGCTTGCTCCTGTAGGTTGCTGTCAGGGATTTGCCGAGCGTTTTGACCGCCTCGGTTTCAGCCTTGCTCAGGTTGGCCTTCTCGTTCTTGGCGAAGACAGTGATCAATATGACAGGCGTGCCGTCTTCGGGACTGAAGACATGGATCACCCGGTACCCGCCACTTTTACCGCTGCGGGCGCGCGCAAAACGAAACTTGCGCACGCCGCCGCCGATGGAAATGCCGCTTGATGGGTTGCAGGCGACATGGTCGATCAATTCCATGCGCTCGCCATCGCTCATGATTGCGCGGGCGCGGCGCTGAAATTCGGGCATTTCGACAACAGTTACAATGGTCATGACATCACATAGGTGCCGATGACCTATATGTCAATGACCAACACATAGGGATGCAATGGCCACCCTTGCAGAGCTTCAAACCCGCCGGGAGGCCCTGGCGGCTGCGCGCGCCAGCGGTGTGGCGCGGGTCAGCTATGACGGCAGATCGGTGGACTACCGCAGCCTGGCGGAGATCGAGCGCGCGATCGATGTGCTG